>ONJM01000063.1 GCA_900318145.1 uncultured Eubacteriales bacterium
GTCAGCGCCTGCTGTGAATTTTTATCGGAAGTGGGACTGTGCGCCCGGGATTATATCAACCGGGAAGTGAACGCCTCTCTTTCCGGCGGAGAGTTAAAGCGGATAGAAATCGCTACCGTGCTGGCCCGGGGAACCCAACTGGCTATTTTCGACGAGCCGGAAGCGGGCATCGACCTGTGGAGCTTCCAGAATCTGATCAGTGTGTTTGAACGGATGCGCACGGCCAATACCCGTTCCATTCTGATTATCTCCCATCAGGAACGGATCCTGCAGATTGCCGATGAGATCGTAGTGCTGGCCAACGGACAGGTCACAAAGCACGGCCCCCGGGAAGAAATTCTTCCGGAACTGTTGGGGACAAGTGACGCAGTTGGCGTATGCGGCTGCCTGAAACGGGGAGGTGCGAACTGTGATTGATGCAATTCAGAAACGACTCCTGGCGGAGATTGCGGATCTCCATACGGTGCCTACCGGCGCGTATAATATCCGGGCTAACAGCAAGCTGGCGGCCCGGAACACGACAGCGAACATTGACATTGTTTCCAAGGCGGATGTGAGCGGCATCGATATCCGCATCAAACCGGGTACGAAAAAGGAAAGCGTACATATTCCGGTTGTACTCAGTGACAGCGGACTGAAAGAAACGGTTTATAACGATTTTTATATCGGTGAAGACTGTGATGTAGTCATCGTAGCAGGCTGCGGCATCCATAACTGCGGCGTGCAGGATTCCGAGCATGACGGCGTGCACCGATTCTTTGTGGGCAAAAACAGCAAAGTAAAATATGTGGAAAAGCATTACGGAGAAGGGGACGGCCGGGGCAAACGCATTCTGAACCCGGTGACGGAAGCCTATCTGGAAGAAGGCAGTTCCATGGAAATGGAAATGGTGCAGATCAAGGGCGTGGATTCCACGGTCCGCACCACGAAAGCGGAACTGGCGGCCAATGCGTCCCTGGTGGTCAGGGAACGGCTCATGACCCATGGGAACCAGAAAGCCAAAAGCATTTATGAAACCTATCTGAACGGAGACGGCGCGGCGGCAGATGTGGTGTCCCGCTCCGTGGCAAGGGAAGAGTCCTTCCAGGAGTTTTCTTCCCGCATTACCGGCAACGCGGCCTGCAAAGGGCACACGGAGTGCGACGCCATCATCATGGACAAGGCCCGGGTGCTGGCGATTCCCCAGCTGGATGCCAACAATGTGGACGCGGCCCTGGTACATGAAGCGGCCATCGGCAAGATTGCCGGGGAACAGATCATCAAGCTGATGACCCTGGGACTTACCCAGGAGCAGGCGGAAGAACAGATTATCAACGGATTTTTGAAATGAGAAAAGAAAAATATTATTCCATTTTAAATTACGGCTGCCAGATGAACGAAAGCGACGCGGAGCATTATGCGGGACAGCTGGAGGAACTGGGTTACGCGCGCACGGAAGAGTTAGTCCGGGCCGACGTGATCCTGGTGAATACCTGCTGCATCCGGGAAAGCGCGGAACTTAAGATTCTGGGAAAAATCGGCGAACTGAAACGTGTGAAGGCCCAACATCCGGGGCAGATTATCTGTGTGGCGGGCTGCATGGCGCAGAAGGACGGCGCGGCGCTTGTGAAAAAATATCCCCAGATCGATCTGCTGTTAGGCACTTCGTATGTAAATTCTTTCAAACAGATTTTGCAGGATTATCTGGAAGAACGCAAAAAAGGCGTGTTCACCAGTCTGGAAGTACAGAGCAGTGAGTTTGAAGGACAGCGCGTGCGGGAGAGCGGCTTCAGCGCCTGGATCCCCATCATGTACGGCTGTAATAATTTCTGTACGTACTGCATCGTGCCGTACGTACGGGGCCGGGAACGGAGCCGCAGCATTGAGAATATTTTAGAAGAAGTGCGATCTGCCGTGGCGGCCGGTTATAAGGAAATCACCCTCTTGGGGCAGAATGTGGATTCCTACGGCAAGGATTTTTTGCGGAACCATGAAGAAGAAAAACTGCTGTCCGTCAGCAGCGCGGTGGGAGAAGGTTTTACCGAAACATTAAAGGCAGAGCCGTTTGCCGCGTTGCTGAAAGCGGTAGATCAGGTGCCCGGCGTGGAGCGGGTCCATTTTATGACCAGCCATCCCCGGGATATGTCGGAAGAAGTAATCCGAACGGTGGCGCAGGGGACGCATCTGTGTGAGCATTTCCATGTGGCGCTTCAGAGCGGCAGCAGCCGGATCTTAAAAGCCATGAACCGGGGTTACACACGGGAACGGTTCCTTGCATTGGTGAAGACGATACGTAAATACATTCCCCAGGCTTCCCGGCGAAACGGATGAGGATTTTGCCGAGACCTGCAGTCTGGTGGAAGATGTGGGCTTTGATTCCGCTTTTACCTTTATTTATTCCAAACGCAGCGGCACTCCGGCCGCCCGGATGCAGGATCAGATTCCGGATGAGGTGAAGCACGCCAGACTGCAGAAGCTGATGGACGTGCAGAACCGGCAGTCCCTGTGTATCAATAAGCGTTTGGTGGGGCAGACGGTAGAAGTGATGGCGGAAGGGCCCACGGAAAAGCATCCGGAGACCTGG
>ONJM01000062.1 GCA_900318145.1 uncultured Eubacteriales bacterium
CATCCTGTGCATTGCGCTGGTGGTGCCGTCTGTGCTGGGCATGGTCCGGACAAAGACCAAATATGACCTGCTGTATTACCTGCCGCAGGACCTGGAGACCGTCCAGGGCCAGGAGATTCTGCTGAAGGATTTCGGCAAGGGCGCTTTTTCCCTGCTGGTTACGGAGGGTATGAACCTGAAGGACCAGGCGGATATGGAAAACGCCCTGAAGGAAATACCGCATGTGGACTCCGTCATCGGGTACGCTTCACTGACGAAGGGAACGCTGCCCGTGGAAATCATCCCGGATGATATTCGGGAGAAGTTCCAGCGGGGCGACTGTATGCTTTCCGCCGTCTTCTTTGATGAAGGTTCCTCCTCTGAGGAAACCATGGAAGCTATCAGTCAGGTACGGAAGGTTGCCGGTGAAAAAACTTTTGTGAGCGGCCTTTCTGCGGTCGTGACCGATACCAGGCAGCTGGTGGAGGACCAGGAAGCGATCTATGTCGCCATTGCCGTGGCACTGTGCGCCGTTGTGCTGATGCTGACAATGGACTCGTTCCTGCTGCCGATGATCTTCCTGCTCTGCATTGCCGTTTCCGTTCTGTGGAACATGGGCAGCAATTATTTCCTGGGCGAGATCAGCTATATCACCAAGGCGGTGGCTGCCGTGCTGCAGCTGGCTGTGACGCTGGACTATTCCATTTTCCTGTGGCACAGCTACAAGGAGCAGAAAGCCCTGACGGACGACAAGGATGAAGCCATGGCGAATGCCATCCGGCTGACCTTCACTTCCATCCTGGGCTCCTCCCTGACCACGATCGCCGGCTTTGTGAGCATCTGCTTCATGAGTTTCACCCTGGGCAAAGACCTGGGCATTGTGATGAGCAAGGGCGTAATCCTGGGCGTGCTTGGCACGGTGACGCTGCTGCCCTGTGTGATCCGGGCGCTGGACGGCGCGATCGAAAAAACGAGCCACAAACCGCTGCTGCCTGATGTGAGCGGCATCGGCCGGTTCGTTACGAAACACTATAAAGTGCTGGCTGTGATCCTGCTGGTTATGATCATCCCGGCGTTCTACGGATACCGGAATGTGAATGTCTACTACGATATGAGCAAGGTCATGCCGCCGGAACTGGAGTCTGTCCAGGCCAATAAAAAGCTGGAAGAAACCTTTGATATGTCCACCACGCATCTGCTGCTTGTCGACGCGGATGTATCCCAGAAGGATGTCCGGGACATGACGAAAGAAATGCAGCAGGTGGACGGCGTGAAAAGCGTCATCGGGATTGACAGCCTGCTGGGCGCCGGGATTCCGGAATCGATCCTGCCGGAGGACGTGCTGTCCCTGGTAAAAGGAGACCGGTACCAGCTGATGCTGGTGAACAGCGCTTACGTTATCTCTTCGGATGAAGTGAATGCGCAGATCGACAGCCTGAACGCAATCCTGAAGAAATATGACAAGGGCGGCATGCTGATCGGCGAAGCACCCTGCACGAAGGACCTGATTGCCTGTACGGACCGGGACTTCACGGTTGTCAGCCTGATCTCGATTATCGGCCAATCTGTGCATCCCGTATTACCTGAAGCAGGAACTGCCCTTCGTGGGGCCAATCCTGATCTCCACCATCCAGCTGGGCGCCACGGTGGACTACGCCATCCTGATGACGACCCGCTACAAGCAGAACCGGCTTGCGGGCAAGGATAAAAAAGAAGCGGTTCAGGACGCTGTCGCTTCCGCCGCGCAGAGCGTGCTGGTCAGCGGCCTGGGCTTCTTTGCGGCCACCTACGGCGTGGGCCTCTATTCCAACGTGGCTATTATCTCCTCCATGTGCAGGCTGATTGCCCGCGGCGCGCTGCTGAGCGTGGCAGTTGTATTGCTGCTCCTGCCGGCGGTACTGCTGATCATGGATAAAGTCATTGTACACACGACAGCCGGAATGAAAAAAGCTGCCTGCTGATTTGGAAAGGAAGGATCATTATGAGTAAGAAGATTATTGCGATGCTGACAGCGCTGGTCATGATACTCGGATGTACCGGCGCGCTGGCCGAGAATACGAAGCATGAGAGGGTTTATGTGGTCGCAGGCGCTGACGGCTCTGTGAAAAGCATTACCGACAGTATCCGCCTGGAGAACACGGACGGGCTGGATGAACTGACTGACCGTACTATGCTGACAGACATTCTGAACGTTGGCGGGAATGAAACCTTTACCCTGGAAGGCGAAACACTCGTCTGGAAAGCAAACGGAAAGAACGTGATCTATCAGGGAGCATCGGCTAAAGCCCCGGCTGTAGTGCCGGTTGTGACCCTGACGCTGGACGGGGAGGAGATCTCCGCGGCAGACCTGAAAGAAAAGACCGGGGAAGCTGTCCTGACCGTAACTTACCGGACAGAAGGGCAGGCACCCGCACTGGTGCTTTCCGCGCTGCTGCTTCCCGAAGAAGGCATTTCAGACCTGAAAACGGAAAACGCGGCCGTGCTTACGGAAGCGGAACGGTCCGTACTGGTAGGATGGGCTGTGCCGAACATGGATCCGTCCCTGCAGCTGCCGGTATCCTTTTCCGCAGTGTTCCATGCGGATCACGCGGATCTTAGCTGGATGATGACATTCTGCTCCTCCGATCCGCTGGAAGCTGCCTGCAGGGAATTGGACGCGCGGATCGACGGTATGGATCCTGAAGCGCTGCTGAAGGATGTCACAGCGCTACTGACAGCGCTGAATGACGGTGCTGATTTGCCCGAGACCGAAGGAATGACGAAAGAAATCGTCGGTAAGATTAATGAACTGAATAAAGGATTGAAGGATCTGGATGCCAGCGCTTTACAACTGGCAGAAGGCGCGCAGCAGGTGGCGGAAGGCTCAGCTGCTCTGGACACAGGCCTTGCTGCGCTGAAAGGGAATAATGATACACTGAACAACGGAGCGGAACAACTCTTTGCAGCAATCCTGAACACGGCCAATGACCAGATCGCTGCTTCCGGCCTGGCTGACGCCGGCATCACGATACCGGTGCTGACCGCAGAGAATTATGCCGAAATCCTGGATGGTGTGATAGCGCAGCTTGATCCCGATACGCTGAAAGCCGCTGCCTCCGCTAAAATCGCGGAGGAAGTCCGGAAACAGGTCGCAGCCAAAGAAGACCAGATCAAGGCAGGCGTTCTGGAGGCCGTAAAAGGCAAGGTGCTGGAAGCCGTTCTGAAGGCTGCCGGGTTTGAGATGACTGCCGAACAGTATGCCGCCGCCCTGAAAGGCGGATTGGTGTCAAAGGAACAGGCCGCACAGGTAGACACCGCTGTGGAAGCTCAGATGAAAAGCGAAGCAATTCTGGCTCAGACCGAAGCGGCCGTACAGGAACAGATTGAAAAACTGGTGACTGAGAACACAGAGGCTTATCTGGCGAAGGACGAAACGATTACTGCGAAACTGGCACAGGCGGCAGCGGCCCGGGAGCAGCTCCTGGCTCTGAAAGAGAAGCTTGATCAGGTGAACACTTTTGTAACCGGTCTGAAAGATTATACGGACGGTGTGGCCCAGGCTTCTGACGCTGCAGTAACGCTTTCCGCCGGCGCAACGCTGGTATCAACCGGCGCGTCCACACTGCAGGAAACCGGAACAAAAACGCTGAAAGACAGCATTCTTACCGCCGAAAAGAGTGCGGCCGTGAATCTCCTTCCGCTCGTGGAAAAGAATCTGACTGGTGTTTTGAACGCCTGGAAGACGACAAAGGATCATCTGACAGATACCGGATATGACCTCAAACCGGAGGGTATGGATGAAGAGACGGTATATATTATTCGGACAGATTTGAAATAATAGATTGAAATTGGATCTGCGAGTCAACAAATCTATTCCCGG
>ONJM01000059.1 GCA_900318145.1 uncultured Eubacteriales bacterium
TTCCGTCCCAGGAAAACAGCTTCAGCTTCCGCAGCAGCACGCCGCGGTACGTTTCGTCGTCCCAGCCTTCCTGCCGGGGAATCCCGGCTGAAGCGCCCAGGGCGTCCAGCTGCTCCCCGGCAGCTGCGCCAAAGGAAAACCCCGGCGCGATTTCCCGCGCCAGGGCGATCAGGTCCGCTGCCTGCCGGAGCACGGCGGAAGCCAGCGCCATCAGGCGCGGCTTCTCCCGTGCGTACCCCGGAAACAGGGAAATATAAAACTCCAGAGGATCCTCATTAAAAAGACCATGATCCAAAGCAATCACTCCAGCACTTCCAGAACCACCTGGTTCAGGGAGTATTTCTCGTTCCACGCCGGTACGATCTTCTCTCGTTCCACGCCGAAGGAGCCGGATGCGGCGAGGTCCGTAATGGCAAAGGCGGAGGCGTATTCCCCGGCGGCCTGGTACAGGAGCCCGTACAGCCGGGGGATCGTCACCGCCTCCCCGATCTGCAGCTCCGTATTGAAGAGAGTCATCAGGGCATCTGTCACGGCGGTCCGGACGGCGGTTTCGTCAAAACCGTCGTAGGGCCGGACCTTCACATGGATCTGGATCAGAAGCATGGTGGGCCGGGAGAAGGAAATTGGGACCTGATTCCCCCGGCCGTCGCTCACCTGCCGGGTGATGGATCCGTACGTCCCGATACCCGGCGGTTTCTTCCGGAAGATGGCTTCCGCCACCGGCCCGGCGCTGCCGTTATTCACAAGCGCCGCGATGGAATGCGCCGGAATCCCGTCCACCGCGCTGCTGCCGCTGTTGACGCGGATCAGCACATGGGTGACGCCGGGAACCTCCCGGATGGCGGCTTCCATGGCGTCCGTGGTGAAGAGGCCCCGGGACGCCAGGGAAAGGTTCATCCGGGCGCGGGCGGACGCGTCGGACTCCCCCGGCTGCCGGACGATCCCGTACTGCAGCAGGAGCAGGTCCAGCGCCTGCCCGGAGGCATACGCCGGATTCCGGGAGTTATACCCCGCCAGCACCAAGGCGGACGTATCGTCCAGGGCCTTGGCGAAGACGGACAGCAGCTGGTAGTCCGGCACCGCCGGCGTCAGCTCCGCCTCCTGCCCGAAAATGGACCGGTAGGCGGAGCAGAGGTCCTCCAGCCGGTCCTCATAGGTCGGCATATGGATGCCGGTTTCATTGATATACGGTGGGAAATATGCCATATTTGACCCCTCCGGGATCGTTAATTGATATGGATAAACGGAAAATATGAAATGCCTATTTTTCACATTTTATCCTGTACACTGAATTGCCGGTATATTATTCTTTTATAAAGGCAATTTGCCTGATCACCCAACGTAACGAAAGGAAAACCATGAAATGCAGAAGATTAAAATCCTTGTCCTGGCGCTTGTGCTTTCTTGTGTCATCTTTACCGGAACAGCTTCAGCCGATTACGGGTACACGAATGTGTCCGATATTCCCATGGCTGTGGATTTTACTTTCAGCGTGAATTTTGACGATGAGGGCCTGCCGCATATTGTGACGGATTATCCCTTTGACACCACCGGCGCGACGGAGATGAATCTGGTCTACGACAATGAAGAAACCCCTGAAGTCCTTACGCTGAACTACTGGCATTCCACAGGGGTCACATCCATCGGCTCCCGGGATGAAAACCTGCTCGGCGCGGACGATACTGAAAAGGCATACCGGATGATCCGGAGCGGAGAACTGTCCCTGAACGATCATATATATATCAACACATCAAAAAACGGACTGGAAACAGACTGGGTGCTCGTTTACTCCGCCCGTGAAAACAACTATTCAGAATACATAGAAAGAACCTACTCGCAGGCATTTAACGCGATGGGGAACGGCGGCATTGAAAAGGCTGTTTATTACCGGGCGGGTGAGATGGAATCCGCGCGCCTGCTGAAACGGATCTATGACACGGATCTGGTCATAGAATACGATCCGTTCGGAGAAATAACATACGCCAGTATCACACGCTTCGGCACGGAAACCTTCAGCTACGACTATGATCCTTCCACCGGACTCTTCGGCGGACATCCGATCAGCGAACTGGGATTTGATGAGGCCGATCTGAAAATTCAGGCGCTTGCGGCCCGGAGCACCCGGACTGAAGCGGTCGTTGCAGTCGATCCCCGGATTGTTTCCGACAGGCCCGGAACGGGATCCGCTGTTGTTTTTACCGGCAGTATTCTGACCGGCATTCTGCTCGGGCTTGTTCTGTACAGAAAGTTTCGCCGCTGGAGAAAAAATAAAAAGCAGTCCTCACCGGAGGCGGATAAAGACAGCCGAACCGGTTCTGAGAATTCGGATAAAAACACAACAGCGCTTCCCGCGGCGGAAGAGTATCCCGAACTGAAATCCATGTCCTCAGGGCAATAAAGCATTTTACGGATATTCAGCCTGATAAGCCACCTCAGCGGATCCTTCCTTTGTTCTCACAGAACAACGATACGAAAACTGCCTGCCGGAAACGGTGAACCGGACGTCCGCCACATCCTGCACGCCGTCCGTTTCCCGGATATAGGCAGTAATCATCGAAGACAGGGAGGACGCGTCCGAGGACACGATCCAGGAATCCCGGAACCGTTCCAGGATCCGGAATCCCCTTTCCGGATTCTCCCACCATTCCCCGGCCAGCAGGGACAGTCGGTACTGCACCAGCTGCGCCACGGCTTCCGGGCCGAAAAGCAGAGCAGAGGACGAAAGCACCGGCAGAACATCGCCGGACACGTCCACAGGACGAAGGATCACGAGCCGCCTCCTCTCTTAAAACCTACAAAGGCAAACCCATCGGACAATGAATGCCGTCGTGTAGAGTTTGGTTCCTGAGGAATTCCTGTATCGAACCAGGCATCGATATCAATATCCGCAAATACCACCAGGCATGCGTCTCCCGGTCGTATCTCAAAAGGTACCGGCATAAACACTGGCACATCCGAAAGCACCGGAAACGCGAGGCCGCCGGAGCGCACCGTGGGCCGGATCTCCGCCGTCTGGGTGGAAGGATCAAAGGAGACCACCGTGCCCGGCAGGGCGCAGTGCAGGGATGCAAAAAGCTCCTGCTTCAGGGCCTCCCGCTCTTCCGGGGACAGGGATACTTTTTCCGTCATAACAACCTCATCCGTGCAGCTCAACCAGCAGCTGCGT
>ONJM01000056.1 GCA_900318145.1 uncultured Eubacteriales bacterium
CATCCTGTGCATTGCGCTGGTGGTGCCGTCTGTGCTGGGCATGGTCCGGACAAAGACCAAATATGACCTGCTGTATTACCTGCCGCAGGACCTGGAGACTGTACAAGGCCAGGAAATCCTGCTGAAGGATTTCGGCAAGGGCGCTTTTTCCCTGCTGGTTACGGAGGGCATGAGCTTGAAGGAACAGGCGGATATGGAAAACGCCCTGAAGGAAATACCGCATGTGGATTCCGTGATCGGTTACGCTTCCCTGACAAAGGGAACGCTGCCCGTGGAGATCATCCCGGATGATCTGCGGGAGAAGTTCCAGCAGGGCGACTGTATGCTTTCTGCCGTCTTCTTTGATGAAGGTTCCTCCTCTGAGGAAACCATGGAAGCGATCAGCCAGGTGCGGAAAGTTGCCGGTGAAAAGACCTTTGTAAGCGGCCTTTCCGCGGTCGTGACCGATACCCGGCAGCTGGTGGAAGACCAGGAAGCGATCTATGTCGCCATTGCCGTGGCGCTGTGCGCCGTTGTGCTGATGCTGACCATGGACTCGTTCCTGCTGCCGCTGATCTTTCTGCTCTGTATTGCTGTTTCCGTTCTGTGGAACATGGGCAGCAATTATTTCCTGGGCGAGATCAGCTATATTACCAAGGCGGTGGCCGCCGTGCTGCAGCTGGCCGTGACGCTGGATTACTCCATTTTCCTGTGGCACAGCTACAAGGAGCAGAAAGCCCTGACGGACGACAAGGATGAAGCCATGGCGAACGCCATTCGGCTGACCTTCACTTCCATCCTGGGCTCCTCCCTGACCACGATCGCCGGGTTTGTAAGTATCTGCTTCATGAGCTTCACCCTGGGCAAAGACCTGGGCATTGTGATGAGCAAAGGTGTAGTCCTGGGCGTCCTGGGTACGGTAACCCTGCTGCCCTGTGTGATCCGGGCGCTGGATGGCGCAATCGAAAAGACGAGCCACAGGCCGCTGCTGCCGGACGTGAGCGGCATCGGTCGGTTCGTTACGAAACACTATAAAGTGCTGGCTGTGATCCTGCTGGTCATGATTATTCCGGCGTTCTACGGATACCGGAATGTGAATGTCTACTACGATATGAGCAAGGTCATGCCGCCTGAGCTGGAATCCATCCAGGCCAACAAAAAACTGGAAGAGACCTTTGACATGTCCACGACCCATCTGCTGCTGGTCGATGCAGACGTATCCCAGAAGGATGTCTGGAACATGACGAAGGAAATGCAGCAGGTGGACGGCGTGAAAAGCGTCATCGGGATCGACAGCCTGCTGGGCGCCGGGATTCCGGAGTCGATCCTGCCGGAGGATGTGCTGTCCCTGGTAAAAGGCGAAAGGTATCAGCTGATGCTGGTGAACAGCGCTTATGTCATCTCCTCGGATGAAGTGAACGCGCAGATCGACAGCCTGAACGGGATCCTGAAAAAGTACGACAAGGGCGGCATGCTGATCGGTGAAGCGCCCTGTACGAAGGACCTGATTGCCTGCACGGACCGGGACTTCACGGTTGTCAGCCTGATTTCGATCATCGCGATCTTTGTGATCATCATGCTGGTGCAGCGGTCCTTCTCGCTGCCTGTCCTGCTGGTGGCTGTGATCGAACTGGCCATCGCGGCCAACCTGTGCATCCCGTATTACCTGAAACAGGAGCTGCCTTTTGTAGGTCCGATCCTGATTTCCACGATCCAGCTGGGCGCCACGGTGGACTATGCCATCCTGCTGACGACCCGCTACAAGCAAAACCGGCTTGCGGGCAAGGATAAAAAAGAAGCGGTTCAGGACGCTGTCGCTTCCGCCGCGCAGAGCGTGCTGGTCAGCGGACTGGGCTTCTTTGCGGCGACCTATGGCGTGGGCCTGTACTCCAACGTGGCCATTATCTCCTCCATGTGCAGGCTGATTGCCCGCGGCGCGCTGCTGAGCGTGGCAGTGGTATTGCTGCTCCTGCCCGCGGTGCTGCTGATCATGGATAAAGTTATTGTTCATACGACAGCCGGAATGAAAAAGGTTGCCTGCTGATCGGAAAGGAAGGATTATGATGAGTAAGAAGATTATCGCGATGCTGACGGCGCTGGTTATGGTGCTTGGTTGCACCGGAGCGCTGGCTGAGAATACGAAGCACGAACGGGTTTATGTAGTCGCCGGTGCTGACGGGACCGTGAACAGTATTACGGACAGCATCCGCCTGGAAAACGCGGATGGGCTGGATGAACTGGTTGACCGCACCATGCTGAACGGTATTCAGAACGTGGGCGGAAATGAAACCTTTACCCTGGAAGGCAAAACGCTGACATGGAAGGCGGACGGAAAGAACGTAATCTATCAGGGTACTTCTGATAAAGCACCGGCTGTGCTGCCGGTCGTGACCCTGACGCTGGACGGGGAAGAGATCTCCGCGTCAGACCTGAAAGAAAAGACCGGCGAAGCGGTCCTGACCGTAACCTACCGGACGGAGGGACAGGCACCCGCACTGGTGCTTTCCGTACTGCCACTGCCGGAAGAAGGCATTTCGGACCTGAAAGCGGAAAACGCGGCTGTGCTTACGGAAGCAGAACGGTCCGTTCTGGTGGGCTGGGCTGTGCCGAACATGGACGCTACCCTGCAGCTGCCGGCATCCTTCTCCGCAACGTTCCACGCGGATCACGCGGATCTTGGCTGGATGATGACTTTCTGCTCCTCCGATCCGCTGGAAGCCGTCTGCCGTGAGATAAACGCACGGGTTGGCGACAGTGATCCCGAAACGCTGCTGAAGGAAGCCACAGCATTGCTGACTGCCCTGAAGGACGGCACGGAGCTGCCGGCAACTGAGGGAAAGACGAAAGAAATCACTGATAAGATCAATGAACTGAACAAAGGATTGAATGACCTGGATGCCGGCGCTTTACAGCTGGCGGAAGGGGCGCAGCAGGTATCGGACGGCGCGGCAGCCCTGAATACCGGGCTGGGTACGCTGGAGAAGAATAACGAGGCCCTGAACAGCGGCGCGGAACAGATTTTTGCCGCGATCCTGAATACAGCCAATGACCAGATTGCTGCTTCCGGTCTGGCGGACGCCGGTGTTACAGTACCGGCACTGACCGCGGAGAACTATGCTGAAATCCTGGATGGCGTGACTGAACAGCTTGAACCCGATACACTGAAAGCCGCCGCTTCCGCCAAAGTCGCGGAGGAAGTCCGTAAACAGGTTACGGCCAATGAAGACCAGATCAGAGCAGGCGTTCAGGAAGCCGTAAAGGGCAAGGTACTGGAAGCCGTCCTGAAAGCTGCCGGCTTTGAGATGACTGCCGAACAGTATGCCGCCGCCCTGAAAGGCGGGCTGGTGACAAAGGAACAGGCCGCGCAGGTAGATACCGCTGTGGAAGCTCAGATGAACAGCGAAGAAATACTGGCTCAGACCGAAGCAGCCGTGCAGGAACAGATTGAAAAACTGGTGACGGAGAACACGGAAGCTTATCTGTCGAAGGACGAAACAATTATCGCGAA
>ONJM01000055.1 GCA_900318145.1 uncultured Eubacteriales bacterium
AACGGCGTGGAGGTTCAGGAGGTGGTACCGGGAGGGGTCGTAGTGCTGGTGTGCGTGCCATTCCCAGTTCCGGTCGTCGTACCAAATCCGGGCGAGCTCTTCGGAGGTGGTGGGCTTCCGGCGGTTCAGGGTGGCGAGGAAGTCGGGGGCGACGGGCTGGCACCAGCGGTCTCGCCGGGCGGGGGAAATCTGCAGGGCTTGGGTCAGGAGGTCTTCCTTGGCGTTCACCAAGTTGACCAAGTTCCGCAGGGTGCGGGGGGTGTGGCTCCCCAGCCCGACGTGCACGTGGATGCCGCAGGAGGCGTCGGCGTGTGCCCCTGCCGCCCGCAAGGCCCGAACGCAGGCCTGCACCGTTTCGAGGTCTTCCCAGCGGCACACCGGGGTGACGAACTCTGTGCCTTGGTCCCGGCTCCCGGCGATGCTGGCGTCGGAAACGCACTTCCAGCGGCGGCCTTCCCGGTCGATGACCACCCAAGCGTCGTAGGAACCGCCTTCGTGCCGCACCTCGGCGACCCGGGTGCCGGGCTGTGCCTTTTGGGCGGTTTCCCGCCCGGCGGACACATCCATCACTCTGCCGGGCCGGAAAGTCAACGGTTTTTTTTCGAAAAAAGAGCCCGCCGCTTCCTTATACATGCGTGAAGCCCGCCGGGAAAAAACCGAAAAAACCCGGTTTTTTTTCGCCGCCCGGGCACCCCGCCCGCCGGAACCGCCGCCCGCCGCCGGGCACACCCGCCGCCCGAAAACCCGCCCGGAGAACCCCGCCCGGAACCGCCCGGGCACACCCGCCGGGAGGAGCCACCCCGCCGCCCGGGCACACCGCCCGCCCGGAAGACCCGCCGCCCGCCGCCGGGAGGAACCGCCCGCCCGGGCACACCCAGCCGGGGTCTCCGACCCGCCGCCGCCCGCCCGGGCTGTGCCCAGGGAGGGGGTGGTCAGATCCCTTAGTGTGCCTGGCGGCGCCGCCCGGGCTGTGCCCAGGGAGGGGGTGGTCAGATCCCTTAGTGTGCCTGGCGGCGACCGCGCCCCAGTCACGCGCGAATTTCCGACAAATTGGGGGCCGGGGGTATCAGCCCAGCCCCGGGAATAAAAAAACCGCCCGAAGGCGGTGAAGGAGGAACCTATGAATACGACCCTGGATATGCGGCGGCTGCCAATTGACCAGCTGAAACCCGCGAAATACAACCCCCGGAAAGACCTGCAACCCGGTGATCCTGCCTATGAGAAAATCAAGCGCAGCCTGCATGACTTCGGGTACTGCGATCCGATCGTCTGGAACGAGGTGACAGGCAACATTGTCGGTGGTCACCAGCGCTACAAAGTGCTCAAGGCTGAAGGCGCGACGGAGGTGGACTGCGTTGTGGTGCACATTGAGAAGCCTGAGGATGAAAAAGCGCTCAACATCGCCTTGAATAAGGCAACCGGCGACTGGGAGCCTGTCGCATTGGCTGACTTGCTGAAAGACCTGCAGTCCGCAGGGTACGACCTTGGCGCGACCGGGTTTGACGCTGCCGAGGTGGATGACCTTTTCAGTAAGGTTCACGACAAGGAAACCCATGACGATGACTGCGACATTGACCCGGAAACCATCACCCCCTATGTACAGCCCGGTGATGTATGGACGCTGGGCAGGCACCGGATGATGTGCGGGGACAGCACCGATCCGGATGCGGTGGATGTACTCATGGAAGGCATCAAAGCCAACCTGGTCGTGACGGATCCTCCTTACAATGTCGCGTATGAATCCGCAGATGGAAAGAAGATTCAGAATGACAGCATGGCAGATGAACAGTTCTTCACCTTCCTGCTGGCCGCTTTCAAAAACATGGCAGCCCACATGGCAGAGGGCGGGAGCGCTTATGTATTCCATGCTGACACCGAAGGGCTGAACTTTCGCCGGGCTTTCAAAGAGTCCGGTTTTCATATTTCCGGCGTATGCATCTGGGTGAAGAACAGCCTGGTACTGGGCCGTAGCCCCTATCAGTGGCAGCATGAACCGGTTCTTTACGGCTGGCTTCCTAACGGAAAGCACAAGTGGTTCTCCGACAGGAAACAGAGCACTATTTGGAATTTCGACAAGCCGAAGAAAAGTGCGGATCACCCGACAATGAAGCCGATCCCGCTGCTCTGTTATCCCATCAAGAACAGCAGCGCACCGAACGCTGTGGTGATGGATCTGTTCGGCGGCAGCGGCTCTACCCTGATCGCCTGCGAACAGACCGACCGGATCTGCCGAACGATGGAACTGGACCCGAAGTACGCAACAGTCATAGTGGAACGCTTCCACCAGGACTACCCGGATCAGGAGATCACAGTGCTCCGGGACGGACACACAATACCCTACAGTGAAGTGGTCACAGGTGCGTAAAAACACACAATTTCACGGAGAGGAGGTGAAACCAGATGGCGACCAAAGGAAGGAAACCCCTGCCCACGGCGCTGAAAGTGCTGGAGGGCGACCGGGGAAAAGGCCGCAGGCCGATTAATAAAGAGGAACCGACACCGCCGCAGGAAAATGTAAAATGCCCCGCATGGCTGATGCCGGAAGCGAAAAAGGAATGGAAGCGTCTGGCTCCATCCCTGATTGCCATGGGTATCCTGACAGAACACGACATGGAAGCCTTCGCCGGTTACTGTCAGGCCTATGCCCGCTGGCGTGAAGCTGAGGAATTCCTGTCCCAGCACGGGACGATCTTCAAGACGCCCAGCGGTTATGTACAGCAGGTTCCCCAGGTATCCATTGCCCAGCAAAACCTGAAGATCATGCAGTCTTTCTGCTCAGAGTTCGGCCTGACCCCGGCCAGCCGTGCGCGGCTCTATGCCCAGAATGGCGACAAAGCCGATACGGATGATCCGATGGAATCTGTTCTAAGGGGAGGCTGGCAGGATGCAAAGTGAGGAAAAGGCTCGCCGGGTCATCCAGTTCATTGAGTGCCTGAAGCATACAAAGGGAGAGTTCCACGGTCAGCCTTTCAAGCTGCTCCCATGGCAGGAACAAATCATCCGGGATGTATTCGGCACCGTCCGTGATGAAGATCCATCCATACGGCAGTACACCACGGCGTACATCGAGATCCCGAAGAAACAGGGGAAGTCAGAACTTGGTGCTGCCATTGCCCTGAACATGCTCTGCAATGACGATGAATGGCGTGCGGAGGTTTACTCCTGCGCGTCAGACCGTCAGCAGGCAGCTATTGTGTTTGATGTAGCTGTGGATATGGTGAAGCAGTCCCCAGCGCTGAGTAAACGGATCAAGATCATACCGTCCACAAAGCGGATGGTTTACCAGCCGACCGGCAGTATCTACCAGGTGCTGTCCTCAGAGGTCGCGACGAAGCACGGCCTGAATGTCAGCGCCTGTATATTCGACGAACTGCACACCCAGCCGAACCGTGCCCTGTACGACGTCATGACTCAGGGCAGCGGCGACGCTCGAAAGCAGCCCCTGTGGTTTTTCCTGACAACCGCCGGAACGGATCGGAACAGCATCTGCTGGGAAGTCCACCAGAAAGCGCTTGATATCCTTGAGGGTCGGAAGGATGATCCCCGGTTTTACCCGGTGGTCTTCGGCCTGCCGGATGATGCTGACTGGACGGACGAGCAAAACTGGTACAAGGCAAACCCATCGCTGGATCAGACGATTACCATCGACAAGGTCAGGGACGCATTCCGCAAAGCGCAGGAAACACCCGCTGACGAGAACATGTTCCGGCAGCTCCGACTGAACCAGTGGGTGAAGCAGTCCGTTCGCTGGATGCCGATGGATAAATGGGATGAATGCGGCGGTGTTGTCAATGAGTATGAACTGGAGGGCCGTCCGTGCTATGCCGGGCTCGACCTTTCCTCTACTTCCGACCTGACCGCCATGGTGCTGGTTTTCCCGCCCCGGGATGAGGAGGAACAGTACATCGTTGTTCCTCATTTCTGGCTCCCGGAAGAAACTCTGCAGCTGCGCGTCCGCCGGGATCATGTCATGTACGACAAATGGGAACGGCAGGGTTTCATTCATACCACCGAAGGTAATGTCGTTCATTATGGCGCGATAGAGCAGTTCATCCTGCAGCTTGGTGAACGGTTCAACATTCGGGAAATCGCGTATGACCGATGGAATGCCACCATGATGGTGCAGACTCTTGAGGATGACGGTTTCACGATGGTCCCCTTCGGACAGGGGTACCGGGATATGAGCCCTCCGACGAAAGAGCTGATGCGCCTGGTACTGGAACGGAAACTGAACCACGGCGGGCATCCGGTTCTCCGGTGGAATATGGACAATGCCTTCGTGCGGACTGACCCGGCAGGAAATCTGAAAATCGACAAAGAGAAATCCACGGAAAAAGTTGACGGCGCTGTGGCTCTGGTCATGGCGCTGGATCGGGCGCTGAAGAACGCCAACAGCGGAGCTTCGGTCTATGACGACCGGGGCTTTTTGATTATCTGAACGGAGGTGCGAAAATTTCTGTAAGGATCACCGAATGTACAGCGATGACCGTATGCGCGGCGGTGCCTCCGCCCGTGGGTATGACGCCCGCTGGCGTGAAGCTCGGGCATTATTCCTGAAGCAGCATCCGCTCTGTGCTTTCTGTCAGGCGGAGGGAAAGATTGTTCCGGCGACGGTTGTGGATCACATCATTCCGCACCGGGGAGACCAGCGGCTGTTCTGGGATCAGACAAACTGGGAAAGTCTTTGCAAGGAATGCCACGATAAGAAAACCGGAAGCGGGCTGTAATTGTCCAAATAGCGGGACGATTCATGGGAAAATCTCATGTATAATGGTATCGTGGAAAAATGCAGAGAGCCATCCGGGCAGCCGGACGGCTTTTCTTGGAAACAGAATGAAGAATCCTTTTTCCGGCCTGTTCCGTGCGCGTGATAAGCCCCAGGACAGCGTCAGTGCCGCGCCGGTTTTCTACTTCGGCACCAGCGGTTCCGGGAAATCTGTAACGGTGCAGAGCGCTATCCAGCTTTCCACGGTTTACGCCTGTGTCCGGGTAATTTCAGAAACCATTGCCAGCCTGCCACTGGGCATATACGAAACTGTCAATGACGGAAACGAGAAAGCGACAGATCATCCGCTGTACAGGCTTCTCCATGATGAGCCAAACAGCGAAATGACGTCCTTTGTTTTCCGGGAAGTCATGCTGGCGCACCTGCTGCTCTACGGCAACAGCTACAGCCAGATTATCCGCAGTGGAAAGAATCAGGTCATTGGCCTGTATCCTTTGCTCCCGGACCACATGGATGTAGATCGTGACAGTAAGGGAAACCTGACCTACACCTACACCACCAGTGATGGCAAGACCGTGTCGATCAAGCCCCGGGATGTTCTTCACATTCCCGGCCTTGGGTTTGACGGGGTTATGGGATACAGCCCAATCGCTCTGGAGAAAAACGCCATCGGCCTTGGGATTGCTTCCGAAGAGTACGGCAGTAAGTTCTTCTCCAATGGTGCTCGGCCCTCCGGCATCCTGACGCATCCGAACACCGTGAAGAATCCGAAGGCGCTCCGGGAAAGCTGGAACAGCGCCTACGGCGGATCTTCCAACAGCAACCGGGTGGCCATACTGGAAGAAGGCATGAAGTTTGAGCCGATTGCTATTCCGAATAATGAAGCGCAGTTTCTGGAAACCCGCAAGTTTCAGGTGGATGAGATTTGCAGGATCTTCCGGGTGCCACCTCATCTCGTTGGCAATCTGGAGCATGCGACCTTCTCCAATATCGAACACCAGAGCATTGACTTTGCTGTTCACACAATCCGCCCATGGCTCGTCAGAATCGAACAGGCAATGAACCGCGCTCTTCTCTCTGAACAGGAGAAAGGGCGCTTTTTCGTGCAGTTCAACATCGACGGCCTGATGCGCGGCGACTACAAATCCCGGATGGAAGGCTATGCCATAGGACGCCAGAACGGTTGGCTTTCCGCTAACGATATCCGGGCGCTGGAAAACCAGAACCCGATACCAGCTGATCAGGGCGGTGATGCCTACCTGGTCAACGGCAACATGATCAGCATCTCCACTGCCATGAAACAGCAGACGGAGGAAACGAAAACTGATAAAAGGAGGAACACCTGATGCGTCATTTCTGGAACTGGGTCAAAAACGAGGATGCGACCCGAACCCTGTATCTGGAAGGCGTAATCGCTGAAGAGAGCTGGTTTGCGGATGATGTGACGCCTGCCATGTTCAAGGAGGAGCTTTACTCCGGGGACGGCCCGATCACACTCCACATTAACAGCCCCGGCGGTGACTGTTTCGCCGCCAGCCAGATCTATACCATGCTCATGGAATATCCCCATGATGTGACAGTGCAGATCGACGGTATGGCTGCAAGCGCCGCCAGCGTGATTGCCATGGCGGGCACTCGTGTTCAGATGAGTCCTACCAGCATGATGATGATCCATAATCCCTTCACCATGGCTATGGGCGATTCCGAGGAAATGCGGAAAGCCATCCAGCTGCTGGACGAGGTAAAGGAATCCATCATCAACGCCTACGAGATCAAGACTGGTCAGTCCCGTACCAAACTGAGCCATCTCATGGACAGTGAAACGTGGATGAATGCCTGGAAAGCCAAAGAGCTCGGCTTCTGTGATGAGGTCATGTTCGCCGAGGGAGATCAGCCTGATACGAAAAACGTATCCGGCTTTTCTTATGCCCGGAAAACTGCAGCAGCCTGCCTCATGAACCGGCTGGTGGCTTCCGTACCCAAGGCCGAGCCTGAAAAGGCCCCGGCTGATGAAACCCGTGTCAGTACGGCAGCGGCTGAAAACCGCCTGCTGAAAACCAAATACCTTTGAGGAGGAAATGCGTTATGAAAGAACTCATGGAAATGCGCGATAAGCGCGTACAGAGCTGGAACGCCGCCAA
>ONJM01000050.1 GCA_900318145.1 uncultured Eubacteriales bacterium
TGCCCTATCCTCCTTTTGCTGGCATCCAAAGTATATCACGGATCCTTAAATTCTTTACTTCGCATTAATCTTTTGTCCTTGACACGGGGAGCACATTAGAAGGGCAGTTAAATCCGGACTCCAAGTGTACGCAGCTTTGCTTCAAGTTCGCTGCTGTTTCCATGAAAAACGATCCCGCTCCAGCCGCAGCTGACAGCAGCAGCGATGTTTGCGGGGGAGTCGTCAATAAAAACGCATTCCTCTGGAATCAGGGAGAATTTCCGGACAAAAGTCATGTATATTTCCGGGTTAGGTTTGACGATGCCCAGATCGCAGGAAACCAGTTTTCCGTCAAAAAAGCGGCTGGCAGGAATCTTCGGCCAGTAACGGTGCTGTGCCTTGCTGGCGTTGCTGAGGAGCCATATTCCGTATCCGGAGTTTTTCAGATTCCGGACCAGGGTTTCCATGCCAGGGATTGTATCATCAGGGCGAGACCAGGAAAAAAGCAGGCGATGAACCAGATCCTTCAGCCGCTCAGGAATCCGCTGCATCACAAGGGGTTCCGCGGTTTCCTCATCCAGGACCCCAAGATCCATCTGTGCCCATTCGACGGAACGGAACAATTCATTCAGCACGAGCTTACGGTCCTCCGGATCCGTGAGTCCTTCCCGATCCATAAAATCTTCCGGGCTGAAATTGACAATGACCCGGCCCATATCAAAAACGATGTGACGAATCATGGCGATTCTCCTTTCAAAGTCTTTCCGCAACAGATATACAAATGATATCATGTAAATGGAAAGCAGATCAAGAAGGAACAGGACAAGAAGGGTTTTGCTGCTGTACAGAGAATAAGGATCACGAGCGGCAATAATAACTGAGAGAACATTGCAGGGGGACTGAAAAATGACAGAACAAGCACTGAAAGAACTGCTCGACAGTATGACACTTGAAGAAAAGGTGGGACAGCTGGTGCAGTGCAATGCCGGTCAGTTTATCGCCAATCAGCTGGAAATCACCGGACCCGGCGGAGAACTGCTGCCGGCGGAGGAGCTTTGCAGGGTGATGGGGAGCGTGCTGACCTTTGAGGATGCAAAGCAGGCCAAAGCACTGCAGGATATGCATCTGGCCGCGGATCCGAAAAAGATCCCCCTGCTTCTGATGCTGGATGTTATTCACGGACTGCGGACAACCTATCCGATTCCGCTGGCCATGGGCTGCTCCTTTGACGACGATCTGGTCGCGGAATGCGCGGATATGGCAAGGAAAGAATCCGCCGCATGCGGGGTGCATGTAACGTTTAATCCTATGGTGGATACTGCCCGGGACGCCCGGTGGGGACGGATTCTTGAAACGAATTCCGAAGAACCGCTGATCAACGGACGGATGGGCGCGGCGCTGGTGAAGGCGACACAGGGCAGGGATCTTTCCGACCCGGAAAACATTGCGTGTTGTGTGAAGCATTTTGCCGCCTACGGCGCCGGAGAAGCCGGCCGCGACTACAACGCAGTGGATGTTTCGGAACGTATGCTGCGGGAAACGTATCTTCCGGCGTACAAAGCATGCCTGGATGCCGGGGCTCGGCTGATTATGCCGTCCTTCAACGCGCTGAACGGGATTCCGTCCGTGGCAAATAAAACGCTGATGAACCGGATTCTGCGCGAAGAATGGGGATTTGACGGCGTTGTGATCAGTGATTATGACGCGGTGGGAGAACTGGTAACTCACGGCGTCGCTGCGGACGCGAAGGATGCCGCACGGCTGGCGATGGAAGCCGGGTGCGATATCGATATGGTAAAGAATGCGTACTATCTGCATCTGGCTGAACTGGTAAGGGAAGGGAAAATATCGGAAGAAACGGTGGATGCCGCCGTGATGCGGGTGCTGCGGCTGAAAAACGAGCTGGGTCTTTTTGAAAACCCGTATCACGGAGCGGACGAAAAAGCGGAGGAAGAGCTGTATCTTTGTCCTGCACACCGGGAAATCGCAAGGCGGGCGGCAGAGGAATCCGCGGTACTGCTGAAAAATGAATGCATTCTGCCTTTCCGGAAAAGCATTAAGAAAATCGCGCTGATCGGACCGTTTGCGGAAGAAACCAGGCTGAACGGATTCTGGTCGCGACCGGGAGCGGAAAAATACACTGTAACGATACCGGAAGGCATCCGTGCTTTGCTGCCCGACGCGGAACTGTTAATTCAGAAAGGCTGCGGGGCAGAATTCGGAGATACGGATACAGAAGGAATTCCGGCAGCGGTGAGGGCGGCAGAGGAAGCGGAAGCGGTTATTCTGGTACTGGGAGAACCGGAGAACTACAGCGGAGAGGGACGAAGCAGGGCAGAACTGAATCTGCCGGGACCGCAGATGGAACTGGCAAGGGCTGTACTGCAGGTCAATAGAAATACGGCCGCAGTCCTGTTCAACGGCAGGCCGCTTGTACTGACAGAACTGGCGGAAAGCGCTCCGGCAATTCTGGAAATGTGGTATCCCGGAACGGAAGCGGGAAACGCCCTGGCAAGACTGCTGTGGGGCGACGCAAATCCGTGCGGCAGGCTTTCCGCCGGTATGCCGAGAAGCGTCGGGCAATATCCTATGCCCTACAACAGAACAAATACGGGAAGGCCGAAGCCGCCGCCGGATGACCGCCCGGCACCGTTCAGCAGCTGCTATCTGGATATGCCGAATCTGCCTCTGTATTCTTTCGGATACGGACTGAGCTATACGGACTTTCAATATGAAAGACTGACAACGGACAGGAAAACGATACACAAAAACGAGGAACTGAAGGTAACGGTCACTGTACGGAATACCGGAAAGCGGGCGGGCAAGGAAACCGTGCAGCTGTATCTTCAGGATCCTGTGGCGTCCGTGGTGCGGCCCATCCAGCAGCTGATTGACTACCGGAAGGTTTTTCTGGAACCAGGCGAGTCGAAGAATGTTTGCTTCACCATACGCGAACAGCAACTCCGTTTCTTTGATTTTACTGCGCATGAAGTGTCAGAAGCAGGAGAATTCCGCGTTTCCACAGGATACGCTGATCATCTGATTCTGACGGAAAGCTTCATACTGGCGGATTAACCCTGTCGCGTCCGACCCGGAAATTATTTTTGGGGAAAATATAGATTTGATGAATTGTTTTATCCGTAACAATCGTCTGATATACAGGAGAGTTTTTATCCGAAAGAAAGATCGGGAGGAAGAGCAATTGAAACGGTTGATTATTCTGCTTGCAGCAGTAATGGCATCAGTGGTTTTGTCATATGCGTCCGCAGATCCTGCGAGAACGGACGGGACGGTGACGGCGTGGATCGGTGAAAACAACGAATTATTCATGATCTGTTCGGACGGAGTTACCCGTAAGCTGTCTGCTCCCATGAAAGACATACTCCGGATTACTGATAAGGACGTGATTGGGCTGACACAGAACAATCAGCTTGTGTCCGTCAGGCTGGACGGAGGCAGTTATTCCGTTCTGTCCGCAGATGCGTCGGAAGAGGAAATTGCCGGGCAGGAAGATAAAACATTTACACTGGAAGACGGTAAACTGACGGTGAACGAAACGGTGTTCTCCGAGCGCGCGGCTGCCGCGGCGACAGACGGGAGGATTCTGTACTGGGTTAACAGAAGCGAAACGGGATTTGTACTTATGGAGAAGGGTTTGCCCGGGAAAGAAAAAGAAAATTTCGGACGGGAACCTGTTTTTATGACGGGCATGAGCGTACCGGAACCGGTTTTCATGTGTGTAACAGGAGAGGCGCTTACACTGACTGCGGCAGACCGTACCATAACAGCTATCAGCCTGACAACCGGTGAAACGAAAGTTTTTCCTGCCTCCGGGCAGCAGACCGCAGGCGCGTGCATGGCCGGGGAACGGCTCTACAGGTATACGGCGACGGAAACGCTGCCGTGGGAGCTGGAAACTATCCAGAACGACGCGATGCGGCTGATGACTGTAACGCCCGCACCCGCGACAATGACACCGGTTCCGACCGCAACACCGACGCCTGCGGTCACGCCTGTTCCGACCAGAACTCCCGTGGTTACGGCTGTTCCGACCGCAACACCCGGCGATGACAACATCCATAAGGGAGCGAGAGGAAGCACGGTACGCAGAATTCAGCAGCGGCTTAAGGAGCTTGGGTATCCTGTCGGGAACGTGGACGGTGATTACGGAGAACAGACACAGGTGGCAGTCAATCTCTTTTATGACGCTATCCATACGCGGGAACGAAACTATATTACTCCGAGCATGCGTACGAAGCTTTTTTCCGCAGGCGCCCCGCAATATGATCCTTATATGCCCCTGCAGAAAGGAGACAAGGGACTGAGCGTCCTGTATATGCAGACGCGGCTGAAACAGGTGGGATACGATCCGGGAAAACTGGACGGTGTTTACGGAACAATGACAATTCAGGCTGTGGCAGATTTCCAGAAATCCGTGGGTTATCTACCGGCACCCCATGAAGTCCGCGGAGAATATGCTTCGCATGACCTGCTGGAAAAGCTTTTCGGACCTGAAAGCACACCAACACCCACATTTATACCGGGTGTGCCGAATGAAGATCTGATAAAAAGATAAAAAGCGGGGGATCACCAGGTGATCCCCCATTTTATGAAATACCTGAATACGGTACGGAACCGATGACTACGGCCCGGGTAGAATGCATTTTCCGCTGCGGCGGACTGGCAGAAAACCTGCATATCCGGATGATAGACAATACTTCCGAGCCGACTATCCAGAATTCTGCGGCAAAGATCAGCGTCCTCCTGCGTCCGGGAATAAGCTGTGTCAAATCCGTTCAGCGTTCTGAATACATCCGTACGGATCAGCATGCAGGTGACAGGGGCTGAATCAACAGGCGCGGACATTTCCACATCATTGTCTGCAAAGGTATATTCCCGCTGCCATCTGCGAAAAATGCCGCCAAAACCGGCAAACAAGGTCCCGAGCATATAGCGGAGCGTGATCTGTCTCCGCGGAAAGAAGAGCTCCTCACCTTCTCCGGTGAAAAAACGGGGAGACAGAATTGCGATATTGGGATGCGCTTCCATATACGAAACCATGCGGCGAAGCAGGGACGGATGAAAAGAAATACCGGGATCCATGATCAGATGGTATTTGCTTTGCAATTGCGGCAGGACGGCATTGCACGCCTGGGAAAAGGAAGCTTTTTTCTCCTGCGGGAGAACGATCAGTCCGGGGAAAGACCATTTTAAGCGTTCTGCAGTAATTTCCTCCGGAGAACAGTCACAGATATATACGGACACTTCAAGATCGGCATTCTGAATGCATCGAAGCGTAATATCCACTTCGTCCCCGCTGTGATCAATTACCAGGCATGCAGAAAGAATCGGCGCCATGAAGTGAGCTTCCTTTCAAATTATAATACATCCTTTATATTTTACAGTGAACAGGGGACTTTGTAAAGAATCACAGTGGCAAAAACAGGTTTTTGATGGTATACTAACACGAACTGACGCGCAATGCGTCGAATTGACAGGGAAGAAGGTTTTTTTTCTGAGTAAATTTGCTGTTTTTGTTGATCTGGAGAACTGCGGTGCAAAAGTGCCGACATTGAAGAGTATCCTTGAAAAAGTAAAAATCCGGGGAGATATCCTGCTGGGCAAGGTATACGGATACACGGACAAGTTTGACGATCTGAAGGAAGTGCTGCTGAGCAATACATTTACGGTGGTACCCAGCCTTCGGTACGGTATCAGCCAGAAAAACAACGCCGATATCCAGCTGGTGATCGACGCGCTGCAGGTGGCGTACGAAAATGAACTGATAGACAGTTTCTGTATTGTTTCCGGAGACAGCGACTATGTACCGTTGGTGGGCAGGCTGAAAAGTATGGGAAAATTTGTTCTGGGGATCAGCCGAAGCGAAGCCGCCAGCAATATCTTCATCAACGCGTGCAATGAGTTTCAGTTTCTGGAAAGCGTCGGAAAACGCAATGTCGAGAAACCGCGGAAACAAAAGGCCAGCTACAGCAACGAAGAGGTTGCCGATGAAAGTGAACTGAACAAACTGCTGACGACAGTGCTGGAAGAACAGACGGACCGGGATGAAATATACGCGAGTGAACTGAAAGGTACGCTTCTAAGGCTGAAACCGGATTTCAACGAAAAAGCATACGGATGCGCAACGTTCTACAAGCTGCTGATGAAGCTGGCAAACCGTTTCGGAGACCTGCGGGTCCATAACGACAACTTTGACGTGATGGTCGGACTGAACAACAGTGGAGACAGCGCGGAAGCGATTCCCCAGCTTACAAGGGAAAACTGGAAAGAAGCTTTTGCCGCACAAATCAAGGCATATAAGGACGGAGGATTCGAACGGGTAAATCCCTCCATTCTGAAGGCGGACATTATTACCGCGTATCCGGATTTCAATGAGCGCGCGATCGGGTTTAAGCGTTTTTCGGATATTATGAAGCAGCTTGAAAAGGACGGACTGGTGATCGTGGAAATGGATGATCAGAATACGATGCTGATCAAACTGCTGTAAACAGGTTCCGGAAGATTCAGAACCAAAGACGCCGGGATATGACAGAAGGAGGAGAGAAGGCATGAAGTATCTGCGCCGGGGAATATGGTTTATCGCCGGCAGGCTGCTGGTTCTCTGTCTTGTCCTCGGACTGATTATCACCGTATTTTACTATACAATGAATCTGAGCAATGTGCAGATTGTCCTGAAGGACGGAATGGCCGCCAGGGCTAAATATGTGATGGGAATCGATACTGACCGGAGCGGACTGGAAAAGTTTTTCCTGTCAGCATACATTGATTCGGATCAGCTGATCGCTATGACGGACAACGGTGAATCACCTTATTCGGATTATAACATCCGGGGTATTGACCACAGACTGGAAATCGGATATTTCTGGCTGTGGCCCTGGGACAACAATTTACGGACTGAGATTACCGAACGTATTCCGAAGATTGACGGACGTGTAAAAGGCCTGAAAGCTGATGAGGTGATCGCCCGGCGGGGAGAGGGAGCGGTTTATCCGCCGGCATGGCCGGAAACATCCTATCGGGTACAGATGACACGTGAAAACGGACAATGGAAAATACGGGTTATGGCGGAAAAAACAGACTGATGTATGCTGTGTTGCAGAGGAACCGCCGGAGAAAAAAACAGACAATCCGGCTGTCCGGATATACCGGGAGAAAAAAGCGTACGAACGGAAAGGAAGAGGAAAAATGTTTGAAAAGTATCTGAGAAACAAAACAATTCTGTCTGCAGCCGGAATTATTATGGGCGTGATTCTGATGATCTGGCGGGGGCAGGTTGTGGAGACAATGATCCGCGTGATGGGATATATGATGATTGCGACTGCGGCGGTTTACCTTTTTATGTATTTCAGGGAAAACAGACAGAATGAAATGATGCTTGGCTATGCGATCATGTCAGGCGGGGCCGGGCTGCTGCTGGTTCTGCTGTGCCGGGTGATTCTGAACGCGTTTCCTGTGATTATCGGGGTTGTCCTGATCATGAGCGGAGCAGCGGCATTGCTGGAAACATGCAGAGACAGGGAAATCCCTTTGTATTCGAAACTGCTCTCAATCCTGATTGTTGTTCTGGGGGTTTTGATTCTCATACATCCGGGAAGAATTGCAAATGCCATTGTGTTCTGCACCGGTTTCGCCCTCGTGGTGAACGGCATATCCGGCCTGCTGATGAGCCGGCAAATCTGACAGCTCAGACAGGATTCAAGAACAGCGTTTCCGTAAAAAAACGGAAGCGCTTTACTTTTTTTCAAAAACCTCAAAAAAAAGCTTGACAAAGGGGGGAGGGTTTGGTATATTAGTCAAGCTCGCCTGCGGGGGACCGCGGAAGAGCGAAGCGAACCTTGAAAACGATACAG
>ONJM01000049.1 GCA_900318145.1 uncultured Eubacteriales bacterium
CCTGCTTAAATTCGTTGTACGAATCTCAGGATAATCGCCTGTCGGCCAGTCGGATTTCTCAAAACCCCAACTGTCCGATTTACAGGGTACAGTTTATTTGACCCACTTTTTTTCTGGACACATTATTTTGATTATCTGCATTATGAATTCTTATATCATATCAAACCCAACATGACATACACATAGTATGTAAAATGTGATACATTTGCCCTGCTTGCCACAATGCCGGCATCATCTTTTTCTTGCTGGTGCGATCCATAGGACGTTTTCTGCGCATGAGCTGAAAGCGAAGATTTACTGTTGGAAAAGCGGCAAACCTGCAAATCTGCTGGAATTTGCAAAATGCTTGTTGGCGGGCTCCGTCCCAAACCCTGGCGGCCAGTGCAAGCACTGTGGTTGTTATGTAAGAAAACAATCGTTGTCAGGAAATATGCTGAATGATCTATCTCAATTTACACCCGTACTAAAGGTAGAAAAATATCCCATAAAATTATAATGCCGGTATATTCAAAACGCTGAATAACTGCTATATAGTATTACTATCCATATGAAGGAGGCCGGGAGATGGAAACCAGGATTGCGGAGAACATCCGGGCATACCGGAAACAGCGGGGGCTGACCCAGGAGCAATTGGCAGAGGTGCTGGGGGTGTCCGTCGGTGCGGTGTATAAATGGGAATCCAGATCCTCCCTGCCGGAACTGCGCCTCATCATGGAGATGGCGGATTTCTTCGACGTTTCCGTAGACGCGCTGTTGGGATACAAAATGAAGGATAACCAATTGAACGCCACTGTGGAGCGTCTGCGTCAGGCAAGCCGCAGCCGGGATGACGATGCGCTTTCGGAGGCGGAAAAGGCGATCATGAAGTATCCGCATTCCTTCGATGTAGTGTTTGCCGCCGCGAACCTGTATTATACCTTTGGGGCGGGGACAAGAAAGGGGCCCTGGCTTCATCGGGCCATTGAACTGCTGAACAATGCGCGCCTGCTGGTGTCCCAGTGCACGGATTCCCGGGTGAGCGAATCCTGGATTTGCGGTATGATCGCGGAGATGTACGAGATGCTGGGCGAAACGGATAAGGCGCTGGAGCTGCTGAAAGCATATAACCCCGGCGCGATCTTTAATGACAGGATCGGGATCATGCTGCTCTCCCACGGAGGGGACCCGGAGGAAGCAAATGATTATCTGGAGGACGGGCTTCTGCGGGAGATCAGTCGGCTTATGCAGATTGGGATCGGCTATGCGATGCTGTTTGATGTAAAGAATGACAACACATCCGGCATGGAAATGATGCGCTGGATCATTCCCACCCTAAAAGGACTGAAAAAGACGAATGAGCCGGACTTTATCGAGAAAATGATCGTGGTCTTCGACGTCTTCCTGGCAGTCTTTCAGTACAAATCCGGAGACCGAAAAGGAGCGGAAGAATCGCTCAGGACAGCAAAGCGCTTGGCCGTTGCCTTTGATGCCGCGCCAAACTATGCGGCAAACCAGGTGAAATACGTGCGTGAATCGGAAACGACCAACGCACATGATTTGCTGGGGGAAACCGCCATGGACGCGGTAGAGTATATCCTGCGTGACAAAGGCCCGGAATTGCGGAAAATCTGGGCGGATGTGTGCAACCATGCGGAATGACAAAAGAATGACAAGCCTCTGCGAAAAGAGGATGGATTACAAGCGTATTAAAAGCGAAAAGAAAGCAGGAGGGAAAGACGATGATCGATGAAAGAAAGACGCTGGGAGAGCTGCTGTCCGATCCGTTGATCGCAAAGATCGCGCCGGACGCCATTCGCAATATGGATCTGACGAAGGATGAAAAGTGGGGGAAAACCCTGGCGCAGCTCAGGAAGAACTGTTTCGGCGGCGATCTTGCAGCGGGGTTTGAAACGCTGTTTCAGGCGGCGAAAAGCGGAGAATGGTATTATCCGCTGTATACGGAAGCGGAATGCGCGAAGGAAGCGGGCAGGAAGGGCGCAAACCTGGTGTGGCTACCGTCCCGGGCGGAGGATGCGGGCAGCAGACCATATATCCTGTTGGTGCCGGGCGGCGGATTTGAGAATGTGTGGAACCTGACGGAGGGCTGGCCGGTGGCGGTACAGTTCAATCGGTTGGGTTACAACGTGTTTGTGCTGACCTATCAGGTGGCGGTGGACGATCATCTGCTGGAGCGGGAGATGGGCGACTTCGCCCGGGCCATCACCCTGATCCGAGACAACGCGGATAGGTTCCATGTGGATTGGGCGCGTTATATCACCTGCGGTTTTTCCGCGGGCGGCTATCTGGTGTGCCTGTGGAATGTGCCGGAAAAGGGCTTTGCCTTCCACGGCCTGCCCAAGCCCCAGGCGGTCTTTCCGGTGTATCCGCTGGTGAGCTGGGAGTTGAACCGCCGGGATTGGGCGGCGGAAGCGGAGGATGAGGACGATGATTCCGATCTTGCGCTTTTTGGATGCGACATCGAAGCCGCGATCCATTCGCCCTTTGAAATCCCTGATCACGCGGAGAGCTTTCCGCCCTGCGCGGTGTTCCTGACGAAAACGGACGGGCTGGTCAACCCGGAGCATTCTTATCTATTGCAGCGGACCTTGCAGCGGCACGGGATTCCCTGCAGGCTGGAAGCCGGCCCATCAGGCGGGCATGGCTTTGCCGACGGGACGGGCATGTGCATGGCCGGATGGATCGAACGGGCCGTTCGGTGGTATGAGGAGCAGAGCGGTACGGATCCCGCGGAATTATAAAACCAGATCAAAGAAAGGATCAATCAACGAAAGCGCGGTGGCAATATGAACATCACGACAAAGCAGTTTCAGATCCTGACGGACATCAAACTGGTCTGGGATTTCCTGACGGACATCTATGACCGGGAGAAGGGCAGCGGCGTGGCGGCTCCCTTCTTTGAGTACGCCCTGCAATCCTCCTGGATGGATCAGTCTTACAGTTTCCTGGATCGGTTCTGGCTGGACAGGGATAGGGTGGTGGCCTTTGTGTTTTACGAAGCGCCTGTGACGGATATCTTTTTCAGCGTCCGCAAGGGGTATGAATTCCTGGCGGACGAGATGGTGGACTATGCCGTTTCCGCCATGCCGAATTTTGAAGGAAAGCAGCGCCTGGTGCTCTTCAACGGCCAGGAATACCTGAAAGAAGCGGCGGCGAAACGTGGATTCATCCTGACGGAGGAATACGAGGATCGGCAGTTTGACTTCCGGAATGAACTCAACCACCCGCTGCCCGAAGGATACCACTTCGTAGACCCGAAGGACGCGGACGGCTTCAAGCTGGCGAAGCTCCTCTGGTACGGCTTCGGCCACGGGGAAAAAGGACCCTTCGAGGGCTGGGATCGGGAAGATTGCTCCAACGATTGGACACCCGCCAAATCCTATAAGGGCGTCATCGGCCCCATGACCGCGCCTGCGCCTCATGCCACCCATGAATACGACGTGATCATCGCAGATGAAAACGGGGAATACGTCTGCTTCTCCGGTATGTGGTGGGTACCGGAAAACAAATTGGCCTACATGGAGCCCCTGTGCACCCATCCGGATCATAGGAGGTGCGGGCTGGCGGCGGCCGCCTTGTCCCGGCACTATCACCGGATGAAAGCCCTGGGCGCTACCCACATGACCGGCGGCGGCGATCCTTTTTACGAAAAGCTCGGGTATGGAAAGGGCATCCACTGGACCTTCTGGAAACGGGAGGAAAAGCAGGCGGACGCTCCTTTGACCAACCCCAGCCGGGCCGTCAGCTCAGATGCCGCGGAAGTCGCCGCCCTCGCCTGTGAATTGTGGCCGGAGCATTCCTTGGAAGAGATGACAGAAGAATTTGAATCCCTGCTCGCCCGGGTGGATGCGGCAGTCTTTCTGTACAGGGAGCATGAGGAAGCCGTGGGTTTTGCACAGTGCCAGCTCCGCCATGACTATGTGGAAGGAACGGAAACCAGCCCTGTGGGGTATCTGGAGGGAATCTACGTCCGGGAAGGCGTGCGTCGGCAGGGCATCGCCCGCAAATTGCTGTCCGCCTGTGAAAGCTGGTCAAAAGCGAAGGGCTGCGCAGAATTTGGCAGCGACTGCGAACTGGACAACACGGACAGCCAGCGGTTTCATCGGGCGGTGGGTTTTGAGGAAGCCAACCGGATCGTGGCGTTTGTGAAAAAGCTGTGATCGGGATACAGGAAGGGCCGAAGACAATGAAACTGTTTATCATTACCGGTACCTGCGGGTCCGGGAAATCCACCATGAAGGATGAGCTTTCGGCCAGGCTGGACCCGAATCGGTATGCCTGTGTCGATTCGGATGAGACGGGCCTCAACTGGTGGGACTATGCCGGCACCGAACGGGAAGGACAGTACGGCGCGGATACATTGACGGAAGCGTTCAGGATCGCCAACGGAAGGAATCTGGTCTTCGTCACCTGCATGGCGCCTCATGATTACATCACGAAAACCACGGTGCCGGAGGACTTGACCGCCACCTTTTCTATCGCGCTGTGGGCCAGGGATGAGATCATCGATCAACGCCTGCGGGCCCGGCCCAGGGAGCGGGGCTTCACCACGGACGAAGCCATCGGGCAAGTATCAGCTGTTTATCGATACCGAGAACCAGACGCCGGATGAAACCGCGGAGGCGATCGCGGCGTTTATCATGGGACTTGCGGAGTAGAAGGAGACTGCAGGGATGATTGAAACCGAACGCCTGCTCCTGCGGCAATACACCCCGGATGATTTTAACGCGCTCTTTGAAATCGTATCCGACCCGGAAACGATGGCGCATTATGAAGGGTTAAAAGAAATCCGTGTGCGGACGAACAGCAATCTGATTGCTCCGAGAAACTATGAGAGCGTGGGATTTGTCCTGTATGACCGGAAAGAGAATCCGGACGAAACGGCGTTTTCAGGAGATATTCTGTATTACAGAATTCAACTGAAAGAAGAGGAGTAAACGGAAATGAGCAATATGGAGAAATACCGGCAATACTTTACAAAAGACTATCTGATGGGGCCGAATTCATTTCGTCTGCTGGATGAACTGATCCGCAGAAAGCCATCGGACGTCCGGTTTCACCGGACCCTGGATCTGGGATGCGGTTTTGCCCTGACCTCCTTTTTCATCGCCAACGAAACAGACGCGGATTATGTGTACGCCTATGATCTGTGGATCCCCGCGACGGAAAACTACCGGAGGATCCGGGATAACCATTTGGAAGACAGGGTCATCCCGATCCACGGCGACGCCATGAACATGCCTTTCGCCCAGGCATACTTCGACGCCATCGTCAGCGTGGACGCCTATCACTACTTCGGCTGCAAAAAAGGCGTGTTCGCGGAGAAGATCCTGCCGTTCGTCAAATCGGACGGTTATGTGATGATCGCCGTTCCGGGACTCAAGGAACAGCCTCAAGGCAACCTGAAACAGCTGTTTGAGATGTGGGCCGAAGGGGATGACACGCAGCTGTTCAAAACAGCGGCCTGGTGGGAAGACCTTCTGAAAAGCGAATGCGGGGAAAAATGCGATATCACCGTGAAGGAAGCGGAATGCTTTGATATCGCCTGGCAGGAGTGGTTTGATTCAGGACACGAATACGGTATCCGCGACAGGGAATTCCTGCAAAAAGGGCTGGACAGGATTCTGAATTTTGTCCTGATTTACGTCAGAAAGAACTGACGGGGGTTTGAACCGGGAGGAGAAGAAAGATGGATCAGACGATTCTGGCATGGCTGCTGGAGGAAGAAAACCCTGAAGTGCGGCTCCGGACGATGAAGGAGTACGAAAGGCTGACGGAAAATGATGAGCGCATCGTTGCATGCAAGAAACTGCTGCTGCGGAGCAAAATATACGAGCGCGGGCTGAAAAAGCTCAGGAAGGACAAGCCCTGGGCAAAGTATGACGCTATCCTGGGCTTTGCGGAATGGGGCCTGACCCGGACCGATATCGGAGAGGACATCGATGCTGAAGTGTTCGCCCTGATCGAAAGCACAGGCTTTAAGATGCTGTGCGGAGAGCCGCTTCTGCTCAGAAATCTGGTCAAGCTTGGTTATAGTCAAGAAGAGATCGTGAAGAATGAAATCGACGCTGTTCTCAGTTTGATCAAAGATGACGGTGGCTTTGGGTGCATCAGCAGCAACAAAAAGATCAATGATCCCAGGAAGCCCCATAAGAGCTGCGCGCGGCTGACGGTGGAATACCTGCTGCTGGTTGCCGAACTGCATTTGCAGGGGTACAAGGCGGCGTGCGAAGAGGCACTAAAGCATTATTTCACGAAACGAAACATTTTCTATCGGACAGACGATATGCAGACGCCCATGGTGGATGTGATGCTGGGCACGTTCTATCCGCCCGATCCCATCAAGATCGGAGCTCATCAGATTGTTTATGCCTTGAAGGTTTTAGGCTGCGCGCCGGAGTCGGAAGCCATGCGGGCCGGGTACAAAGTGCTGGATCAGCACAGGCTGGAAAACGGCAGGTATGTGCTGACAGCGTCCAAAAGCGTACCAGCCTTCAAGGTGGGGAACGTGGGGGAAGAGAACAAGTGGGTCACGCTGTACGCGTATCTGGCACACGAGTAATCACCGAAAAGAAGGAAGAATTGCTATGAACGCGAGTTTACTGGGCTTGTTCAGCGGTTTTCCGACGCATCATTTTACTGATGCCATCGCCCAGGCGCTTCGGGAAAACCTGCCCCGGCGGGAAAGCCTGGTTTTTATCAGCGCGTGGCCGAAGGACTATGCCCGGAACGATGATGACAGCGACGGGATGCACGAGATGTTTGCGGAACTCGGCATGGCGTTCGACGATCATCGTGTGATTGACCGGCGAACGAGCGCGGCGGATGCGGTACGGTTGGTGCGGGAGGCGGACTGCGTCTTCCTGATGGGCGGGGATGCGGCCTTGCAGATGGCACTGATCCGCGACCTCGGTCTTGTCGCGGAGCTTCGGGCCAGCCGCGCTGTGCTCCTGGGCGTCAGCGCGGGTTCCATGAACATGGGGCGGTATGTCGCCGACGTCTGGGAGACGAAGGAACTGTGCGAAGGGATCGGCCTGACCAACATTACCGTAAAAGGGCACTATGTCGAGGACGCGTGGTTTGTTCCAACCCTGAAGGAATTATCCATGATTCATCCGATCGTCGCCATGGAGGATGAAAGCGCGATCTTTATCCAAGGCGGCGCTGCCTGGAAGCTTGGAAATATCCATTGGATCGATAAAGGCGAGATACGGGACGGGGTTTCATTGGGTGGCTCGACTACATGAAGAATCATTTGGAGGGAAAACTGCCATGGAAAAGGCAACAAGAAAATATCTGGCGAAGGTTGCTGGGAAAGCGGCGCAAATCCCTTTTCATGGCTATATTGAAGGGAAAGAATCAAACCTTGAACCGATCATTCGGTTTTTCCCAAAGTGGCCCCTGAAAGAAGCCGATGGGTTATGATGCGCGGCGTTTGTCTATTATTGCTGCCGGGAAGCGGGATTTGATATCCCCATCAGACCGGATACATGCAAGTCCTGCCATCTGGCGGGCTGTATCGCCTGGGAAGAATTTGCCATGGGTGATTCTCGGATAACGTATCATCAAGACGGTGAAAGTTTTGTGCCGGAAGCCGGTGACATCGTGCTTTATGACCGGGTTTTTGAAAACAGGGAGCATGATCATATCGGCATCGTCCTTGAAAACCGGGGAGATGCGATTCTCGCCGCGGAAGGAAATATTGCCAACAGATCAGGGATCATCGAGCGCATGAAAGATGCACATATCAGGGGTTATATCAGAATCCCGGACGGATACAAATATCGGAGGATGATAATGGATTATCAAACGGAAAACCTGATCCTTCACTTTGTGACGGAAGACGACTTGGCTGAAGTTGCCCGGACTTGGCCCGCTGATCACCATCCGCTTTCTGACGCGGAGGCGCGGGATGCCATTGTCCGTATGCGTGGGAATTATAAGAAGAATGCGAAAGGCTGTATCTATCATCTGTGTCTCGCTGTCTGCAGCGCAGACAATCCGCACACCATCTTGGGCTGGTGCGGTCTGGATGGCAGCAGTAATCGAGCGGAACCGGAAATCTTCATCCTGCTGGATGAGCCATACCGCGGCAAAGGCTACGGCACGTTGTGCGTAAAAGAGCTGCTTCGGATCGCTGCGGAAGAATACGCGCTTTCCGGTGTGCATGGCGGCTGTGCCAAAGAAAACGTCGCTTCCGCCCGGGCCATGGAAAAGGGCGGCATGGAGCGGTATGGTACGGAAGAAAACGGCGATCCGCTGTTCAGGTATACAGCAAAGGAGAAATCCGGGCAATGAAAAAGAAGTTCATCCTCATCAGCGGATCCCCCTGCGTGGGCAAGACGGCCGTAGGTACGCGGCTCTTTGAAAGCCATGACAACAGCTCGTATCTGGACGGGGACTGGTGCTGGTGTGTGCATCCCTTTTCCGTCACGGACAGCCGGCTCCGCAACGGGGACAAAAGCATGTCCTTTATTCTTTCCAACTATCTGAATTCAGGCTTTGCGTAGACGAACCTTTGGGGCCAGATAACGCTCAGCGAATATATGATGAAACCAAGCGCATGATCGAACACCGTCGGATGTCGCCCCGATGGTGTCTACAGCACTCCAATGTGCGCCTGTTAGCGACGACAGAAGCCCCGGTTTTTCTGAATTCACGACTTTTCTGGAACTGGATTGCATGCTTGACAAGGATGCCTCTATCGAATACAATATTATCAACTCGCAGGTTGACAACTTGCCGGTTGATTAAATAGCTTGGGAGAAAAAGCATGTTTGTCGGAAGAGAATCTGAGCTGGCCGAGCTGGAAAGGCGCTGGGCAAGCGGCCGGTTTGAATTCGGCGTAGTCTATGGAACCCGTCGCATCGGCAAAACGACTATGCTTCAGGAATTCATCAAAGGGAAAAGGGCTTTTTATTATCAGGCGCGCAAGGCCGATGAAAAGGACAACCTCACCGCCTTCAGCCGCGAATACCACCGCTTCCGGGAAATGGATGAGCATGTGCGCTATGATACATTTGCTGATGCCTTTGAGAGCATTGCGACGGATGCGAAAAGCCAACGGATGATTTTGATCATCGATGAGATTGCCTACCTGTGCCAGAAGAACCAGTCCCTTCTGTCCCTGCTGCAATTTTTTGTGGATGGCGCCTTCAGGCAAGCCCAGTTGATACTGATTCTCTCGGGCAGTAATGTATCCTTCATGGAAGAAATCCTGAACAACCGGAATGATCCACTTTATCAGCGTGCCACTTTTCAGATTCATCTGGAGAAAATGCCCTTCCATGAAGCTAAGACCTTTGTGGAAGACAGAACCATCGAAGAGCAGGTTCAGTATCTCGGTCTCTTTGGACCGCACCCCTTCTATCTGGGCATGATTGATCGCTCTATTTCTTTTCAGGATAATGTCCGTCAGCTTCTCTACAGCAAATATGGAACCCTGCTGGATGCGCCGGAAAAGATCATGCCGGTCGGCGTCTCAGAGCAGAACATGTACAATTCGATCCTGCAGGCTGTCGCACTGGGTAAGCGCTTCAGCAAGGAAATTGCAGAAGCTGTCGGCGTCGAGAATAATTATGTGGCGAAATATCTGTCATCGCTCGTGCGGATGCAGGTGTTAGAGCGGCGCGAATCCTTCATCCGAAACAAGAAAACCAATTACTATGCTGTGGCAGACAGCCTGCTCCGCTTCTGGTATCGGTTCATCTTTGACCAGCGGGACGTGATTCAGAATGGTTTTGGGGAAGTGCTTTTTCGGGAGAATCTGGACGGAATCCGGGATTTCACTGCCCGATCCTTTGAAGATGTAGCCCTGCTCTGGTTGGAAGAGCAGAATCGGAATGGACAACTACCTGTGTATTATGGGCCGATTCGTAATTACAATGTTGAAAATTCCCGGATCGGCCGCTCTGTTGAGCTGGATGGCCTGGCGGAGGGGATCGGAAAACAGAATAATCACCTGCTGGCCGTGGAATGCAAGTACCGAAGGGCGCCGTTCAGTATGGCTATGCTTGATCACATGCGTGAAAGTCTTTCCCTTTTCGCTCAATATGATGTGATTGATTATTACCTCGTTTCCCGATCTGGCTTTACGGAGGAGGTATGTGCCATTCATGATCCGCACATTCATCTGGTTACGCCGGAAGACATGTTTCAGCCACGCGCCAGAAAACAAAATCAGTAACAATTCCAGGGAAATTACCCCTCGATCCACAGCAAGACAGCCTCTTTATCACGCTGATAAAGAGATGATAAACTGAGGCTGTAGAGCATGGAGAATACAGATAATCTGTAGAATCAGAACCGCGGCCGTCTTTGTGTGTCCTGCGGACAGTTTCCGTGAATGCTCACCGGAGACCGTTTATGAATTCCACCAGCGCCTGCCGGTCGTAGAAATTGTTGTAGTCCCGGATGAAATAATCCGGTTCGACTCCCCTGTCCACATCATAGTACGCGCCGTTTTTCACAAAGGAAACGCGCTGCGCGCCGGAAATCTGGAAGCAGCCTCCCCAGGACGTCGACAGCCGCCGGACCACGCAGCTTCCCCCGCCGGATGTTTTGCCCAGCAGTGTCACGCGTCCGTCCGCTTTGAAAGCCCAGGGTACCAGGTTTCCGCAGGAGAAGGACTCAGGAGAAATCAGGCAGTAAAGATCCAGGTCTGACAGATTGTCCCTGTCGTCATACTGATGATCCAGATTGACATCCGCCCGGAAAGACACGGTGGATTCGGCGCCGGTAACCGGATCGGTAAAGGAGACCTGCGCATTGCCCAGGAACCAGCAGAGGGCGAACACCGCGCCGTTTGTCGCGCCGCCGCCGTTATAGGACAGGTCAAGCACCACTTTCCTGACAGGGCTGTTTTCCCGGGTGATCAGCCTGTGCGCTTTAATGATCCGGGAAATCGTATCATCCGCAAGCTCGCCGTTCTCAGCGAGCCTGTAATAATCCGAATATTTTGAGTAGTACGGATGGATCGAAAACTCGTCCAGCGTGATGATCGCTGTATCACCGAATTCATAGTATGGTATGTCAGCGTCTGTATATTTCTGCCGGATGTTCCCGATCGTATCGTTCCGGTCGGCGGAATTCATCGTGCTGAATCCGTTGTTCCATGTTTCGCCCGCGAATTCCGCCAGATAGGAATTGGACAGGAAAGCGGAATGCCCGTCGTCAAACCAGTAATCCGTAAGTTCACCGACCGCGGCATCCGCGACGGAAGCGTCAAGGTCGAGCAGCTTGTCCGTCAGGCCGGTCTGCGCGAAATATTCCGCGAACCCGTTGATATTGTGCGCGTCCTGCAAGCCGTATTCATTGTCCAGTTCCATGCACAGTTCGCCGTAGCTGTAACTTGCCAGCGCTTCGCTGCGCTTTCCTCCGGGCGCGCTGTAATACATTTCGGCAAGCGATCCCTTCCGCGCCTCTTTCTGCTTCTCGATAAACAGCCGGCCTTCTTCATCCGCCTGGCTGATCATTTCGACACAAAACGCCACCCTCTCGGCATAGCTGGCGGTTTTCGTTCCGGCCAGCCCCCACAGCTCAGCCGAAAGGAATCCGTTGCTGAACAGCGCCATCACCATGTCCCTGTCGGCGTTGGTGATCTCATTGACGCTGCAGATCATCATCTCTTTTCCGTTGAAAAATCCGGAATAATTGATGCCGGAAAGATTCAGGTAGGAAAGTGTCTGCAGCGGAATCAGGTATTTACCGTCCTGCGCGATCATGGGAATGCCGTATTTGCGCCGAAGTTCCAGGATCAGGCTTTTTCCGCGGCGTTCCCGCCGGCTCGTCACTCCCAGGACATCGACCACGTCCGGATTGCTGCTGCTGACCGCGGCCAAATTGATATAAAGCCCGCTGCTGTCCGACCGGAAAGCATTGAAGTCGGTGAAAACAATCTCGCCGTCATCGAAATCGCAGGTCATCGTGCTGCCGTTCTCCCGCTCGATGAACACAATTCCGGGAGACATGTCCTCCACCGTGGCCATAAGCTGATAGCCTTCAAAACCTTCCGCATCCCCGAAGAAATTTCTCAGGACTTCGCACCAGTCGCCCAGGTCCGCAAAGGGCAGATCATCCGCTCCGTCCACGAAATAAAGCGGAAAATCATTGTCCGACTTTATGTCTGTACTGGTAAAGTAGAGAGGATATTTTTTCTCCTCAATTCTGTATACCGGCTGCTCCGGTTCCGCGGTCTCTCCGGCGGCCGCGCATCCCCAGAGAAGAACAAAGACCGTCACCAGTGCAAAAATCCGTTTCATCATGGGAAGTTCCTCCTCTAATGGTATTCTGTCCGGCTTTCCGTTTTTCCGGATCAGGCATGCACCGTATCTCAGGCAGTGTCTTTCCGGACTCTCTGAAGTATTCATACACAGAATTATACCATGTTTGCGCCGCGTTTTCCCATGCAGGACCGCATATATCTGGAAAATTTTTCCTCAAATTCGGCCTTTCCGTCCCGCCGCCCTGGCGGCACTGCGGCCGCCGCGTCAGAACAGGTCCAGGGAACTGTCCAGGTAGATCTCCTCCCGGACACGAAGCTGGTATTCCGGGCGGGTCATGTAGTACAGCAGGAATTCCAGGATCATCGCGCTCCCCAGGCTCCGTCCCTCAATCTTGAAGTTGGAAAACCCGCCGGGCATATATATATCCAGGATTTCCCGGATTCCGATGAATCCGGGATTTTCCATCGCGTCGGAAAACCGGTATCCCCTTCCGGCATACGGAGATACACAGATATGGTCACCGCATTCCATGCTCAGGTTTTTCCGGCTCACGTTTTCATAGCAGGCCTTCCGGTCGGGGCATTCAAACCAGCAGGCCTCGTTGCAGAGGAACTCCACCTTGCTCTTCAGCTCCCCCGTCAGGGACGCAAAAAGCTCCGGATCCCTGTTCAACCGGAAATCCGGCACCACAAAGCGGAATTCCGGACGTTTCAGCTCCTCCTCCAGCTCCCGGAAGCCGGTCAGCACCTTTGTCGTGGAGGAAACAAAGTAAAAGCCCGGGTATTTCCCCCGCAGATAATCCAGCAGCAGGTCCGACGCCAGGATCACCCCGGCGGACACGGATCCGTTTTCCCCAAACAGGCCGCACAGGCGGTTGCATTCCGGATCAGCAAGATCCTCCGCCCGCAGCAGGGAATTGCTGAAGGTCAGCCGCGGAGAGATGCCGTATTCCCGCATCAGTTCCGCCGCTTCCTCCGGATCCGCTTCCCCGAATCCGGCCCGCCCCCCGTCCCAGCGGCAGCCGGCGGGAGCGCCGTAGACTGACCCGATGGAGCACCAGTCATAGAACCAGTCCCGGTGCTTCCGGTACAGCGGCAGGAATACCCGGTATAATTCAAGGAATTCAAACAGTCCCGGAAGATGATACACAGCCCGCATCCGTTCAGCTCTCCCTCTCGCTTCGCTAACCGGGGCATCTGTTTTCCCCGGAATTCAGATCCGGACTTCACCGGATCAAAGTCTTAATTCCGTACCGGACGCGCTGTTTCCTCCACATGCCCTGTTGTTTTTGCTCGTTTCTGTATGCCGTTCTCTTTTTTATTTCCCGTCCTCCTTCTGATCCGGACGAACAGGAACGGCAATGCTGTTATTATGAAGGCCGGCGTAATGAATGTGCTTGAAAAGTAAACATCCACCGGCCTAGCCGGTGGCTTTTCATATGCGGGCATAGCCCTAGATTACTAGCTTGCGCCCTCGCAGGCGCAAATACGATCTGCCAA
>ONJM01000007.1 GCA_900318145.1 uncultured Eubacteriales bacterium
CGCTTTGGGAGCGCATTCTCCCGCGCTTTCGTCCCAGAAGCCGCTGCTTACTTCCGTATGTTCATGAGTACAGGTGTTCGCGTGGCCGCACTGCGTGCAGACCCCGTCAGAGTAGGAATGCGGCTGTGTTTCAGTAAAGTTTTCATCCAATACCGTATTCAGGTGCACACCACAGTTTTCGCAGACATCATACCGGTAAGCAGAACCGCTTACCTCATGGGACCGGTTGTCGCCCTCCAGTTCCGTAAACACCGGATCTCCGGTCCATTGATAGGAGGGATATGAGGATTCGTGCGGGCAGGTGTTCACATGTCCGCATTCAGCGCAGACGGACTGCTCTCCATCCGACACCGGCTGGTCGACGTAGGTATGGTTATAGACGACTTCATTCAGCTCGTCTTCGCCGGGTACGGTCACCATCCCGCAATAATTGCAGACCATATCAACGCGGTATGTTCCCCGGACGGTATGGCACCGGTCATCCAGCGGTTCACTCCCCAGATCTCCCTTTGCGCACAATCGTCGTGAGGGCACACATACCCGCAGTTTAAGCATACACCGTTTTCAAATGATTCGTGCGGGCACTGATATCCGCAAGCCAGGCAGTATCCGTCTTCATTGAAGTCATGCGTGCAGACATATCCGCAGGCGGTGCACTGATGGTTTTCATCATATGTGTGGGCGCAGTCCACGGTAACTGTTGTGTGTTCATTGTACATGACGGATATGCCGCAGTCAGCGCATACTTCATTGATCCAGCCGTCGCCGGTAACGGTATGGTTATAGTTGTCTCCCGCTTTTATGTTCATGAGTACAGGTGTTCGCGTGGCCGCACTGCGTGCAAACCCCGTCAGAGTAGGAATGCGGCTGTGTTTCAGTAAAGTTTTCATCCAATACCGTATTGAGGAGCATACCGCAGGTTTCGCAGATATCATACAAGTAAACGGAACCACTTACCTCATGGGACCGGTTGTCGCCTTCCAGTTCCGTATACACTGGCTCTTCGATCCATTGATATGAGGAATATGAAGATTCGTGCGGGCAGGTGTTCACATGACCGCATTCGGCACAGACGGGCTGCTCGCCCTCTGACACCGGCTGGTTGACGTAAGTGTGATCATAGAGGACTTCCTTCAGTTCGTCTTCGCCGGGTACGGTCACCATCCCGCAATAATTGCAGACCATATCAACGCGGTATGTTCCCCGGACGGTATGGCACCGGTCATCCAGCGGTTCATCGTTGTGGGGGCACGCATATCCGCAGGTTACGCATACACCGTTTTCAAATGATTCGTGCGGGCACTGATAACCACAAGCCGGGCAGTATCCGTCTCCATCGAAATCATGTGTACAGACATATCCGCAGGCGGTGCACTGATGATTTTCATCATAAGCGTGGGCGCAGTCTACGCTGACTACCTGTTCCGTATATGAGGACAAGCCGCAGTCTTCACAGGTTTCGTTTACCCAGCCATAACCGGTAGCGGTATGGTAATAGTTGTCTGCATCTTTGGGAGCGCATTCCGCGGTGCTTTCATCCCGGAGGCCGGTGTTTACTTCCGTATGCTCATGCGTACAGGTGTTCACGTGGCCGCACTGCGAACAAACCCCGTCAGAGTAGGAATGCGGCTGTGTTTCAGTATAGTTTTCCTCAAATACCATATTCAGACGCATGTAGCAGTTGTAGCAGAAGTCAAACCTGTAGGCAGAGCCGTTTGCCTCATGGGACCGGTTGTTGCCTTCCAGTTCCATATATATCGGCTCTCCGGTCCATTGATATGAGGGTTGTGAGGATTCGTGCGTACAGGTGTTCACATGTCCGCATTCAGCACAGACAGGCTGCTCGCCCGCTGTTGCCGGCTGGTCGACGTAAGTGTGGTTATAGACCCATTCCACCCACTCGTCCATACCCGGCTCGGTTACCAGTCCGCAAATATCACAGATCATATCAGACCGGCGTGTTCCCCGGATGGTATGGGAATTATCGTTCATTGATTCAACAACCTTGTCTTCTCCCCAAACCTCCCTACTTGAACATGAAAGGTGTCTGCACACATACCCGCAGTTTACGCATACGCCGTTTTCAAACGATTCGTGCGGGCACTGATAATAGCAGGCCCGGCAAGATCCATATTCATTGAAATCATGGGTGCAGATATATCCGCAGACTGTGCACTGATGATTTTCATCATATGTGTGGGCGAAGTCCACAGTAACTGTTGTGTGTTCACTGTACGTGACGGATATACCGCAGTCTGCGCAGCCTTCATAGACCCATCCGTCGCCGGTGAGGGTATGGTTATAGTTGTCTCCCGCTTTGGGAGCGCATTCTGCAGTGCTTTCGTCCCAGAGACCGCAGGTTACTTCCACATGCTCATGCGCACAGGTGTTTACGTGGCCGCACTGTGAGCAGATCCCGTCAGAGTAGGAATGCGGCTGTGTTTCAGTATGGTTTTCATCCAATACCATATTCAGGCGCATGCCACAGTGATCGCACAGATCAAACGACCAGGCGGGACCGATTACTTCATGAGACCGGTTGTCGCCCTCCAGTTCCGTATACACTGGCTCTTCGGTCCATTGATAGGAAGAATATGAAGATTCGTGCGGGCAGGTGTTTACATGACCGCATTCGGCACAGACGGGCTGCTCGCCCTCTGACACCGGCTGGTTGACGTAGGTGTGGTCATAGACGAATTCCACCAGTTCGTTTTCGCCCGGGTTGGTTACCTGTCCGCAAACAGCGCAGACCATTTCAATCCGGAGTGTTCCCCGGACGGTATGGTAACGGTCGTCCAGCGGTTCAATCGTCTTATTTTCCCAGACATCGTGGTCATGTAAATGTGGATGGGAACATTCGGTCCCACAGATTGTGCATTGCCCGTTCTCGAAGGAATGCAGGCACTCATATCCGCATTTGACGCAGCTTCCGGCTTCATATTCATGAGGTTCCCGTTCCGAATGGGCAACAGTTTCCGTATCTCCTATCTGCTCTCCGCAGTCCGCACAGAAACATGTCTGGTTTGCCATCCCGGAGACAAGATGTGTTTCGGATTCTCCGTCGTTTATATATTCCAGCGCCGATTCATCAGTCCATGTACAGATGGTTTCAGTGGTTCCGTGCTCGCAGGCAGTTACCGGATAACTGTCGCCGGACACGGCCAGAACACCGCCGGTTTCCCCTCCGAAAACAGAGAGGGTATCATCATTATAAGTATAGTAAACCTGATTCTGTTCATTGATCCTGTAGAGATACCAAGTTTTGCCGTTCTGGTTCTGGGTATCCGAATATCCGGCCAGGAACAGTCCGCCGCCGCTGCCGACAGTGCCTTCGTCACTGTTGGTGATATCCGCCAGATAGTTTATTCCGTTCAGGGTCGCGATATTCCACATATGGCCGCCTGCGCCGGTGCCCCCCTGCATGATTCCGGATACTGAAATTACGGAAGCATTGCTGAAGGTGCTCAGGTCACACAGGTACTGGAAAGCCTTCGAGTAACCTTCGCAGACTACCGTTGTGGCAGGATCCCCGTCAAATACATACACCAGCTGCCAGGGATCCCCGTAGGGTGTTCCGTCCGCAAGGGCTTCATGGTTGTAATCCGTAAGGCCGCAGATGGCGTTTTTATACGCAAGCAGTTTATAATAATCATTTTTGCCGGCATTCTGAGTTACGATCTGCCCGGCGGCGGCGGCCGCGGACTGCACTGCCTGGCCTTTCGCCATGTCAAAGGAACAGGTTCTGTCCTCCCCGGATACGGAATATGCCGCCGCTACTGAATAGGATATCCTGGCATAACCGGTATCGTAGCCGGCAAGGCATGTCGTTCCGTCGCTTTGGATGGACCTTGAGACACTCAGTCCATGCCCGACGGTTTTGTCATACCAGTACAGTTCATAAGGGCAGTCATACAGCAGGGCATCCATTGCTCCGCTGATGGATTCAAACAGCTTCCCGACAAACGCCTGCCCCGCTTCATCACTGGACAGGTCGCTGACCCCCAGATCTTCCGCTGTATAGGCAACATTGTCAAATATTTGTGCCAGCGGGAACTCAAACAGTGTGGATTCCCGGCGGCCGGCTGCCACATCAGCCACGGCTTCCTTCAGTGCCTGATACAGCCACGCCTGTTTTCCTTCAAGCCTTTCCCCAGCGGCTGATCCGCGGTATTTCGGCGTCGGCGCTTTATACTTTTCAGACCAGTTCATGGTTTTGTAAATATACTGCGCCGCAGCATCCCCGCTGCTGATTTCCGGACCACTGTCATCCGGAACCATAAGCGAAGCCTGCTGTATCGTTTCAGCCGGTTCCGCGCAGGCCAATCCGGCGGCAAGGCAGATGAGCGCTGTCAGCAAAGCTGCAATCCGAAGGAGCTTCATGATCCTGTTCTGTTCCATTTTTCTGTTCCTTTCGCTGAGGCTTGAGTGATGTGTACCTGCAGAAAACTGCCTGAAAATATTTTATTATCAGCTCTATTTACTGTCAATAAATCTTCCATAATATAATTTCCTTATAAGAAGAACTTTCTTTCTTTTTTGCTGAACAGCTTATGCTACGGACTGCCGGAGCGGCATTTTTTGGTTGCCAGAGGAGAAACGGGAGAGTAAGATAGATTCATCACAGAGAACGGAGGAAACAGCAATGTCCTGCACAACGGTACTGGTCGGCGCCAAAGCAAGCCATGACGGTTCCACGATGATCGCCCGGACGGACGACGGGCATTTTGACGTCAAGAAACTGATTGTGGTAAATCCGAAGGATCAGCCGAAAAAATACAAAAGCGTGATCTCCCATCTGGAGATCGACTTGCCGGAAAACCCGATGCGCTATACTTCCTGTCCCAGTGTGGATCCGAAACACGGCATCTGGGCCGCGACGGGCATCAATGAAGCCAACGTCGGCATGACCGCCACGGAGACGATTACCTCCAACGCCCGGGTGCTGGCGGCGGATCCGCCGGTGGAATACAAAAAGGCAAAGAGCCGGAAGGAAAAGGACATTCCGGGCGGCATCGGCGAGGAGGATATCGTCGTGCTGGTGCTGCCGTATATCCGCAGCGCCCGGGAAGGTGTGCTGCGCCTGGCGGAGCTGCTGGAGAAATACGGCACCTACGAATCCAACGGCATTGCCTTCAACGACGAAAAAGAAGCCTGGTGGATGGAAACCATCGGCGGTCATCACTGGATTGCCCGGAAGGTACCGGACGACCGGGTGGTGATCGCACCGAACCAGTTTGCCATGGACGGATTCGATCTGCAGGACGCATTCGGAGATAAAAAAGAAAACCTGTGCAGCGCGGACCTGCTGGAATTCATCGCGGAGAATCACCTGGACCTGAACCAGGACGGCGGGTTCAATCCCCGGGCGGTCTTCGGCAGCCGCCGGGATATGGATCACGTATACAACACACCCAGAGCCTGGTTTATGGGGCGGTACCTGGCACCGCGGACCTGGCGCTGGGACGGGGAAAACGCCGATTTTACCCCGGAGAGCGACGATATTCCCTGGAGCCTGCGGCCGGAACGGAAGGTAACGGCGGAGGACGTGAAGTACCTGCTTTCCGGCAATTACCAGGGAACACCCTACAATCCCTACACATCGAGGGATACCGGAATGCGGGGGAAATACCGTTCCATTGGCATTAACCGGACGGGCGTGACCTCCATCTGCCAGATCCGGCCCTACGCGCCGGAAAAGGTCAGGGGCGTGGAATGGATCTGCTTCGGTTCCACAACCTTCAGCGCCATGCTGCCGGTGTACACCAATGTGCCGAAGATGCCGGATTACCTGAGCAGGGTGACGACGGATGTGTCCACGGAGAATTTCTACTGGGCGAGCAGGATGATCGGCGCCCTGGCGGATCCGCACTATGCCGCGGCTGTCCAGCAGGTCGGCCGGTACCAGGAAGCGATGGCGTTCCGGGGCCGGCAGCTGATCCTGGAATACGACCGGAAAATCGCGGAAACCGGAGACCCGCGCCTGGCGGAGGAAGCCAATGAAAAGCTGAGCGCCATGGCAAAGGAAGAAACCGTGAAGGCGCTGAACAGCGTGATGCAGACCGCCAGCGAAAAGATGAAGAACGGGTACAACCTGGCGGATAATTAAGAGGTCTGAAAACGGCCGGCCTTTTGGCAGGAGAAGAATGTGACGTGACGGAACACAGAAACCTGATGACGGAAGGGAACATCCGGCGGAAGATGCTGGGCTTTGCACTGCCGATCCTGGCGGGATACTTTTTCCAGCAGCTGTACAATACAGTAGATGCCCTGATCGTAGGGAATTACCTGGATGCGGACGCGCTGGCGGCGGTTACCTCCACCGGGTCCTACATTTTCCTGATGATCGGCTTTGTTTCCGGTTTTGCCACCGGGGCGGGCATTATCATTGCCCGGCATATCGGCGGGGAAAACCCGGAGGAGACAGAGAAGGCGGTGCATACCGCCGTGGCACTGGGATTGTTCTTCAGCGTGGCTGTTACGGTGCTGGGCGTTTTCATCAGTCCCTTCATCCTGCGGCTGATGGGTACGCCGGAAAGCGTTTTCCCGCGTTCCTGCCGTTACCTGCAAGTGTATTTTGCCGGCGGTGCCGCGCTGGTGATGTACAACATGTTTGTCAGCATTCTCCAGGCTTCCGGGGAGAGCCGTTTCCCGCTGCTGTGCCTGGTGGCCAGTTCCCTGACAAATATAGCGCTGGATATCCTGTTCATTTCTGCGTTCGGCATGGATGTGGAGGGCGCGGCGCTTGCTACGGTGATTTCGGAAATCCTCAGCATGGTGCTGGTGGGCGGAAAGCTGCTGCGCACAAAGGAATCCATCCGCCTGCGGCCCCGGAAAATCCGGGTGGACCGCAGCAACCTGAAGTATATTCTCCGTTACGGCTTTCCGACCGCTATACAGGGCTGCGTGATCGACCTGTCCAATATGCTGGTCCAGAGCTATATCAATTCCTTCGGGCGGGACGCCATGGCCGGCATCGGGGCAAGCCAGAAGGCGGAAGGCTTTATGTTTCTGCCGGTAACAGCTTTTTCCATGGCGCTGACCACTTTTGTTTCCCAGAATATGGGGGCAAAGCGGATGGACCGGGTGAAGGAAGGAACCCGCTTCGGCCTGGTCTGCACAGCAGGGCTGCTGCTGTGCTTCGGCGCTGCCGCCTATTTCCTGGCGCCGACGATCGTTTCGTTCTTCAACAGCGATCCGGAGATTATCCGTTACGGCGCCGGCCGGACGACAGTATGCGCTTTCTTCTACTGCCTGTGCGGCTTCTCCCATACGGCGTCCGCCGTGGCACGGGGACTGGGAAAGCCGATGATGCCCATGCTGGTCATGCTCATCTGCTGGTGCGCGGTGCGGGTGCTGGTGCTCTTTACCATCGGCCAGGCGGTTCACGATATCCGGCTGATCTACTGGATTTATCCTTTCACGTGGACGCTGTCCACGATCGTATACTTCGTCTATTTCCGGAAACAGCATATCTTTTCACGGGATCAAAAAGCATCATAAAGAAAGCGGCTTTCCCTTTGCGGGGGAAGCCGCTTTCAGCAAAAACTTATCAGCCGTTTTCCGCGCCGGTGACGGTGACGTCCTTCAGGCGGGTTACGGAAGGGATCAGCAGGGAGTTGTACTGCCGGAGTTCCTTCGAGAAACGCATGGTGCCGGCCATCTCCGCCATGCTGCCGGAAACGGAGCCGCCGCTGACCGGCGTGACCTTACCGTTCTGATGCAGGTAGGCGAGGCGGATTTCCCCGGCGATGTCGCCAGTAACGGAATCGCACTGGAAATCCGAGAATTCCACGACTTCCAGATAATCTCCCGTACGAAGGTCCGCTTCGGATTCAGTGCCGCCGGAGACGGTGAAGTTGGAGGCAATGAAGGAATCATCCACCTTCAGGTACTGGCTGAACTGGCGGCTGCCCCAGTAATGGGCGGCCCTGCCGCCGGTGATCAGATCCAGGTCCCGGATGGGAGCGCCTTCCGCATCGAAGGCAGCGTTCCGGGAGGAATTGGGGAGGAACTTCACAGCCTTCAGGATCAGGTTTTCAGGTGCCACGATATCGCCGGGCTTCCAGTCGGAAATGCCGCGGTACACCATGCCTGTGCTTAGCCGGTCAATGAAATACCAGTACAGTTCCCGGGCGGGATCCGTGGAGAAAACCACATCCATTTTTCCGAGGGCGGGCGTAGGGGAGGTGACCAGCCTGTCCCGGCCGTAGGCAAGGGTTTCGGCGAGCTCACGGGCCAGCGTTTCCCGGTCGCAGGTGCCGGATTCCAGGAGCTTGTACAGCTCGATTTCATGCCCGTCCTTCCGGGCGTTGACGACCACCTCCACCATGGAGGAGGGGTATACGGCCGTCACATCGATGCCTTCACTGTTCAGGAAGCGTTTGCGGATGCTGCTGACGAAGATTTCATAGCTGTTCAGGTCTTCCGTTTCCGTTTCCGGCGCGGACGCCAGGGTACGGATGAAATTGCCGCTGACGGCCTCTATGTCCGGATTCTCCTGCGCGGTTTCGTTTTCTCCGGCTGCGCAGGGTTTGTTGAGTGTATAGGCCGGGTTGCGGACATAGGAAGCGTCCGAGCACAGACCTTCCACGGTACGGCGCATCTCCTCCGCGGAGGCGTCGCACGGGATTTCCGCCCCGGCGGAGCCGAGGAATTCATCGAACTTCCGGTATACCTTCACGGAGAAGGCGCGGAGGTTTTTTGCCCGGTGCTGGTCCAGACGGTGGCGGATAAAGTAGAACTCCCAGCCGGATTCCTCCCGGTCTGTCACTTCCCAGGCATCGGCGCCGGAGGATTTCAGTATGTCCAGCAGCGCATTGAGCGCGGCGTTTTTTATATCAGCCATTATCCCAGCCTCACTTTCGCTTTCAGATAGGGGCCGCCGTCGGCGACCTTGACCCATTCCTTGTGGCCCTTGCCGCAGGCCCCGGCGCCGAAGACCTCCCGGTCCCGGGACACCATGGAAACGGAACCCAGCAGATCCGGCACATATCCGGTCATGACCAGCGGAGAGACCACTTTTCCGGTCAGTTTTCCGTCGACAATTTCATAGCCCCGGTCGATAATGCACTGGATACCCCAATGTTTGGGGTCTTCCATTCCGGACTGCATGCCTTCCAGCAGATATCCCTTTTTAATGGAAGCGATCATATCCTCCAGGGTGTCGGTGCCGGAATCGAACATCGTGTTTGTCATGCGGGTATAGACCTTGTGAGAGAAGCTTTCCCGTTTGCCGTTGCCGGTGGGCTTTACGCCCAGCCGAAGCGCGCTCAGGGCGTCGCAGATGCCGGCGCGCAGGATACCGCGGTCGATCTCGGTCACATCCCCGGCAGGGGTACCTTCGTCGTCAAAGGCGTAGGAAGTGACATCCTCGGCGCACAGGGCACCCTCGTGCATGGTCACCTTGTCGGAACCGACGCGTTTTCCGATATAATCCGCGCCCAGGGCACGGCCCTTGACGAACATATCCATTTCAACGCCGTGGCCGAAGGCTTCGTGAGCGATGAGGCCGGTAACCTCCGGCGCGGTGATCACGTCGTACTCCCCGGGAACGACGCGGTCCGCGGAAACAAGGTCCTTCGCGATCCGGAGCACTTCGGGAATCTTTTCCTCAATGGCTTCGAACAGTTCCGGGCCTTTCCGACCGGAGAAGGAGGTATAGGCCATGTCCGTGCGCTCCTGCCCGGCGACCAGAGCGGCGGCCATGCCGTCGCTGTAAACATAGGATTGGCGCAGGTCCTGCTTTTCCGTCAGGAACATCTTGCACACATGAGTGGAGGAGGCGCGTACCATGAAGTCAATCATGTTCAGTCCTTCCGCCTTTCCCTGTTCCATCCCTTTTCCGGAAACGGAGGACATGGTTTCCACCAGGGCGGCGATATCCTCGTCCTGCGGAAGGCGGCCGGTTTCCATTTCCGTAAATACCGCACGCTCCTCATCCGGGAGAATTCCGGTTTCATAAGCCTCAACGCCGGCGGATTTCAGCAGGCGCAGCTGGGCGTCCAGTTCCCGGACGATGTTTTCGCATGTTTCAGCGGCCTTTTCGGGATCGAAGCCGGTGAAGGCGGATTCCGCGTACAGCCCGTCCCGGTATACACGGATAACGGTGCCGCGCTCTGTGGACATGGTTTCCCGCGTAACGGACTTTGCCCGCTGCGAGATGGATACCGAGAAGCCCACGGAATCCGTGGAAAGAACGGAAACATAGTCATAATGCTTCCGCAGCAGGGAGACCAGCTCTTTCAGTCCCGGAGCGATCCGGGTGAGCCAGGAAGAAAACGGTGCGTTCATACAGTATCTCCTTTACATTCATTTACAGCAGATTTCTATTATATTCAGATCCCGGAGGTCAGACAACCGTCGCGAGGAGAAGGCAGGCAGCGGCCAGCGCCAGATCCGCCAGCAGCACACAAGCGTTCTGCTCCTCCTGGTCCAGATCGTCAAAGGAAACGATCTCATCGTTGATATGATCCGCCATACTGCCGGCCAGGAACGGCGGATCCTTCCGTTTCATGCGGGGAAGCTTCAGCTGAGGGATTTTCAGTCCGTCCAGCCGCAGCCATGCCAGGAACGTGAAAAGGACGAACAGCAGCCCCAGCCCCAGGGAAAGGTTGGAGAAGGAGGAAAAACCGGAATTGGCGGGCGCAAAGAAATGCACCAGCTGCGCAGCGAAAAGCGCGAGAATTCCGCGGGTAAAGATTTTATAAATCAGCGGGCGGATCATTTCCCGGCTGAATAGTTTCCGGATCCGTCGTATCAAAGGAAATCACACCTTTCGGAATGTCCGTATTGTATCATGGACACAGTGCTCTGTTCAAGGCGGCAGCCGGAATACAAAAAACATAAGGAATACACAACGGAATAAATGTTGGACTTGTGCGAAACAGGAAATTTTGCTACCATATCATATACAGATTCAAGAGGCGGACAGCCTGTTGAAAATAAAAGAATACCGAAAGGAACGACCAACATGAAGAAATTGCTGTCCCTTGTTCTGGCACTGGTAATGGTTCTGAGCGTGGCGTCCATCGCTTCCGCTGCCGAACTGACCGAGCTGAACACCTACGAAACACAGGCCCGTGAGCTGGAGACCTGGAATATCCATTATTCCCAGGCCGCGGCTGACCTGAACGTACTGTGCAACCTGATCGACGGTCTGCTGACCAACGACAACCACGGCAACCTGAAGCTGAACGCCGCGAAGAGCTATGAGAGCCCCGACGGCGGCAAGACCTGGGTTTTCACCCTGAACGAAGGCATGACCTGGTTCAACAAGGAAGGCGAGGTTCAGGCTGATGTGAAGGCTTCTGACTGGGCGACCGGCCTGGAGTGGGTTCTGAACTACGCGAAGAACGATTCCTACAACGTTTCCATGCCCGCAGAAATGATTGCCGGCGCGAACGACTACTATGAATACACCAAGGGCCTGGCGGAAGCCGGTGACGTGGAAGCCGTGAAGGCACTGGATGCCGGTGAAGGCTCCAAGTTCGCCGAAATGGTCGGCATTGTCTGCGACGACGCAGCCGGCACCATCACCTATACGCTGGTGGATTCACTGCCCTACTTCCCCTCTGTGGCCACCTACAACTGCCTGTATCCGCTGTCTGCCGACATGATCGAGGAGATCGGCGTGGACGGCTACCGTGACATCACCTGGGAAGATATGTGGTACAGCGGCGCTTATGTCGTGTCTTACTACGAATATCAGAACCAGAAGGTGCTGACCAAGAGCCCTAACTACTGGAACGACGCCAACTGCAAGCGCTTTGACAAGGTTACCGTCAAAATGGTGGAATCCGCCGCAACCGCTTATCAGCTGTTCAAGGAAGGCCAGCTGGACCATATCTCCCCCGAACAGGCGACCGTGCAGGCCATCTATGAAGGAACCGCCGACGCCGAATACAAGGCCAACCTGGTTGAATCCCGCCCGACCAAGTACTCCTACCAGATCCACCTGGTATACGCCAAGAATCTGGAAGACGGCGAGACCCCGGACGTCAACTGGAATACCGCTGTCGCGAATGAAAACTTCCGGAAGAGCCTGTATTACGGCCTGAACCTGACGAACTATTTCGCCCGGACGAACGCGATCAACCCCCTGAGCTGCCAGAACTACTGCTACACCGGAAACGGCGTGGCCTTCACCTCCGACGGTACGGACTATACCGTGCTGGTACGCAAGGAACTGGGTCTGGATTACGACTATGAGAATTATGTCCGTTACGACGCGGAAAAGGCTGCCGAATACAAGAAGGCTGCCATGGAAGAACTGAGCGCCAAGGGCGTAACCTTCCCCGTTGAGATGGAATACTACATCTCCGGCGCTTCCACCACCGCGGCCGATACCGCTAAGGTTCTGGAGAACATCATCCGCGAATGCTTGGGCGATGACTACATCAAGCTGGTCACCAAGACCTACAGCAACCTGACCAACGAAGTTCGGAAACCCCGCAAAGCTTCCTTCTATATCAACGGCTGGGGCGCTGACTTCGCTGACCCGATCAACTTCCTGGGCCAGGAAACCTATAACGATCCGCAGGCTTATTACGCCAACAACTACAGCATCTGCAACGAAAACAACGATCCGGATCTGATTGCCGCCTATCAGGAATTCACCGATCTGGTTGTTACCGCCAAGGCCATCACCGATGACATGGATGCCCGCTACGCTGCTTTCGCCAAAGCCGAAGCATGCATGCTGAACCATGCGCTGGTTATCCCCTGCAGCTACGAAGTTGCCTGGGAACTGACCAAGGTTAACAACTACTCCAAGGTATACAGCATGTACGGCATGCAGGCTTACCGCTATGTGGATTGGGAGACCAACGATGTTCCCTATACCACCGAAGAGATGAACGCCTTTGCAGCCGCCTACGCCGCTGAATAATTCCGGCTGTACTGAATCAGTCTGTTCCGGGGGCAGCCTCTTTCTCGGGGCTGCCCCTTTCTCTTCACATTCCCCTGACGGAGCTGTGTTTCAGCATCCGCGCCGCGGATGCTGAAACGTTGTTCCGGGTTTTTCGCCCCCAAAACAAGAAAAAGGAGGTTGACCGGATGGTAAAATACATTCTGAAACGCCTGTTTCAGTCTCTTCTGACAATCCTGCTGGTTGTCTGTATTGTATTTTTCCTGATGCGCCTGATGCCGACGGACTACTTTTTCACGGAAGATGAACTGATGAAGTTCACGGATCAGCAGAAATACGCCAAGCTGGAGCGTATGGGAGTTATGAATATCTGCTCCACCTGCCATGGCAGCGGATTGCTTGAGTCGGGCGAACATTGCCCGGACTGCATGAAGTATTCCTCCAATCCGAGGCAGGGCACCGGATATGTGGACCGTTCCATTCTTGCCCAGTTAGGTGATTTCTTCTACAATACTTTCGAAATGCGCGTTTATAACGCCAAGGGAAAAGAGATCAAAACGATCGAGCCTGTCAACTTCTGGACTTACCTGCAGGGCGGCTCCTCCGCTTTCGAAGGGAAACTCAAGGACGGCTATACAGTCCGCCTGGCGTTCAATCTCGGCAAAAGCATCCGTCTGGAAAAAGGACAGTATGTTACGGATGTCATTGCGGGAAAAATGAGCGTATCCATGTCGATCGGACTGGTTTCACTTGCCATTTCACTGGTATTGGGCGTCGTATTCGGCGTGCTGCAGGCCCGCCAGAAGGACGGACTTTTTGATCATATCGGTACAGGCTTTACGGTACTAGTAAACGCTGTTCCGCATCTGGTTATCTATACATTGATTATGATCGGCGGTGCGTCCATTTTCGGCCTTCCCATGCGGTATGACGCAACAGCGGACAATCCGGGATTAACAAAAGTTCTGCCAGTGATCTGCCTGAGTATCGGATCTATTGCAGGCTATATGCTGTGGACCCGCCGTTACATGGTGGATGAACTGAACAAGGATTATATCCGGCTTGCAAAACTCAAAGGCCTGAGCGACCGGAAGGTGATGTTCCGGCACGTGCTGAAAAACGCGTTTGTACCGCTGGCGCAGTATCTGCCTTACTCCGTGCTGCTGACTGTGGGAGGATCGCTGCTGGTGGAACGCTTCTTTGCCGTGCCCGGAATGGGACCTGAACTGACCAATGCCATCAGCCGGTATGATGTAAATCTGGTACAGGGAATCGTCCTGCTTTACGCGACCATGGGCATTCTCGGCGTGTTCCTGGGGGACCTGCTGATGACACTGATCGATCCGCGGATCAAACTGACCGGAAAGGGGGATGTCCGCTGATGAAAAAGGAAGTCAAAAAAAGCGTCCAGGAACTTGAAAGTCCGGTGGTAGACCTGAAGGTGAAACCCGGCGACGTTGATACAGAACCCGACCTTGAACGGCCGATGGGCCGGAAATACCCGCAGGCCCGCAGCATCATGCCGGAAAAACAGCTGTTCGAGTTTGCGGAATACAAACCTCAGGACGCGGAAAGAATCGGATACTCCAATTATTCCTACTGGAAAAGCGTATGGGCCAATTTCCTGAAGAAAAAATCGGCAGTTGTTATGGCCTGTGTGTTTGTGCTGCTGTTCATTTTTACATTTGTTGCAAGCGCTATCGGGAAATATGATATCCATATGGCTCCGGATCCGACAAACCGCGCATTCATTTTTCCCAACGGTGAATTCTGGTTCGGCACCAACAGCATTGGCCAGGATTACTGGGCGCAGGTCTGGTACGCAACCCGGGCGTCCATTCTGCTGGCAGTAACGGTTTCTGTCTGTCAGGTTGCCCTGGGCGTGATTATCGGCCTGGTCTGGGGTTATGTGCGGAAGCTGGACCGGTTTTTTACGGAACTGTACAACCTGATTGACAATATCCCCACGATTATCTATATGACCCTGATTGCCCTGATGGTCGGAAAATCCATGCTGACCATGGGGATCGCCATGGTGGGCTTCGGCTGGCTGGCCACAGCGCGGAATGTCCGGAACCTGGTGTTCATGTACCGGGACCGTGAATACAACCTGGCTTCCCGCTGCCTGGGCACCAAGCTGCACCGGATCCTGTTCCGGAATATCTTCCCGTACCTGGTGAGCGTGATTATTCTCCGGCTGGCGCTTGCCATTCCCGGAACCATCGCATATGAAACAACGCTGACATATCTTGGACTGATGGATATTATGGTTCCTTCCCTCGGAAACCTGCTTGCCGCGGCCAGGGCTATTTTCCCGCGGGCTGCCTATACGCTTTGGTTCCCGGCAACCATCGTATCTGTCATCACCATTACATTCTATCTGGTGGGGAACGCCTTCTCCGATGCCTGCGATCCCCGGAACCATGTGTAAAGGAGGCGCTGAAAAATGAGTGACAGAACAGCTGAAGCCATCAGCGCCGGCATGAGCGCACAGATTGAAGAAATGAGGAAGAATGTGGATTTTGAAGCCAAAGCCCGCAAGATTCTTTCTCAGAAACCGCTGCTGTCCGCCCGGAATGTGGTGGTAACTTTTTCCCTGCGGGGCAACAAACTGACGGCAATCCGCCGTACTTCCCTGGACCTGTATGAAGGGGAGACGCTGGCCATCGTGGGCGAATCCGGATCCGGCAAGAGTGTATTTACAAAATGCTTTGTGGGTATGCTGGACAAGAACGGATCCATTACGAGCGGATCCATTATGTATGAAGGCCAGGATCTGACACAGCTGAATGAGAAGGGCTGGCTGAATATCCGCGGAAAAAAAATCGCCATGGTGACCCAGGACCCCATGACCAGCCTGAATCCCCTGAAAACCATCGGCAAACAGATTCAGGAAAGTGTGGAGCTGCACCGGGGCATGAAAGGAAAGGAAGCGCGGGAGGAGGTATACCGCATCCTGGAAGCTGTCGGCATTCCGGATCCGAAGCGCCGCTACCGGCAGTACCCCCATGAATTCTCCGGCGGAATGCGGCAGCGCGTGGTAATCGCGATTGCCGTTGCCTGCCGCCCGCAGATCCTGATCTGCGACGAACCGACCACCGCTCTGGACGTGACGATCCAGGCGCAGATCCTGGACCTGATCCGCCGGCTGCAGAAAGAGCAGAACATGTCCATCATCTACATCACCCATGACCTGGGCGTAGTGGCCAACGTGGCGGACCGGGTGGCGGTGATGTACGCCGGCCAGATTATTGAGATCGGCATGGCAAACGAAGTTTTCTTCCATCCCCTGCATCCCTATACCTGCGCGCTGCTTTCCGCACTGCCCCAGCTGGGCGTGAAGGGTGAAAAACTGCCGGCCATCGACGGTACCCCTCCGAACCTGTTCAACAAAATCGAAGGGGACGCCTTTGCGCCGCGGAACCGGAGAGCCCTGAACATCGACTTCCTGGAAGAACCGCCGAGCTATGAAGCGACTGCGACACATATGGTAAAATCCTGGCTGCAGGATCCGCGCGCGCCGAAAGTGGAGCTGCCCACGGCCATTCAGCGGCTGGCGGAAAAAACAGAAAACAAGGGAACGGATCCAAACGCGAAACACCCGCACATGGATCCGAACCGGGAAACGCTGATAGAAGTGAAGGACCTGCAGGTGACCTTCGGTTCCGGCCGTAAAAAGTTTGTGGCCGTGGACCACGTGAACTTCGAGATCTACAAAGGTGAAACTTTCGCGCTGGTAGGCGAGAGCGGCAGCGGGAAGACGACCATCGGCCGGGCGATCGTCCGGATCAATCCGGTTACGAACGGAGAGGTGTTTTTCAGGGGAGAAAAGGTCAGCGGGAAGATCAGCAAGGAGATGGACGAAAAGGTCATCCGCTCCATGCAGATGATTTTCCAGGATCCCATGGCATCCCTGAACGAGCGGGCCAAGGTGGACTACATCGTATCTGAGGGTCTGATCAATTATCACCTGTACAAGGACGAGCACGAACGGCAGGACAAGGTGCAGAAAGCCCTGAGTGAAGTGGGCCTGCTGCCGGAATTCTCCAGCCGGTTCCCCCATGAATTTTCCGGCGGACAGCGGCAGCGCATCGGCATCGCCCGGTCCCTGATCATGGAGCCCCAGTTCATTGTGGCGGACGAACCGATTTCCGCCCTGGACGTTTCGATCCGGGCGCAGGTGCTGAACCTGCTGAATGATCTGAAGAAGAGCCGGGGACTGACCTATCTGTTTATCGCCCATGACCTGAGCGTGGTCCGCTTCATTTCGGACCGCATCGCCGTGATCCATAAAGGCCGGATTGTGGAACTGGCGGAAGCGGAGGAGCTTTTCTTCCATCCGCTGCATCCCTACACGAAGGCGCTGCTGAGCGCGGTGCCCAATCCGAACCCTTACGTGGAACGGAACAAGAAGCTGCTGGTTTACGATCCCTCGGTGCATCACTACGAAAACGACGCGCCGGTATGGACGGAAATCCTTCCGGACCATTTCGTCTACGGAAACGAACCGGAGCTGGACGGATACCGGAAAGAATTGAATCTGTAATTGCCTTTCCCCAGGGCTGCCGCGGAAGCGGCAGCCCTTTTTTCACAACGCTTTCAGGAACTGCGGATGAGTCAGCGGGAGAAAGATCAAAGCAGCAGGAAGACCGGGCAGAAAGGGACAGTGAATGTATTTCTGATGTTTTTTGCATTTTTTGGATCAGGGAATGCCATTTTTTCCGGAAATGTTTGCAATTTTACGAACATTATGATAAACTCTTCAAGTCCTTTTTGAAAAAGAGGGAATATCCGGTTCAGAACCTTGTATTTGAGTTCCTTTTCCAAAGACGTTATTATTCGGGGGAAACCCGTATAATAAAATTAAAAGGAGGAGTCCCAACATGAAGAAACTTTTAGCCCTGGTACTGGCTCTCTGCATGATGGCGGGTGTTGTATCCGCCCTGGCAGAAGGTTTTACCCCTGCTGAGTCCTATGACGTCGGCGAACGAAAGTTTGACGGCGGCGCGATCACCACTGCCAAAGCCGAAGCCGGCGGCGGTGAAGTGGACACCGAGCGGTATGCCGGCGTGGAAGGAAAGGATTATACCGATGAAAAGGAATATACCTTCCATGACTACATCACCGCCACCACCACGATGGACTGGAACCCCCACACCTGGGAGACCAACGATGACTCCAGCGTGCTGGACATGATGACCATGGGATTCTATGGCATCGTGCTGAACAAGGACAAGTCCGGCTACGCCATCACCTGTGAAATGGCTGCCGAGCTGCCTGTCGACGTGACTGCTGAATACGCCGGCAAATTCGGTGTCGCCGAAGGTGAAACCGCGAAGGCCTGGCGGATCGCCCTGAATCAGGACGCTACCTGGGAAAACGGTGAGAAGATCACAGCTGACGACTACATCTACTCCATGCAGCAGCAGCTGAACCCCAAGATGAAGAACCGCCGCGCGGACAGCTACTATGCCGGCGATATGATCATCTACAACGCCAAGAACTATCTGTATGCCGGTGAGACCGCCTACAGTCTGATTGAGGATGACGCGGCGAACCTGGTTGCCGCCGGAACCGATGTTTATCTGGATATGAGCTTCTGGGGCCTGGTCGGTGCCGCCGACGCGGAAGGCAACGCCGCTCCCCAGTATGTGAGCATTGCCGATGAAACCATGTACCGTGACGCGGGCGTGGAAGAAGGACAGCCTGAAGACTGGGTTTCCGCGAAGTACATCTTCGACACCTATCTGGCTGCCGGTATGCCCTACGAATCCTATGCCGCACAGTACCTGTACACCGCGAGCATCGCTCCCGAAACCTCCTGGGACGATGTCGGTCTCGTCAAGGTGGACGATTACACCATCGACCTGATTCTGGAAAAGGCCATGGAAGAGCCCGCCTTCTATATGCCCTACAACCTGAGCTCCAACTGGCTGGTTTACAAGCCCATGTATGAAGAGCTGAAGGTGTTCACCGACGCGGACGGCAAGGAAGTTGCCACCGAAGAGGAAGCCACGACCGTTACCTCCAAGTACATGAAGGACGTCGATTCCTCCTTCTCCTACGGCCCCTACAAAATCACCTACTTCGAGCTGGATAAGCAGATCAGCTACGAGCGGAATCCCGAGTGGTACGGTTACCGTGACGGAAAGCATACCGGTATGTACCAGACGGACAAGGTTTCCGTTACCGTGCTGGGCGAGCATGCCACCCAGATCCTGACCTTCGAGGCCGGCAAGCTGGACGGCGTCAGCCTGCAGCAGGAAGACATGGCGAAGTATGCCTCTTCCGATTATATCGTATACGAGCCGCAGAGCTATACCACCAAGATTTCCTTCAACACCAACTACGAGAAGCTGCTTGAGCACGGCACCGGAAGCCAGATCCTCGTGATCGATGAATTCCGTGAAGCTTTCGCGCTGTGCCTCGACCGTGAGCATTTCGCGACTGCCTACACTTCCGCCGGTACCGCCGGTTTCGGCCTGCTGAACTATCAGTATGTGTACGATCCCTTCACCGGTGCTGCCTACCGTGACAGCGAAGGCGCCAAGGAAGCCATGGTGGACCTGTACGGCCTGAGCTACGGCGAAGGTTCCGACTATGCCACACTGGATGAAGCGTATGCCGCGATGACCGGCTACGACATGGAACTGGCCCGCAAGAAGATGGCTGAAGCGTATGACAAGGCCGTTGCAGCCGGTATCTGGGACGGCGAAACGCCCCTGACCATCGACTTCCGCGTTTATCAGAACGACACCATCTATGTGCAGATGTTCACCTATCTGAACGAGCAGCTGCAGGCTGCCTGCGAAGGCACCGGCTTCGAGGGCAAGGTATCCCTGACCATGACTGTGGACGCTGACTACTACAACACCATGTATTCCGGTGCTGCGGACAGCATCTTCACCACCTGGGGCGGCGCGGCCATGGCACCCTTCACCATGATGAACCAGTGCTACACGGACGCCGCGGACGGCACCGGCAACCAGATGGAATACGGCTTCGATACCGACAAGATCGAGCTGACCATCACTGTTGACGGAAATGCTGTGACGGATAGCCTGCGCAACTGGACCAACTGGGTCGGCGGCAGCACGGATGCGGCGCTGGTTGCCAACCTGGAAGGCGTCCTGGGCAAGTTCAGCACTTATGACTACTCCACCCGCTGCGCATTCCTGGCCGCCTGCGAGAAGTGCTTCCTGAGCTACTACACCACCACCCCGGTCTACTACCGGAACGTGGCGTCCCTGCACAGCCAGCGCATCGAGTACCCGACCTATCAGTACGTTATGAACGTAGGTTTCGGCGGTCTCGCCTACTACACCTACACCATGGACGATGCTGAGTGGGATGCTTTCATTGCCAACAACGAGCTGAAGTATTAATCTGACGCTGGAAAGCGGGCACGGGAGGCAGCTCCCGTGCCCGCCATGCCTTTTTGTCGGCGCAGCTGACAAGGACGGCAAACCGGACCGGTTTTTCGTCCCTGTCAGCTGGTTTTTTGACAGAAGAAAACTTCCACAGAATGGAGAGAGAGAAGAATGACCAAGTATGTGGTCAAGCGGATTCTGCTCATGTTCCTGACGCTTTTTGTCATCATGACGATCTGCTTTATCCTGATCAAGCTTCTGCCGCTTCCCCTGATCAAGAGCATTAACAAGGACGTAGCACTTCAGGCCAAGAAGTATGAGCAGCGCGGTTACTATAAGCCCATCATGGTTCAGTACTATAACTTCTGGAAGAATGTTCTTACCAGCTGGGACTGGGGAATGGGCGAGCAGCTGTATACAGACCGTGCCGTATGGCCTGTTATGATGCAGAAGCTTCCCTATACAGTGCTGGTCAATCTCTATTCCATCCTGATCGCAATTCCGCTGGGGCTGATTTTTGGCATCTATGCGGCGCTGAAGAAAAACAAATGGCAGGACAACGTGATTTCCACGCTGGTCATGGTGTTCACTTCGGTACCCAGCTACGTATATGCCTTCCTGGTGCAGTACTTTCTGTGCTTTAAACTGAAGTGGTTTAATCCGGTCGTGCTGTCGCAGGATCAGGCGCCGCTGATGAGCTGGAAAATGTTTATGTCCATGGTTCCGGCCGTACTCTCCCTGGGCTTCGGCGTGGTCGCGGGCCTGACGCGTTACACCCGCGCGGAACTGAGCGAGGTGCTGACGGGCGATTATATGCTGCTGGCGCGTACAAAGGGCCTTACCAAACGGCAGGCCATTTCCCGCCATGCCATGCGCAACGCCATGGTAGTTATCCTGCCTATGATCATCGGTGAATTTATCGGCATTCTGGGCGGCTCCCTGATTATTGAAAAAATCTTCGCGATTCCGGGAATCGGAAATGTCTTTGTTGATTCCATTGCTGTGAAGGACTACAATTTCTTCATGGCGGAAACTTTCTTCTACACATTCATCGGTCTGGCCTCCGGCATTCTGACCGATATCAGCTACGGTTTTATCGATCCGCGCATCCGCATGGGTTCCAAGAAATGACCGAAGCAGGGAAGAAAGGAGTGCCGACAGATGCAGAATGAATTAAACGGGCAGTTTCCCAAGATTCCGAAGGAGAAACTGACGCTGATCCAGCGGGATCGCCGGATCACAGACCAGAAGCTGGAAACCAAGTCCATCGGTTATTTCAAGGACGTATGGCTCCGGTTCAAAAAAGATAAGAGTGCCGTGGTCGCCTTTGTGCTGATCATGATCCTGCTGCTGTTTTCCATGTTTGTTCCGTTTATTTCCCCTATGGACGTCAGTTTCCGGGAGGAAAGCTTTGCCTATATGCTTCCCAAGATGTTTAACAATACGGGGTTCTGGGACGGGACATTTGCTACAGAACAGACCCAGGGCGGTTTTGACATTCTCCGGGGGATCGGCGTCGAGAGCGGGCTGTCTCCCGTGGTCGGGACAGTCCGGGAATCCGAGGCTTCCGACGGAACAAAGCGCTACAGTTTCCGGCAGGATTCCTACTGTACGCCGGGATACGAAATCAAGGTGTTGGGCGAAAAGGAATACAAAGCCATGATGGCTTATCAGGATGAACACAACATCCAGATCCTTTATCCGGTTCCCGTAACCTGGAATGTAAAATTCAACGGTTACAGCGCCGGGAACTACTGGTATAAGCTGAAAGACGAAAGACCGACGTCCAGCGGCGAAGCCGTTTATGATGAAAACGGAAACTATATTCCCAACTATCTGACCAGCGACAATCCGAACGCCGGAGACTATACCAGCCTCCGCCTGCCGGGAGACAACGGCGGGGAAGACGGAAAGACATGGTATACCTACGCGATGAAGGTGCAGGGCGGATACCGCGTCCGGATCAACCTGTATAACGATTTCATTTTCCGGAACGGCTTTAAGCCCGTGTTCGTTTTCGGTACGAACGTCTACGGACAGGATATCTTCTCCTGCCTGGCTTACGGCGGCCAGCTGAGCTTTATTCTGGCGATCAGCGTGTGCCTGATCAACTTTGTGATCGGCGCAGTGTACGGCGCTGTCGAAGGATATTACGGCGGAACCACCGACATCGTGATGGAACGTATTTCCGATATCCTGGGTTACATGCCGTTTATCGTGATCGCAACCCTGTTCAAGCTTCATCTGCAGGAGCAGGTCGGTCCGCTGTTCTCCCTGCTCTTCGCTTTCGTTCTGACCGGGTGGATCGGCATGGCAGCCCGGGTACGGATGCAGTTCTACCGGTTCAAAGGACATGAATATGTACTGGCTGCCCGGACACTGGGCGCACGGGACCGCCGCCTGATTTTCAAACATATTTTCCCGAACTCCCTCGGAACGATTATTACCGGAAGCATCCTGGCCATTCCGGCTGTGATTTTCTCCGAATCCATGCTGAGCTATCTGGGGATTATCGATCTGAACACATCCTCCATGACTTCCATCGGCACCATGCTTTCCAACGGGCATGACTGCCTGCGTACGTATCCGCATGTTATTCTGTTTCCGGCCCTGTTTATCTCAATTCTTGAGATTTCATTCAACCTGTTCGGCAACGGACTGCGGGACGCGTTCAATCCTTCTCTGAGAGGAGCGGAAGACTGATATGGCAAAAAAACTTGAAGTCAGAAATCTGACAATCTCCTTCCGCACAAATAACGGCGCTGTACGCGCAGTGCGCGATGTCTCCTTTGATCTGGAGGAAGGAGAAACGCTGGCGATTGCCGGCGAAAGCGGCAGCGGAAAATCCGTTACCACCCGCGCTGTTATGGGTATTCTGGCAGGAAACGCCATTGTGGAAGGCGGCGAGATTATCTATGACGGCAGGGATCTGCTGAAGATCCCTGAGGAAGAATTCCATACGCTCCGCGGCCACAAGCTTAGTATGGTTTTCCAGGATCCGCTCAGTGCGCTGAATCCGATCATGCGTATCGGAAAACAGCTGACGGAAGCCATGATTCTGAACAACAAGGAACGCCGGGCGGACGGAAAGAAGCTGTACACGCATATGATCCGGACGCTGGAGAGCAATGTTCATGAAGCCGACGGGGCAGCGGACGCCAAAAAGCTGACGGAACAGATCAACCAGATTCTGAATACCAGCGCCCGGATGGAGAACGAGTGGAATACCGGATTTGAAAACATGGAGGAGCTTTTTCCAGACCGCGGGGAAAAGCCCGATTTCCTGCGCCTCGCATATGAAAAAGTCTCCGGAGAAACAGGAAACGCATATGACGAGAAATTCCTGAAACCGTACCTGGACGCGGCGAAAAAGGCGGTCGCACACGCCAACGGAAACGCCAGATCCGCCCGCCAGCTTGCCTGTGAAAGGCTTGAGAGTGCATTGAAGGCCTTTGAAAAAACGCCGCTGGATCCGGGCGAATGCAGAAACGCGGCGAAGGCCGCCTCGGATGCCGTCGAAAAGGCAATCGATCCGCTGGCACTGGAAAAGGACAATATGGCGTACGTCTACCGCAGTTCCATGGAAGCGGGCATCAACCGCTATGCCAAAGGGCTGCAGACCAACCCGAAGGAAGAAAAGCGCTATGCTTCCGACACCAAAAAACATGACCGCCTCGTCGCCAAAGGAAAATTCGCGCCTTCCGTTGTACCGCTGAACCTGGTGGATATGCAGCGGGTACAGAATGAAATGGTTTCCATGACCCGGGAACTGGAACAGCATCTGCGCGAGATTCCGGAGGATCTGACAGACCAGGAACTGGAAAAGCGGGCGACGGATCTGCTGTATTTCCTCCAGTCCTGTGCATGCAACCGGGATTATCAGCTCAGTAAAGCGACCGCAAAACACCACGCCATCAAAATCATGCGCGAGGTAGGTATCCCGGAGCCGGAGAAGCGCTATCACCAGTACCCCTTCGAGTTTTCCGGCGGTATGCGGCAGCGTATCGTAATCGCAATCGCACTGTCCGCCAATCCGGATATTCTGATTTGCGATGAACCTACCACGGCGCTGGACGTGACCATCCAGGCGCAGATTCTGGAACTGATCAACAATCTGAAAAAAGAACGGAATCTTTCCGTTATTTTCATCACACACGACCTGGGCGTTGTGGCAAACATGGCGGACAAGATCGCGATCATGTACGCTGGAAAGATCGTGGAATACGGTACAGCGGATGATGTTTTCTACGACCCGCGGCATCCCTACACGTGGGCACTGCTGTCCTCCATGCCGGACCTGGAGACCAAGGAAAAACTCGAAGCCATTCCCGGGACGCCGCCCAACATGATTCTGCCGCCGAAGGGAGACGCTTTCGCGGCACGAAATCAGTACGCCCTGGAAATCGACCTGGAAGAACAACCGCCCATGTTCCGGATCTCGGATACGCATTCAGCGGCTACCTGGCTGCTGCATCCGGACGCGCCGAAGGTTGATCCGCCGGCAATCGTGCGGGAGCGTATTGAACGGATGCTCCGGAAAGAACAGCAGGGAGGAGTGCAGGCATGAAAAGCGCGAAGATCATAAAACGCCTCCTGCGGGTGATGCGTGCAGCCGGCACGGTGCTGATCCTGACAGCCCTGGTACTGTTCCTGTACGCTGTAATCAACACGAATTCATTCTGGAGCAAGACCACGGACAAAGGCGAACGCGCCTATAAAACGAAGCCGTGGGAAGACTTCTTCAATGACATGCAGGCCTATGACGTGGACGGAACCTTCATGCGCCTGGATTTTGACGCGAGGTATTTCCGCGCGCTGAGCAGCGCCGCGCGGAAATGTATTGAACTGAAGAGCCAGACGGGCAATACGAAATCCGAAGAGGATATGATCCTGGAAACCTCGGAAGCCGCTAAACCGTATTTCGCGGATTATTACCGGCGTGCTGAGGCAAACAATGAAAGGGATCACCGGGCACGGGAAATGGAAGAAATCCGCGGATGGTTTGAGGACAAACTGGACGCGGCAGCTTTCGTCAACGCAAACAACAACGTTGAGGAGATCCTTGAAGCTCACGAGATTGCGGAAATTGTGCAATACCTGGAAGGGCTTTATTCGCCTCCGCCCAAGCTGGCAAAGAAGGGACTCAAACCGCCGGAGCAGAAAACCGCCTTTGAAGGTTTCTATCAGACGATCCTGGAAGAGCACGGCGAAGAAGCGGGCAGCTGGTTTGAGTTCATGAGCACGGTCCGCACCCTTGCGGAGCAGGATCTGGCGGCCGGTGTAAAGATTTCCGAAGCGAAGACCTGGTATGCGGAAAACTTTGATTACGAAAAGTATCTGGCAGCGCTGGAAGAGGTCCGGAAACAGGAGAAAAATGAGCAAAAGGAAAATTTCCTGATCAGCCTGATGGATCTCTGTGAAAAGAAAGCCGCCGGAGGCGACGCGGATTTCCGCGCGTTCCTGAAGAACACGTTTGAAACGCTGCGGGGCAAGTATCCGGAAGAACCCGCCGCGGCGGACGAGCATGTGTTCCTGCTTGCGGTGAAGGAACTGAACGAGACAATGCTGCCGGCAGAGAACACAGCCATGGATGAAACGGCTGCTGAGGGAGAAACGGAAGGAGAATCCGCTGCCGCAGAAGAAGCCGGTGAAACGGAAACGGTGAAACCGGCGGCCCGGGGCGGCAGCTTTGACGGATCCTATGCCCGGATTTACGAGAAAATGCAGGAAATCAAAGCGGATCTGGAGACAAACAATCCGCAGCACCGGGAGCAGGTGCTTGCCACAAAAGTGGCGGAAGAAGCCCAGGTCCGGATTTCCATCGGTTCCGTTGTCTGCACATTCTGGGCTGTGGTTTCCAGGTATGCGCTGCTGTTTATCATCGGAGCCTGCCTGGTGATTGTCGGCCTTGCCGGCGGACGGGTACAGGAAAATATCCTGCTGCGGAATGAAATAAATGCGGAAGCGGAAAAAGACACCGCCCGGAACGGAACCGAGACCGGGGATGATATCAGCGATGAGGAGAGGAACGCGCTGCTGCGGGTTTCCCATCTGAAGCAGTATTTCCGGTCTGGGAGCTATATCAACAAAGCGGTGGATGATATCAGCTTCTATGTGAAAAAAGGTGAAGTTTTCGGCCTGGTGGGTGAAAGCGGCTGCGGGAAGACTACTACCGGCCGGACGATCATCAACCTGTACGATCCCACCGAGGGCGACGTTTACTTCGAAGGCGTGCGGATTTCCTCCAACCTGAACGGTTATCCGGTGCTTCGCAGAAGCCTGCGGAACGATTATAAACAGGCCTGCATGGCGGCGAAAACCGATGAGGAAAAACGGGAGCTGAAACAGAAACTGAAGAAACAGCTTTCCGACGCGGAAACAAACGCTATGCTTTCCCAGATCGAAAAGAAGAAAGCAACGCATTATTACCGGCAGAACCGGAAGGCGAAGCTGACGGAAGAGTTTGAACGGGAGAGCAAGGGCCTGCAGGGAGAAGCGCTGGATGCGCTGACGCGCAGGTACCATCAGGATATGAAGATTGCCGGCAAGGACAATATTATGTCCAAGATGCAGATGATCTTCCAGGATCCTATCGCGTCCATCAACCCGCGTATGACAGTTCGTGAAATCATTGCCGAAGGCCTCGTGATCCAGGGCGTCAAGGATAAGGAATATATCAACGCGAAAGTAAACGAGATGCTGGAGCTGGTAGGTCTGGTCCGGGAGCACGCGGACCGGTATCCGCATGAGTTTTCCGGCGGCCAGCGGCAGCGTATCGGCATTGCCCGGGCGATCATCATGAATCCGGATCTGATCATTGCCGATGAACCGATTTCCGCGCTGGATGTGTCCATTCAGGCGCAGGTAATCAATCTGCTGAATGATCTGCGGAACCGGATGGGACTGACCATCATGTTCATCGCGCACAATCTGAGTGTCGTTAAGTATTTTTCCGACCGGATTGCTGTTATGTACTACGGAAAGATTGTGGAAATGACCACGTCGGACGAGCTGTTTGCGCATCCGCTGCATCCCTACACAAAATCGCTGCTGAGCGCGATTCCGTATCCCGATCCGCATTATGAGAAAACCCGGAAACGGATTGAATACAATCCGGCAGAAGCGCATGACTACAGTGTGGATAAACCAACGCTCCGCGAGATCGTTCCCGGGCACTTCATCTATTGCAATGACGCGGAGTTTGCCGCGTACCAGGAGGAACTTGCCAGATGAAAGGCAGTTCCTGGAAGCGGTACGCGGCTGCGGCAGGACTCGGACTGGGGCTCTTCCTGATTCTGACCTTTACGCAGGGCGGATTTGTGGAAGAGGATCCTGCTGTCCGGTGGCGGATTTTCTGTGACGCGCTTTTTGTACCGGGTGTACTGCTCGCGTCCTTCGGCCTGCTGCTCTTCGCGGCGGGCGGCGGCGTGTTCGATATGCTGAAATTCGGCGTGATCAAAGCTTTCAGTGTGATTCTGCCGAAAAAAAAGCGGGAAGCGCTGCCGAGGACCTTTTTCGATTTCAAGACGGAGCGGGAAGCCAGGGAAAGGGCAAAGACCGGACATCTGCTGATCACCGGTCTGGTTTTCCTGGCGCTGGCCGCGCTGGCGCTGGTTATGTACAGCCAGTATGACCAGATGCTGTAAAACAGATCATTTTCTGAATAAAGGAACCTCCCCGGATGAAACCGGGGAGGTTCGTCTGCATACGGGATTTATCTTGTGAGATACGCCATCAGCAGGCAGTAGGTGTTCCGCAGGCCGTCCATGTGCGTCCGTTCATAGCCGTGGCTGTTGGCAGTGCCGGGACCGATGCAGCCGTGGCGGATATCGTATCCTGCCAGCACACTGCCGTCCCCGTCGGATCCGTAGTGCGGCGTAAACACGTCTGTTACATAGTCCACACCGGCAGCTTTCGCTGTTTCCCGCAGCTCCGATACCATTCCGCTGTGGTAGGGGAAGCGGCTGTCTTTCGCAAAAACGGAAACCAGGTGTTCATCGGAATTCTGTTCCGGCCCCGTGGGGGCGATATCCAGCGCCAGCACGTCCCGCACGCCTTCCGGCAGCCAGGCGGTGCCATGGCCGATCTCTTCATAGCAGGCAAAATAGGCGTATACTTTCCGGTTCAGGGAAACATTCTCCTCCCGGAGAGTATGCATGGCTTCCAGCAGTACCGCGGCGCAGGCCTTGTCATCGATAAACCGGCTTTTGATGTAACCGCCGGATACAGTGAACCGGTGATCCAGCGCGATATAATCCCCGGATTCAATGCCCAGCTTCCGGACATCCTCCGCGCTTTTCACCGGCAGGTCCAGCACCACGCAGACGTTTTTGCGGAAATCCCCCAGAACCGTCCGCAGCTCTTCTTCTGTCACGTGAATGGAGTTCGGAATCCGGCAGACCGTTCCGGTATATACCTCTCCGTTTCCGGCGTATACCCGGACATTTTCCGTCACGCAGTAGAAGGGATACAGCCCGCCGACCGGACAGACGTTCAGGGTGCCGTCCGCGTTGATATGCCGGACCATGAGCCCGATATCGTCCAGATGCGCCGTGACCACCAGCGGATTTCCTTCCCCGCCCAGATCCGCAAGCACACCGCCCTTATGCGTTTTCACCGGTGTAAAGCCCAGGCCGGTGATTTCCTTTGCCGTCCATTCCTCAATGGCCCGGTACTGACCTGTCGTGGAGTCAACCGCCAGCAGCTTCTGAAAAGTTTCCAGACATCTTTTTTCATTGAATCCGTACATATTCTTCCTCCCTGTCCGGCTGCCGGAGAAGGATCCTGGCAGCCGGGATCATATCAAATCAGGCAATGGCCGCGGATCCGCAGCTCAGCTCCATGACAGGATTTTACGGTTTCAGCCGAACATGATCAGCTTCAGCACGATCAGGATCACCAGATGGGCAGGATACAGCCCGTAACTGACCCATTTCGGCGTGCGGAAATCCCGGGGAAAACGGATCAGGATCAGCGGCAGTCCCAGCAGCGCGTAGGTTTCCAGACGCATAAAGGATTTCAGCGGGAGCGAGAGGAAATCCGGCAGTTCTGACAGGTTCACCGGAATGCCGAAAAGGCGGGTTGTGATATTGTAGAAGGATCCCCAGAACAGGAAGTAGGCGATCATGACCGCGGCGATGCCCGGGCGGCTGTCCTGCACGGCGTAAAGCAGGATAAACAGCAGAACGCCCTTCCAGCCGTAATCCGCGTTCAGCACGGTGGCCAGGATGAGCATGGCGGCCGGGACAAGGATATGGCTCAGGTACTTCTTTTCCCGGATGCCCCACATCGCGGCAAGCCCCATCGCAAGCGTCAGGAAAATGTTCGGCTTTACGATGAAAACGGTTTTCAGCACTTCACACAGGCCGGCAAAGGTAAACCCGTCCGCAAGGGGCGCGGTGACCCGCTGAATCAGGACGCCCAGCTGCCCTTCGCTGTCCAGCGCCAGGAGATACAGGGGCTGGGAAATGAGACCCACAAACAGGAGCCGCAGCAGATACCGCGGGGCACTGCGGGTACGGTAAATGCCGACGACCATACACCAGGCATACAGCGGAAAGGCGATCCGCCCCAGCAGACGCATATCCGGCGCGTTGTTGAAAAGCACTTTGCCGCTGTGGTCGATAAACATAAACAGCAGGGCAATGATCCGCAGCAGGCCGGTGGCCTGGTTGCCGGCAGGCACCCGGACAGTTCGGGCAGGAGCGGGGTTAAGGCGGGAATTCAACGCTGTCATCATCATCATTCCAATTCAGGCGATCCGTCTGAATAATTCCTTTCGGTGAAAACACGCCATATTATAACATGCGGGAAAAGAGACATAAAGTACACACGGTGTTTTTTCACGGATTCCGGGTTTTTCGGACGGCTTTGCAGGAATATATGTTGTCAGGATGCGGAAAATCCGGTATAATAACCGCAGACATTTTATGCTGACGATAAAGCGTTTGGAAGATAAATGAGGAGGGATAACCAATGATTGACGACGTTATGCTGACAGCGGAAGAGAAGATGCAGAAGTCCTGCGCCGCCTATGAACGGGACATGATGGGCCTGCGGGCCGGCCGGGCCAATCCGAAGCTGCTGGACCGAATCATGGTGGATTATTACGGAACACAGACGCCCATTCCGCAGATCGGCAACATTTCCTCCCCGGAACCCAGGCTGCTGGTGATCGCCCCCTGGGAAGCAAAAATGATTCCCCAGGTGGAAAAAGCGATCCAGAAGAGTGACCTCGGGCTGAATCCCTCCAACGACGGGAAAATCATCCGCCTCGTATTCCCGGAGCTGAACGAGGAGCGCCGCCGCGACCTGACCAAGATTGCTTCCAAAGGCGCGGAGGAAACCAAGGTGGCGATCCGCAACATCCGGCGGGATGCTGTCGAGCAGGTCAAAAAAATGAAAAAGAACAGCGAGATTACCGAGGACGACCAGAAGGACGCTGAAGAAGAAATCCAGAAAATGACAGACAAGGCCATCAAGGATGTGGACGCGATCTACGCCAAGAAGGAAAAGGAAATCATGGAAGTATGACGGCCTTGTGCCGGGAAAGTCCAAAACCCGCCGCTGAGGCGGGTTTTGACAGTATATCAGGGGAGACAGGAAAACATCCATGAAGCTGAAGGCATTGAAAACAACGCTGTCGCTGGCGCTGAAAAAAACACCCCGGACAACTTCGGAGTTTGAAAAGCTTCCGGTGCATGTGGCCATTATCATGGACGGCAACGGCAGATGGGCGAAAAAGCACCATCTGAACGTTTCCCGGGGGCACCGGCAGGGGACGGAGAATCTCCGGGAGATTATCCGGCATACGGATGATCTGGGGATCAAAGCGCTGAGCCTGTACGCGTTCTCCACGGAAAACTGGAACCGGTCGGAGGAGGAAGTCAGCGCCCTGATGCAGCTGATTCTGGACTTTTTCGCGTCCGAGATCGACGAACTGGACGCAAAAAACGTGCGCATCCTGATCCTCGGGGACAAGGGGCGGCTGCCGGAACGGCAGCGGGAGGTTCTCAGGGAAGCGGAGAAGCGTACGGAAAGCAATACCGGGCTGCGGCTGAACATTGCCGTGAATTACGGCAGCAGGGCGGAAATTGTGAAAGCGGTGCGTGAAATCGCCGTGACGGTAAAAAACGGAACCGTCCGGCCTGAAGAAATCACCGAGCAGATGGTTTCCGACCATCTGTACACGGCAGGACAGCCGGATGTAGACCTGCTGATCCGCACCAGCGGCGAGCAGCGGCTCAGCAATTTCCTGCTGTATCAGAACGCTTACGCGGAATTTGTATTTCCGGAAGTTTTGTGGCCCGATTTTTCGGTGCATGATTACGATATCGCGCTGGAAGCCTTCGGCAGGCGGGACAGGCGCTTCGGCGGAAGGAAACGGGACGCGGACAGTGAATAGAGGGACGATGATATGAAACAAAGGTTTATTACGGGGCTGCTGCTTACGGTATTCCTGGCGGTCATGCTGTGGCTGCCGGGCTGGTGCATGGCGATCGCGACCCTGACCTGTATTTCCTTCGCGGTGCATGAAATGATGCAGGCGCTGAAGAAGGCGGGACACACCCTGGTTGTCTGGCCCACATGGGGAGCCATGATTCTGTCGATTCCCCTGACGCATTTCCTGGGCGAGCGGGTGATGGTGCCGCTGGTCGGAGCCGCGCTGCTGGTTATGGCGGTTCAGGTGCTGTTCAGGAAGGAACCGATGCTTACGGACCTACTCATGAGCACACTGCCGCTGACGACGGTGGCGCTGCCGGGACTGGCGCTGGTGACACTGAGCATGATTGATCCCTATGTCTGGCATACCGCAGCGAACGACAAGCCGTGGCACGCGGTGGAAGTCGTTCTGCTGTCGGTGACCTTCGCAATACCGCTGGCGGGTGACATGGCGGCGCTGTTTGTGGGCAAAGCTTTCGGCAAAAGGAAATTCTGCCCGGCGGTCAGCCCGAAGAAGACAGTGGAAGGCAGCCTGGGCGGACTGGCGGGAAGCGTGATCGCCGCGATGATTATTTTTCTGCTTTCCCTCTGGCTGTGCAACGAGGAAACCCGGAGTTACCTGCCGGTATGGTGGCATTATCCGCTGCTGGGACTGGCGGGCGGATTTGTCGGACAGATGGGGGATCTGTTCGCTTCCCTGGTGAAGCGGCACTGCGATCTGAAGGATTACTCCAATCTGTTCCCCGGCCACGGCGGCATGATGGACCGGCTGGACAGCGTTCTGTTCATGGCGATCCTGATGTATTGCTACCGCCTGTTCTTCCTGGCGGTATGACGCGTATTCACAGGGAGTGCGTATGAAAAAAATAGCGATTCTCGGATCCACGGGATCCATAGGCACCCAGGCGCTGGATCTCTGCCGGCGGCATCCGGACCGGTACCGCGTAACGGCGCTGACAGCCCGGAACAGCCGGGAAAAACTGTTTGCGCAGGTGCGGGAGTTCCGGCCTGAAATGGCCGGTCTGACAGAAGGATTTGATCCGAAGGAGATCCCGGAGGATCTGAAATTCTGCCGCTGGATGAGCGGGCCGGAGGCGCTGCACGCAGCCGCCGCGGAGGAGGAGGCGGACCAGGTGCTGGTCAGCATCGTCGGGATCGCGGGACTCCGGAGCGTGCTGGACGCGCTGCAGGCCGGGCGGCAGGTGCTGCTGGCCAACAAGGAGGCGCTGGTGACCGGCGGACATCTGGTGACGGACCTGGCGGCGAAGGCGGGGAAACCCCTGCTTCCCGTGGACAGCGAGCACAGCGCCATTTTTCAGTGCCTGCAGGGCGCGGGCGGCAACCGGCCGGAGAAAATCCTGCTGACGGCTTCCGGCGGCCCTTTCCGCACCTGGGACCGGGAACGGATCGAACGGGCGACGCCGGCGGAGGCGCTGAAGCATCCGAACTGGGATATGGGCGCCAAGATTACGGTGGATTCCGCCAGTATGTTCAACAAGGGACTGGAAATCATGGAAGCCCGGTGGCTTTTCGATATGCCGGAGGACCGGATCGAAGTTGTTGTGCATCCGGAGAGCATTGTCCATTCCGCGGTGGTTTTCCGGGACGGGGCGGTGCTGGCGCAGCTGGGGGTACCGGACATGCGGGTACCGATCGGATACGCAATGGCGTACCCGGAACGCCTGGAAACGGGCGTCGCGGAACCGGATCTGTTCAGGCTGGGCAGTCTGACCTTTGAAAAACCGGACGAGCGGAAATTCCCGGCGCTGCGGCTGGCCCGGGAAGCGCTGCGTGCCGGAGGCGCCGCCTGCACCGTTTTCAACGGCGCGAACGAGGAAGCGGTGGCGGCATTCCTGCGCGGCGGGATTCCCTTCGGCGAAATTCCCCGGAGAGTGGAGGCAGCGATGGAGAAGCTGAGCGGTCTGCCGGCGGACTGCCTGGACGATATTCTGGAAGCGGACAGGCAGGCGAGGCTGGCGGTGACCGGCGGCCGGTAACCGGCGGCCGAAGTAATCAGGGAGATCCTTTTCAGGGCTCAGAATGAACTGCCTGCCGGGCTGCTGATGCGTCCGGAAGGATGCCCGGAAATAAGGAGAAAGCGTTTACTGTGTATATCATATTGGCAATCCTGCTGCTGGCGATTCTGATCGTCGCGCATGAATTCGGGCATTTTATGGCCGCGCGCCTGATGAAAATCGACGTGCGGGAATTTTCCGTCGGCTTCGGGCCGAAGCTGGCCGGATGGAAAAGCAGAAAATATGAGACCACCTTCGCAATCCGGGCGATTCCCATGGGCGGATACTGCTCCTTTTACGGGGAAGACGACGCCACCGGGGAATCGAAGGACGATCCGCGGAACTTCGCGAAGCACAGCGTCTGGAAACGGATGTTCGTGATTCTGATGGGGCCGGTGATGAACTTTATCCTGGCTTTTCTCGCGGCGATTGTGCTGATCTGGTGCGCGGGCGTTACGGTACCTACGGAAAAGGAGGAATACGACCCCTTCATCCAGGAAGTGCTGGCGTCCGGACCTGCCCATGACGCTGGGCTGAAGGCCGGGGATCAGGTGATTGAAATCAACGGCCGGCAGATGCTGGACGGCACCATGGATACCCTGCTGAACACGATTGCCGGATGGAAGGAAGAGGACGGTCCCCTGGAGATGACGATCCTGCGGGGCGGGGAGACAATCCGGACGAGTGTAACGCCGGCATGGAACGAGGAAGCGCAGAAAATGCAGATCGGCGTGTTTATCAACGGTTACCGACGGACTGAAACGATCAGCGCCGGCTTCTTCGGAGGCATCCGGGAAGCCTGGAATATGTGCACAAACGCAGGCGGCGCCATCCTGCGGGCGCTGAAAAATCTGGTCACAAAGGGTGAAGGACTGGAGGATACGGCCGGACCGGTGGGAATTGTTTCCGTCATTTCCTCGGAAGTGGCGGGGCAGGTACAGCAGGGCGGCGTGGGCGCCGGCATCAGCACTTTTGTACAGCTGCTGATCCTGATTTCCATCAATCTGGGGCTGATGAACCTGCTGCCGATTCCCGGCCTGGACGGAAGCCGCCTGATATTCGGGATCATCGAAGTGATCCGGGGCAAGCCGGTACCGCCGCAGAAGGAAGCCATGGTACACCTGGTCGGCATGGGGCTGCTGCTGGCGCTGATGGTGTTCTTCACGTTCAGGGATGTAATGCGCCTGTTTCAATAACGGGAATAACGGATCTTCACTTTGTTCAGGATAACGCCGGGAGGAAACGGACATGACGAAGACGGTACGGGTAGGAAAACTGGAACTGGGCGGGGGGAATCCGGTGCTGGTGCAGAGCATGACCAACACGGACACCCGGGATACGGAGGCTACGCTCCGTCAGATCCGCGCGCTGGCGGAGGCCGGCTGCGACCTGGTCCGGGTCAGCGTGTATGACGAGGCCTGCGCGGACGCGGTGAAAACGCTGGTGGCCGGCAGTCCGGTGCCCCTGGTGGCGGATATCCATTTTGACCATAAGCTGGCGATCCGCGCGGCGGAGAACGGCATTGCCAAACTGCGGATCAATCCCGGGAACATCGGCGGGGAAGCGCACGTGCGTGAACTGGCGGACTGCGCGAAAGCTCATCATATTCCGATCCGCATCGGTGTAAACAGCGGATCCGCGGAAAAGGAACTGCTGGAAAAATACGGTGGCCCTACGGCGGAATGCCTGACGGAAAGCGCGCTGAATCATGCCCGGATGCTGGAGAAGGCTGGATTTGACGATATTGTCCTGAGCATGAAATCCAGTGACGTGAAGCTGACGATCGAGGCGTACCGGCTGGCCAGCCGGCGCTGCGATTACCCCCTGCATCTGGGCGTGACGGAAGCGGGACTGCCGGGGCAGGGAACCGTGAAAAGCGCGATCGGCATCGGTGCGCTGCTGGCGGACGGTATCGGGGATACGATCCGCGTAAGCCTCAGCGGGGATCCGCTGCCCGAAGCCAAAGCGGCGTGGGATATCCTGCGGGCACTGAACCTGCGGATCCGGGGTGTGCAGCTGATTGCCTGCCCCACCTGCGGAAGAACCTGCATCCCGGTGGAAGCGATCGCCCGCCGGGTGGAACAGGAGCTGTCGGATATCACGGTACCGCTGAAGGTGGCGGTGATGGGATGCGTCGTCAACGGCCTGGGCGAAGGCCGGGAAGCGGATGTGGGCATTGCCGGGGGAAAGACCGGCGGAGTGCTGTTTATCCGCGGGCAGGAACCGCGGAAGGTGGAAGGAGACCTGGCGGAGGTGCTGATTTCCGCCGTACGGTCATTAACAGCCGGCAGCCGGTGATCAGAAGCCGGCGGCCGGTGCAAGATTCTTCGCTGTGTTCAGGATCACGCGCTGTCCGCGGATCCGGGACAACGCGGATATGCCGCGGCGAAGGGAATCAGGCAGGGAAAAGGCAAAGCAGGGCGCAGTATGAGTTATGAAGATCTGATGGCACGGATTGCGCGGGAGATACCGGAGCTGGCGGGCAAACTGTCCGCTCCCCGTGTGACGTACGTCAAATCCATTAAAAAGACCTATATCAGCTTTGATTCGGACGTGCTGGCGGGCGAGAAGCAGTTTCTGCGGCTGGAATCCATCCTGCGGGAACTGTTTCCCGGACATCCGCTGTCCGTCCGGGTGGTTTCCCGGGGACTGCGGCAGAAATTTCTCGAGGATCCGGCGCCTTACCGGCAGGTGCTGGACGATTTCCTGCGGCGGAATTATCCGTCTGCCACGGGGTGGATCGGTCAGATCACCTGGCAGATTGAGAAAAACCAGTTAAGCGGCGATCAGCTTCCCGCGGGGGAGGAGGAAGCGCTGCTGACGCTTGTTTTCCCCACGGAAGTCAGCCTGCACGTTATGGCGGAGCGGAACGTGGGAGCACGGCTGGCCCTGGCGATCCGGGAAATATTTGACGCCCGGGTGCGGGTGGAAATGACAGTGGCGGGCGACCGGGAGGAACGCCTGCGGAAGCTGCAGGAAGAACGCAGGGCGGCGACGCTCATCGTGACCCGGGAGGAAATGGAAAAACGCGCCGCGGAGGCGGAACAGGCGGAAGCGGCTGAAAAGGGAGAAAAGAAACCGGGAAAGAAAAAGAAGGAGGACAGTAAGGCAGGAACCGCAGCGGGCAGGCCCCTGATCGGCCGGAGTATCGCGGACAAGCCGGTGGAGATCCGGGAGCTGACCGGGGAAAGCGGCCTGACAGTGATCCAGGGCGAAATCTTCAAGCTTGAAACAAAGGAACTGAAGGGCGGAGAAATGCTTCTGCTGTCCTTCGCGGTGACGGATTATACCAGTTCCATTCTCTGCAAATATTTTTTCCGCTACCGGTCCCGCTTCGCGAAGAAGGAAGAAGGGGAAGAAACCCCTATCACAGACGAGGAGCGGCAGGCGGTTGCCGAAAAGGTGGAGCGAATCCGGACAGGCATGAACGTGAAGGTCCGGGGCGAATGCCTGTACGACAGCTATGCCCGGGAGATCTCCATTACTGTGCGGGATCTGGTGGAAACGGAAAAAGAAGAGCGGATGGATACGGCGCCGGAAAAACGCGTGGAACTGCATATGCATACCAATATGTCCACGCTGGACGGCCTGACGCCCGCGGAGGACCTGATTGCGCGGGCAGTGAAGTGGGGCCATCCGGCCGTCGCCATCACGGATCACGGCGTGCTGCAGTCGTTCCCGGCGGCTTTCCGCGCGGCAAAAGGAAAGATCCGGCTGATTCCAGGCTGTGAGGGATACCTGATCGACGAGAAATCGATCGTTTCCGGAGCGGACGGCCGACCCTATGACGGTCCGATTGTCGTGCTGGATTTTGAAAGCACGGGGCTGAATACGGCCAAAGCGCGGATTATCGAAGTCGGCGCGGTAAAGCTGGTGGACGGAACGGTGACGGACACCTTCCAGGAGCTGGTGGATCCGGAGGAAGCGCTGAGCCCGAAGATCACGGAGATCACCGGAATCACGGACGCCAACCTGCAGGGCCAGCCAAAGGCGGCTGAGGTCCTGCCGCGGCTGCTGGAATTCATCGGAAACGCACCGATTGCCGCCCATAACGCATCGTTTGACGCCAGCCTTCTGCACAGCGAGCTGCGGCGCCTGAACCTGCGGTACAGCGGCCCGGTCCTGGATACGCTGACCTACGCGCGGAAGCTGTATCCGAAGCTGAAATCCTTCCGGCTGGGCGCTTTGTGCAAACACCTGGGCGTCAGCCTGAAAAACGCCCACCGGGCCGTACACGACGCCGCGGCCACCGCCCAGTGCCTGGCCAGAATGTTTGAAGATACCCGGGAAATGTATCCCGACGTCGAAACTGACAGGCAGCTGAACGCGGCGCTGCAGGGCGGCGCGATCGGTGAAAGCTGGCATATCATCCTGCTGGCAAAAAACCGGACCGGCCTGGTGAACCTGAACCGGCTGGTGTCCATCAGCCATCTGGAGTATTTCAAGCGCACGCCCCATATGCCCCGGGAGATTATCCGGCAGTACCGGGAAGGGCTGATTATCGGCAGCGCGTGCGAGGCCGGGGAGCTGTTCCGGGCCGCGGCGCGGGGGGACGATATTGAAAAACTGAAGGAAATCGCCTCCTTCTACGATTACCTGGAAATCCAGCCTATCGGAAACAACGCTTTTATGCTGCGGAACGGGGAGGCGGAATCGGAGGAGGAGCTGCGTAACCTGAACCGGCTGATCGTCCGGCTGGGAGAGGAAACCGGAAAACCGGTGGTCGCCACCGGGGATGTGCATTTTCTGGATCCCAAGGACGCCATCGGCCGGGCGATCATTCAGGCCGGCATGAAATTTGACGACGCAGACCGGCAGCCGCCTCTGTATTTCAAGACCACGGATGAAATGCTGGAGGAGTTTTCCTATCTCGGGGCGGAAAAAGCGAAGGAAGTCGTGATCAGCAATCCGAGGAAAATCGCGGACAGCGTGGAGGAGATACGCCTTTTCCCGAAGCACCCGAAGGGGGAGGACACCTTCCAGCCCTACTGGGATTTTGCCGAGGACATGATTCAGGATATGACCTGGAATACAGCCCGGGAGATGTACGGCGATCCGCTGCCGGAGATTGTTGAAAGCCGGCTGACAAAAGAACTGAAGTCCATTGTGGGATACGGCTACTGCACGCTGTACGCCATTGCGCAGAAGCTGGTTTCCAGATCCCTGGAGGACGGATACCTGGTCGGCAGCCGGGGCAGCGTGGGATCCAGCCTGGTGGCGCGGATGTGCGGGATCACCGAGGTGAACGCCCTGCCGCCGCACTACCGCTGTACCCGGTGCCATAAGGGCTTCTTTGACGTGGATAAAAGCCGGTACCATGTGGGCGTTGACCTGCCGGACCGGGACTGCCCGGACTGTGGGGGTAAGCTGACTAAGGACGGATTCGACATTCCTTTCGAGGTCTTCCTGGGTTTCGAGGGCGACAAGGTGCCCGATATCGACCTGAACTTTTCCGGCGAATACCAGAACAAGGCGCACCATTACGTGGAAGAGCTGTTCGGCCACGATCACGTGTTCCGGGCGGGGACCATCAGCGGACTTGCGGACAAGACAGCTTACGGTTATGTGCTGAAGTATCTGGAGGAACGGGGAATCCAGGCAGGAAACGCCGAGAAGGAGCGGCTGGCGCTTGAATGCACCGGCGTGAAGCGGACCACGGGACAGCATCCCGGCGGCATGGTGGTGGTTCCCCTGGAGTATGAGATCTATGACTTTACGGCGGTGCAGCATCCGGCGGACGATCTGGAGAGCGATTTCACCACAACGCATTTCGACTTCAACTCCATGCACGATATCCTGGTGAAGCTGGACTGCCTGGGGCACGACGATCCCACAATGCTGCATGAACTGGAAATCCTGACCGGGATTAATTTCAAGGATGTTCCCCTGGATGATCCGGATGTGCGGAGCCTGTTTACCTCGCCGGAAGCGCTGGGGGTGACTTCAGAGGATATTCTGTGCAATACCGGCACCTACGGGGTTCCGGAGTTCGGCACGTCGTTTGTGCGGGGCATGCTGGAAGAAACGAAGCCTCATACGATGGAGGAACTGCTCCGGATTTCCGGGCTGAGCCACGGCACGGATGTGTGGCTGGGAAACGCGCAGGAGATTATTTCCTCCGGAACGGCCACGCTGAGCGAGTGCGTCTGCTGCCGTGACGATATCATGAATTACCTGATTGGCCAGGGCGTGAAGCCGAAGCTGGCTTTTACAACCATGGAAAGCGTCCGCAAGGGCAAAGGGCTGAAGCCTGAAATGGAGCAGGCGATGGTGGACGCACAGGTGCCGGACTGGTTCATGGACAGCTGCAAAAAGATCAAATATATGTTTCCGAAAGGGCACGCGGTGGCGTATGTGACCATGGCGCTGCGGGTCGCGTGGTTCAAGGTGCATCAGCCGCTGGCTTACTACTGCGCCTATTTCACGGTGCGGGGGGACGGCTTTGACGCTACCACCATGATCCTGAGTCCGGAAGCGGCCCGGAAACGGATTACGGAAATCCGGAACATGGACAAGCCTACAGCCCGGGACAAGGACATTGCGACCTGCCTGGAGCTGGTGCTGGAGATGAACCTGCGGGGGATCCGGTTCCTACCGGTGGATCTGTACCGCAGCGACGTGCGCCGCTTCCTGATTGAGGATGGCAATATCCGCTGCCCGTTTATCAGCCTGCCGGGGCTTGGGGAAAGCGCGGCTGTGCAGATTACGGAAGCCCGGAAAGGCGGAAAATTTATGAGTGTCGAGGATCTTCGGATCCGAGGCAAGGCGGGCAGCGCGGTGATCGATATGCTCCGGGCACATGGCGCGCTGGAAGGCCTGACAGAGACGAACCAGATCAGCATGTTCTGATCCGGGCAGGATTCCGCGGAAGCGGCGGAGAAATTCTACTAATACGAAGGAGGGAAAGCATGCAGAAAACCATGACCGTGAAAGGTTTTGTCCTGATTCTGGCTCTTGTGCTGGCTGTTTTTCTGTGCTTTCACCTGATGATGCGGGGGGATCTGACCCGGAAGGCGGAGCAGGAAAACGCCCTGAAACTGGCACTCACAAGGCTTCAGGAAGAGGAAAAAGACCTGAAGAACCAGCTGAGCATCGTGGGAACGGCGGATTATATCGTTTCCAGTGCCAGGGAGAACTACTCCTTTGTCAACCGGGACGATATCCGGTTTGTGTTTTCCAATCCGGAAGCGCTGTACGCGTATACGGAGGAAGAACTGCGGACGCTTGTGGATGAGATGGCGGATTAGGCTTACAGGAGGACAGGTATGCTGGCAGCTGTGATCGGGATCGGATCCAATTCTGTCCGGGCGCTGGTTGCGCGGAACAACGAAGGTGTGTTTGAGCGGCTGTACCGCGACCGGGAAGGTACGCGGCTTTTCGCGGGGCTGGACAGCGAAGGAAGGCTGAAAGCGGAAAGCATTCAGAAGACGGCCGAAGCTGTTTTCAGAATGGCGTCCAGAGCGCGGGAGAGAGGCGCGGAGGACCTGAGCGTTTTTGCCACCAGCGCGGCCCGGGACGCGGTGAACGGGCAGGATTTCCTGGACGCCATTGAAACCGCGGCGGGGATTCCCCCGGTTATCCTCACCGGCGAGGAGGAAGCAAGACTCAGCTTTTTCGGCGCTTCCAGGGCGGTAAAGGACGAATGCTTCTGCGGTGTTATCGATATCGGGGGCGGCAGTACGGAAATCGTTACCGGCCGCGGGGAAGAGATCGGCTGCGCTTTTTCCTGCCAGATGGGTGCGGTACGCCTTTTCCGGGAGATGCCTGTTGCCCGGAAGGAAGATATGGTTCCCGTAATGAAAGCAGCCGGGGAGATTCTGGAAAGGAAGCTGCGGGAAAACGGCGGAATCCGCCTGCCGGAGACCTGGATCGGCACGGGAGGTACATTTACCACCCTGGCGGCAATGGTGAAGGAAATACCCTGGACGGCCAGGACGCATATGCACGGTACCCGGATCACCCGGGAAGAAATACAGACGGTCGGGGAGAAACTGGCTGAGATGCCGCTGGAGGAGCGGATCCGCCTGCCCGGACTGCAGCCGGGCCGGGCGGATATCGTGGTCCACGGGATCTGTATTCTGCTGGCAGTGATGGACCGGCTGGAGATCGGGACGATTGTTGTCAGTGAATGGGGCAACATGGACGGATATCTGTGGAAGAAACTGATGCAGTAAAAGGAAAACAGGAGTTAACGGAATGCTGGAGCTGAGACATGTATCCTTTCAGGTGGACGCGGAAGGAACGGAAAAAGAAATCGTCCGGGATGTCAGCCTGAAGGTGCCGGAACGGAAACTGATCGTGGTCACCGGGCCGAACGGGGGCGGGAAGTCCACGCTGGCCCGTCTGATCGCGGGAATTGAAAAACCTACCGGGGGACAGATCTTTTTCAACGGTGAGGATATAACGGAGCGAAACGTGACCGAAAGGGCGCGGATGGGCATCGCGTACGCTTTTCAGCAGCCGGTGCGCTTCAAGGGCATCCGGGTGGTGGATCTGATCCGGATTGCCGCCGGGAAGAAGGTTACGGCTGCTGCCGCCTGCGAATACCTGTCCGCGGTGGGCCTGTGCGCACGGGACTATGTGGACCGGGAAGTGAACGCAAGCCTTTCCGGCGGAGAACTGAAAAGGATCGAGATCGCCACGGTGCTGGCGCGGCACGCCAGGCTTTCGGTGTTTGACGAGCCGGAAGCCGGGATCGACCTGTGGAGTTTCCGGAATCTGATCGACGTATTCAGGAATATGCGGGAGACGATCGCGGATAGCTCCATCCTGGTGATTTCCCATCAGGAGCGGATCCTGAACATCGCGGACGAAATCATCGTAATCCGGGACGGAAGGGTGGAAAAACAGGGAAGCCGTGAGGAAATCTATCCTTCCCTTGGCGCGGACAGCGCGGAGCCGCCGGCATGTGACCGCCTGCTGCAGAATATGCGGGAAGGAGAGGACGCATGATGGACGAGATTCAGAAACGGCTGCTGCTGGAGGTAGCCGATCTCCACGAAGTGCCGGAAGGGGCATACAATATCCGCGCAAACAGCCGGTCCGCGGGGCGCCGGTCCACCGCCAATATCGAAATTACTTCCAAAGAAGATGTCAGCGGACTGGAAATCCGGATCCGGCCGGGCACGAAGCGCGAAAGCGTGCATATTCCCGTGGTGATGACGGAAAGCGGCCTGAAGGAAGTCGTCTATAACGACTTTTTCATCGGAGAAGACGCCGATGTGGTGATTGTTGCCGGATGCGGCATTGACAACTGCGGAAACCAGGATTCCGAGCATGACGGGATTCACCGTTTCTATGTTGGACGCGGCGCGAAAGTCCGATACGTGGAAAAGCATTACGGGTCCGGGGAAGGCCGGGGCAAGCGCATTCTGAACCCCCGTACGGAAGTCTACATGGAGGAAAACAGCTCCATGGAGATGGAAATGGTTCAGATCAAGGGCGTGGACGATACAGACCGCGCCACGGTGGCGGAGCTGGCGGCCGGGGCGTCCCTGGTCGTGCGGGAACGGCTGATGACCCATGGGGAGCAGCGGGCGCTCAGCGCCTACGATGTGCAGCTGAACGGAAAGGATTCCAGCGCGGACGTTGTCAGCCGGTCTGTGGCACGGGACAGATCCTTCCAGAAATTCGACGCGAAGATTGTGGGCAAGGCGCCCTGCAGCGGGCACACGGAATGCGACTCCATTATCATGGACGAAGGCAGGATTCTGGCGGTGCCCGGCCTGGAGGCGGATCATGTGGACGCGTCCCTGTTCCATGAGGCGGCCATCGGCAAGATCGCCGGGGAGCAGCTGATCAAGCTGATGACCCTGGGACTGACGGAAGCGGAAGCGGAGGAGCAGATTATCAACGGGTTCCTTCGGTAAAAAATTAAACAGTAAAACAGAAGAGCCTCACCGCAAGCTGCGGTGAGGCTCTTTTCCGGAGTTTTTTATCTCGCTTCGATCCAGCCGATGGCTTCCACTGCGCCCAGAGTGATTTCATTGGCAGTGCAGTATTTAATGAGATTGTTGCTGATGTATGAACAAAGGATAAATGTGCTGTTTGCACCCAGTATGTTCCGGCCCAGGTCACCCGTAACAACATCCAGCAGATTGCCGTTTGCGTCCTTCAGAAGCAGAGCAACGCGGATGCCTTTCTGTGGCGTATCGGAGGAATTGGTGATGGTTGCAAAAGCATAGTTGGAATACTCATAGTCCACATCCAGCTCGGCGGATACTTCCAGTGCGGTATCCGGAGTATCCCAGGAAACAATTTCACGGCTTTCAAGGGTATAGGTGTGAGCGGCAACTGTTTTACCTTCAGCGACATCCGCGATCAGGGTGACGAACGTGATTTCGCCGGGATCCAGGTAACGGGAGCCGGCGGAGTACAGATAATTGGCCTGACCGGCTTCGGCACTGTCCGCGTCTGTCAGCGTCAGGGCTCCGGTGTTCAGATACAGCGTTTTTTCGGTACCGTTCTGCACTTTGCCGACCCAGATGGCTTCCTGTCCGCTGTAGGATTCGCGGACATAGAAATTCTCTTCCAGGACGGTGAGGGCGGGTTCTTCTTCTGTTTCCGCAGCAGGTTCTGCAGTGGGTTCGGCAGCAGGCTCGGCGGTGTCGCCGGATCCGGCCATAGAGGCCATGGCGGACAGATAACCCGCAAAAACAGCGGCCATGTCTTCCTCGGATACACCCTCGGGCAGCGTCCTGTCGTTCATATAGGCAGTGAACTCATCCAGTGTGAGTTTTCCGGGCTCTCGGGAAATGGAGATCAGGGAGAACAGGGCGCCAAGATCAAGTCCGGATTCTGAGGCGTCCGCAGGGATGTTATCCGTGCTGAAATTCAGACTGCTGCCGTCGGAAACGAGGTACAGGGTTTCCCCGTCGACCGTCAGCGCGAGCTTTTCTCCCTCCGCGGTCCATTCGCCTTCATATTTCTGTTCATCACCGCCGGCGCTTACGGCCATCGCAAAGGTGCCGTCCGCATTCAGGTCAATCGTGCCCGCGGAGAGGCCGAACATCACGAGATACCAGGTACCGGTCACATCTTCCGCAAAAGCGGAGACGGCTGCCAGCGCCATGCACAGCGCCAGAATGAGAGCCAGGGTTTTCTTCATTTTTCATTTTCTCCTTTCGATTTTCTGGGCCAGAACTCCGACTGAATGATTATATCATAAATGTGCGTACTTATGTTGTATAAAAAAGCTCCCGCGAACGGGAGCCTGAAAAGTTACAAGACAGGTCAGGGATTCCGGGTTTTCCTGCCGATGAAGCAGAGAGCCACGGTGCCGGGGCCGGCGTGGGCGCCGATGACGGGACCGACATGCTCGATCAGGACCTTTGCGCCGGGAAGCTTCTGCTCGACGTTTGCCTTCACGCGTTCCGCGTCTTCCGGCGCGTCGGCGTTCAGCACAAGGATGGGGCTTTCCGCCGGATCGGGATCCGCTTTCATCATAGCGTCCACAATATAGGCCAGGGCCTTTTTCCGGCCGCGGATTTTCTCGCCGGGCTGCAGGGTCCCGTCGCTGGCTTCAATGATGATGGGCTTCAGATCCAGCATGGTGCCGACGGCGGCAGCGGCGCCGGAAATACGGCCGCCGCGCTTGAGGTATTTGAGATCATCCACGGTGAAGAAGGCCTGGGCGCGGAGCTTGTTGGCCTCCAGCCACGCGGCGACTTCTTCCATAGGCTTGCCGGCGCGGTACATTTCGTGTGCCTTGAGCACCAGCAGGGTCATGGGGCCGGAGATACTCAGCGTATCCACTACGGTCATTTTCCGGTCGGGATATTTGGCCAGGAGCTTTTCCCGCGCGGAATACACCGCCTGGATCGTGCAGGAGAGCTTGCTTGAGAAAGCGACGAAGAGCAGATCCTTACCGCTTTTGAAAATCGGTTCAAAGTATTCCAGATAGGCTTCTTCGTTCAGGGCGGAGGTCACGGGATTGGCCCCGCCGCGCATCGCGTCAAAATAGCTTTTATGATCCAGCGTCTGGCCGAGGTCATCGAAATATTCCTTGCCGTTCAGTGCGTACGGCATATAGACAACGGGGATATCGTATTCCGCTTTCAGATGATACGGCAGGTCGCTGTCGCTGTCCGTCATAAAAACATAATTCAGATCCATGAATCCGGCCTCCTTCGGTCTGCAGGTAATCCTTTCCAGATGCCATTCTATAATACGACGGCTGAAATTGCAACCCCGGGAACAGAAGAAGAAGGACACGGGGCAGACGCGGAAACCGTTACTGCCGTCAGGTGATCCTGCAGCGAAGGCCGCGGATCTGTTCCGTCATCCCGGTAAAGGCGGTAGCAGATTTCCCCGTCCGTCCGGCTCAGCACCGTGAAGGTGCGGTCATCCAGGGTTTCGGAGCTTTCTCCGCCGGGGCACAGGAGCACCGCGTGATCCTTTCGGACAAACAGGGGGAATTCCTGCAAGCTGAGGCTGATCCAGTGATCGCCCCGGTCCAGCGGAACCGTATCGTAATCCTCCGGGGAACGGAACCGGATCATCAGCATATCCTCCGGCAAGTAGACATGGCGGCCGACAGCGTTTTGCTCGAGCACCGGAGCGATCATGCAGCCTTCACCCAGCAGCAGCTGATCCTCTGTGGCGACAGCGCGGGAATCCTCCGGATAATCGAAAGCCAGGGGCCGGAAATACATGCCGTCCGTCAGAGCTGCTTTCATAAATTCACTGTAGAGGAAAGGAAGAAGCGCGTAACGGACCCGGACGGTATCCCGCATCTGCTCCCAGGTGGAGAAACGATAGATTTCCTGATCCCGGGTATGCAGAGCGGAATGGTTGCGCATCAGCGGCATGAATACACCCAGCTGCAGGAAGCGGGCCAGCAGGTCCTCCGTCACGTTGCAGCCGAAGCCGCCCAGGTCACAGCCGGAATACAGAAAACCGCACAGATTCAGGTTCGGAAGCATCTGCAGCGCCAGCTTCAGGTGGCTCCACCAGGAAAAGTTATCCCCCATCCAGATGCCGCCGTTGCGGTGGGCGCCCGTGAAGGACGAACGCGCAAAGAGCAGGAAACGCTTGTCCGGATCGAAACGCCGGAAACCCTCCGCTGTTGCCCGCGTCATGGAAGCGCCGTACAGATTATGCACCAGGTCATGCCGGACGGTCCGCCCGTCCGTCTCCTGATAAAAAGAGCGGTAATCCTCTTCGTTGTTGGGGAGGCTGTTGAACGCGTCCTTCAGGAACCAGAGAGCTTCAAAGTCATGGCCGTCCACCGTTTCCTGCGCGCGGCGGAAGGCCGCGTCCAGACGCTCCGGCGTGTAGAAAAGCGCCGGCTCGTTCATATCATTCCAGAAGCCTTCCACACCGGCTTCCAGCAGCGGCCGGTACAGGCCGCCGAACCAGCGGCGGACGTCTTCCCGCAGGAAATCCGGAAAGCAGCAGAATCCGGGCCATACGGCGGCGATAAAATCGCTTCCGTCTTCCTTTCTGCAGAAAAATCCGCCGGCTTTTCCGGTGTCATAGGGAGCATACCCTTCCTCCCGCGCAATACCCGCGTCAATGATCGGGATCAGGCGGACATGCTCCTGCTTCATATCTTCGCTGAAACGCTTCAGGTCCGGGAAGGCGTCCTTCCGCCAGGTGAAATTTTTATAATCCTCCATGTAGTCGATATCCAGGCAGATTCCGTCCAGGGGAATTCCGCGCTTCCGGTGCTCCGCCACCACACCGCGGCATTCCTCCTCACTGGCATATCCCCATCTGCTCTGGATATAGCCGAAGGCCCAGCGGGGCGGCAGATAGCTTGGACCGGTGAGGCGGCGGAAAGCGCGCGCCAGTTCAGTCAGGGATTCCGCTTCCAGTACATACAGGTCCAGATCCCCGTTTTCGGAGGTAATCACCGCGGTGTCGGAGCGCGTGTAGCCCAGATCCCAGGTGATACGGCCGGGATCATCCAGATAAACGCCGAAGAGGCATTCCGGGCCGAAGAAGATCAGCAGGTTGTGGGAAGCATAGAGGCTTTCCGTGCTTTCCGTATGGTTAAAGACATCGCTGTTCCAGGAACGGTATACAGATCCGCGCTTATTGATGCCCCGCACGGATTCTCCCAGGCCGAACAGACGGTCTTCCGGCTGCAGCTTCCGGGTCAGGATCACCTGCTTCCCGTCCCGGGACAGATCAAAAAAAGGCACCGGCAACGATTCTTCAGGCAGGGAAACCACCACCGCGTCCGTGGAAACAGGGGTGCCGAAAGTATATTTCCGAATCATGGGTCAACCTCGTTTCTGTTTGCTTTTACGATATTTTATCATGGAGCGGATGTTTTTGAAAGCACAAAAAACCGGCCGGCGCTGAGCGCCGGCCGGCAGGCCCGGTCAGTGTTTTCTGTTCAGGATCTCACTCATAACGATTCCCCGGACCACATCATTGTTTGTCCATCCCAGAGGGATGCCCGAATGCACCTGCTGCGGATGCGCTTCCGGCGGGGTTTCCTCCGCCAGCGTCAGCGCAGCCATCTGCTCTTCATGGCAGGGATCGTATCCTTCCCCGGTGACGGCGTTCAGGCTGCCCTGGTATACCGAGTCGTCGTGCCCGCCGGGGGAAACGGTAGGAGTAAGGGTGTTAAGGCGCCCGGGTTCCGCCGGCTGCGCAGCCGGCGCGGAAACTTCATTTTCCGGTGTCCTCGGAACAGCCAGCCGGACCGGCTTTTTCTGCTCCGCGTTTTTTTTGGCGATGACAGCCGGAAGCCCGACCATGATCCAGATGAACAGGAGCAGGAAAATGGGAACGAATTCTTGCATTCTTCCATGCCTCCGATCCGGTGATTACTTCTTGCCGCGGGTTTCAGGCTCCTGCTGCTGCGGCACGCTGGCCTTGGCGATGGATTCGCGCATTTCTGTGTCGGCGATGGTGTTCTTCATCTGGTAGTAATCCAGCACACCGAGCTTGCCGTCCCGCAGAGCGGTGGCCATGGCGCGCGGCACTTCGGCCTCGGCCTCCACGACCTTGGCGCGCATTTCCTGTACGGAAGCCTTCATTTCCTGTTCGCGGGCGACAGCCATCGCGCGGCGCTCTTCCGCCTTCGCCTGGGCGATGCGGCGGTCGGCTTCGGCCTGGTCCATCTGGAGCTGGGCGCCTACGTTGCGGCCCACGTCCACATCCGCGATATCGATGGAAAGAATTTCATAGGCGGTTCCGGCATCCAGGCCCTTGTCCAGCACGGTGCGGCTGATCAGGTCCGGATTCTCCAGCACCTGCTTGTGGGTTTCGGCGCTGCCGACGGTGGTAACGATACCTTCGCCGACACGGGCGATAACGGTTTCCTCTCCGGCACCGCCGACCAGGCGTTCAATATTGGTACGGACGGTGACACGTGCCTTGGCGCGCAGCTCGATGCCGTCCTTGGCGATCGCGGCGACCACGGGGGTCTCGATAACTTTGGGTGTAACGCTCATCTGCACGGCCTGGAATACGTCGCGGCCGGCCAGGTCGATCGCGCAGGCCTTTTCAAAAGCCATCTCGATGTTGGCCCGCTGGGCGGCGATCAGGGCGTTGATGACCCGGTCCACATTACCGCCGGCCAGGTAATGGGTCTCCAGCTGGGAAATGGTCAGATTCAGGCCGGCTTTGTTGGCTTTGATCAGGGGATAAACGAGGCGCTGGGGCTGGATCCGGCGGATCCGCATACCGACCAGGGAGCCGATGGAAACATGCACGCCGCTGGCCAGAGAGGAAATCCACAGGCCCATGGGCACGAAGTGCAGGAACACCGCCAGCACGATCAGCGCGATAACAATGATAATAATGGTTACGGGATCAAAGGACATTGTTCAGTTCCTCCTTGTCAAATCAGATCTTACGGATTACAAGATGGTCGCCTTCGGCGCCGACAACCCGCACAGGGGTTCCCTTCGCCAGGAATTCTCCGGAAGTGGAAGCGTTCAGGCGGGTTCCGCCGATTTCAATGAAGCCGGCAGGGCGCAGCGCGGTGACGGCTGTGCCTTCCCTGTCCAGCCATTCCTGAACCGCCGGGGACGCGGAAGGAGCGGAGTTCTCGGTATCCTTCAGCACGAGGGCGCTTTTGCTCAGCCGGCCTTTCATGGCGCTCCGGTACGACAGGAACACCGCGATGCCGATAAACAGCAGCACGAGGAAGGTGGCAATCAGGCTCCACGTCAGGCCGAAATACCTGTGGGTGAGGATAATCGCGGCGATTTCCATGACAGCGCCGGAAATACCCGCAATCCCGAAGCCGGGCATGAACGCTTCCAGAATGATCAGCCCGCTGCCGAACAGGTAGCAGATAATCATGATCAGCGTTCCGGTTGAAACATCCATTCACATTACCTCCTTTCCGGAAAGATAAACCTTTCGACGGAATCATCATAGCAAAGATCAGCTGCGGTATACAGGATGAACCGGGAAAGATAGATGCGGTTATTTCTCCGCCTGCGGAAGAAACGGCGGGAAAACATTTATCTGTATTATATCAGAAAGGAAGAAGATTGCAAATCCTATGCCGCCCGGCGAAGCCGGATGTGCCGGGGATTCCGGACGGTTTCGGAAACGACGGGCATCAGCCGCTGGCGAAGGATCCGCATCACCTGGAAGTAGCACGGGAAAAGGAACAGATCCGCCAGTACCCAGGCGGCGGGGTTTGCGAAACAGGCGCCTGTAAATCCGGATACGGGTACCACAAACAAAGCCACAGCGGTGCGTGCGATCATTTCAAACAAGCCGGCAAGCATGGCGACACGGGTAAAGCCCATTCCCTGGATACTCAGCCGAACAATGTTCACAAAGAGCAGCGGGATGTAGAAGGCGGCGTTGACGGTCAGAAACTGAACGCCCATCGCCGTAACTTCCGGCGCTGCTTCCGCGTCGATGAACAGCCCCAGCAGGGGGCGGGCAAACAGAACAACAATGCCGAACGCCAGCAGGCAGTAAGTGATTCCAAGGACGGACGTGCAGCGCAGTCCCTGGTGAATCCGGTCCAGTTTGCGGGCGCCCATATTCTGTCCGGAATAGGTGGCCATGGTGGAAGCCAGAGCGTCAAAAACACAGGCAAAGAAAGCGCTGAGTTTCACCGCGCCGCTGACGGCGGCCACCGCGTTGACGCCGAGGCCGTTTACGGACCACTGCACCATCACGGAACCGATGGCGGTGATTGAAAACTGAAGGCCCATGGGAAGCCCGGTGCCAAGCATTTTCCTGGCCAGAACCGGATGGAAACGCCGGTCCTCCCGCCGGAGATGCAGCACGGGGAAACGGCGGATCATCACAATCACGCAGCCGATGCCGGAAAGCAGCTGGCTGACCGCGGTCGCAACGGCAGCGCCGGCAACGTCCATCCCGCAGGCAATGATCAGGAACAGATCCAGGACAATATTCACGATGGAAGCCAACACAAGGAATACCACGGGCGTACGGCTGTCCCCCAGGGAACGTAGGATGCCTCCGGCCATATTATAAAGAACGCAGCAGGGAATTGCCGCAAAGATAATACCGATATATTCCGCGGAGTGATCCAGAATTTCCTCCGGCGTATTCATGAGCCGGAGCAGCGGTTTGCATAATGCAAAGGAAACAACGGCAAAGATCACGCTCAAGACACCGCTGAGGATGACCGCATGCCAGACACAGCGGCGGATTTCCCCTTCGTCCTTTGCGCCGAATGCCTGGGCGATCGGAATGGAAAACCCGGAACAGAGCCCCAGACACAGGCCGATGACAAGAAAATTGACCGAACCTGTGGCTCCGACTGCGGCCAGGCGCTCAGCCCCGAGAAAGCGGCCCACAACGGCAGTGTCCACAAAACTGTACAGCTGCTGAAAAAGAACGCCGAACAGCAGGGGCAGCGCAAACGAGATGATTTGTTTCAGGGGGCGGCCTTCGGTCAGGTCACGCGTCAGGTTCCGGGACATACAGAATACCTCTTTTCACGGCTTTCAGCCGTCCGCACGGTTATAGCACTTTTCCCGCCGGTACACAAGGGATTATTCTGCTGTTTTTCCGGTCAGATCAGCCATGCTTCAGACAAAAAGGAAGCGGCGGATCCGGTCCGGATCCGCCGCCGCGGGGAGAAGGATTATCCTTCGATGCATATGGTCTTCTTTTCAGGCGCCTTCGGCGCTTCCTTCTTCGGGATGGTCAGGCTCAGCACGCCGTTTTCGTACTTCGCTTTGATATCCTCTTCGGTTACATAGCTGCCGACATAGAAGCTTCTGGACATGGTGCCGGCGTAACGCTCCTGGCGAAGCACACGGCCCTTCTGCTCATCCTTGTTCTCCAGCGTCTTTTCCGTGGAGATGGTCAGGTAACCGTTCTCCAGTTCCAGTTTGATTTCTTCCTTTTTGAAGCCGGGCAGATCAACGTCCAGTTCATAACCGCTGTCCGTCTCTTTTACGTCCGTCTTCATCATGTGGGAAGCGTTTTTGCCGTAGAGCACACGCTCCGGGCGGTCCCAGCCCCGGAAGAAATTCCGGTCGAAATCATTGAACACATCCATCAGGTTTTCCCCGAATACTGCAGGCAGGAAGCTACTCATACAAAACCCTCCATTCATCGGCTGCCGCCGGACTTTCCGTCCGTTCCGGCAACCGGAATCATTATTCTTTGTGGTCTTTTGCACCACCCCGTTCTCCCGAACGCTGATTATAGTATAATCAAAGATCAAAGAAAGTCAAACAACAAAAAGGTCAAAGAAGGTCTAAAACAAACAAAAATCATGATAAATCTCTGTTTTTCGATGTTTTTCAGGATTTCTCTATAAAAATCGAGCATATTGATGTACGCGGACGGCACTGAAGACATAGATGCTGAATAAACGGATAAAGCCGGCGGAACCGCGCGCAGGAAGCGGGAAAAGATCAAAAAACAGCAGGCGCTCCGGGAGGAGCGCCTGCCTGATCAGTCCGGAATTACCGGGCTTCCGCGATTTTGGCGTTGATCGCTTCGACGACCCGATCCACAGGCATGCCGTGTACTGCGCAGGCATCCTCCAGGGATTCCGCGCGGGAGGCAGGGCAGCCGAGGCAGTGCATGCCGATGGACAGCAGCACTTCGATCGCTTCGGGGTACTGGGTGACGATTTCTCCTACCAGCGTTTCGCCGGTGACAAACGTTTCAGCCATGGAAAATACCTCCTCGTAAATTCGGGGACATATTACCATCTTTCAGACGAAAACACAAGCGTTTCAGAGAGCCCCGCGGATCAGGGAAAGCAGGTCTTCATAAGTTTCGCAGGCGGGGAGTTCCGGATGGTCCTTCCGGATCTGCTCCGTGCTGCGGAACAGGATACCGGCCTTGCTGGCCTGGATCATGCCCAGGTCGTTATAGCTGTCGCCGGCGGCGATGGTTTCAAAACCGATGCTCTGCAGGGCTTTGACAGTGGTCAGCTTGCTCTGCTTCACCCGGATCCGGTATCCGGCGATCATGCCGTCTTCACCGACCTCCAGCTCATTGCACAAAATTGTGGGCCAGCCCAGCTTCTTCATCAGGGGAGAAGCGAACTGCGTGAAGGTATCGGAAAGGATCAGCACCTGGGTTTCGCTCCGGAGCGTGTCCAGGAATTCCTTCGCGCCGGGCATGGGATCGATGGCGGCGATGGTGTTCTGGATATCCTTCAGGCCCAGGCCGTGCTCCCGCAGAATATTCAGCCGGAAGCGCATCAGCTTGTCGTAGTCCGGTTCGTCCCGGGTGGTGCGGCGCAGCTCCGGAATGCCGCTGGCCTCGGAAAAGGCAATCCAGATTTCGGGGACGAGTACTCCTTCCAGATCCAGGCAGACGATATTCATAACAATGGAGTCCTTTCATATAAAGATTCTTCGTTTCGCTCAGCATGACACGGAAGCTGAGCATGCAATACCGTTCAGTATGCAACGGATACTGAACGCGTTCCGCTGACCGGACGAGCATATCCGCTACGGTCAGGAGGGCACAGGAAAACGATCTGTTTCCGGGAAAGCGTACCACAGGGCCAAAGGAGCGTCAAGCAAAAAGAAAACGCTCCCGCGGAACGGGAGCGAAATCTTCCGGAGATCAGGCCGGGGTGAAAGCGTCCTTTCCGAGGCCGCAGACGGGACATACCCAATCCTCCGGGATGTCTTCAAACGCGGTGCCGGGGGCGATGCCGCTGTCCGGATCGCCGACTTCGGGATCATACACATAACCGCAGGGACATTCGTACTTCATATTTTCTTCCTCCATTTTATTTCGCTTTTCCGGCCGCGGACCGGCCGGCTGGTGATTCCATCATACAGAGCATCGGGCGGAGCGTCAAGCAAAATCTGCATTAAAAATGAAAATTCATCCGGTTTCAACCGTACATAGTAAGCAAGATTTGCATACTTTCAAGCATAATACGCATGGAACAGAAGGATTTTAGCATATAAAATACAATTGCAAGATTTGGTCGGAATATAGATTGTTTTACACATCGGAGACACTGCGGGATCTATGAGTCATATGCAGAAAGGAAGATGCGTTTTGAGTCAGGTACAGCAGCCGGCCCTGAACAGGGAATTCAAGGCTCATCGGATGAGCTGGAGGACTTATATGCGCCGCTACGGCACTTTGTACCTCCTTCTGATTGTTCCGCTTGCCTTTTTCATTCTTTTCCGGTATGTACCCATGACATACATTCTCCAGGCATTCAAGAAAAACAATATACTGATTCCGCCGTGGAAGGTGGACTGGGCGAGGGACAACGGTTTTCAGTGGTTTCTGAAAGCGTTCAAGGACAAGGACTTCATGATTGCTCTGAAAAACACTTTGTTCCTGAACCTGCTGGATCTGGTCATTGGTATGCCGATGCCGATTATTATGGCACTGCTGCTGAATGAGCTTGCATTTCCGAAATACAAGCGCGTTACCCAGACGATCCTTTACCTGCCACATTTCCTGAGCTGGGTTATTATTTCCAGTATTACTTTGCGTCTGTTTGCAACCAACGACGGCCTGATCAATAAAATGCTGGGAACGACGATCCCGTTTGTAGGGGATCCGGGCCACTGGCGCGGGACCTATATCTTCCTTGGTATCTGGAAGGAATGCGGATGGAATACCATCATTTACCTGGCGGCTCTTACCGGAATCAGCCCGGAACTGTATGAGGCCGCTGAAGTGGACGGTGCCAGCCGCTGGCGGAAGATCTGGCATATCACGCTTCCGGGAATCCGATCCACTATTATCGTTCTGCTGATTATGAATCTTGGCCATATTCTCGGTTCCGAGTTCGACCGGCCCTTTACGCTGAGCAATCCGCTGGTCACAGAGGCCAGTAAAACAATTTCCATTTATGTGTATGAGAAAGGTATTAACGGTCAGCAGTATTCGCTGACCACAGCCGTCGGATTGTTCCAGAGTGTAATCTGCGTAATCTTCCTGCTGATGTCGAATGCACTGGCCAAGAAATTTGGCGAGCGCGGAATCTGGTAAGGAGGGCGATGAAATGAGCAATATGGAGAATTCGGCCATCCTGAACAAGAAGAAGCTTAAGGACGGAATGATCAAGTCCCGGAAGACGAAAATCGGTGATCTGACAATCGCGTTTGTCTGTCTGCTTCTGATGATGCTGTGCCTGGTGCCGATGCTGCATGTGCTGGCAAGCAGCCTGTCTTCCCCTGAAGCGTTGGTTCGCAATGAAGTATTTATCTGGCCAAAGGGGTGGAATACGGAAGCCTACAGGACTGTGCTGACGACCGAAAAATATATCCGGTCTCTCGGGTGGACTGCGGTCCTGACGATCGGATGTACATTGCTGTCCATCACATTGACGATCTGCTGCGCATATCCGCTGACATATTCCAATCTTCGGGGCGGGAAGGTAATAAACATTATCATTCTGTTCACGATGTACTTCAGCGCCGGAACAATCCCGTCGTATCTTCTGCTGAACAGCCTTGGTATGCTGAATACGCCCTATGCGCTGATTTTCCCGAACTGTATCGGTGTATTCAATGTAATTATCATGCGCAGCTTTTTCTACGGCGTACCGGACAGCCTGCGGGAAGCTGCGGAAATCGACGGAGCCGGCCCGATCCGCGTGCTGGTTCAGGTATATCTGCCGCTGAGCCTGCCGGTTATTGCCACACTCAGTCTGTTTTATGCAGTAGGCCGCTGGAACGGTTTTTCCGACGCGCTGATGTATCTGAAGAAATCCGAATCGGAAAAATACTGGCCGATTCAGCTGCTGCTGTATAATGTCATCAAAAACTCAACACAAACGACCGAACAGGCGGCACAGGAAGGCTTTTTCCAGAACGGTGTATCCAAGACGATTCAGATGGCAACAGTTATGTTTGCCACAGTGCCGATCCTGCTGGTATATCCCTGGCTGCAGCGTTACTTCGTGACCGGCGTCACCATCGGCGCGGTCAAGGGCTGATTTACGGAAGTTATTTAAGGGCAGAAGCCCTTGAAATAAAAAAGGAGGAATTACCCATGAAGAAAATCCTGGCTCTGGTTCTGGTGCTGGCACTGATTGCCACGCTGGGCATCACTTCCGCTTTCGCTGCGGACGAAGGTTTTGTGGACGGAAAGTTCACCGAAACCCGCCATATCAAAGTGGAGATCTACAACCGCAACAACGACGGCGGTACGGATCCTACCAACAATGTATGGACGGAATACCTGAAGAAGGGTATGCTCGAAAAATACAATGTTGAAGTGGAATTCGTGTCTGTCGGCCGCTGGACTGAAACCGACGATATCGCAAATCTGCTGGCCAGCGGCGATGCTCCCGATGTCAGCTATACCTACGGGTACAACACCATCATTTCCTATGCCAACATGGTGGACGCCAATGGCAATCCCGGTGTTATCGATCTGGCTCCCTACCTCGAGGAATACAAGGATTACACCCAGAACATCATTACACTGCTTGGCGGTGAAGACAACCTTTATTATGACAAGGATCCTGCTACCGGCGCTGTATGGATGATCGAAGGCGTACGCGCGGATACTTCCCGTATCACCACCTTTATCCGCAAGGACTGGTGCGACGCGCTGGGTCTGGCGCTTCCCACCACGGAAGAAGAATTCCATGACTGCCTGGTAGCCTTCAAGGACAATGCCGAGAAGCTGCTTGGCGCGGATGCGGACAAGATGATCCCCTACACCACTTCCACTGATATCGGCTGGCGGAACGATCTGCTGAGCGTCAGCAAGGTTCCGGAAGATGTATCTGACGAAACGCTGTTTGTCTACGGCTATGATGACCGTCATCTGCTCTATCCCGGTTACAAAGAAGGCATCCGTGTTCTGAACAAGTGGTACAACGAAGACCTGGTATGGAAGGATTTCGGCCTGTACAACGACAGCACTGTGGAAGATGACAACATGAAGGCCGGTTATGTAGGCGCCTTCATGCACAACTGGGACTATCCTTTCCGTAACGGTGATGACTGCATCAACCTGAACCTGCAGCGCAATGTGGGCGAAAATGCGATGTTTGTTCCGATCGACTGCTTCAAGAATGACGCCGGCATTACCCGGAAGTTCATGGGCGCGGCTGTCGGTTCCGACCGTAAGATCTTTATGCCTTCCACCAATAAGGAGCCTCTGGCTTCCCTGCTTTACATCAACTTCATCTCTGATCCTGAAGTGATCAAGTATCTGCAGACCGGTCTGGAAGGAACCAACTTCAACGTGACTGCTGACGGTGCTTATGAGATCCTGCCCGCTACCGGCGAATGGGTCAAGAACTCCGGCAACAATATTGACTATACCATGACCTGCAACGGCCTGTACCTGGGTGAAGCCACCGGCGCCACCACCGCGCTGAGCTATCCTGGAATCCCCGCTGATATTGTTATTCAGGCGAATGAGTTCGGCAAGAACAACGGCCGTTATCCGGCACACTACAATGTCGGTACCATCGAAACTGAAACCGAAGTCGGTACGAGCCTGCAGGAGAAGCGCGATGAGCTGCTGACCAAGGCTGTAACTGCCTCTGTGGAAGAATTTGATTCCGTATACGACAGCCTGATGGATGAATATATGAACCTCGGCGGTGAGGACATCATCAACGAGCGTATTGAAAAGCTCAAGGAAGTCTACGGCATCGAATACAATAAGTAATCTGTTTCAGATTTGCGGCGGGCGCCGGATTGTTCCGGCGCCCGTTTTTTAAAGGCTGAACCTGAAATATTCTTCTTACAGCTGCATGTGCTCGTCAATTTCCTTTTTCCGGTACTGCTTCAGCTGCTTGCGGTACTGGCTGGGGGACATTCCGACAATTTTGCTGAAGGAACGGAGAAAGTTGGAATAATCGTTGAACCCGCACTGATAGGCGATATCGTTCAGGGAAGCGGAACCGAGCATCTGCTGGCGGGCCAGCATGACGCGGCGGTAAAGCACATAGTCGTAGACGCTGCGGTTGGTGAAACGGACAAACTCGTGAGAAAGCCAGGAGATACTGACGCCGAAGCTGCGGGCCAGGTTTTCGATGCGGATCGGCTGGGTATAATGATTGTTGATATAGGAAAGGATTTCCTGGATGATACCGTTGCCGAAAGGTTCGCCTTCCACCGGGTCAGCTTTGCGCACGGTCCGGCATAGCAGGTTCAGAATATCCATCATCAGGGAATAGTTCTGGAAACGGTGGAACGCGTCGCTGTCCAGGGAATGGTTTACCTGATTGTCGCGGATCCGGCGGACCCATGAAACAAACTGCTGCGCGTCCGGTTCGCTGAGCTGGTAGGTGCAGACGCCTCCGGAAGTGTGGGAGCGGAAAAACTGGTCCAGATCAATCTGCCCGCAGCTGAGTACGCGCAGGACTTCCGGGGACAGGTTCAGATACGCCCGCTCGTAGTTGTGCATCTCGCCGGTGCAGGACAGCCCGTGCATGGAAAAAGGCGGCAGAATGAAGACCTGATTGGGTTTGAGCAGGTAGAGCTGGTTGTCTACGCCCATAAATTCCCCGCCGCGGAGATGGATATAGAATTCATAGTAGTCGTGGCAGTGGAACTGCGTGACCTCAAAGGTTTCGCTGAGCTGGCAGTGCGCCTCATACCCCTGCTGTCCCTGCTGTCCCATCGGCAGAAACGGGGCCTGGACGGTTTCCGTGAGAACAGACGGCATACGGTTTCCTCCCTGTTCCGGATTGTGCAGAATTTGCATACATTGAAACATGATTTATATAGTATCATCCGGAGAATACAAGTATACTTGAACTACAAGGTCAGATACGGTGCAAAGGCAGTAATTTCATAGTGAAGAGGGAATGCGGGATGATTCGTGTAGCTATCGTCGGGACCGGCGGAATTTCCCACGCGCATATCGGGGCGTATCTCCAGTTTCCGGACCGGTGCAAAATCGCGGCGCTTGTGGATATTATCCCCGGAAAAGCGCAGCGTGTCAAGGAACAGTACGGCCTGGACGCCGAAGTGTTCCTGGATCATCACGAGATTCTGGACCGGGAAATCGACCTGGTGGACGTCTGTACGCCACCTTTTGTGCACGCGGAAATCAGCATCAACGCGCTGCGGAGCGGGAAGAACGTAGTATGCGAAAAACCCATGGCGGCTTCCCTGGAGGAATGCGACGCCATGCTTCAGGCCCGGGACGAGAGCGGAAAGAAGCTTTCAATCATCGCCCAGAACCGGTTCCGGGAGCCGATCCGGAACCTGAAAGCGCTGCTGGACAGCGGCATCGCGGGGCAGGTGCGGCACGCGCAGATCAATTCCTTCTGGTTCCGGGACCACTGCTACTACGACCTGTGGTGGCGGGGAACCTGGGAAAAGGAGGGCGGCGGATGCACCCTGAACCATGCGGTGCACCATATCGATATGCTGGGGTGGATGATGGGCACGCCGGAAAGGGTGACAAGTATCCTGGCCAATACCGCGCATGACAACGCCGAAGTGGAGGATCTGTCTGTTTCCGTGATGGAATATCCCGGCGCGCTGGCGACGGTGACGGCTTCCGTGGTGCATCACGGAGAGGAGCAGGAACTGGTTTTCCAGTGCGCAAAAGCGAAAATCGCGGCTCCCTACAGCGTTTTTGCGTCCCAGCCCCAGCCCAACGGCTTTCCGCTGAAGGAGCCGGACGAAGCGTTCCGGAAACAGGCGGACGCGTTCATTGCCTCGCTGCCGCCGGTTCCTTACGAAATGCACGCGGGGCAGCTGGAGAATGTGCTGACGGCGCTGGAAACGGGCGGCGATGTCGCCATTACGGGAGAGGACGGCCGGCGGACGATTGAGCTGATTACGGCGATCTATAAGGCAGGATCGGAACGGCGGACTGTTTCGCTGCCGATTTCCGCGGAGGATCCGTTCTATACGGTGGACGGAATCCGGGCAGGCGTGCCGCATTTTTACGAAAAGACGGTATCCATTATGGAACAGGCCGGTGAAATGACGTTCGGCGCTGATTTCAGGCAGGGAGGGAAGAACAGATGAATGTTTCGGACGGCATGAATTACGCGCCGAAAGGCAAACCGCAGCCGGTGGTGAAGGGCAGGGAATTCGTATTTTCCGCCGTACGGCTGGATCACGGCCATATTTACGGGATGTGCAACGGACTGACGGAAGCCGGCGGTACCCTGAAATATGTCTACGATCCGGATAAGAAGAAGGTCGCCGCTTTTCTGAAGGCGTTTCCCCAGGCGCGCGCGGCCAACAGCGAGGAAGAGGCCCTGAACGATCCGGAGACGCATCTGATCGCCGGGGCGGCTGTGACCAGCGAGCGCTGCGCCCTGGGCCTGCGGGCCATGGATGCCGGAAAGGATTATTTTACGGACAAGGCTCCGTTTACGACCCTTGCCCAGCTGCAGTCCGCCAGGGAAGCGGTGAAGCGCACCGGAAAAAAATATATGGTGTATTACGCGGAACGGCTGCATGACGAGGGTTCCATCCTGGCCGGATACATCGCGCATTCCGGGGAAATCGGGAAGGTGATTTCCGTGACCGGATTCGGGCCCCACCGCCTGGGCGCTCCGGGACGGCCTGCCTGGTTCTTTGAGCGGGAGAAGTACGGCGGTATCCTCTGCGATATCGGCAGCCACCAGTTTGAGCAGTTCCTGTATTACGCAAATGAGGAAGATGCTGTTGTAACTGCCAGCCGGATTGCCAATTTCGCGCATCCGGAGTATCCGGAGCTGGAGGACTTCGGTGACGCGGAGCTGACCGGCAAAAACGGATCCGCCGGCTATTTCAGGCTGGACTGGTTCACGCCGGACGGGCTGCGCACCTGGGGAGACGGGCGGATGTTTATCCAGGGGACCAAGGGCTTTATCGAGATCCGGAAATATGTGAACCTCGCTTCGGAAAAGGATGGCGGAGGCCACGTGTTTGTGGTAAACGATCAGGGAGAGAAATACCTGAACGCGGCCGGCGTGACGGGATATCCCTTCTTCGGACAGCTGATCCTGGACTGCCTGAACAGGACGGAAAACGCCATGACCCAGGAACACGCCTTCAAGGCAGCGGAGCTGTGCCTGCTGGCGCAGGAGAAAGCGATCCGGATCGGGTAACAGAAACAAAGCGGCGGGCGCCGGAGTTTTCCGGCGCCCGCCGCTGTTTTCCGCGGAAATCAGGCGAACATCCATTCCACGATCTTCACAATGTATTCCTGCCAGAACACCATATCGTGGACGCCCTTGCTTTCATGGTACTCATGGGGGATGCCTTCCGATTCGAGGAAGCGGTGCATCTCCCGGTTGTTTTCAATCAGGAAGTCTTCGGTGCCGCAGCACATATAGATTTCGGGAATTTTCGCGCCTGCGGCTTTCAGCTTACGGGCCAGGACTTCCGGGTTCACGTCCCGTTCCTCCGCGGTGGCAAGATCGCCGAAGCAGGACTGATAGTAGGCGTAATTGGCGACGGGGTTGCTTTCACCGGGCTTCAGTTTCGCGACCTCATGGACGATGAGGGCGGAGGAAAGCGCGCCGATTTTCCCGAAGCGGTCCGGATAGGCGAGGCCGGTATGCAGCGCGCCGAAGCCGCCCATGGACAGGCCGGCAATACAGGTGTCCTCCGGCCCGTTTGCCAGGCGGAAGGTTTTCCGGACATAGTCCACCAGCTCTTCCCCGACCATGGTCTGGTAATCGTGGCCGGTGGCTTCCCCGTTCAGATAGAAGGAATTTTCCGCGGTGGGCATGACGATGGCGAAGTTGTATTTTTCAGGCAGCCCCCATGGGACCCAGTTTTCGGCTTTTCCGGTATACCCGTGCAGGAGAAACAGCGTGGACATGGGGCGGGACGGTGCTTCCGCGTCTTCGCGGGGATCATTGGGAATCAGCATATCAAAGGAAGTGGTGCGGCGCAGCGCCCGGGAGAAGTACTCAATCTGCAGTCTTGCCAAGGGAATCCCTCCTTTTTCGTGTGATGATCAGTTTTCTGCCGCGACCTTCAGGACAGCGCCGAAGGCGGGCTTTGCTTTCCGGTCCGCGGTAAAGAGCAGCGGGTAACTGGGCTCCCGGCGGAAACCGGGAAGCCAGCTGTCCGCGTCCGTGACGCCCCAGAAGGTGACCGCCTCGATTCCGATTCCATCCCGCGACAGTTTTTTCATCATGGCAAACCAGCCGCGGTACGCGTCGGTGAGCGCCTGCCGGTGGGCTTCGTCATCGCTGCTGCAGTGGATATCCAGTTCCGTGACCTGCAGCTTCAGCCCCAGGGCGGCATAGGCCCGGGCAGCTGTTTCACAGGCGCCAACGTTCAGGTGATCCAGTACGTAGTGCCCCTGCATCCCCATGGTATCCACCAGGTTTTCCGCCTGCAGGGTTTTCAGCAGACCGATGATCGCGTCCCGTTTGACGGGATCGAAGGCGTTGTAATCGTTGTAGCACAGCGTCTGCCCGGGAGCGGCGCCCCTGCGGGCGGCCCGGAAGGCTGCGGGCAGGAAGTCCTGCCCCGTCAGGGCAAACCAGGGGCTTTTGGTCCGGAACAGGCCGGGACCGCCCTGCTCCGGTTCGATGGCTTCGTTGACCACATCCCAGGTATAGACTACGCCGGGGAAACAGGTGTTGACATGTTCCATGACATCGCGGATGTAATTGTCCAGCCGGGCAAGCATTATATCCTTCGGAGCGGACGGAGCGTTCCAGTCGTTTTCCCAGTGCTCCTTGAAGAACCAGACAGGTGTCTGGTTGTGCCAGGCCAGGGTATGGTACCGCACGGCGATCCCGTTGTCCCGGGCAAAGGACAGCAGCTCGTCCACCCGGGTGAAGTCCACGGCGGCACGGCAGGGATCACCTTTTTCCAGGGTGCCTTCCGGATCCAGCACGCTGTAAGGCTTCATCTGGTTTTCCGCGGTGATTGAATTGAAATGGCGGCAGATGAGCTGCGCCATCTCCGGATCCGCGGTGAGACGGCTGCTGACGGCCGCGCCGATGCGGAAATACGGTTCAAACGCCTGGAAGAGGGACGGGGTTTCAAGGGCATTGCACATAACGGTATACCTCCTGTCTCCGGTGAGGACAGTATAGCAGAGAAAAAGCAGGCACCGCAAGGGTTTTCACTGCCTTATTTGCAGCGGATCCCTGTTTCGGGCCGAACCGGTGGGTGGCCGGCAGGCCGGCGGAAAAGGCTCCGGAATCAACGCTCCGGACGGTTCCGGTTGAGCGCCGGGCGGGAATATGGTATAATTTTCCGGTATCCTGTTGGATTGAAGAGAGGAAACCATGAGGAAACAATGGTACCGGCTGGATAATGCTGCGCTGATTTTTCCGGCCGTGATGCGGAAGAACTGGAACAACGTGTTCCGTGTTTCCGCGACGCTGAAGGATCAGGTGGATCCGGAGACGCTCAGCCGGGCGGCGTCGGATCTGGTGAAGCGTTTTCCCACCGTGTTTGTCAGGCTGCGGACCGGGTTTTTCTGGTACTACCTGGAAACACTGAACGAAGCGCCTCCGGTGGAGGAGGACTACGCATGGCCGCTGACGCCCATGACGCGGCGGAAGCTGAAAAAGTGCTGTATCAGGATTCTGTATTATCAAAACCGAATTGCCGTGGAGTTTTTCCATTCCGTGACAGACGGGACGGGGGGAATGGCTTTTCTGCAGAACCTGACAGCCAGGTACCTGGCGCTGAAGGAAGGAATTGACATTCCGCCGGGAGGAAACATCGTGGATCCGGCGGAAGCGCCGAAAGCGGAGGAAACCAGGGACTGCTTCCAGCTCTGCGGAGCGGAGGTATCGGTTTCCCGGCGGGAGGAAAACGCCTACCGGCTGCGGGGGAATCCGGAGGAGGATTTCTTCCGGCATATCGTGACGGGTATTGTACCCACGGAAACGCTGCTGGAAAAAGCGCACGCGGAAAAGGTCACGGTGACGGCATATCTGTCCGCAGTCATGGCCGAGGCGGTGCTGGCGCGGCAGAAGGAGGATCCTGAACCCGGACGGCGCGGGCACATCAAGATCACGGTTCCGGTGAACCTGCGGAAGACCTTCGGGATGAACACCATGCGGAATTTCACGCTGGCGGTGAACATCGGGTTCGATCCCCGGCTGGGGGAATACAGCCATGAGGAAATCTGTCGCCTGATGTATCACCAGCTTGCGGCGGAAACTATTCGCCAGAAGATGGCCGGACGGGTGACCACCAACGTGGAGCTGCAGCGAAGCGTGCCCCTGCGGCTGATTCCGCTGCCGGTGAAAACGCTGGCGATGCGGCTGGTGTACGCGCTGAGCGGGGAAAGCAAAGGCTGCCTGAACATTTCGAACATGGGTCAGGTATCGGTTCCGGACAGCATCGGGAAATATATAGAACGCTTTGATTTTGTGATCGGGGTGCAGTATTCCTACCCGAACAACTGCTCCGTGGTCAGCTGGCAGGGAAAGACATACATCAGCATGATCCGGGGAATCCGGGATTCGGAACTGGAACGGCTGTTCTTCACCCGGCTGGTGGAGGAAGGCATTCCCGTTGAGATTGAAAGCAACAGGCGGTGAAACGGATGTATTGCGTATATTGCGGAGTGAAGCTGCAGGAGGGAGCGGGGGAGTGTCCCCTGTGCCATACGCCGGTGGCAGTGCCGGCGGATCCGGGGCTGCAGCCGGAAAAAAACGGCGCCTGGTCCGACCGGTATCCCCGGGCAGAGAAACACAGCGGAAAATACCTGGCGATCGGACTGGTCACGGCGATCATGCTGGCTGCAGCGCTGAGCTGCCTGATCTTCTGCCTGAAGCGGACAGGGCAGGCTGGCTGGTCGGGTTATGTCGCGCTTGGACTGGCGCTGGCCTGGGTCTGGCTGGTGCTGCCGACGCTGTTTTCCCGGTGGAAACCGATGATTTTTCTTCCGGTCGGTTTCGCGTGCACGGCGGGATATCTGCTGTATATCTGCGCAAAGACCGGCGGAAACTGGTTCCTGAGTTTTGCGTTCCCGGTGACGGCGCTGGTGGCAGTAATGACGCTGGCCGGCGTGGCGATGATGCGGTATATCGTGCAGGGGCGGCTGCGGCTGATGAGCCTGCTGGTTATTTTTATCGGGCTGAGTTTTATGCTGATTGAGTTTTTCGAGCATATTTCGTTCGGAACGCCGATGTTTGAATGGTCGCTGTACTGCGTGAGCGTGTTCTGCCTGATCGGACTGTTTTTGTTCGTGGCGAGCTTTGTGCCGGGGATGCGGGCATGGCTGCGGAGAAAGTTCTTCTTCTGACCGGTTCACGTTGAAAAGTGCAATGATTTTTTAACGGACGGAACTTTTTGGAGCTTCCGTACGTATGTTTCTGTGGGAAGATTTTTAGCTGGAGGTTTTGCGCATGGGCAGAAAAACCGCGCTTTGGCTGACGGCTTTCCTGCTGGTCCTGGCGTTTCTGGCCGGAGGGACGGCGGAGAGCATGCACACGGAGGTTCAGGGGTCTGAGCTTGAAGTGTCGGCAACACTTGGATATGACGGACAGATTACCTACGGAAAAGCGATCCCGGTGCGGGTGACGGTGAAGAACCGCGGAGGGGATTTCCAGGGAATCGCGGCGGTGAACACGTATGTGAACGCGCTGAAGTATGACCGCTATGAGACGGAAATCTTTGTTCCGGCCGGCGGGGAGCGTACGGTGACGCTTGCGGTGAAGGCGGAAACCCGGCAGCCTGTATTCACGGCGGAAATCCTGCGGGACGGCAAACGGGTCTGTGCGGTGAACGCTTATCCTGAAACGGTTATCAATCCGAGCGCCATGCTGATCGGGGTGTTCTCCTCCCGTCCGCGGAACCTGGCGTACCTGGACATCAGCGCGGAGAGCGACACGCTGAACCGGTATGAGTACTGGCAGACTGTGGCGCTGGCGCCGGAAACGCTGCCCGACGATCCGGAGCTGCTGCGTGCTTTCGGCATGCTGGTGCTGGACGATACGGACCCGGCGGAACTGACGGAAAAACAGCGCCAGGCGATCCGGGATTGGCTGCGGGAGGGGCATGTCCTCCTGTGCAGCGGCGGCACGGCCGCTCCGCGGAACCTGGCCATGCTTGATACGGAGCTGCAGGTGACGGACTTTACGGTGTCGGACGGCGTGCACGGAGCGCTTGAAAGCTATGCGGGCCGCAGGGATACGAACCGGCATCCGGAAGCGGCTCTGGCGGTTATTGAAGGGAAAGAGCCGCTGGTGAAGGATGCGGACGGGAACGGCCTGCTCTGGAAGATTCCGGAAGGTGAAGGCGCGGTGTGGATTCTGGCCTGGGAGGCGGGAGATCCGGCACTGTCAGCGGAGCCTATGATGCATACATTTTTCCAGCAGGTTCTGGTCCGGGATGACCCGTCGCTTTACAACAAGCTCATGTACGGAGCGGACAAAAACGGAGCCCGATACAACCCCGGGGAAGACGCCAGGATTTCCGTAAACAATCCGATGCCGGCGGCAGCGGCGGTTATTGCGGGCGCGGCGCTGCTGGGCTGCGTCGTATGGATTGTGCTGAAAAAACGCGGCAGTTCCAGCTGGATGTGGGCCGCGGCGCCTGCCCTGTCTCTTCTGGCGGCAGCCGGCGCGATTCTGCTTTCCGGATCCTCGGCGATGAATCGGCCTGTCGCGGCCGCGGCAGTAAACCGTGTGCAGATGCCGGAAGGCAATACAGCGGTTTACATCAGTGTAACCGCTGCCGCGCCCCGGCCGGGAGTGCACCGGTATGAGATTGCCGGGGAGGATCCGCAGCTGGAGAATATCGAGGAATACTACTGGGCGGATGAGGAAGAGGATAAACCGACAGAGCCGGTGACGCTGCGTATGACGCGCAGAAACGGGGAAGAAAACAGCGTCGCCATGAACACGTCCGGCGCCTGGGAGGCAGTGGAGATGTCCGCTTCGCATACGGAGGAAGAAACAGGCCGGGTGCGCGCGGAAATCTGGATGGAAGAGGACGGCCTGCACGGGGAAGTGGTGAATGAATCGGCCCGGAAGCTGAAAGCCGGCGTGGTGGTCTGCGTATGGGGATATGTCCGTGTGCCGGCGCTCGCGCCCGGAGAACGCGCGGAGTTCGCCCTGATCGCGGAGGACGCGAAGGATCCGCTTTCACCGGTATTCCGGGACGGCGTGATGATCCGGAATTCATCGTCCGGGCTTTACGGCGTGATGAACCAGCTGTTCTACGGGAGTGACGGCCGGATTGAATACGACAGCCGGAACAGTGTGCTGCAGGGGCTGATCAGCTCAGCGGCGGACCTGGTGACCAGAAACCGGGGAAGCCGGGGCGGCAGCGACCGGGAATCCGCCACATTTATCTACAGCGCGGAACCGGAGAACGCGGATGAGCTTATGATCCGGGCGGACGGGGAGGAAATCGGGAGCGTTGCCGTGATCAGCATGGTGACGGCGGAGATTGAGTATCTGTCCGTGGGCCGCACCGGGCTTGTTTCCCGGTCCCCGGGAATGGACCGCGCGGTCCGCTGTGAAACCGACGGGGAAGGCATGCCCGCGGGGGATATGGAAGAGAGTTCGCAGCAGAAACATTACGGCTACGGCTACAGTGTGCTGGATGAGAAACCGACTTTCCGCTTCTCACCGGAAGGCCTTGAAAACACGGAAATCACGAAGCTGGCGGTATGCCTGGAGGAATGGTATACGCAGGATGTCCGGCTCTATGTGCTGAATACGCGGCGGCAGGAATGGGAGGAAGCGTCTGTCAACAAACCGCTGACCCGGCCGCAGGATTATCTGGACGCGGACGGCAATCTGTACTGCCAGTTCCGCCCTGTCGCGGCGGATGTTTACGCGGAGATCCCCGCGCCGACACTGCTGCTGGAAGGGAGGGTGAAGAATGTTACGCCTTGACAGACTGACGAAAGTATACGGTACTTTTCCCGCACTGAACGGACTTTCCCTGGAGATTGCCGGCGGACAGCTTCACGGTTTTGTCGGGCCGAACGGCGCCGGGAAAACCACGACCATGCGGATTATTGCCACCCTGCTCGCGCCCACTTCCGGCACGGTTGAAATAGACGGTGTGAACGTCGTTCAGCACGGAAGCGAAGCGCGGAAGCTGATCGGATACATGCCGGACTTTTTCGGCGTGTACGACAATCTGAAATGCTGGGAATACCTGGATTTTTACGGGCGGTGCTACCGGCTTTCCGCCGGGGAGCGGAAACAGATGACAGACCGGCTGCTGGAGCTGGTGCAGCTGACGGAAAAACGGGAGGCCTATGTGGAATCCCTTTCCCGGGGCATGAAACAGCGGCTGTGCCTGGCAAGAAGCCTGATCCACGACCCGAAGCTGCTGATCCTGGACGAACCGGCGTCGGGAATGGATCCCCGCGCCCGGGCGGATATGAAGGGAATTCTGAAAAGCCTTCGCGAAATGGGGAAAACGGTGCTGATTTCCTCACACATTCTGCCTGAACTGAGCGAAATGTGCGACAGCCTGACGATTCTGGACCACGGCAGTCTGGTCTTTTCCGGAAGCGTGGACGAACTGTCGGAGAAGATGAACGGAAACGCGCCGCTGGATATCCGCCTGCGGGAAGGCTGCGGAGAGGACGCGGTGGATCAGGCGGTGGCCTGCCTGAAGGAGATCCCCTTCATCCGGGAAATCCTGCAGGAGGAAACACATCTGCTGCGGGCGAAGCTGGAGGGCGGCGAGGAGGAAACGGCGCAGGTGCTGCGGGAGCTGATTTCCCGGGGCGTTCCCGTGTGCGATTTTCACAGGGCGCCGATGAACCTCGAGAAGGTCTTCATGGAGGTGACGGGTGATGCTTAATCCGATTCTTTCGTTTTCCGCCACGCGCCGGATGCGCTCCGCCCGGACGCTGCTGGTCCTGGGCGGATGGCTGGCCGTCATGCTCGGAACGGCGCTGCTGATGATGGGCGGGCTGTTCCGGGCGGAAGTCACGATCCGCGGGCTGCACTCCGGCGTTGACTGTTACAACATCCTGATGATCGTTCAGTTCGCGCTGATTGTCCTGATCGCTCCGGCAATGACCTCCGGAGCCGTCGCGGGCGAACGGGAACGGCAGACGCTGGAACTGCTGCTGGTGACCAACACCCGGAGTCTGCGGATCGTATGGGGGAAAGCCCTGGAAAGCTTTGCAATGCTGGCGCTGCTGCTGATCTGCGGCGCACCGGTGATGTGCCTGCCGGTGATCAGCGGGGCGGTGACGCCCCTGCAGGTCGGGGAGGGTGAGCTTTATCTGCTGGCGGTGGCGTTTTCAGCGGTATGCGTGGGCGTGCTGGCATCCTCCCTGTCCCGCAGTTCCGTTTCGGGCGGAATCCTGGCGTACCTGATGATTTTCGGGATCGCCGCGGCGACGACGCTGCCTTTGTTTATGGACTATCCGGAATCGGTAACGAACGTGGTGTATGACAACCGGCTGCTTGCCGGACTGCCTCCGGCTGACGCGGCGGGGATGATTTCTCCGCTGCTGTTCCTGAATCCCGGGTACGGGCTGGCGGCACTGCTGCAGGGGCAGACGGATTTTCTCGGTTCCCTGCTGCGGTACCAGGACACCGGCCGGCTTCTCTGCTCGTTCAAGCTGATGGACCGTGCCGGCGGAGAGCTTATCGCACTGATCAGCGCCGCTTCCTTCCTGATCCTGGGAGTGCTGCTCCTGTTCCTTTCCGCGGTGTTTGTACGCAGGCGCGGCTTGAGCGGAAAGAGAAAGTAAACGGCGGCGTTTAATGATGCAGAGAGGTTTGGAATGAATGAATTTCTGAAAGTGCTCCGCCCCGTGAAGCGCCGGATCCGGCTGGGCCGGTTCGCTTCCGGTGCGGCGGCCGGATTCGCCTTCGGCGCGGCGGCCGCGCTGGTGCTGCTTACGGTGACGGTTTTTGTACCGCTGGAGGGAAGACTTTTCCCGGCAGGGATCCTCGCGGCCGGATGTACGCTGCTCTTTGCGGCCGGAAACGCGCTGCGCCCCGTAAAGGACGCGGAAGCCGCCCGGGCGGCGGACAGCTGCGGGCTGCAGGAGCGCGCGGTAACGGCGCTGGAGCTGGCCGGCGCTCCGGAAACAGAACTGCTGGAAATTCAGCGGAAGGATGCCTGCGAGCATCTCCGCGGACTGGATCCCCGGCAGATCCGCTTCCGGCTGCCCCGCAGGCTGCTGATTGCCGGAACGGCCGCGCTGGCGCTGTGCGTACTGCCGGCCCTGATTCATGCCCCGGGGGACCGGCTGGCGGAAAGCCGCCGGGAATTCCGGGACAAGGTCGCGGAAATGGAAAAGCAGGTGGAGGAAGCAGCGGAAGCGGAGGAAAAATCCGGACTTTCGGAAAAAGAAAAAGCGGAACTGCGCAGGCTGGCGGAGGATCTGAAACGGGACCTGTCGGACAGCCGGGACGCAGTGGACGCTATGGTGGCACTGGACAAAGCGGAAAAGCGGATGGAGGAAATTCGGCCGTATATTTCCGCGGATACTGCGCAGGCGCTGCAGGCGCTGGCGGATGCGCTGCGCGGCGCAGGTATGGACGGAGCGGCACAGGCGGTTGAGTCCGGCGACGCGGCAGGACTTTCCGCCGAAGCGGAAAAGCTTGACGCGGACGCGCTGCGCGACGCTGCGGAGGCCCTTTCCGGCGAAGCCCGCGAAATGGCGGAACAGCTGGCACAGGCGGCGGAGCAGGGGCAAATGTCAGCGGCGGACGCGCAGTCTCTGATGAACGGCGCCGCCGCGCAGCAGGCGCAAAGCGGGCAGCCCAGGCAGTCCGGGCAATCAGCGCAGTCCGGGCAGCAAAGCCCCATGCAGCAGGCAATCAGCGGGATGAAGGCAGCCATGAACGGACAGGGCAGTTCTCCCGGCGCGTCTTTCTCCGGACAGGGGAATCAGCAGGGGCAGCAGCCCGGCGGCGGCGCCGGCACCGGCACGACCAACGAGGAACAGAAAGGCGGCGGCCAGCCGGGGGAGAAAAAAGGAACGAAGGGAGACCGGCCCCCGGAATACAAGGAAGCGGAGTATGAATCCATTTACGATCCGGAGAAGGCGGAAGCAGCCACCCGGGACGTAACCACGGAACAGAACAGCGGGAACAAGGACTCCGTACAGATCGAGGCAGGTCCGGGAAAAGGCACCCTGGACGGAAACGTACCGTACCGGCAGGTCATCGGCGACTACGCCCGGGAGGAAGCGGCAGCGGCTGATTCTGCCGCGCTGACCGCCGAGCAGAAGCAGTGGGTGGATGAGTATTTCAGGAGGTTGACGGAAGAATGAACGCGAACAGTTTTGCAGAGAAATACGAAAAGATCCGCAGTGAAATCGCCGCGGAAATGATCGGGCAGGCGGATGTGGTGGAACACCTCCTGCTGGCGGTGACCGCGGGGGGGAATGTGCTGCTGGAAGGCGTTCCCGGACTGGGCAAAACCCATCTGGTGCGGGTGCTCAGCAAGACGCTGGACCTGCCTTTTTCCCGGATCCAGTTCACCCCGGATCTGATGCCCGCGGACATCACCGGCACCAATATCCTCGTCCGCACGGAGGAAGGCAGTTCCTTCCGCTTCCAGCGGGGACCGCTTTTTGCCTCCATTGTGCTGGCGGATGAAATCAACCGGGCAACGCCCAAGACGCAGGCGGCGCTTCTGGAAGCTATGCAGGAGCACAGCGTCACCGTCGCGGGGGAAACCATGCGCCTGCCGGAACCTTACTTTGTGCTGGCCACCCAGAATCCGGTGGAGCAGGAAGGTACATATCCGCTGCCCGAAGCGCAGCTGGACCGGTTCCTTTTTAAAGTGCTGGTGCCTTTCCCGACGCTGGAGGAGCTGGGCGGTATCATGAACCTAACCGTGGGCGGAAACGGGAGGGAAGCGCGGAAGGCCGCGGACGCGGCGGAACTTCTGGAGATGCGGGAAACCGCCCGCCAGGTGCCCGTGGCGGACAGCGTGCAGCAAAGCGCCCTGCGCCTGATTCTCGCGACGCATCCGGAGCAGGCGGACGCACCGGAGGTTACCCGGAAATATCTCCGCTTCGGGGCCAGTCCCCGGGCCGCCCAGGCGATTCTGTCCACCGCCCGGGTGCGGGCGCTGGAGCAGGGACGGTTCAATGTAGCCTTTGAGGATATCCGCTATGTGGCACCCGCCTGCCTGCGCCACCGCCTGGCCCTGAATTTCGCCGCGGTGACGGAAGGCAAGGATATGGAATCCATTGTGGCGGAACTGGTGGAAACCTATGTTAAGTGACGCTTTTCTAGCCCGGCTGGACACCCTGTGCCTGGCTGTGAAGGGAAGGGCCTCCGGCGGCGCCGGAGGCGTCCGGCGTTCCAGACAGACCGGATCCTCAGCTGAATTTTCGGATTATCGGGAATATATTCCGGGCGACGACATCCGCCGAATCGACTGGAACGCCATGGCCCGGTTCGACAAAATTTTTCTGAAGCTCTTCATGGAAGAGCAGGAATCGGCCGTAACGGTACTGCTGGACGGCAGCGGTTCCATGGGCGAAAAATGGGACGCCGCCCGCATGGCGGCGGAGGCTGTGGGCTATCTTGCGCTGACAGGCGGGGACAGGCTCCGGGTATACTGCCTGCAGGCAATGGATCCGGCGGATCCGGCACTGAACGGAAACAAAGTATCACCGCTGCTGTCCGGCCGGCAGGCTTATGCCCGGCTGCTGCAGTTTCTGGACACCTGTGCCCCGCACGGCGCCGGAAACCTTACCGAGGCTGTTTTCCGGACGGAAGGGCTCCGGAAAGGGCTGTGCTTCCTGATCTCCGACTGCTACGAGGAGGAAGGGATTGCCCGGGCGCTGGACAACCTCCGCTACCGGGGCCAGGAATGCGCCGTGATCCAGCCGCTTTCCGCCTTTGAGCTGGATCCGTCGCTGGACGGTGCCCTGAAGCTGACGGACAGCGAGAACGGGGAAACCGTGAACCTGCTGGCGGACCGCGACGCCCTGGAGAACTACCGACGTGCCCTCGGAAGCTTCCTGCGCGATGTGCGGGAAACATGCTTCCGGCGGGAAACGCCCTATGCCCTGCTGGACGCGGGAAAAAACTTTGAGGAAGAATGGATTCCGCTTCTTTCGTCTTCCGGGATGATCTGAGCGGATCTTATTGAAAGGCTGAAGGAATGTTGTCATTTGCTGCTCCGCAGTTTGCGTGGTTTCTGGCTTTACCGGCAGGGATTGTTGTGCTCTACCTGCTGCGCAGGAAATACCTGCCGCGGCCGGTTCCCAGCACCTTCCTGTGGCGTGCCGCATTAAAGGACCATGCCGCAAACAAACCCCTGCAGCGGCTGCGGAAAAACCTGCTGCTGCCGGTGCAGTTCCTTGCGGCGCTCGCGCTCGCGCTTGCGCTGATGCAGCCGTATATCGCAGGGCAGAGCGCTTCCCGCACGGTGCTTGTCTTCGACCTTTCCGCCAGCATGCAGACCGTCACCGGCGGGAAAACCCGGCTGGAAACGGCCGCGGATAAAGCAGAGGAAATCCTTCGCTCCCTGCCTCCGGGAGAGGAGATTACAGTGCTTGCGGCCGGGGAGGAAGTACGGCAGCTGATTTCCGGCTCCACGGACCGGGAGGACGCGCGCAAAGCTGTCCGGAGCCTTTCCTGCGGCAGGGCCGGTGCGGATCTGGACCGTGCGGTATCCCTTGCGGAAGCCATCCGCCGGGAGGACGCGGAGCGCGGCGCCCGGATCATCGTGTTTTCAGACAGCTATACGCCTCCGGAAGGCGTATCCGCCGTGAACGCCGCCGCGGGCGGAGACAACCGGGGCGTGTTCGCGCTGACCGCGGAGGAAGGCTCCGTCTACGCGCGTATCTGCAATTACGGGGATTCCTGCGTTATTACAGCGGTATGCGAAGCGGACGGCCGGCTGTGCGAAGCAAAGGAAACGGAAATACCGGCCGGAGAAACAGCCGGCGTTCTTTTCACAATTCCGGAAGGAACTTCCGTGACAACAGTCCGGATCCGGGAAACGGATGCCCTGGCGGCCGACAACTACGCGTACGCGGTGGTGCGGCGCAGCCCGGCCCGCACGGTGGCCCTGACCGGCGACAACCTGTTCCTGGAAAATGCCCTGCAGGTGCGGCCGGATCTGCGGGTGATCCGCATGAAGGAGGATGATCCGGCGGAAACGGAAGCCGACCTGTATATCTACGGTACTTCTCCCCTGATTTTTGCCACGGATCCTTCCCGGACTGAAATCACCTGGGGAGAAGAACAGGAACCCGCGGGCACTGTGACGGCGGAAAAATCGCCCATAACGGAAGGCCTGACGCTGCGGGGTGTGACGCTTCGCGCCTGCCGCACCCTTACCGGCGGGAAAGCGGCTGTCCGCGCGGGCGGCGATGTCATTGCCGCCTGTACGGACCGGGAGGCGGTGCTCGGCTTCAGCCTGCGGGATACGAACCTGCCCCTGAAATATGATTTTCCGATTCTCATCCAGAATATCCTGAATATGCTGCTGCCGTCCGCGGAGGAAACCGCTGAGGTGACGGACCTTCCCGTTCCGCGGGAGGAAAGCGACACAGGCAGCACGGCGCCGGATACGGATGCCGGGGAAAGCGCTGCCGCGGCTTCCCGCGGCCGGGAACTGACCGGGATGCTGCTTGCGGCTTTCCTGATGCTGCTGACCCTTGAGTTTGTCCTGGCCCGGGAGCCCTGGCTCCGCAGGCGCGGAAAGGAGGCGGGCAAATGAGTATTGAAATCGCGCATCCTCTCCGGCTGCTCGTGATTCCGGTATGCGCCGCCGTCGTCCTGTGGATGGCCTGGCTGCAGAAAAGCAGAAGCCGCAAGGAGCGGGTGTCCCATATCCTGCGGTATATACTGATCGCGCTGACGGCGCTGGCTTTCGCGGGAACGAGCCTGCTTACAGCCAGCCCGGACCGCACGGCGTGGCTGGTGGTTGACGTGTCCGCCTCCGTGCAGGAGGAGGAAGCCCTTTCCCTTGCGCGCCGGGCTCTGCAGGAGGCGGGGCAGGAGCGGAAGACGGGAGTGATCGTTTTCGGGCGGAACGCCGCGGTGGAACGGTCCATCAACGGAACCGGCGCCCTCGGGGATATTCACGCCGCCTGCGACCGGGGCGGAAGCGACCTGGGGGAAGCGCTGACGCTGGCTTCGGCGCTGCTGCCCACGGACTCCAACGGCGGGATCGCCGTCATCAGCGACGGTGCCGTAACGGGTACGGAAGAGTGGCTGCGGGGCGGAAACCCTGTGGCTGTGAACACCCTGAAGGTTCTCCGGAAAACGGGGCCGGACGCGCAGGTAACGGATATTTCCGTTCCGGCTTCCCTCTATGAAGGACAGAAATACACAACCCTGGTAACCGTACACTCAAATACCGCGGGCGAGGCGACCCTGCTCCTGAGCGAGAACCGGGAAACGCCGCGCACCCGCCGTGTTACCCTCCGCAAGGGGGAAAACACCTTCGCGTTTGAATCGTCCGCCGCTTCTTCCGGTGTCGTGACCTGCGAAGCCCGGATCCTTCTGGACGGGGATACCGTTCCGGCCAACGATATGAACAGCGCGTATACGGTGGTTTCCGGCGGGATGAGGATCCTCCTCGCGGAAGGAAAGCCCGGAGACGGGGATGAATTGCGGAGCATGCTGGAAAACGCAGGAATGGCGGTGAAGGTGATCCCCGCCGCGATGCTCAGTGAAAAACCGGCGGATCTGTGGGCGTATCATGCGGTCGCGCTGGCCAATGTGGATGCAGACCTGCTTTCCGAGGCGCAGATCGCTGCGCTGGACGAAGCGGTGCGGGACCTCGGATGCGGACTTGCGGTGTTCGGAGGGGATTCAAGCTACGCGCTGGGCGGATACAGGGGCAGCCCGCTGGAAAAGATGCTGCCGGTGACAGTGGATGTGCGGAACAAGATGGACCTGCCGTCCACGGCTCTGGTGATCGCCGTCGACAAATCCGGTTCCATGGCGGAGGATTCCTGGGGTGTGACACGGCTGCAGCTGGCCCGGGAGGCCGCGTGCAGCGCGCTGGAGGTTCTGACCGAGCGGGACAGCGCCGGCGTCATCGCCTTTGACGACGCGGGAAAGTGGGTTGTTCCGATGACACCGGTGACGGACGTTCCGGCAATGCAGGAGATGATCCGCACAATCCGGCTGGGCGGCGGTACGGCGTTCTATTCTCCTCTGAAAATGGCGCAGGAAGCGCTGGAATCCGTTTCCGCGCAGTATAAGCATGTGATTTTCCTGACGGACGGCGAAGCCGGGGATACCGGCTATGAAGATGTCGTGCGGAAAATGGCGGAAGAAGGAATCACCGTAACGACCGTGGCAGTGGGGGACGGCGCCGATACCGCCGGAATGCGGAAACTGGCGGAGCTGGGCGGCGGCCGCATGTATTTCGCGGGTCCCTTCGACAGCCTGCCGAAGATCTTCACAAAGGAAACCATGATGATTTCCGGCTCCTATGTGCAGAACCGGGTTTTCACTCCGGCTGTCACCGACGCCTCGATGACGGATTTTGAAGGGTTTCCCCCGCTGGCGGGATACCTGGCCACGGTGGAAAAGCCGCTTGCCACCGTATCGCTGTGCAGCGACCGGCAGGATCCGGTCCTCGCCTGGTGGCAGTACGGCGCGGGAAAGGTGGCGTGCTGGATGAGCGACACGCAGGGCGGCTGGAGCAGCTCCTTCCTGCAATGGCGGGACGCGGTATCCTTCTTCGGTGGCATCCTTTCCTTTGTTCTTCCGGTGCGGGAGAACAACGGCAGCGCTGCCCTGGAAGACGGAAAGCTGATCTTTACCGCGGATGCGGAGGAGGAACTGCTGTCCCGGGCGGCGAAAGCGGAAGCCCGGATTACCCGTCCGGACGGCACGCAGGAAACCGTCGTCCTTGAGCAGGTGAACGCCCGAACCTTTGAGGGGCCGGCGGACACAGGCAACGCCGGCGCCTACGCGGTGCATGTCTCCGTACGGGACCGGCTGGGAAACGAACTGCTGGCGAACGACGGCGGAGCGGTGCGGTCCTGGAGCCGGGAGTACGACGTACGTTCCGCGGATGAGGGAGTACTGGAGAAGCTGAGCGCGGAAAGCGGCGGAACCTTTACGGAAAACCCGGCGGAACTCCTTTCCTTCCGGGATACCAGCGCCAGGAAACGTCGGGATCTGACACCGCTCCTGGCTCTGCTGGCGGGGCTGCTCTTCCTGTTTGACGTCGCGCAGCGCCGCCTGGACTGGCTGCGGGAACCGGAGAAGCAGCCGGAAATCACGGCGGAAACGCAGAAGGCGGAGAAACCGAAGAAGACAAGGAAAAAGCCGGAGCAGGCGCCGAAGGAGGAAAAAGCGGCGGATGTGCTCTGGCAGAACCTCCAGAAAAAGAAACGGCTGTAAAAGCAGATCTGTGACAACGGAATAACCCGCGGCACGGCGGCTTTCCGAAGGACCCGCCGGAAAAACCGGAAGGTGATGTACTTTTTCCGGTTTCTTCCGGCGGGATATTGACATTTTCGGAGGCGAGTGCTATTGTTTGCTAAGTTTAGTAAAAACAGACTGAAAGTTTAGAATTACGCGTACAGAAAAACGGGAACGGACAGGGAACAGAAAGATGAACGCTGAACAGGTAATGGCACAGGTGGGCACCAGGCTCCGGGACCTGCGGAAACAGAACGGACTGACCCAGCAGGAGCTGGCGGACCGGGCGGAGCTGACGAAGGGATTCATCTCCCAGCTTGAGCAGGGGCAGGGTACACCTTCCCTGGTGACGCTGCTGGACCTGATTGAATGCCTGGGGACGACGCCTTCCGATTTCTTCCGGGCCGACGGATCGGAGAAAGTGGTTTTCGGGGAACAGGATTCCTTCGAAAAGGTCGACGAGGAAGGGAACAGCATTACGTGGATCGTGCCTTCCGCTCAGAGCAACCAGATGGAACCGGTGGTGGTGACGCTGCAGCCGCACGCGGCGCTGCCGGCGGACGACCCGCATAACGGCGAGGAGTTCGGATATGTGCTGAGCGGGCGGATTGCCCTGTACCGGCAGGAAACACGCTTTGACGTAAAGGCCGGCGAAAGCTTTTACTATGAAGCGGACAAGCCGCACCGGATTGAGAACCCGGGCGGGCGGCCGGCGAAATTTCTCTGGATTTCCACACCCCCAAGTTTCTGACCTGCGGAAAAAGCAGACCAATCAAACAGAAGAGGAGTATATCAGGATGGAAAACAAGAGCGGGAACATCATTGAGCTGAAGCACATCAACCGGGTTTTTGAAGACGGATTCAAGGCTGTTTCGGATTTCAACCTTGAAGTGAAACGGGGCGAATTCGTTACTTTCCTTGGACCTTCCGGCTGCGGAAAGACCACGACCCTGCGGATGATCGCGGGCTTCGACATGCCCACATCCGGCGATATTCTCCTCAACGGCCGGGACATCTCAAAGCTGCCGCCCAATGAGCGGCCCATCAATACGGTATTCCAGCGCTATGCCCTGTTCCCGCATATGAACATTTTCGAGAACATCGCTTTCGGCCTGAAGCTGAAGAAGATGCCCCGGGAAGAGATCCGGAAAAAAGTGAAGAAAGTGCTGGAGCTGGTGGATCTGGAAGGCTTTGAAAAGCGTTCCGTTTCCACGCTGTCCGGCGGCCAGCAGCAGCGCGTCGCGATTGCCCGCGCGCTGGTGAACGAGCCTGAAATCCTGCTGCTGGACGAGCCGCTGGGAGCATTGGACCTGAAGATGCGCAAGGAGATGCAGATCGAGCTGAAGGCGATGCACGACGAGCTGGGCATTACCTTTATCTATGTAACGCACGACCAGGAGGAAGCCCTGACCATGTCCGACAAGATTGTGGTCATGTCGGAAGGAAAGATCCAGCAGATCGGCACCCCTGAGGATATCTACAACGAACCGAAGAACGCCTTTGTGGCGGACTTTATTGGCGAGAGCAACATCTTCAACGGCATTATGACCGGTCCGATGAAGGCGCGGTTTGCCGGCGGCCAGTTCACCTGCGTGGATGATGTGCCGGAAGGCACCCAGATCACCGCCGTGGTGCGGCCGGAGGACATTGAGCTCACCGCGCCGCAGGACGGCCAGATCCGGGGGAAGGTTATTTCCGTGATCTTCAAGGGTATCCATTATGAGATTACCGTGCAGTCCGGACGGTATGAGGTGATCATCCAGAGCACCCGCTCCGCGACGGTGGGCAGCGATGTCGGTATGAAGGTGGAACCGGACGGCATCCATATCATGATCGCGGAAAACCATACCAACGTATTCCCGGTGGATATGAACAGAAACCACCGCCTTGCCTTCAACGACAAGGAATTCGATGTGAGCCTGACCGAACTGATCAAGGGCAGCCGCCGGAACGAGAACCACGAACTGCTGGACGAGAGCGGCGAGGTGATCGATCCCCAGAAGATCCGCATTACCGCGGCCATTGAACCGCAGGATATCCGTATGACGGACGACGTGGACGACGAGGCGGTCCTGGTGGAGGGCGTGATCAGCAACCTGATCTACAAGGGCGACCATTACAGCTATGTAATCAATACGGAACTCGGCCAGGACTTCATCGTGGACGATGAATACCTGTGGAACATGGGCGACAGCGTCGGCCTGATCCTGCCGGTGGAGAAAATGCGGTTTACCGTGAAGAAGTAAGGAGGAGCACATGAGATTTTCCAGAAAAACGCTGGGCATCCCGTACGGCGTGTTCCTGACGCTGTTCGTAGTGGCGCCGCTGCTGGTGCTGTTCTATTACGCCTTCACCAACGGCCAGGGACAGTTCACCGTAAAGAACCTGACGGATTTCTTCACCGACCCGAATACGATGGGTACGCTGGTGTACAGCCTGGCCATAGCCCTGACGACTACCGCGCTGTGCCTGCTGATTGCCTATCCCGTGGCCTATATTCTGGCAACGAGCAGGCTGAAGGCCAAATCTGTCATCATCATGATTTTCGTGATGCCCATGTGGATCAACTTTTCCCTGCGCATTACCGCCCTGAAGGAAATCCTGACCGCGATCGAAGGAAACCTGGCCTACTATCCCTTCCTGAATTCCGTGCTGGGCATGACGTACGACTTCCTGCCCTTCATGATCCTTCCGATCTACAATACGATCGTGAAGCTGGATGTTTCCCTGAACGAAGCGGCCCGGGATCTGGGCGCCGACGGGCGGCGCGCTTTTCTCCGGGTGACGCTCCCGCTGTCCGTACCGGGGATTGTCAGCGGAATCTCCATGGTGTTCCTGCCGGCCATGACCAACTATGTGGTGCTGGATATGCTGTATAACAGCACCTATATCATGGGCAGCCTGATCGGGAGTTACTTCTCCGCGTACAACTGGCACGGCGGTTCCATGATTGCCCTGGTACTGCTTGGGTTTATCTGCCTCTTTACCCTGCTGGCCGACGGCGGGGAGGATGAAAACGCAAGGACGGGAGGTGCGCTGCTGTGAGCATGAGCCGGAAGATTGTCCGCGCCGCAGTGCCGGCGCTGGCGCTGCTGTTTCTGTATGTGCCGATTCTGCTGCTGGCCCTGTACAGCTTTACCGACGCCACGCAGATCGGTGCCATCCGTTCCTTTACCTTCAAGAACTATGTAACCCTTTTCACCACGGAAGAACTTCGGAACATGATCGTGGGGACAATCCTGCTGGCGCTGGCTTCCGCACTGCTGGCGACGATCCTGGGCACGCTGGGCGCCATCGGCTCCTTCTATTCGAAGAAGCGGACTTCCTCGCTGATCGACACGGTGAACCAGATTCCCGTTATCAACGCGGACGTGGTTACAGGCTTCTCCCTGTGCATCCTGCTGGTGGTTGTGTTCGGTGTCAGCAAGGAAACCTATATTCCGCTGCTGATCGGCCATGTGACCCTGAGCGCGCCGTTTGTATACCTTTCAGTGATTCCGAAGCTCAAGCAGATGGACTCCAGCCTGTATGAAGCGGCCCTGGACCTCGGGGCAACGCCGGGCCAGGCGCTGTTCCGGGTGGTGATTCCCCAGGTTTTCTCCGGAATGATTTCCGGCTTTTCCCTGGCGATTACCCTGTCGCTGGACGATTACTTCATCGCGACATATACCAAGCCTGCCATGTTTGATACCATCAGCACCTATGTGGTCAACGCCACAAAAGGCTCGCAGACGAGCATCAAAACGGCGCTGTGGGCTCTGTCCACACTGATCTTCCTGCTGGTGATCGTCATCGTCATCGTGATGAATGTTTCCTCCGGCCGGACTGCAAAGGAGGAACGGGTGAAATGAAAACGCGGAACATTCTGCCGCTGTTCCTGGCGGCCTGTCTGCTGCTTTCGGTTTTTGCTCCGGCCTTTGGATCGGCTGAGGAGGAAACGGTGACGCTGCGTGTCTGCAACTGGGAGGAATATATCGATCTGGGAGACTGGGATCCGGAGGAGGAAACCATCGACCTGGAAAGCGGGGATATTCTCGGCGAGAATTCCCTGGTGCAGGACTTTGAGGAATGGTACCATGAGACCTTCGGCGTGCGGGTCAAAGTGGAATATTCCACTTTCGGAACAAACGAGGATCTGTACAATATGCTGACGATCGGCGATGTGTACGATCTGGTCTGCCCTTCGGAGTACATGATCATGAAGCTCATGTCGGAGGACAAGGTGCAGCCCCTGTCGGAAGATTTTTTCGATCCGGAAAAGGAAACCAACTATTACATCAAAGGCGTTTCCCCTTATATCCGGAATATCTTCGAGACCCACGAAATCAACGGTGTGACCTGGGACCGCTGCGCGGCGGGATACATGTGGGGAATCACCGGTTTTGTCTACAATCCGGAAAAAGTGTCCGAGGAGGACGCGTCCACCTGGAAACTGCTGGAAAACCGCGACTATAACCGCCAGATCACCATGAAAGACAATGTGCGCGACGCTTACTTCGCGGCGGTCGGCGCCCTGAAAGGCGAAAAGCTGATCTCGGAGGAATTCCGGGACGGTGAAAACTACACGGCTGAACTGCAGGATGAAATGAACGATGTCAGTCCGGAAACGGTGAACCGTGTGCAGGATTACCTGCAGGGGATCAAGGATAACCTGTATTCCTTTGAGACGGATTCCGGCAAGGCAGACATGATCACCGGCAAGGTGGTGGCCAACTACCAGTGGTCCGGCGACGCGGTGTACGCGATGGACCAGGCGGAGGAAGACGAGTATTATCTGAATTTTGCCGTACCGCAGGAATCCACCAATATTTACTTTGACGGCTGGATTATGCTGAAAAGCGGTATCGGGGAGGACCAGGCCAAACAGCAGGCGGCGGAAGCTTTCATCAACTTCCTTTCCCGGCCGGACAGCGTGATCCGCAATATGTACTACATCGGCTACACTTCAGCGATTTCCGGTGGGGAAGACGGGCGGATCTATGAATACCTGGAGTGGAACTACAGCGCGGAGGACGATGAGGAGGAAGTCGTGGAGTATCCGGTGGGATACTTTTTCACAGGCGACCCTGAGGATGAGGACTATGTGCTGACGGTGCCGGAAGAACAGATCGGGCGCCAGCTTTCCGCCCAGTATCCATCGCAGAACGTCATTCAACGCGCTTCTATCATGGTGTATTTCAACGAAGCCCAGAGCGAGCTGATCAACCGGATGTGGGTCCGGGTCCGCTGCTTCAATATCCTGTCGGTGCCCGTGGTGGTATGGATCGTTCTGGCGGTGCTGATCGCCGCGGCGGTGATGGTTTACTTCTGGCAGAAGCGCGAGAAGGAAAAAATGTACCGCTGAAAAAACGGACAGAACAGTAAACCAGAGAACAGGACAGATAAAACGGCACATAAAAGCATCCGCCCCCGGCCGGGGGCGGATCTTTGCTGTCAGGGGGGATTATTCCTGCCTGGTGAACTGGCTGATGAAGCGCCAGGCCTGTTCGCAGGTATGCTCCCGGCATTCGTGTCCCTGGTTGTCCACGCCGCCGAAAACGGTGCGGCAGACGCCGTCGGTGCTGTCATAGTAATGCAGCGTCAATACCGCGCTCCGGGAGGGATCTTCAACCTTTTCAATCCGGTCCCCGGGAATACCCCAGAATTTATCCGGCCAGTTTTCCCGATCCTCAAAGGAAAGGTTCCAGGGCTTGCGGAGCCTGTTCACCTCAAACACATACCGCGCGCGGTCGAAGCATTTCTGTGCCTGGAAGGGCAGCTCGGGCAGGGGCGTCTGCTCTCCGGCAGCGTAGAACAGGGGAACCGGAACCGTCCGGTTCACTGCGGGCGCCGGCTCACCGTACTGGTTCAGACCCACGTCGAAGGTGGCGTCCATGGGGGCGAGGGCCGCAAAGGCTTCCGGATACTCCTGGAACAGGTCCCAGCTCTTGCAGCCGCCCATGGAGAAACCGGACGCGTAGATCCGGCGGCTGTCGACCGGATATTTTTTCTGCAGCTGGGCGATCAGTTCCTGAATTTCCGCAGCGGTGGTGTTCAGGTGGTTTTCCACGCATACCAGCAGGAACCGGTTCCGCATGGCGATCCGCCACCATCCGGAGACCCAGGCGATATGGAAGGCAGAGTCCCCGCCGCCGTGGAAGGCAAGCAGCAGGGGCAGCGGTTCCGAGGTGCCGGAAGGATAGTACGCCAGATAACCGACAGGATGGCGGCTGCTTCCGGCGTAATCCCCGCGGTTGTCCGGGGAGGTGGTTACCTCGGCAATACAGGCTTCCTCAGTCATGCCCAGCTCCGCGGGATCCTCTTCACGGCTCAGCACACCGCACCAGCGCTTGTACCGGCCCCAGAATTCCGCGTAATCGGCCCGGAAGTCCGGGACGTCCCGGATCATCAGATGATCGCAGGATGCCAGGAGGGCTTCGTTGACTTCCCGGCTGTTCCCGACGGAAACGATCGGGATATCCCGGCGTTCCGGCCTGGGAATGACGGACAGACGCTCCAGTGTGACCGCCACGGGAGTAATTTCCCCGGGCCCCCACAGGTATTCGCCCTGCAGGGTTTTCAGGCAGTTGCGGGCAATATAGTCCGCGGCGTCCCCGCTGCCGAACAGTATGGTACGGAAAACGGAACCGCGGATGCTGCAGCCGATATAATCCTTCGTCAGGAATTTATAGTTATTGACCACCCCGTCCTCGTAGTACTGGCCGATTTTGCTTTCCGCCACCAGTTCAGGGAAGATGGTATCCGGCGCGTTTTTCCAGCCGCCTTCACAGCGGGGAATCACAAATACAATGGAGGAGGAATTGCTGCGGGCAATATCCGCCAGGCCGCGGCGTTCGGCAAAATCCACAGATTCCCCGATGGAACGCTCCTTTTTACCGAAAACCAGGAGATAAGGCGCCCTGAAGCCGAAATTAATGATCTCCGCCCGGGGATCCCCGACCGGCACATAGACCATGACGCTGAAGTTTTTGAAATCACGGATCCAGTATTTACTGCCGTCCGGCAGCAGGGATACGGCGGGCTTTTCCTGCATGCTCATCGCGGAATGACCTCCATATTCAGATCGTTTTTCAGTCGGACGGAAACATCATATCATCCGGAGCGCTTTTTTTCAATTCGCGCCGGATCCGGCGGCGGGGAAGGAAACCACGGCGCCTTCCTTCTCATCCCAGCTGCCCGGATCGCCTCCGGCGGTGGCGACCATTTTTCTGAGTACCCGTTCCGCTTCTTTGCCGGTCAGCAGACGGGGCGAATAATTGTTGTAATGGGAATCACTGGTGACCATGATCGGATAGAAATGCAGGTCAGTCCGGTCCAGCGCGCCCTCTGTAAAATGGAGAACCGCCTGGACAACAAGGGCGTCCATATCCTTCGGCCGGGTATTGCCGCCGAAAACGCAGTTCCCCAGGCTGTAAACCACGGGAACACCGCTGATCACAGTATATCCCTGTACAATATGGGGATGGTGGCCGATGATCAGATCGCTGTACGGAACCGCCCGGGATGTAATCTGTTTCTGGTAGCTGTCGGGCGGATTCGTGTCATATTCCGTGCCGGCGTGCATGACCGTGATGACCGCGGCGCAGCCGTAGTCCCGCAGCACTTGCGCCTGTTTCCGGTACTGGCTGTTCCGGCTGCCGGAGAGATTGCCGTTGACCCCCAGGAAACCGATCCGCAGGCCTTCACTGCTTTCCCAGACGGCGGAGGCTTCCGTGCTGAACCAGCAGACACCGGCTGCTTCCAGCGCCGCTTTTGTATCTTCGTATCCCGCGTTTTTGTAATCATGGGAATGGTTGTTGGCGAGGGTAACGCATTCCACGGAACCCAGCGTCAGAATTTCGGTATAGGCCGTCGGGCCGGAGAAATTGAATTTTTTCTTTTCCTTTTTCAGCGTGCGGTCCGTCAGCACGCCTTCCAGATTGGCCACGGTGAGGTCGTCGTTCTCCGTCAGCTTTTTCAGCTCCCGGAAGGGAAACGCCATCCCGTTGTCGGCGATCCGCTGCGCGAAGCTGATTCTCGGATACCGGGGAGGCGTCTCGTCCCCCAGGGTGCAGTCCCCCAGGAAGGTGATGCGGACCTCGCCGGTATAGGCGGAAGCCTCCGGAAGTTTATCTTCTTCAGATGGCTTTTCAGAAACGGTGCGCAGTGTTCCGCCCGCGGACGCGCAGGCGGGGAGCAGCAATGCCAGGGCAAGAAACAGGGCAACGGTTTTCTTCATTTGCGACAAGACCTCCCGCATTCCGGACGCCCGGTATTGTTTTCCGGGACGGCACGCATGGGACCAACTCCTTCATATGATCCGGAACGATTATAGCATATGAACCGCACGGCACAAAAGTATATTCTTTGTCCGTACGGAAGGCCGGTGCCGGATGAAACGGCTTATCGGTTTTTCTGAAAGGCAGGGGATGAAAACAAACGGACCGGCGGCCGGACACGGAGCATCCGCCTTATTTGGCCTGAATACGGTTCATGCGGGCATAACTGCCGCCCAGGGCGACCAGTTCCTCATGAGTGCCTTCCTCCGTGACCCGGCCGTCTTCGATGACCAGGATCTTGTCCGCATTCCGGATGGTGGACAGACGGTGGGCGATGGCGATGATGGTCCGGGTACCGGCGATGCCGGAAATCGCTGCCTGAATCTGCTGCTCCGTTTCCACATCCACGGAAGCGGTCGCTTCGTCCAGAATAATGATCGGGGATTTCCGCAGGATGGCACGGGCGATGGCCACGCGCTGTTTCTGGCCGCCGGAGAGCCGCAGACCCCGTTCGCCTACCTGGGTGTCGTAACCTTCCGGCATAGCCAGAATGTCCTCATGAATATTTGCGGCACGGGCGGCTTCCCGGATGTCCTCCGGAGAAGCGTCCGGCACGGCATAGCCGATGTTTTCCGCAATGGTGCCGTTGAACAGGAAAGTGTCCTGCAGCACCGGGGAGATATTCCGCCGCAGGCTTTCCAGGGAAACATCCGCGATATCCGTGCCATCGATGAAAATATGGCCGGAAGACGGCTCGTAGAAGCGGGAGATCAGCTGGGTCAGGGTGGTTTTTCCCACGCCGGTGGGGCCTACCAGCGCCAGCATTTTACCGGGCGCGCAGTGGAAGGATACATCCCGCAGGACGGGAATATCATTGCTGTAGGAAAAACTTACATGGTCGAAGCGGATGTCCCCGCGGACACCTTTGAGCGATACCGCCCGGGGTTTGTCCTGAATCTCGCAGGGCGTATCCAGGACAGCCATTACGCGTTCCGCGCCGGCCATGGACTGCTGCATGCTTTCCAGCAGGTTTGCAAGCCCCGTGACCGGACCGTAGAACAGCCCCAGATACAGCAGGAAGGCGACGATATCCTCCACCCGGAGGCCTTCCCGGTACGCGAGATATCCGCCGAAGCCCACTACCAGAATGGTTCCCAGGGAGGAAATGAACTCTACGGACGGGTGAAAGATCGCGCTGATTTTCAGCGCCTGCAGCATGGCGCGGATGTGTTCAAAGTTCCGTTCGTCCACTTTTCCGGTTTCGTATTCCTCCCGGCCGAAGGACTGGATCTCATGGATGCCGGAGAGATTGTCCTGCAGTTTGCCGTTCAGCTCGCCCATCTTTTTCTGGGAGATCCGGAAATACGGACGGACCTTTTTGGAAAAGATGATTCCGGAAACCAGAATCAGGGGAATCGGCGCGCAGGTGATCAGGGCCAGCTTCGGGTTGATGGTCAGCAGCACGATCAGCACGCCGAGAAAGGTGACCAGGTTGGTGATGCTTTCGGGAATCATATGGGCGTAAAGGAGCTCAAAATCCCGTGTATCATTGACGACGCGGCTCATGAGGTCGCCGGTCTGCTTGTCATGGAAATAACCCAGATGCATCCGTTCCAGTTTGTCATAGGTACGGGTGCGCAGATCGCCCACCAGGTACCAGGCCGCCTTATGCGCCAGGTAATTGCTCAGGAAGCGGAACAGGATCCGCAGCAGATACAGCCCCACCAGAAGCGCCGTCAGCATTCCGATCTGCCGCAGGCCTGCATCGTCCACGCCGCGTTCCACAACGCCGGTCATGGCGGAAAGCGCCTTCGGCGCGGCCAGGTTCACGGCTGTCAGCCCCAGCGTAGCCAGAATGGCGATAATATACAGCTTTTTGTAACGGATAGCTTCGCGGCTCAGCCGCCACAGCATTTTCACGGCAGAAACCCTCCTGTCAGTCGTTCCGTTCTCGCGTGTTTATCATAAAGCCTGAAGTTCACTTTAAGTCAAGGCTTTTTTCTGCTGCCCCAAAGGAGCTGAAAAAATCCCGGCCTGTACGGACCGGGACGAAAAAACGGTTTTTACGGATGCTGAAACGGTACAGCCTGCGGTCAGGATTCATCCCCGGAAGGGATAAAACCGTTCTCCCGCAGCCACCGGACAGACCGGACCAGCGCCTGAACGGTTTTTGTTTCCAGTACGCACCGGGCGTTCCTGTTCCGCGCGAGCTCCAGCCTTTCTTTCAGATTGATTTCACCGTCGCCGAGGGCAAGATGATTCGCCGGCGGCGTTTCCGATCCGTCATGAATATGAAAATGGACCAGGCGGTCTCTGTGCTCCAGCAGGAACGGAACATCCTTTTCCCCGACTGCCTTTGAATGGCCGATATCCCAGGTCAGGCCGAACTTCGGGCTTTCCAGCAGATACCGGATCGCTTTCTCTTCATAGCCGCGGAACCCGTCGGTGTTTTCCACCGCGATCATCAGGCTGCTGTCCCCGATCCATTCCTCGCACAGGGAACGGAAAACCTCGAATGATTTCATATACGTGCCGAAATCGCGGTCGTACATCTGCACCTTGCGGTCCGGCAGGGTGATGTGGATACCGTGGTGCATATGCATATTCAGGATCATGGGCTGGCTGCCGTCCCCATACCGGTTTCGCAGGCAAAGCAGCTTTTTCGCCGCCGCGACGGCACGGCGCATGGTCTCCAGGTAAGCGTCCGAAACCAGGCGGTTGAAATCCGCGATATTCAGGTTTTCATCCAGATGGACGGTATAATAGATGCCGGCCCGCTCCGCCGCGCGTATCAGTTCATCCGTACGCTCCAGCTGCTCCGTCTGGTATTCGGGAAAGTTCATATTCAGTTCGATAAAGCGAAGGTTCAGGCTTCGGCAGAGGGAGATATTCTCTTCCAGCGTTCTGTTTTCAATCAGGGTCGGCATTCCGAACTGCATTGCTCCCACCTCCGGAGAATTGTATTATTCAGGCCTGCGAAGATAGGTGAAACCCAGCATGGTGATATCATCAAACTGTTCCGCGGAGCCGGCGAAGTTCCGGATATCCTGCAGCACATCTTCCAGAATGTATTCCTGTGAATTGTTTTTCACACGGTTCAGCCGGTCCGTAAGCCGGCCGGTACCGTAGGCTTCGTTTTTCTCGTTGATGGCTTCCGGCACGCCGTCCGTATAGACGAAGATTCTGTCGCCCGGATTCAGCTGAATTTCATAATCCGTGAACCGGATCCCGTCCATGGCGGCCAGCACCAGCCCGTGCCTGTCCTTCATCAGTTCATACTGTCCGCCCGCCCGCATGATAACGGGATACTCGTGGCCCGCGTTGGCGCACTGCACGCATCCCGTCCGCAGGTCCAGGATTCCGAGCCATACGGTTACGAACATCTCCGCGTCGTTGCCTTCGCAAAGCGTATGGTTTACATGGGCAAGGACTTCCGCGGGGCTGATGCCGCTGCGGGCGTAATTCTTGATGGCGGTTTTGGCCCGCATCATGAACAGCGAAGCGGGAACGCCTTTTCCGCTGACGTCCGCAATAGCCAGGCACAGCAGGTTGTGCCCGATATAGAAGATATCATAGAAATCGCCGCCGACCTGCTTTGCGGGGGTCATGAGCGCATAGATTTCGATATTATCCGCAGGCAGCCTGAAGTTCTTTGGCAGGGCGGATTCCTGGATGGCAGCGGCCAGCGTCAGCTCGTCCTTCATCTTCTGTTCCGCCGCGTTGATATATCCGCTTAGTGCTGAAACCGTCCGGTTGATATCCTCGCTCAGGGCAGTGAATTCCGCGGAGGTGTGCACCCAGACGGTTTCGTTCAGATCCCCGTCGGTAATCTTTTTCAGAGACTGATTGACCCGGTGCAGGTTCCGGACTACCAGACGGTCCACCAGCAGGGATACCAGCATATACATAACCGTGAAAAGCAGAATATCCGACAGGGTGTTTTCATACAGATGGGCATCGCGGTCGAAGTATACGGTGATCATTTCGCGGGAGACAACCAGGTAAAGGTTCGTTTTCAGGGAAACGACCTTCATCATGAGTTCAGCGCCGGGGAAGGTCTTCAGCTCAGCGATGAAGGTTTTATCCCCGACTTTTGTACGGATCAGCTCCAGGTCTTCCGCTTTCAGAGAGCTGGCGGAGAAGCCCGTACCATCGGGCAGGACTTCCAGGGATCCGTCGTTTCCCACCAGAAAATAGAAATATGTCATATCGGTCTGACCTGCAAGATCTTCCTTCAGCTCTTCAAGGCTTCCGTGTTCCTTGTAGATTTCAAACTTTTCATAGGACATATAATTCAGGTTGTTGGAAATATCGTCCGACACCAGGCGGGTCTGAAGATTGTAGGATACGATGAAATTGAACAGGAAAAGGCCTACCGTGACGACCAGCAGGGAGCGCTGGAAGAGTATGGTAACGGGTGTTTCCTCCTGCTGCATCCGGATTCCCAGGTCGGAGGGCTCTTTGGAAATACGCGTTACAGCCATGGAGCAGAGCGCTATACCGACGGCGGTAAACAGAATCATCGGGGCCGAGATTTCCTTGACGATGTAATAGGCCATGTTCATGGAATCCCGGTTGGTGAACAGGATCGCGTACATATGGAAGACTTCTGTTACGGCGCCGAGAAAGAAAGCCTGGGTTACGGGCGGCCGCCTGGTTTCGTATACCGCACGGTTCATGATGGCAGCAAGGACACCGGCAAGGAAGGTGCTCAGTCCGCAGGCAAAACGCGTGAACGACCCGATTCCCCAGAACTGGCCGGCAATAATCCGTTCCACGCCGCCGATGGTGCCGGCAATCAGTCCGCTGGCAGGGCTGAAGAACAATCCCGCGGCCAGCGGACCCATATCGCGTACGTTCAGAACCAGCATGTCTCCCTCGATGATCCCGAAATGGGTCGCAAGCACGGAACATATGCCGTAAATCAGGCCGATCAGCCTTTTTTCCTTTTTTCCGTGTTCTTCTTTTTTGCTGTAGAAATACCAGAGCGCGGCAGTAATCAGCACATAGACCGCTGTTGCCCCGGTCATCTTCAGGAAGGCACCTAACGTCATCACAGTATCAACTCCCGCGGATTTTCCGCCGCACGCCCGGAACCGCCCGGATCCCGCACAAAACATTCAACATGCTATTCTATCAGCTGAAGAAAAAAAAAGAAAGAAAAAACTCGTGAAACCCGCGAAAACCCGCATTTGCCGCTCCTGCGGGCGGAAGCATATGGACAGGCCGCGGGCTGTATCCTATAATACAGGAAGCAATACAGCGGTATCTTCATTTCACGTATTCCGGCATCTGTTGCGGAAACGGAACGGAGATCCTGCAGGTACTCTATGACCGGATTCCCACCCTGCCTCAGTCTTTGCAGCGGGATTTCGGAATCATTCCACATCTGTGGCAGAATATCGCTCACCGGGTGGCTCGGACCAGAAAGCAGTAAGAGGAGGAACCGTGAAAACAAATTATACGTATCTCCTGCGCTGCGCGGACAGCACGCTGTACTGCGGCTGGACGAACGATCCGCAAAAGCGCCTTGCCGCCCACAATGCGGGAACGGCCTCCAAATATACAGCCTCCCGGCGCCCGGTTGAAATGGTTTACCTCGAAGCGCACGTGACAAAGAGCGGGGCGATGAAGCGGGAAGCCGCGATCAAGAAGATGAAACGCGCGGACAAACTGAAGCTGATCGAATCGCAAAAATAAAAACGTCACCGGCGTGAACCGCGCCGGTGAATATTTTTTCGGATCATGATCGTAATTCTGGTCATTTCCAGTACTTTTCCTCAAGAACCCGGGCGATGGCCTCCGCAGTCGGAGGGCATCCCATCACGCATGTTTCCATGCTTTTGCAGCATTTCCCGATCCCGATGCCTTCGGGCGATTTTCCCAGCCAGCCCTGACCGATATAGATCTCATCCTTCACCTCATACCGGCTGGCGTAAAGCGCCCGCACCAAAGCGGCAAAGCAGGCGGAACAGGCCTGGTTTTCATGCACGTTCCGGGTCAGCCTGGCCGCGATGCCCCTGGGCTTCGGGTAGGATTCGGAAGCGACGGGATCGTTCAGGCTGATCACGTCCCCGGGATCCCAGGCGGCTTTTCCGCCGCCGTACTGTTCACAGAGCTCGATATAGGGGACATCTTCGGGATTCAGCCCCATAAGGGAGCGGCCGTAGGCGTCCAGCTGCACCGCGTCCGTGCCCAGGTACATCCGGTTGGTCTGGACCGGGTTGCCGCCTTCTTCAAAATCCAGATCGCCGCAGATGCTGTCCACAATGATCAGCCGCGGTTTCAGCGCGGCGCCCAGGGCCGCGATGGGCTTCTGGAGCCCCATGGCGTGAAAATGCCTCTTCTCCCGGTCCGGAAGGCAGCCTTTCAGGTTTTTCAGCGCGCAGGTCATGAGCGTCTGCCCGTGGCCCTTCAGGACGGGCAGGTCTACCAGCAGGCCGGCGTCCAGCGCCCGGCAGCAGATATCGACCGGACCGACCGCCGTCTTCACTGTCCGGGTCTGATCCTTTTTCAGGTCAAAGAACGGGACGCTGTAATGTTCACATACCTTGTCATAACCGGCCCTGCGCATTGCCCGCATCGTTTCGTCTCCGACCCAGCTTCCCTCAATGACGCTGATATCCTTCACGCCGTGTTCCCGGAAGTATTCGATGCAGCCGCTCAGTACCCCGCTGTGGGTCGTGGCGCCGCTTTCCGGCGTTCCGGCGATGACAAGGTTGGGTTTCAGGGCGACTGAACCTCCCTGCGGCACAAGCTGAAAAGCATTTGCCGCCTCCAGCAGCCGCAGCGTCATCTCCCGGGCATCCCGGCCGTATATCTGATAGATGCTGCTCATGGTTTTCCTCCAAATCCGGATTTTTGCTTTGTTCTGCTGACCATTATAATACGATATACTGTCTGCTGTCATCCATACAGGGAAGGGGAAACGCACCGGCAGGTTGGCATACAATATAAGTTTTGCAAATATTGTATTTTTCATGTTTTCCATTATATAATTGATTGAAAGGTGGGTCGTTTCATGAAAAGAATCATCAGCCTGTTCATTGCCCTGTGCCTGCTGGCGGCCTGTTCCGCGGCATGGGCAGATAGCCCGGAGTTTACCGAAGGCGAGCGTCAGGCGCTGGACATCCTGGCGCGGGAGCTGGAGAAGGATGCGGAAAGACAGATTGCCGCCAACGGCGAGGTTACCGATCTGTATCCGGATCTGTCCGGTTTCTCTCCGGCGGATACGGACAGTTTTCCGGAAAAGCCTTACAGATAAGACAAGGACATTGCGCAGCAGGCGAACCCGAACGAAGTGACAAGCGACATTTACCGTGGCTGTGAATGACAGATCAGGGTGGTACCCGCGGACCGGACCAGAGTGTTACAGCAGCTGCCCAATGCAAAAAAAATACGCCCCAAAGGGCGGGAAAGAAGGTTATATATGGAACTGGCTGCCCGTAAGGATGTACCTGTGGAACAGACATGGGATCTTTCCCTGATTTTCCCCGACGAGAAAACGATGTGGGAAACGCTGGAGAATACAAAGACAGAAGTAAAGCGGTTTGCAGAAACGTACGCGGGAAAGCTGAATACCGCGGAGAACATTGTCCGCTGCCTGGATGAGATGGAGCCGATTTATCTGGCGATTGAGCGCGTCTGGGGTTATACCGGACTGGCGCTGGAAGCGGATTATACCGACAACGCGCTGCGCGAGCGCGACGCGAAGGTTTCGGACGAAATTACGCGGATGCGGAGCGACATGGCCTTTGTGGACAGCGAGATCCTGCTTGCGCCGGAAGAGGAACTGAAGGCCGCGGTCGAAAAGGCAAAGGGCTGCCGCATCTATATCCAGGATCTGATCGCGAAAAAGGCGCATATGCTTTCCCCGGAAACCGAGAAGGTGCTGACCGCGCTTTCCATGTCTCTGGATGTGCCCTATACCGTCTACAACACGATGAAGCTTGCGGATATCGCTTTTGACCCGTTCACTGTGGACGGAAAGGAATACACCCTCGGATACTCCCTGTTTGAGGACAACTATGAGCTGGAAGCGGATACCGCGGTGCGCCGCGCGGCGTTCCGAGCTTTCTACGGGACGCTCAGAAAATACCAGAACACGACAGCAACCGCTTACAATGCCTGCGTGACACAGGAAAAAACGATGTCCGAACTGCGGAAATACGGCAACGTATTCGACAGCCTGCTGTTTGACCAGAAGGTTACGCGGGAAATGTACGACCGCCAGATCGATGTGATCACGGAGCGGCTGGCCCCGCATATGCGCAAATACGCAAGGCTGCTCGGAAGGAAGTATGGCCTGGATAAAATGACCTTTGCGGACCTGAAGATCGCGGTGGATCCGGAATACGATCCCAAGGTTACGATCGCGGAATCCCATAATCTGGTGCGGGAAGCGCTGTCCATCCTTGGAGCAGACTATACGGACATGGTGGACCGGGCATACCGGGAGCGCTGGATCGATTTCGCGAGGAACGTCGGTAAGAGTACCGGCGGCTTCTGCTCGGGCATTTACCGGCAGAATTCGTTTATCCTGCTCAACTGGAACGACAGGATGGCAGATGTGTTCACGATCGCGCACGAACTGGGCCATGCCGGACAGAGCATGTACAGCGACCGGGCGCAGTCCTATTACGATAATGATCCGTCCACCTATCTTGTCGAAGCGCCTTCCACGATGAATGAACTCCTGCTGGCGCATTACCTGACGCACACGAAGGAGGACAAGCGCTTCCGCCGCTGGGTGCTTTCCAGCCTGATCAGCAATACTTACTACCACAACTTCGTGACGCATCTGCGGGAAGCGTGGTACCAGCGTGAGGTGTACCGCATCATCGACGACGGCGGGAGCGTAAACGCAGACGTGCTCAACGACCTGTTCCGGAAGAACCTGGAACTGTTCTGGGGCGACGATGTGGAGATCCCGGAAGGCGCGGAGCTCACCTGGATGCGGCAGCCGCATTATTATATGGGACTGTATCCGTATACCTACAGCGCAGGCCTGACCGTAGCCACACAGGCTATGCTGCGCATTGAAAAAGAAGGCGAAAGCGCTGTAAACGACTGGAAGAATTTCCTTTCCGCCGGCGGCACGCAGGATCCTGCCGGCCTGGCCAGGATTGCGGGATTTGATATCACGACAAACGGACCGCTCAACGCAACGATCGACTATATCGGCTCAGTGATTGACGAGATATGCCGCCTCACGGAAGAAATCGACGGAATCAGGCTCTGACAGGAAGAGAAAAACTAAATATATTCTATCTGACGGAAACCGTCCATTCATCCCCGGAAACCAGATACTGAAATTCTGTGAGTTCCGGGGAGTTTATTACGCGCAGAAGATCCTCCAGATTATCCACGGTCTTAATCTTTGGCAGATCGCGGTATCTGACCCATTCCATCTGCCCTTCCCCGGAAGAACGAAGTTCTCCCTCCCATTCCGTTGCCTTGAACAGAAATACGATATACCTCCCGTTTTCAATCGGGAACTGTTTTACTCCGGCCAGCCTGGGACGGATCACCGTATAGCCGGTTTCTTCCAGGATTTCCCGGATCACGGCATCCACGAAGGACTCACCGGGCTCCACGTGGCCGCCCGGCAGCGTATAACCGCGCCAGTCTTTTTTCACCCTGTTCTGCAGTAAAATCCTGTCGCCGTCTTCCACCAGGCACAATACGGTCAGTTCAGCATTTTCCGTTTTATTCATCTCGACCATCTCCGTAAATGAACAGTATTCATATTTGATAGTATTTTACCATATACAGCCCGGCAGATACGAGCATTTGCCCGGGCGACACAACAAAAGCACAGTGTTGATGCCGAGACAACCCGAAAGAGGGTCTTCCCAAAGTGGGAAAACCCTCTGAAATCTTTGAAATAACTGATACTTGAAAACTTCTCAGGCAGGCTCCTGAATGCCTTGCCGTGACGGACCTCGAACGGGAAGCGGTTGACAGGAAATGACACTGCGCCCATAATCATTGAAGCGGCGTTCGGAAGACAATCGCCCGGGGAGGATTTCGGTATGGATAAACAGATCAGATACAGAGGAAGTATAATTCGGACACTCATCGCATTGATTCTGACCTGTGTATTCATGTTTTCAGCCGGAACAGGAACATATGCAGCTTCGGGAAGCCAGGGAGATCCGGGCACGGAAACGGCGGAGATCTCTGACGGCAGTCTGCATCCCGCTTCTTCCATTGCGTTTCTGAGAGAATGGATCGAAGAAAACAACCGGATGGACGAGGAGATGGAACAGCAGGGGTATCACGCTGTCAAAAAGCAGCTTTATCTGTCTTTAACGGAAGACGCTGAGCCTTACGCGCAGGTCGGGACGGTTGCTGCCGAAGCTAACGGGATTCATGCCACCGTTGTCATGCGGGTCGAAGAATCGGACAGCGACGAATCCTCCGCCTTTTCGGTGACGGCGGTGCTGCTGATGAACGGAAAGCCTGTCGATTTCCGGCTGGACGGAAACAGCAGCGAGGGCGGCATCCTGACCGTTTCCCTGGATTCCAACCGGGATTATGTTATGTCCCTCAGTGCGGAGGATCTCCCGGTGACGGCGGGGGAAAACAAACTGATCCTGATCGGATTCGGATACTCCGGGGATCAGGATTTTTATCTGAATCCGTGTTACACGAAGGGATCTTTTCAATCCGACGCGGAATACGACGGCACTGCGATTATCCCGTGTCCGGAAGATCAGCTTGATACAGTGGCGATACAGGACAGAAGCGAACTGGCACCGTATGTGCAGCGGGACTTTTTATCCTCCGGAGAAATGAAAGATTTTCAGTCAGATCACTATGGCAACTATCTGATGACCTCGAAACCGGATCCGACCATGCATTTTTACCTGGACAATATGAGCATCCAGGGAATGTACGACAACAGCAAAGGGATTATGCTCCTGTTCATCGACGGCGAAATGAAACCGGTATGGAACGGGAACTGCTTTGGTGAAATGTCGGTTCTGGACGGCGACCTGCTCAAGGTGATCCGCGTGAAAAGCGGTTTCCGGGCGGGGGAACAGCATCATATATACTGGTGCTACCAGGAAACAGAAGGAGCGGAGGAATGGCCGCTCTGTATGACATACCGCATGAAGATGAAAATCGAATAAATCCAGCAGATCAGCAGGTGCTGCAAAGCCTGCGGCTCAAACGCCGCAGGCCATTTTGCAAACAAAAAGGGATAACGGCAAAAGCTGCGTCGTACCGTCAGAGTATATTGTGCTCACGCATGGATTTCATCAGGTAATCCCGTGCCGGACTTGGCGGAAGATGGGCCTCCACGTCCCGCGGATCGACATAATCGCCGTTGCTGATGCAAGCCAGCAGAAACTCAATGGTGAACACATCGAAGATGTGGGGATCGGAAAAGGATACTTCGATGGTCGTGTTCATGCGTGTATTCAGCGCGTCAATGATGCACCGGTAGATAAAGTGATCCCGGCCCAGCAGTTCCCCGATACGGTCCAAAGAGGACAGCGCTTCCTGCATCTGCGCTACCGTGATATGCCTGCGGAAACCGCCGCAGCCTTTGCCGCCGGACAGGATCGCGTCCACCGAGCAGTGCAGTTCACCGGCAAGATCCAGCAGGACAGAGACATCCGGAAGTGTTTCGCCCCGTTCCCAGTTTGATACGGCCTGCGGGCTGACGTTCAGTTTTTCGGAAAGCTCAGACTGTGTCATTCCCATCTTCTTACGTTCTGCCTGCAGGAAAGATCCCATCAGTTTTGAATTCAGATTCATGCCGAATACCTCCTTTTCGGGAACATTATAACCGGACACGGAATGAAAAAGAACAGGCTGCTGCTTGATGTTTCGGTCAGAAAAACAAGCGGTGTTTGAAAACGTAGCTGCAACAGAGCCGCTCCGCAAAAACATGCAATTGCATGCAAATGCAAAGCAACGACGCGCAAATGCATGTAATTGCACGCAGCCCTTGAAAATACTTGATTTTTACGGTGCTTCACTTGAAAAAAAGCATGATTTACAGTACACTGATTACGTTTCCAGAACAAGGAGGAATGACAGAAAATGGCATCATTTTCCGAACAGCTGTCCGCCGCGCGGAAAGCGGCCGGCATGACACAGGAAGAATTATCTGCAGCTGTTCATGTGGCGCGGAATACCATATCGAATTGGGAGCACGGACGGACACAGCCTGATCTTGACACGATGCGTCTGCTTGGCCAGGTATTGCATGTTGATTTTCTTAACGGAGATGCAGCTGTTCCTGTTCCGGAAGCGGAGAAAAAAGAAGCGCTTACCAACGAAAGCGCGGTGAACGGCGAAAGTACGCCTGCCCATTTTCCGCAGAAAAAGAAGATCATTGTCTTTTGTGCAGCTGCTCTTATTGTGATTGCCGCGGCAATCATTTTGCTTGTTTCCTACAACGCAAAAATGAGCAAATCGGCGGAAGTAACCTTGACTGCCCTGCATGACCCTGCCCCGATGATCGCAGATCCGGCGTTTGAGCCGGACGGCCTGGGCTGGGAGTTTGCGTTTGTAATCACCAACGGAAGTGAAGTTCCCTTTAAGCCGCAGAAAGGGACGATGCTGTATTACAAAGATGACAGCGTTACCAGCAACATGGATTTGGATTATGCATTCCTGCGCGGCTGCATGTATGGCGATACTATCACCAACGCTGATCCGGCGCCTGTATATATCAACTGGGGCGCAAGCTATCCTTTATTTACCAGTGTGGAATTGCAACTGCAGGGCACGGACGACCACGGGCATGAAATCAAGCTGAAAGCGACGGTTCAATTATCCCAGGAAAAGCCGCAGGAATAACCTTTCGCTATACAAGCCCCGCAGGGGGCTTTTTTATATGCCATTTTCACGTAAAAACAGCAAAAAACGTGCAATGTCACATTTTCTGACGCGATTGTCACGTTTTCTGACGGGACTTTTGGCCTGATCTCCCTTACGATATTTCCTGACAAAGCGCACAGACATAGGAAAAGTCAATCGAAAGCGGGGAGGTGTAATGCTGATTTACCTTGGCTGGATTGCTGCTGCATTCCTGGCGGGGATCCTGTTCACGCTCTGGCTGAAGGCCCGCAGGCCGTCTTTGCGGCAGCGCGTGAAGGATGCTGCTGTGTTCCGCGGAAAAACGTATCAGGAGATCAAACGGGAAATCGATGCGCCGCAAACAATCATCCAGCAGACAGACGGGCACATTTTGCGCACCTGGCAAGAGGACGGATACATTATTTCCCTCCTGTTCGACGCAAAAGATATGTGCCTTGGTGTGGAAGACGAACAATACTGAACGAAAAGAAGGGATAACAACACATGAAGATCAATCAGAGCAACGGCAATAAGGTCACAAACAGAGGGTATCACAAAATATGGCAGAGCTGTGTATTGGCGTTGCTGATGTTGTTTTTGTGCATTCCTGCCGTTTCCGCAGAGCTGGCTTCTGATAATGAAGCTATCATGACTGTGGCAGAGGCCAGCGCGATGTTTTCACAGGAGCCCTGGGTTTCAGAGAAGGAAGATTCAACGCTCCTTCTCAATGCAGACGGAACCGGTATATACACTATCAACGGAAAGGAACATGAAGGCACCTGGGTTGCCGACAGCAATCATTCCGGTATTTTTACCTATGATCACTACGGGGTACATGAGGCCGCCTTCAGTGTGAAGCAGAACGCCGGTGAGCTGATCCTGACGATTGACGGAAACAGGTTTGTCCAGCAGAGTACTGCCAAGGCCAGGCAGGAAGAACAGGAAATTGCTCTGCGCGCTGCTCAGGAAGAAGCGGAAAGCAGGATTTATCACCTGTCTCTGAACGAAACATTGGACCTGGACTTCGGAACGCTGACCGTTGAGAAAGTCAAGGTGTACAGATGCGCTGAACAGGTCATTCCAGTAGACGAGCTCACTTATCCCTATAAACCGGATCCGGAGTTCCGTTACCTGATGCTGGTCGGGCGGGCAGAAAACAAACTGGATACGTTGGTTTCGCTCAATAATATATATGCAGAAGCTGAAATAGACGGTATCACCTATTCGATGGAAAGCATCAATCGCATCGGCCACAGTAATTTATCTTCCGGCTCTGCTAAAGGGAACTCCGACGGGCTGTGGTGTCTGTCTGCAAAAATTCCGGCGTCAACTGCGGAAAGTTTTGCATCAGCAGCTGTCCGATTCAGCTTCAAAAAAAAGTTTACCTCCATCAAGAACTTTTCCGAAGGTGAATACTTCTTCCAACTGGACATTGACGGGGAAATGGCTGTAGCTGCAAGGCTGGATGACCCTCGTGAAATTGCGTATTTTGAGGAGACCGCGCTTCCGCTTCCGATGAGCTATTGCAACGTTAAGCAATATCAAAGCGGCGGGTATGTCGGCGTGATCAATTACTATATATATCAGTCAGCATTTGAAGGCGATCCCATTTTGCCTGAATATGAAAAATATATCAATGCGCTGAAGGAAGCCGGATTTGAGTTTTCCGACGCGAAAGATTTTTATGACCACGATTCCTACATGATTAAAAAAGACGGAAAACTCTATGGCTGGCTCCGGAAGATCAAAAGTGATTTTCAAGAAATAAGCACATTCCGGGTAACGCTCCCTATTTTTAAGGAATAAATCCATTCCACATTTTGATCATGCTGTCGATACTGTTTTCCAAACGTATCCGGTCGGCCTCCTGTTGACGCGAAAAATATGTGCCTTGGCGTGGAAGACGAACAATGCTGAAAGAAAAGAAGGGATAAATAAACACATGAAGATCATTCTGGATACCAACAAGAAAACAATTACTGTTCCTTACAACTATTCAGAAAAACTGGCTGAAATGAACCGCATTGCGCAGGAATTCGGCGGCGACAGCGTGGTAAAGCAGACGTTCACCGGTTACATCGACAGGATTTGGAAAGAATGTATAGCAGATTCCGAGCGGCATGTAGTGACCGCGCAGAAGCCAAAGAGGTCAAAGTAATAAGGGCGCAATAAGAGTAATGCCGGATGAGATTGTCCGCATTCGGCAGTTTTACAATCAATACGGCATGGGCCGTACGACCCGGTACATCAAGCTGCAAGGCACGCCTGCGATCGTAAAGCTCACGTACAGAGAAATAATACGTAATAATATGACGAGGGTGCGCCAGTTCGGCGTTTGTAATACAGTTCGGTGAGAGTCCAAACCCGGAAAAGCCGTAGCAGGCAGCCGGTACACAGCCTTGGAGCCTAGGTC
>ONJM01000060.1 GCA_900318145.1 uncultured Eubacteriales bacterium
TGAAACTGTGACCGAGGAGGACATCAAGGCGAAGTATGAAAACGGTGTGCTGAGTCTGACGATTCCGAAGAAGGAACAGCAGAAGGTTAATGAGAAGAAGCAGATCCTGATCGAAGGTTAACTGACATACCCGCCAATCGGCCCATGTATAGAAAATCAGAGGGCTCCGGCTCAATCGTGAGTCGGAGCCCTCTGCCTTTTCTGCAGCTTTTTCCTGTTATTCTTCCGTTTTTCACTTGCCCTTTATGTTCAGGGTATAAGATACCGTTATCAATGGTGTTATCCTGATAATCTGAATTTCACTTTTTGCGGTAGCCAAATCGGTCTTTCGGGAGTATAATAGATAGCAGAAGAACGGAATACAGGGCAAGCTTTGCTTCGGATGTTTTTTTTGTTTTTCAGCCTATGAAAGGAGACGAGTCTGTGCCGGTTTGGATGAACTGGATTCCCGATCAATCCCCCGTTGCCGTCACCATTATCTCCATTGCCCTGATGCTGGCAATCGGCTTTCTGATGACACGAATCACAAAGCTGCTGAGACTGCCCAACGTCACCGCGTATATTGTCGGCGGCATTTTGGCGGGCCCCTTCTGCCTGAATCTGCTGCCCGCTGAAGTGGTCGAAAAAACCTCTTTCCTGCCGGATATCGCCTTGGCTTTCATCGCCTTTAGCACCGGGGAATTCTTCCAGGTTTCCACCCTGAAGAAAAACGGCGGAAAAGTTTTTGTCATTACCGTGATGGAATCCTGCTGCGCTGCTTTGCTGGTTTTCCTGGTCTGCTATTTTGTACTGGGGCTGAATCTTGCCTTCTCCATCGTGCTCGGTGCCCTGGCTACTGCCACCGCTCCTGCTTCCACTATCATGACCATCCGCCAGACCGGTGCGAAGGGCGACTTCGTGGAAACCCTTCTCCAGGTCGTCGCGCTGGATGATGTGGTCGGACTCATCCTTTATTCCATCGCGATTTCTGTCGCTTCAGCCTTTTTTTTCAGTGCCGGCTTCCAAATCGGAAATGTGCTGATCCCCATCGTAAAAACTATCCTGCTGATGCTCCTGGGCGGAGGATTCGGCCTGATCCTGAAATGGCTGATCGGAACCAGGCGCAGCACGGATAACCGCCTTATCGTGGCTATTGCAGTCCTTTTTTCATACTGTGGGATTTGCGCCGTGGTTGATGTTTCCCCCCTGCTGGGATGCATGGCTATGGGCATGGTTTATATCAACACCACGGAGGATGAGCGGATGTTCCGCCAGTTGAATTATTTCAGTCCACCGATCCTCCTGCTGTTCTTCTTCAGGAGCGGTTTTTGCTTTGATCTCGGTTCCCTTGTCGGAAACAGCGGCGCCATCGGCACGATTCCCTTGCTGGTGGTCGGCGTGGTCTATTTCCTGGTCCGGATCCTGGGAAAATATATCGGAGCCTGGACCGGCTGCCGCCTCACCGGAAAATCCGACAGGGTACGGAACTTTCTTGGCCTTGCTCTGATTCCGCAGGCCGGCGTCGCCATCGGCCTCGCGGCCCTCGGGGCCCGGGAACTGGGCGGGGAAATGGGCCATGCTCTGGAGACGATCATCCTGTCATCCAGTGTCCTGTATGAGCTGATCGGTCCCGGCTCCGCAAAGCTGTCTCTTTACCTTTCCGGCGCCTATTCCAACAAGCTGGAAACCGCCGCACCAGTATCCACGGTAGATGAGGAAGGGAAACAGAAATCCGAGGTGGAACTGCTGATTGAGCGAATCCAGAAAATCCAGAGCGAATTGCCCGCCCATACGGAGAATGAAAACGAACGGGCTTTCACGGAAGCCGCGGAGGAGTATTACCGGGAGCAGAATCCGCTGCATCGCAGGAATCTCCGGCCCAGGGACCGGTTCTTCTGAGTTTCCGGAAAAACAAATCATTCCTGAAGGAGATAAACGGTATGACTATGGAAATGATTATGATGGACCCTATCGCCAAGGCACTTGGAAAATGGTCTGCGGACCTGACTGTCGGCGCTATCCTTTTCCGCGTTTTCCTTACTTTGCTGATGGGCGGCGTGATCGGTTGGGAACGTTCCAACAAACGGCATTCCGCCGGTCTCCGCACCTTTATGCTGACTTTCCTGATCGGAACGCTGTCAGCTATCGCGGACAGTTATATTCTGCGCTTTTCCGGCGGAAACGGGCATTTTCTGCTTTCTGCCGGTGTCGTGATCGGCGCGGCGGTGATCGCGGTCCACTCCGTATTCTATTCTTCCCGGAACCAGATCAAAGGCCTCACCACGGCTGTCGCCCTGTGGGTTTCGGTCATAGCAGGCGTTTCACTGGGCATGGGCTGCTATACGGTCGGCCTCACGGCTTTTACAGCTCTGCTGTGCATCCTTCGCTGGTTTCCGCCGCTGGAAGCGGCACTCAATAATCGTTCCAATCATTTTGAAGTTCATCTGGAACTTACAAACAGCGTTTCCCTCCAGGACTTCGTTACGGTGATCCGTCGCCTGGGACTGCGGATTGATGAGATTGAGCAGAATCCTGCCTACGTGGGCAGCGGCCTGTCTGTATATTCCATCTCCATCTCTGTCAGCAGTGAGATGCTGAAGAAGTATAAAACGCATACCGAGATTATCGACGCGCTGAAGACCCTGGACTATGTGTATCATATTGAGGAAATGCATTCCTGATCCGTATTCTTTCCCTGCACAGCCTTACCTGTCACCGCTGGCAGTCTGGACTTTATCGGTTGACTCTGCCATCAGCTGGGTTCCCTTATTGTAACCAGTAAAAATTTACCTCTGACAGGCGGGACCCACAGTTTCCGTTCTCGGTCTGCTGATTGGGTTGGGTATGATGCTGATGGCGGCTTGCCAGTATTGGCATTCTTTGTTTCTTTCGGATTTATGATTGGCAAAAGAAAGAAATACCGCTACGGCTGAAGGCGGCCATTCATTAACCGGTCGGAAAGGTGATGAATCAGAATGACATCCGCAGACAAAACGGCGAAACGGCTTATCCTGCGTTGGGTCTTTATCCTGTCATT
>ONJM01000036.1 GCA_900318145.1 uncultured Eubacteriales bacterium
CAGCGCTCCGCATGAATAGAAAGCACTTGAACCAATAGTGTTCAGTTTGCTTCCGGACGCAATCGTCACCGTTTTCAGCGCTTCACATCCATAGAACGCGTTGCTGCTGATCTCCGTAACTCCCGCCGGGATGGAAACGGACGTCAGCGCCGCGCAGTCTTTGAAAGTACCATACAGGATTTTGGTCAGGCCAGTGGAAAGCTTCACCGTTTTCAGATTTGCACAGCCGCTGAAGGCCTCATAGCCGATCTCTTTAACCGTGTTCGGAATGGATACGCTCGTCAGGCTCGTCCTCCCCGCAAAAACCGTAGCGGCGATCCCGGTGACCGTCTCCCCGTCCACCTTGGAAGGAATCGTCAGACTGGAAGGATTGCCTTGGAAATCCGTTATGATTCCGTTGGAAACTGTGTAGCGGGGCGTATCGTATTCCTCCTGGGTGGCGGCGGCAACGGAAGTGATCCGGAATCCGTAAAGGTTGTAGGAAGAGTCGGAAGTCAGGCGCAGCGTGATCTTATTCCCCTTGAAGTACAGCGTCTTCCCCGCAAGCGACGTGCCGGTATATTTCACCTGATTGCCGGCCGCGTCGGTGATATACAGGTAATCCCAGCCGTTTTCCAGCGCCGTATCTGTGGAGAACGTCACTTTCATGTAGCTGACGCCGGACGAATGCGTATACGTCCATGTCTGATCCGTGTTGCTTTCATATGGATGCGCGGATTGTGGATAGCCCGCGGCCAGCGCGGAGCCGCACAGAAGCAGAAGTACCGCTACCAGAACAAGAGCAGAAATCAGTTTTATGTTCTTTTTTGTTTCCGTACAATTCATATTTTCCCTCCGCTTTTACGAGTTCCGTGTTCGCCTTCCGGGATTCATCTGCGGCGAATCCCCGCAGTTTCCGCAAGGACATCAGCACTGTATCCGTTTACTCTTCAGTAAAATACAACTGCTGAATTCTAACATATTTTCCGCATGCCTGTCTATCTGCGGAAAGGCTGTTTTCCCTTTCCTGTTGCGGATATTAACGGATCTTGCCGGCAACGCCTGATGTTAAGATTATAATTATCCTGATGTCACATACAGGATATTTCCGGTTCTGTATCGAAAATATAATTCCAGCATTTCCCAAGAGGTATCCCGTTATGAAAAGCATCCGAAGCGTCTATAAAATCGGTCACGGCCCTTCCAGTTCCCATACAGTCGGCCCTTACAACGCTGCGATCCGTTTCGGCCGCAGGCATCCGGACGCGGACAGTTTCCGCGTCACCCTGTACGGTTCCCTTGCCTTTACCGGTGCCGGGCACGGCACCGGTAAAGCCATCCGTTCCGGCCTTCCCGGCGCGGAGATCATTGTTGACACGGAGAAGAAGGATCTGCCGCACCCGAACACGATGCAGTTTACCGCCCTGAAAGGCGGCCGGGAGATTGAAAGCATCCGGGTTTTCTCGGTGGGCGGCGGTTCCGTACGGTTTGAAAACGAACCGGACGATGAGGAAATAGAGATTTATCCGGAAAGGAACCTGTCGGAGATTCTGAACAACTGCCACGCTGAAAACCGGACGCTGACGGAACTGATCCGGGCACGGGAAGGCAGCGGTTTCAGGGAATATCTGTCCGGTATCTGGCGCGCGATGTGTGACGCCGTGGAACGCGGAATCCGGGCGGACGGAATCCTCCCCGGCGGACTGAATGTGAACCGGAAAGCAAAAATCCTGTTTGAAAAGCGCTGCTACAACGAAGGCGCGGACGTGTCCATGAACCGGCTGATTTCCGCTTACGCGTATGCGGTCAGCGAGGAAAATGCCAGCGAAAACATCGTTGTGACAGCTCCGACCTGCGGAAGCTGCGGCGTGCTTCCGGCGGTATTTTATTATATGCAGAAGGAACGGGGATTTCCGGAGGAGGAGATTCTGGATGCCCTGGCCGTATCCGGGCTGATCGGGAATGTGATCCGGACCAACGCCAGCATTTCCGGCGCCGAATGCGGCTGCCAGGCGGAAATCGGCAGCGCCTGCTCCATGGCGGCCGGGGGACTGGCAGCGCTGTATCGGCTGAATCTGGAGCAGATTGAGTATGCCGCGGAGATCGCCATGGAGCATCATCTGGGCCTTACCTGCGATCCTGTGGGCGGGCTGGTTCAGATTCCCTGTATCGAAAGGAATGCCGTTGCCGCCATGCGTGCTGTCAGCGCGGTAAATCTTTCCCGCTTCCTGTATGAAACCCGGAAGATATCCTTTGACGTGGTAATTGACACCATGTATCAGACGGGAAAGGATATGAGCGAAAAATACCGGGAAACCTCCCACGGCGGCCTCGCGCAGATGTACCGTCTTCCGTAAGCGCCATGGATATGTGAATCAGTCCGGCGCCTTTGCCGCCGATTAACAGAACAGAAAAGGAATCACTGAATATGAGCCGGCATTTTGACAGAAATAGCGCCGCCCGCGCGGACAGGATCAGTCATTACGAGGAAATCATGGACCGGGTCCTGCGGATCACCCGGGAGGACGGGATCACACCCGGAGTGTACGAGTGCGTCCTTCCAGATCTGGAGGAACTGGAGGATTACTATACCAGTCCCGAATGGCAGGAAGACTACACCGCGGATGAGGAAGGGCTGCTTCCGGAAGGGCTGAAGCGCGGCGTCCTCTCCCAGGACGGAATTGACGAACTCCTGGACCGTTTCCGCGATTTCAGGAAGCGGCCTACCCGTTCCGAGCAGCTGGAACATCTTTATTTCAATCAGAAACAAACGCTGGACCTGTTCCTGGAACGCGGAGCTGTCTCCCGTGAACAGTATGACAAATCGCTCAGCGAGCTGACAGCGAAACTGGGAAAGGAAATCCCGGAATAATCAGAAGCATCTGAAGGAACCCCTCCCCCGCGGTTCCGCTTCTTCGGCTTTGACTATCATTTTTCCGTATGCTAATATTATGAAAAGCAACTGCACTGTGTCGTATGATCTACAGTCAGTTCGTTTTTGTATGTTTTACAGCTGCTATGACCTTTACTGTCTGCGGGAGGCAAAAATGCCAGAAAAGCGGGAAAACCGGCGCGTACGCATGACAAAGCGCCTGATGAAGGACGCTCTGCTGGAGCTCCTTGAAAACAATGAACTTGTCAACATTTCTGTAACTGCCATCTGCAAAACGGCGGACGTTCACCGTTCGACATTTTATAAACACTACTCGGATCCTGCCGATCTGCTCAGAGATACGGAACAGGACTTTCTGGACCGGATTCCGGTTCCTTCCCTGTTGCCGGATTCGCAGGATCAGGAAAAACTCCTTGAATCCACTACCGCCTTTTTCGACTATGTAAAAGAGAATGAAAAGGCATTCCGTATTCTGTTCAGCGAAAAAGCGGAGAGCAGTTTTTCTTCCAGAATGGTTGATTTTCTCTGCTCCGGATTTATCCCGTTCAGTGATGAATCCGACGAAACGGCTGTCCGTTTTATCCGCCTGTACATCGCCAACGGAACCGTCGGCATGATGCGGGAATGGATCAGCGCCGGTTTTCCTGTCAGCAGCCGCCGGATTGCGGAAATGATGTATTTCCTGTCACGGAAGATTTCTGCCGGGGAGTAAAGCAATCCTTCCCCGCCTGGCTTATTTCCCTTTTAATGAACTGCTTCAGCCTGGAAGCGTGGTCTTCCGGCCGCGGAAAAGAAAGAGAGCATGATTGGAATGTCGCAGAGAAGAAACCGTGATGTGCGGGAAGACGGAACAAAGCGCACCGGGAAGGAAACCGCCGGTCTGATAAGGCGTTTCATCCGGTATTACAAGCCGCACAAAAAGCTGTTCTTCATGGATATGGGCGCCTCCGTGGCGGTGTCGCTGATCGGCGTCGTATATCCGATTATCACGAGGACAATGCTGAATACACTGATTCCGGACCGGAATTACCGGATGATTGTCATTCTCGGCGTAACGCTCCTGGCGCTGTACTTTGCCAAAATGCTGCTGAACTATTTTATTCAGTACCAGGGGCATATGATGGGCGTGTATATGCAGGCGCAGATGCGCTCCGATATGTTCGACCATCTGGAAAATCTGCCCTACAGCTTTTACGACCGCCACGAGACCGGAAAGATCATGAGCCGGATGACAAACGACCTGTTTGACGTCAGCGAGCTGGCGCACCACGGGCCGGAGAACCTGATCATTTCCGTGCTGAGCATTCTGATTTCCTTCACATACCTGATGTCCATCAATGTATGGCTGACGCTGATCGTGTTTGCCTGCGTACCTTTCCTGGTAGTAATTTCCTACTCTCTGCGGCAGCGGATGCGCAAGGCGTTCCGGGACACCCGCAGCGCCATGGCGGAGATCAACGCCAGCCTGGAAAACAGCATCAGCGGCATCCGCGTGACCAAGGCGTTCACCAACGCGGATAAGGAGAAGGAGAAGTTTGAGGAAGGAAACGGGAAATTCAAGGTTGCCCGGAAGGACTCCTACAGCGCGATGGGGCGTTTCCACAGCGGAAACACTTTCGTGACGGACGTGTTCAACGTGGTGGTGCTGATCGCCGGCGGCCTGTTTCTGTATAACGGTCAGATCCAGTTCGGCGACTATTCCGCTTTCATCGTATCCATCAACATGTTCATCGGTCCGGTAATGACCCTGATCAATTTTATGGAGCAGTTTGAAAACGGCGTTACAGGATTTGAGCGGTTCTGCGAAATCATGGACGCCGAACCGGAAAAGGACGCGGCGAGTGCGGAGCCTGCCGGAAAGCTGCGGGGCCATATTGAATTCCGGGACGTCAGTTACGCGTACGACGATGAAAAGCGCGTGCTGCGGCATGTGAACCTGGACATCCCGCAGGGAACGAAGTTCGCGCTGGTAGGCCCTTCCGGCGGCGGGAAAACCACGATCTGTCACCTGATCCCGCATTTTTATGACGTGGTCAGCGGACAGATCCTGCTGGACGGAAAAGAAATCCACACGCTCACGCTGGAAAGCCTGCGGCAGAACATCGGCATCGTGCAGCAGGATATCTATCTGTTTAACGACACCATGCGTGAAAATATCCGGTACGGTAAGCCGGATGCTACGGAGGAGGAAATTGTCGAAGCGGCGAAACGCGCGAACATCCATGACTACATCATGACGCTTCCTGCCGGCTACGACACGAATATCGGCGAACGGGGCGTGAGGCTGAGCGGCGGGCAGAAGCAGCGGTTGAGCATCGCGCGGGTATTCCTGAAGAACCCGCCGATTCTGATCCTGGACGAGGCCACCAGCGCGCTGGACAACACGACGGAAATCCTGATCCAGAATGCGCTGGATGAACTGTGCGTCGGCCGGACCACGCTTGTGGTGGCGCACCGGCTGAGCACCATCAAAAACGCGGATGAAATCGCTGTGGTGGATGACGGCAGGATCATCGAGCAGGGCAGCCACGATGAGCTGATGAAGGAAGACGGCATGTACCGGCACCTGTACCAGCTGCAGTTCCGCGACACAGTCGAAGAGTAGAACAAAACACGGAAGCCCCCTGGCTTCCGTGTTTTGTAGAGAATATCGCTTATTTATTCCGCTGCCGTAGTATATTTCCGTGCTTTTTCCACGAGGGTGTCCATATCCCGGTACAGCAGGCCCACGTCCGCGTGGCCGTCCGGATACAGCACGATCGCTTCCGTTCCGTCCCGGTTGAAGCCCACGGAAAGCGTATTGTAGACGCTCACCGCATCCTTCACCGGAATCCGCATGATTACAGCCATGTTCTCCATATTGATCACACTTACCTGTTCAGACATTCCGGAAAAAGCAATGAGATGCCTGCCGTCCGTGGAGAATTCAATTTTCGGACACATGGCACCGGTACCGACGGTACCCAGGCATTCTCCGGTTTCCAGATCATAAATCACCAGGTTTTCCACATAGGAGCTCAGCGCCAGGTATTTTCCGTACAGGCAGGCCCACAGCCGCTGGTAACCGTTTCCCGGAATCGTCATCACCGGTTCCGGGCTTTCCTTTGCCCGGAAAATATCCACTTCCTCCCCGCGGATCATCGCCTGCCATTTCCCGTCCGGTGAAACAAATACGGCACTGCCGGCTCCGCGGACAGGCTTCAGGAGATATTCCTCACCGTCAAAAATATAGAGCAGCCCCGGTTCGTCCAGGATCGGTGTGACCCATTCCCCGTCCTTTTCAAAATAAAAGGTTGAACCGTCCCAGAAACCGGCGAGAGGACAGTATGCGGATGCGGTAACCAGGTCTTCCGGGTTGAAGTTTTCCCGGGTTTCCACCGTTCTGTGCGGCAGGAGATCGTTTTCCTCCGGAAGGAGATTGACGAGACATCCGCCGGCCCGCAGAGGCATGACCAGCCGCCCGGCCGCCATGTCAAACCCGTAGGTGGTCCGGTCCTCACCTGAATTGTACAGTAATTCCCCGTCGCTGATCCGATATATCTGCACCTGCTGGTGGGAGGCGATCAGGGTGTCATTGTCTGCGAATTCCACATGGTAGACCGTATTGCCGCTGTTAAAGCCTGTGGAAAGTAGGGATTCACCGGAGGAAACGCTCCGCACCGTAAAACCGCTGTACCCGTTTGTTTCCGCCAGCAGCTTTCCGTCCGGGGAAAGAACGCCGCAGTATTCGCTCCGCAGAACCTCCTCCAGCGTGTCCCAGCGGAGATACACATATGCGTCTCCGGCAATATAACGGAAGTACAGCCCTTCATCCGTAACGCTGTTGAAAATATCAAAGAGGCTTCCTTCAACAGTCCGGAGCACTTTTCCGTTTTCCGTGTCCACCAGCCAGATTTTTTCTCCGTCCGCCCAGGCGCCGCGGGTTCCGGAGCGGTGCATGACGATCTCTTCAAAAGATTCGCCCCTGGACGTAACACCGTCCAGGATGACCAGCTCCCGGCTGAAAAGATTGTAAAGCGCCGCGGCTCCGCCTCCGGTCCGGGTGAGCGGAACCGAGTTGTTCAGCGTCAGCCTGCTGGCAGAAACAGTCCAGCCTTCCGGGATTTTCTCCGAGAGTACTTCTTTTCCGTCCCGGATGCCGTACAGGGTTACGACTGTTTCCCCTTCTGTAAATCTGCAGAGATATTTGCTGTCCGGGGTCAGAGCTGTCCTTCTGTACCAGCCGAACTCGGAGAATGAAAACAGCTTTTCCCCTGTGACGGAATTATAGACGGTCAGGCTGTTGTCCGACTGGGTGCAGGCGATCAGGCTTCCGTCATTGGTCAGGGTTGCCGTGGCGTGGATAATCCCGTGATCCTTCAGGGTACCGATCTGCGTATACAGATCCGGATAGATAGCCGCTTCCAGTGCCGCGGTGACGGATGCGTCAAACTCCGTACCGAAAAGCCTGCTGCCTTCATAGGCCTGCAGGGCATACACAAGTCCGCTGCCATAATCGTTTTCCCCGGTGGAGCGGACGGATTTTTCAACCAGCAGTTCCGCGGCGTTGCGGGCCGTGGCGTTCCGTTCCTCCGCCAGGAGGCTGTTCTGGTGCAGTGCGTAAGCCGCGAAAGCGATAACAGCGCACAGCACACAGGAAACAATCACCAGCCCCCTGCGAAGCGCCCGTTCCTTTTCCCGTTTCCTCAGGTCGTTGTAATTCAGGTTCAGCATACGGGCGGCAATCCTGAGCTTTTCGGACCGCAGCTGCTTCCTTAAGTTTCCGCGCAGATCCGCTGCCAGAGGCTCTACTTCCTCACTGTCCGGAGCCGAGTCTGCCCGGGTGATCTGCGGCGGATAACTGTCCTTCGGTTCTCCGGAAACCAGAACGGGTATAATCCTGTCCCGCCGGCCGAGTTCGATAAAATAGTCCACTTCCCGGCAGCACCAGCGGGACGCGGGCAGATCGGGCGTACAGATAACGATCAGCCATTCGCTTTCCCGGAGCGCCTTTTCAATGCTGGCTCCCAGATCATCCGCCAGTGGCAGCTCGTCCTGGTCCCGGAAGCAGCGGTTCAGTTTCTTTTGCCCGGTTTTCTCCCGCACATCCCCCGGAATGCGATAGGTTTCGAGTGCGCGCTGAACCGCTTTTGCGGCGGCCATGTCCACTGGAAGATGACGGTAACTGATAAATGCGCTGTATGTATAACTGCTCATCTGATTCCCTCCGCGTTGAATACATATCGCTCCAGGCGGCTGAAAGCTTCTTTCACCATATGGAGCGGAAGGGCCAGGTTCATGCGGATGCCCCAGGGATCATGGAATGGACGGCCGTCCTGCCAGGCGACACCGACGTCCGTGCCTGCCTTCAGCAAGTCCTCCAGTGTTTTTCCGTGGGCTTTGCACCATTCCTCGCAATGCAGGAAGAGCATATAGGTTCCTTCCGGCTTCCGGACGGAAACACCCGGGAACCGGCTCCATATCGTATCACACGCAAAGTTCACATTTTCCGAAAGCACTTCCCGGAGCTGATCCAGCCATGTCTCGCCTTCCCTGCTGTAGGCTCCGGTCAGCGCGTGCATGGAAAGTACGTTCATGGCGTTGTAGGCGGAAAGGGAGGATTCCTTTGCCTGCCGTTCCCGCAGCCAGTTGTTGTAGATAATATGGTAGCTGCCGACAAGGCCGGCCAGGTTGAATGTTTTGGACGGCGCGTAGAGTGCCGCTGTATGGCTGCGCGCGTATTCGCTGACAGACTGGAACGGCGTATGGCGATGCCCGTTCAGAATCAGGTCGGACCAGATCTCATCCGAGATCACCCAGACGCCGTGTTTTTCAAAAATATCCGCTGCCTGCCGGAGTTCTTCCGGAGTCCAGACACGGCCGCAGGGATTGTGGGGATTGCAGAACACCGCGGCATGGATATTGTTCTCCGTGATTTTCCGCTCCATATCCTCATAATCCAGCCGCCAGTCCCCTGCGCTGTCACGGGTAAGCGGGTTCAGGACGATGCGGTATCCGTTGTTCTCCAGCGCGTGGGTAAATCCGATATAGGTCGGGCTCTGGAGCAGCACAGCGTCGCCCCGGGAACAAAGCACGTTCAGCGTGGAAACAACACCGCCCAGGACACCGTTCTCATACCCGATATGCTTTTGCTCCAGGCCGGATACGCGATTGCGGGTTCCCTGCCAGCGAATAATGGATTGGTAATAGGCGTCAGACGGACTGAAATATCCGAAAGCCGGATGCTGTGCCCGGCGGATCACTGCCTCCTGGATTGCCGGGCAGGTGGCAAAGTTCATATCCGCGACCCACATCGGGATAGCGTCAAAGCCTTCCTTCGGTCCGGCAGGCGCAAAGCCGCGGCCGATTTCGTCCACGGCAATGGCGTCCATTCCGTGCCTTTCCAGCATGGTTTCAAAGTCGAACTTCATGGATTTTCACCTCCGGTGCGGTCTGGGGCGGAAAAGGAACGGAATCACATTTTCGAGAGCATCTCCCGGTCGCATTTCCGGTAGAAGAAGATACAGATGGCAAGCGCCGCAAGCTCCGCGATCGGGAAACACCACCAGACCGCTTTGACATCGTTGGTCAGGCGGGCGATGATCCAGGCGGATGGCAGCAGGATCACAAGCTGCCGGCAGATACTCATAATCATGCTGTAGCTGCCCCGGCCGACGGCCTGGAAGACAGTGGACAGGGTGATGCCGATGGCGGCCAGGAGGAAGCTGGAGGAAATAATCCGCATGGCCACGACGCCGATATCGGTCATCTGGGCGGTGATCTCCGCTTCAGCTTCCGATTCGAAAATGGACATCAGCTGCCCCGGGAAGAACATAAAGACAAGCGTGCCTATCAGCATAATGACGCAGGCCCAGCACAGGGCCACCTTGATGCAGCCGTATACGCGTTCCCGGATGCGAGCACCGTAGTTGTACGCAATAATGGCAATGATACCATTGGAAAGGCCGAAAACCGGCATAAAGATGAAGGACTGCAGCTTGAAATAAACAGACATAACATTCAGCGCAGCGTTGCTCTGGGCGAAGCCGGAAAGAATCGCGTTCATCCCGATGTTCATGGCTGATCCGATCGAGGCCATCACGGTGCTCGGCAGGCCGACGGAAATGATGCCGGAAAGATCTTTCCGGTTAATCTGAAAGTACTTCCGGGACAGGCGCAGCTCCGGATTCTTTTTCTGGTTCAGCAGGAATCCGATCAGCGCCGATACGAACTGGCCGATGACTGTGGCGATGGCGGCGCCGGAAACGCCCAGGCGCGGAAAACCCAGCAGGCCGAAGATCATAATGGGATCCAGAATAATATTCGTTACCGCGCCGCAAAGCTGTGTAACCATCGAGAGGACTGAGTTGCCCGTGGCCTGCAGCATGCGTTCAAAATAGATCGCAAGGAAAAGCCCCATGCTCAGGGCGGTAACGATCGTCAGGTACGATGTACCCATGGAAAGGATGCTGCCTGCGTTGGCCAGGTTTTCAGACACCACGGCACGCATGGTAGTTCCGGCCAGCAGCAGTCCGAAGAGAACGAACAGCACGCTGCCGCAGGCTTCCACAAACAGACCGTTCCAGGCAGCGCGGCTGGCGCCCTCCCGGTTTTTCTCCCCCAGACGGCGGCTGAGCAGGCTGTTGATACCTGTTCCCATACCGGTGGAAAGAGCGATCATCAGCATCTGGAACGGCATGGCCAGGGAAACGGCGGTCAGGCCGTTCGGATCGAAACGCGATACAAAAATGCTGTCCACAATGTTGTACAGTGCCTGTACCAGCATGGAGAACATGATTGGAATACTGACTTTCGGAACAAGACGGGTCATCGGCATGGAGCCGAGTATTGCAGAGCGGTCACCGGATTGCATGGTAACATCCTTCCTCACAGTTGATAGGCTTATTGTACAGGCTTTCCGGAGAATAAACAAGGACAACAAAAAGTAAAAGCTGAAAAAAAGCTTGCTTTTTAAAGTTCATTATGATAATATACGTTCGTTGTCGAAAGACAGCATGCTGATATAGCTCAGTCGGTAGAGCGCATCCTTGGTAAGGATGAGGTCGCCAGTTCGAATCTGGCTATCAGCTCCAGAAGCTCGGAGCACGTTGTTTCAATGGGTTCCGGGTTTTTTCTTTTGCTTGTTTTGAACCCCGATTTTCGAACTCACCGTGTTCATTTGCCTTTTTCAGAGTCTGAAAAAGTGGCTTGAAGCCTTGATTTACAAAGGATTCAGCCTTACTATTTTTGCCTATTTTGGCAAAACCGTGGTCACATCCGTTACCATATACGACAAATTTAAAGGGGAGCAATAACTGATGATGCTCCCCTTCCAAAGAAAAAATTGTATTCGTATTGTACTATTTACATCATTTGACGCACACTATTCAAAGATTCTTCCCGATATTTGACATAGCGCCGTTCCGTCGTCTCTGTCTTCGCATGCCCAAGCAGCCTGGCAATCATATCAAGCGGCATACCATTTTCACGCCATTCTGTGGCGCATGTATCACGGAAGTCATGAGCGGAATATCCATCCAGCTGGAAACGGTCACGTACACGCCTGAAGGTGTTTCTGGCTTCCGTATAGCTCATTGGTGTTTCATGCGTAGAATCTTTGGCAGACCATACGAGAAAGCCGTGCTTTTTCTCATCCTTTTCACCCAGTAGCTCTTTCAGTTCTGCAGAGCAGGGAATCTTCCGGGCACTGGTAACGGTTTTCGGAGTCTTGATTTCCGGATAGTTCCTCGTAGGATGAACGACAGCCCTTTCGATTGTAAGCCATTTGCCGTCATAATCTTCCCAACGGAAACCAAGAGCTTCCTCAAAGCGTACACCGGTATAACAGAGCAGAGCGAACATATAACGCTCCTGATCTTTCATGTCCGGAATGGCTTTTTTCAACGCGTCAATCTTTGCCTTCGGAATTGCTCTGTGATGAACCGTATCTTTTCCGCCGATTTCCAGCTTGATTGACCTAAAGGGATTACGGGAAATTAAACCTTCCTCTGTTGCGGCGTCCATAGCCGGACTGATCGTATTTCTGATTTTCATAATGGTCTCCTTGCTGTATTTTTTCGCTAATTCGTTATACCATTCCTGAACATCGGTTGTCGTAATCTCGTCAAGACGCCGCTTCCCCATTTTCGGAATAATGTGCTTCTTCATGATCCGGTCTCTGTTTTCCACAGTCAGGGCTGCCTGTCCGTTCTTGAAAGTTTCCACAAACTTCTTCAGGTAGACCTCCAGAATCGGAATAGGTTTGCCATGGCTCATCCACTGGATCAGTCCTTCTCTTTCCAGAAGTCTGACATAATCCTCGCATACTTCCAGATAAGTGAAACCATGGATCCATCTGTCCTGACCTTCAATGTTAACTTTGACCTGAATTCTCTTTGGTGGCACTCTCGAAAACTCCTTTCCGAGGGTGTCTGAGGATGCTTGCTCTATACCGCTGTCAAGGTGCATTCGCTGGAGAAGACTGTCCGTGGCAGCTTTCGCTGCTTCCTTTGCGATTAATTCCACCTGTTCTTGGGTAAAAACGGGATTATTCATGCCTTCGGACATCTTGTTCCTGCCCTCCAATTATATGCCCAAAAGCCTTGAACCACAAGGGGAACAAAGCCATAAGGGATTACTTCATAGGCTATGTAGCCTGGAAGGCTGTTTTTCCAGTTTCACATAAAAAAAGCAGGTTGCTTCATTCAACCTGCTGATAATCCCATCAACTGACACCGAAAAAATATTATAAAAATATTAAGAATAAATTACAAATTTACCAGATTGTATATTGTGTTTCGTCCTGACATCACCTACAATCTGTGGTAGATCAATAAACTGCATAAGGAGTGATACAGACATGAAGGAGCATTCAGAAGAAATTCCAGCATCAACATGGACAGAATCACATCCTTGGCTGATTCAGACAACAGAAACAGAAGATGAAGACACCGTCGGTGAAGTCATCCGCTATTCCCTGGATGAAATGCGTATCGCCTGAAAAAACTGATAATCAACGACATACAAAGTAAATAAAAGGCACCGAAGCAGGAACATATCCTTCCGATTTCAGTGCCTTTCCCTTTTTTACTTTTCTTCTGTTATCGGGTAAGTCAGAAAATATAGGCAAATATCCGGGGTTCTTTACACCCACCTGCCATTTTTACTTAATTATTTCCCAATACCGGAAATGTCCGAATCACCTGCTCCCGGATCATTGAAAAGGTCAAATAATTCATCAAGTGCTTCCATGGCCTCTTCCTCTAATACTTCCACAATTTCTTCCAATGGCAGATTCATGGCATCTCTGACCTAATTAATATATTCAATCTGTTTGTTTGACATATAAATTCCAAAAAAACAAATGCCCTGTAACCTGAAAATCACTTTTCCAAGTTACAGGGTTATGTTCACTTTTCTTCCGCTTCCGGCAACCCCGTCAAAGCCAACAGAATCACCGTCACGAATCCGAACCCGCCGGCACTCAGCGCGGCCAGTTCACAATCCACAGGATTTTAGCCTGGCCAGCACAAAATAACCGTCCCCTGTGTTTTGGTAAAAGAAGGAAACAAGCCTCCGGACATGGAATTTATTTTAATGTAATTACGTGTCGTTTACTCTTGGAAACAGAATACAATATTTTGCCTCTAAGATTGGGTCAGGAGGGTCACGATGAGGAAGAATTGGCTGGCTGCATTAATTGGTGTGATTGTTTTATTGGCGCTGTGCGGGATGGCATCGGCTGAGAAACTTATTATTCCGGCAGACGTAAAAATAATAGATGTGGAAGCCTTCTATGGCGATACAAATATAGATGAGGTTGTACTGCCAGAAGGATTAGAAGAAATACGGGACAGGGCATTTGCCAACAGTGGATTGAGAATAATAAATCTGCCTTCTACGCTGAAATCAATATCTGAAAGTGCTTTTGATGAAAACGTATTGTTTACAGCAAATGAGGGGACAGATATATATTCTTTGTCTCTTAAAACAGGATACATTAAAAGCCCAACTTCTTATTTTACTTTTCGGGTCATAGACGATGAAGAAAAAACATGTGCGCTTCAAAGTTATGATTGTAAAGATGACAGCAGCATAACAATAATATCAATTCCTGCTTATAATGATGACGGGTACAAGGTAACAACCATTTGGACTGGAGCTTTTAATAGAAGCATTTATTTGACAGATATATACATTCCGGATGGAATTATTGGTATAGGCACAAACGCATTCTATAATTGTACAGAGCTTACGAACATCCATATACCAGAAAGCGTAGAGTCTTTGGGAATAAATTCATTCTTTAATTGTGAAAAACTGAGCAGTATACACATCCCTTCAAAAGAGACAATATTAAGGCAGGGCGTGTTTGCTGATTGTAAAAACCTTACGGAAATAAATATTCCGAATAGTGTTACAAGCATAGGGCAAACTGCTTTCTATGGGTGCAGCAGTTTGTCTGAGATTATAATCCCAGACAGTGTTACAAGCATTGGTCGATATGCTTTCGAAGGGTGCAGCAGTCTGTCAGAGATTACAGTCCCAGACAGTGTAACGGACATAGGAAGAGAAGCTTTCAATAATTGCACTGATCTGACAAGCATTCGCTTACCATCCAATCTGACAGATATTAAAGAAGGATTGTTTAAGAATTGCAGCAGTTTAATGAGTATCAGCTTTCCAGACAGTGTTACAAGCATTGGTCAATCAGCTTTCTACGGGTGCAGCAGTCTGTCAGAGATTACAGTCCCAGACAGTATAACAGGCATAGGAAAAGAAGCCTTCAATGAATGTACTAATCTGACAAGCATTCGCTTACCATCCAATCTGACAGATATTAAAGAAGGATTGTTTAAGAATTGCAGTAGTTTAATAAGTATCAGCATTCCAGATAGTGTTGCTAGCATCGGGAAAAACTCATTTTCAGGATGTGTAAATCTAAATAATATTGATATTTCAGAGAATAGTATGCTCACAAATATCGGGGAAACAGCTTTCTATGGATGTACAAGTCTGATGGGAATCAATATTCCAGACAGTGTGACAAACATAGGAAAAGAAGCTTTTAGTTTTTGTAATAAAATAACAAACATAAAACTTCCGACCAATTTGACAAGCATCGAGAATGGATTGTTTAAGAATTGTTATGCATTGAAAAGCATTAATATTTCAGAAGGGATAACAAGTATTGGGAATGATGCCTTTTACAGATGCGAGAATCTTGAAAATATCGATATTCCAGACAGTGTGACAAGTATTGGCAGTTATTCTTTCTATTCCTGTAAAAAGCTACAAAGTGTCATTATTCCGGAAAGTGTTACTGCTATCGCAGAAGGAACCTTTGCCTTTTGTAACAGCCTTACAAAAATTGAAATTCCAGATAGTGTGATAAGTATAGGTGCACTTGCGATTTCGGGTTTTAATTTGGATTTGCTGGTTCTCTGTGATCCAGGGAGCGTTGCATTAACTTACGCAAAAGAAAATCAATTGGACTATTTCTCAAGGGTTAATGGCAAACGGAAAGCTTTGCTTATCGGTTATACATATCCGGATCAAAGAGGAACTGAAGGCTGGATGCATGCAACAGTGAATGATATAGCAAAACTACAGCCGGTTTTAGAGAGTTATGGTTTCGAAGTGAAACCCTATGTGGATCAAGTTTCTAAAGAAGATTTAGGTACAGTAATTTTGAATGAACTGAGGGATGCTACTGAAACGGATATTTCGCTTTTCTATTATATTGGGCATGGTTTAGAAGTAGATGAAGAAGACGAAGAAGAATATAAAGAATATACAGGAGCACTAATTGACAACTCTCATAAGTATATTACTCTTTATGAGCTTATAAGTAATCTACAATCTGTAAAAGGTAGGAAAATAGTGATATTAGATTCTTGCTATAGCGGATACATGATTACCGACGTAGTTCCAAGTATTCAAGATTCTAACAGTCGGTCTGAATTTTATATTTTTACTGCATGCAAAAGAGACGAAAAAGTATTGTATCAAGGGGGTATTCTAAATGACATTGGCACAACGTATCATTTGTATACGAGAGAATTATGTAATTGCTTAAGTTCATTTACGAATAGAGCATTATACATCACCGAAATAAACAGTGATGTATCGTACAATGTAGCGCAGGCTCTGGAATCCGAACCACTATGGAGGATTCAAAATAAGGGTGATCCACATCCTCAATTCTGGCCTACAGACTGTTATTGGTTCAAACCTTTCAGAACACCTGAATTCCGTTGAAGAAAAGCTCTGCCAAAGTATCGGATGTCAAAATAATACACATTCGCTGGGAACAATGGCCACAGAAGCTCTGTGTCGATATTATAGATAATCACCGGCTTTCATCAGCATACTTGCTTTTTACGAAGAGAAAACTGATATTTGTTTTCAAAAAAAGCCCCGAAACCGGAATACAATCACAACGGATTTCCGGTCTCGGAGCTTTTTCAGTTGATATTCACTTTTCTTCCGCTTCCGGCAATCCCGTCAAAGCCAACAGAATCGCCGTCACGAACCCGAACCCGCCGGCGCTCAGCGCGGCCAGCCAGTTCACATCCCCCAGGACTACTGCCCCGGTGCCGATATACGCCAGCGCGGCCTCCGCAAACGTCCGGACCGCCCGGATCAGTGCCGCCCGGGCCCAGGATTTCCAGTTGGTTACCTTCATCGTCAATACCACCTTTCTTCATCGCTTAACACCACCGGCGCTCCGCCCTCCGTCATTGGCAGATGCCGGAACGTATTCCTCAGGTCGTTCATATCCCCGTTGCCTCCAAGGGCATGGTACTGCTGCCAGACATTCTCCAGGTTGGCCCGGTCCTCATAGTCCGCCCAGCCTTTTTCCTGGTAATGTTTGTATCCCTGCAGCAGGCAGTTCCGCAGGAGCGCCTGGATCCCCAGGGCAATGGCGTCGGAGCGCTTCTGCGCTTCGTCCGCCTTTGTCTCCGCCGCGTTCAGACGCTTCGTAATCACCCTGGTAATAATCAGGGTAATCACCGACGGAATCCCGGCCACACACAGCCACTGATACACATTCATCCACTTCACCCCTTTTCTTCCGTCTTCACTGCCCCGGGATACTTCCGCAGCAGCTCTTCCGCCTGCGCCTGCGTCAGGCGCGGCACCGTCACGGTATAGAACAAAACTGCGGAATCCACGTTTTTGTCCAGCAGAGCCAGGGCCTTCTCCAGCGCGTCCCAGGTCATCGGGCCCGCGATGCCATCCACAACTAGCCCGCAGCAATGTTGGAACTCCATCACGGCCTCCTGCGTCTTCGCGCCGAACTTCCCGTCCGCGCCATACGTGCCCAGGTCAAACCCCAGGCGGAGCAGCGCCTCCTGGCATTCCCGGACGGCCGCCCCAGAGGAACCTCTTCGGATCGTCGGATTCCAGACCGTACTCTGCACCGGTACCACCTCTCCTTCCAGTCCGGCCGGCACCGCGAAATGTGTCCAGCCCCTGTCCGTGATTTTTCCCCGCTTCACTTCCCCGGAGCAGTGGATAATCACCCCGCCGCCGATATGCAGCCCGGTATGCTCCATGGTCCGATGGTCCTTCTGGTTCTGCATGAAAACACAGCACACCGTATCCCGGGGAAGATCCGGGATGCTTCCCTTCCGCACCCAGTTCCCGGCGGTATTCCACTGGCTGGTGGCTCCGGCCCCCTGCAGGGAGATCCCGGCCTGCTGCAGGATCCAGCGGGTGAATCCCCGGCAGTCGAAGAACCGGACCTTTTCCCCGGGATAGTATTTGCAGCCGCCGCAGCCGGCAGATGATCCGTTCAGCACCGGGCATTTCTTCCGGATCTGTTCCGCCTCCCCGGCGGGACAGCTGCTCCGGCCGGCGTAGCTCCGCCGGTTCGCCGGCGTGCAGACCTGCCCGTAACCGCCCCAGACATACGGCCAGCCCAGGCAAGCTTCCGCCGCCCGGACGCACAGCTCCGCGGCGGAAAGCCCGGAAGCTTTCCACGCGGAGATCAGGGAATCAACCTGTTTGAAATTGTTCACAGACAAAACCTCCCAACAGCATTAACCTTCCTAACCGTCCGTCACTGCCGTGACGCCCATCGGAACAGGCAGCAGCCCGTTCGCCGGCAGCGGTCCGTTCGTATGCACGGTGACCGCGTTGCCGCCGTCATCCCGCAGGGTTTCCCCGGGCTCCAGGTATTCCGGAACGGATTCGTTCGTTCCGTCCCAGGAAAACAGCTTCAGCTTCCGCAGCAGCACGCCGCGGTACGTTTCGTCGTCCCAGCCTTCCTGCCGGGGAATCCCGGCTGAAGCG
>ONJM01000015.1 GCA_900318145.1 uncultured Eubacteriales bacterium
GCCTGCCGGAGTGTTTATTAACCGCTACGGCATGGCGAATACGAACGTAAACTTCCGGACCGGGCCCGGAACAAAGAGCAGCGCAATCCGGAAGGTGCATGACAGGGAATACATATACCTGATTATGAACGAAACCGGAACGGACGGCGAACTCTGGAGCAGAGTGAACGTAAACGGAACGGAAGGATATATCAAGAGCGAATTCATCAACCTGCTGAGTGAAGAGGAAAGCCAGGCTTATGACGCTGTCCAGCCGAGTCCGGCACCGGTCTACACTTCAGAACCGGCACCGGAACCTACGGCAGAACCGACGCAGGAACCTACGGCAGAGCCTACGGCGGAACCCACGTCCGAACCTACGCCCGAACCTACGCCCGAACCTACGCCGGAACCAACGCCGGAACCAACTCCGGAACCAATTCCGGATCAGGCGGATATCCTTCCAGTCGGTGAACTGATCAACAGATACGGCATAGCGAACACAAACGTGAACTTCCGGACCGGGCCCGGCACAAAGAGCAGCGCAATCCGGAAAGTACGCGAGAGGGAATATGTATACCTGATCATGAACGAATCCGGAGCGGACGGCGATCTCTGGAGCAGAGTGAACGTAAACGGAACGGAAGGATATATCAAGAGCGAGTTTATCAACCTGCTGAGCGAAGAAGAGAGCCGGGCATATGATGCCGTCCAGCCGAGTCCTGCACCGGTCTACACTTCAGAACCGGCACCGGAACCTACGGCAGAACCGACCCAGGAACCTACGGCGGAACCTACGTCCGAACCTACGCCCGAACCTACGCCCGAACCTACGCCGGAACCAACGCCGGAACCAACGCCAGAACCAATTCCGGATCAGGCGGATATCCTTCCCGTCGGTGAACTGATTAACCGGTACGGCATCGCGAATACGAACGTGAACTTCCGGACCGGCCCCAGTACAAAGAGCAGCGCAATCCGGAAGGTGCATGACAGGGAATATATTTATCTGATCATAAACGAGTCCGGAACGGATGGCGAACTATGGAGCAGAGTCAATATCAAGGGTACAGAAGGATATATCAAGAGCGAGTTTATTAATCTGCTGAGCGAAGAAGAGAGCCGGGCATATGACGCTGTTCAGCCGAGTCCTGCACCGGTCTACACTTCAGAACCGGAACAGGAAATAACGGCAGAGCCGACCCAAGAGCCTACTGCGGAACCTACGCCTGAACCTACGCCGGAACCTACGCCTGAACCTACGCCGGAACCTACGCCGGAACCGACACCCGAACCTACGCGCGTACCAGCTGACACAATTCAGACCGGAGAATACATTAACCTGTACGGTATCGCAAACGAAAATGTCAATTTTCGTAAGGGACCCGGCAAAAATCATACCCCGATCCGGAAGGTGCTCGAAAAAGAATATGTTTATCTGATTGATAATGTGATCGGAACAGACAACGAATTGTGGAGCAAGGTGATCGTCAACGGTACGGAAGGGTATATTATGAGCGGGTTTATCGACCTGCTGACCGAAGAGGAAAGCAGTGCGTACGACGCTGCCCAACCGAGTCCGGCTCCGGTTTACACCGCAGAACCGCAGCCAACGCTGGAACCAACACCGGAGCCTTCTGTTGCTCCAACACCCACGCCGGAACCGACCCCCGAACCCACGCCGGAACCGACACCGGAACCAACACCCGAACCTACGCCGGAACCGACACCAGACCCCACACAGGAACCAACACCTGAACCAACATCCGAACCTACGCCGGAGCCGACATCCGAACCCACACCGGAACCGACATCCGAACCCACCGCTGTTCCGACTGCTACGCAGGAACCTTATCAGCGAACCGGATACCATATCACAATCGGCGACGGAGCTTATGTGCATAGTTGGCCGGGAAGCACCAGCGTGATTATCGATGAGCTTGGTCCGAACAAAGTTGTGTATGTACAGGGACAGCACTATGTGGACGGAATCGGATGGCATCTTGTGATGTATGATAACGGATCCCGGGGTTACGTCCGGGCGGATATGCTGCGGATGATGAACGAATATGAAGTGCTGGAGTATCTGGAAAACACGAAAATCACACCGGAACCTGAACCTGAACCGATTATCACGGTTGCACCATACGATCCGGATTCCCTGAGCTGTTACGGGTATGTTTCAGCGGATTCCGTCAATTTCCGGAAGCAGCCGTCCACCCAGTCCGACAGGATTTCAAGACTGAAAAAATATGCGCTATGCCTGATTTATGACACAGTGGATGCAGACGGAAAACCGTGGTATAAGGTTGGATATGAGGGAACGATCGGATATGTAAACGGCGATTACTTCAGGCAGATGACCGTAAGCGAAGCTGAAGCGTTCTTCCAGTCCAGGGAATATGCGGAAGGCGTGAACAACAATACCTCTGAAGATCAGCCGAAGGTTACGCCCGCCACAACCGGAACAGCTTCAGGCATCGCGTCTGCAGAGGACTGGCAGGTCGAAACCTGGAAGAATCCGGACAGCGGCATTACTGTCAGCTATGCGCCTTTCGATCCGTTTGCCACACCTGCTCCTTTGCCGGAAAACGATATAAGGAACAAGGAATACCTTGATTCCCTGGCGGAACGAATCCGGAAAGGAAGCCTGAAGGAAGAAGATCTGGAGAGGCTTCTTGAAACAGCGTACAGAGACAGCGCGGACAAGGAAACAATTATCAGCAGCGCACTGAACTATGTACGGGAGAAACTGGGAACCGAAATCATCGCGGAGGAGACAGCCACACCTGAGCCTGTCCCGATGGAAACGGAAGAAAATCCCCAGTATGAGCAGGAAAAGGGAGGAAGCGCGCTGGGATGGATTATCGGCGGCTTGCTGCTTGCTGGAGCAGGAGGAGGCGGATACGTCTATTACTCTTCGGTACAGAAGAAACGGCAGGCAGCACAACGGCTGGCGCAGAAGAAAGCTGAACAGCAGCGTAAGGTGCAGACAGCAGGAAAACAACCGTCCGGAAGCAGCGGAACGCAAAAGGCACAACCTGTATCAGCCCAGCAAGCTGCGAAAGTCCGTACGGGAACCTATACCGAAAAGAACGGCGCAACGGCTTCCAAACCTGCCGGAACAGCCGGCAGCACCGGAAAACCATATTCAAAGACGATGGAAAACCCATACGGCCGTTATACTTCCAGCGGTGAGGAAGACGCAACTTACACAGCTTCCTTCAAACCGGGAGAAAACAGAAAAACCAACGGCAGCCGCAGAAGAAGCGGCGGAACCGGGAACGGAGAGACAAAAACATGACAAAAAGCAAAGCTGAAAGGAAGAAAGGGTATATCCGCATCGGAGCCCTGGTAGTCGCGGGCGTGATGGCACTGTCCATTATTCTGGCCGTGATTATCAAATAAATCATCTGCTGCGCAGCCGGAGGCAGTCTCCGGCTGCGCCTTTGAATACCGGGACAGAACGGAAGGAGGCGGGGCATGGGAGAGAAAAGGAAAAGAAAAGTATCAGCAGGGACGCTTGTGATTCTGACGTCCTCTCTGGTGATTCTCGGACTGACATTTTTCGTGCTGAACCGCTTGTCTTCCGGCGCACGCATTGATCTGAGCCGGCTGCGCCCGGAAACAATACAGCTAAAAGATCATCAAAGGACGGAAAAGGAAGCGGAGAATCCGCAGGAAGCAAGGATTCAGCCTGCAGCCGCAGCGGTACCGGAAATGCCATCGGTCCCTTCGGTTCCGGAAAGAAGAAGCTTCACGCTGACCGCAGCCGGAACGGTCGCGCTGACGGGTGAAGTGCGCACAAACAGCTATTATTCCGATGTAAAGCAATACGATTATTACGATGTCATGTCCCTGCTGAAACCGGAGCTGGATTCTGACCTGAATGTCGTATTCCTTGAAAACATTCTGAGTGCGGACGGAAAAACATCGGATGTGATATCCAACGGTGCAGCGGCAGCGATGCTGAAAGCCGCAGGTTTCAATACTGCGGCGTGCGGCTTTTCAAAAGTGTTTGAAAAATCGGAGGAAGGCGTCCAATCCACCCGAAACATTCTGGAAGAATACGGAATCCGGCCGCTGGGCATTTACGGAAACAACGGAAGCGACAACATAACCGTTACCGATATCAACAGAATACGAACGGCGATGCTGCAGTATACGGAAACGATACCGGCCGCCACAAGAAAAAATATGAACAAACAGGGAAAGGCGCAGATGGTTCCGGCGGCGGATCCGGAAACTGTCGCATCCGACATCGCCAAAGCCCGTGAAGCGGGGGCGGAATTTGTAATCATTCTTCTGCATTGGGGGAAAAGCGGCAGGGAACCGGACAAAAATCAGCGGAACCTGGCTCAGCAGATTGCCGATGCCGGAGCGGATCTGATTATCGGATGCGGCAGCAGAATTGTTTCGGGCGCGGAAATGCTGGCCGGTACGGGGACCGGGAAAGAGACGCTTTGCGTCTGGAGCCTCGGGACATTACTGAGCGGGGACCGGGGAAATATCAGACGGATCGCCGGAATACTGCTTCACGTTACGGTATTCTCCGAGGAAGGAAGGACCTGGGTCCGGGAATACGGTTATACACCGGTATATACGTGGAAATACAAGATGGACAGCCGGTTTTACTATCGCTGCCTTCCTGCGAACGGGACTGTTCCGGACGGAATGGATTCAGATCAGCAAAAGCAAATGAAAAAAGCTGCGGATGCCGTAAGAAATGCCGTGAAGGGAACACTGCTGAAGGAGTACGGCATTGAATAAACTGCGAAAAAAACTGCAGGAAATCCTTTCCGGAACAGAATCCTTCCGTCCGGCTGCGCTGCGGCGCAGCTTACGGAAAGAATATCTTTATGCCACGGACCTTCCACGGTGCGCGGAAATCACCGCGGTTCAGGATTTCTGCAGAAGAGCGGAGCTTGAGGCATGGACCGTCTGCATGGACGGAGACTGGATTCAGCTGGATTATTCCGGTGCGATTCCGGAAGACATTTGTTTTGGCGGACCGTTCGGAAGAGAAGCGGAATGCTGTGCCGAGCTGCTGCGGAGGCATCCGGACGGCAGAAAATCCGGAGAAAATGAAATGCGTATGCTGATCAAAGCCGGAGAGGAAGGACCGGAAGCATATGAAAAAATCTGCGCCGAATTGCACAATGAATGGGCAGCGGCGCTTCGCAGGAAAGATCTGCTTCCGGATCTTCCCGAAAGCTGCTTCAGAAAGGAAAAGAAAAAATGATTATTCAACAGATCGGACATGCTGAATTCCTGATTGAGACAGAAAGCGGAATGCGCATCGTAACAGATCCATACGGAGAGGGATGCGGGTATCCGGTGCGAAAACTCAGAGCGGACGCTGCACTGGTATCCCACGGACACCATGACCATAACGCGGTTGAAAACCTGACCGGACTCCAGACTGTGGTGGACCGGGAAGGTATTTATACGCTGAGCAAAGGAATCCGGGTGACAGCCATTAAGGGCTTTCATGACGATGCAATGGGGAGCAAGCGTGGAGAAACGCTTCTGTTCCTGCTCGAAGCGGAAGGACTGCGGATTGTTCATCTGGGAGATCTGGGATGCATGCTGAACGAAGAACAGATGAACATCCTGAAGAAACCGGACGTTCTGATGATTCCGGCAGGCGGATTTTATACGATTGACGGAAAGACAGCCAGGAAGACAGCTGATCTGCTGCAGGCGGGAGTGCTTCTTCCCATGCATTACAAAACAAAACACAACGCGGACTGGCCTATCAGCGGCCCTGAAGACTTCCTGGAGGGAATTCCGGAAAAGGAAATCCGCAGGGATATTGACGTGCTGCGTATTACCGCAAGCGACATCGTGTGTCAGCCGCGGGCGGTTATTTTCAAAGCCTGATCCGGGAAATTGGTAATCAGGATATCCGCACCTTCCCGGCAGACGGCTTCCATATCTTCCGGCGTGTTTACAGTCCAGGTATTGACACGGACGCCAGCAGCGTGGGCAGACGTACATTCGCCGGCAGGGAACAGTACTTCGGAATAGTGCGGATGAATGGCGTCCATGCCCAGACGGCGGGCGTATTCCCAGGGACGGACCAGAACAGCCTCATAAAGAAGTCCGCACTGTACAGAAGCATCCAGCCGCTTCATCCGGAGCATACTGTGATGGTTGAAGGAAGAGAAGAGAACACGGCTGCGGCAGAAATACCGGTCCACCTCCTCCAGGGTTCTGCGTTCCAGATCGGGATAGTCGATGATGCTGTTTTTCAATTCAATATTGATTCCGAGCCCGGAAGACCGCAGAAGCTGAAAAACTTCGGACAGCAGCGGAATCCGGGCGTTTTTGCAGAATGGATGGGTGCGGTTGAAACGGAGCGATTTAAGCTCTGCAAGAGAAAGATCACGGATAAAACCTGTGCCGTCGGAGACGCGGTCGACCGTTTCGTCGTGAGCGACAACCAGCTCACCGGAACGGCAGATGTGAACATCAAGTTCCACACCGGCAGCACCCATCCGCACAGCCTCTTCAAAAGCTTCAAGTGTGTTTTCCGGAAAGTATCCGGATGCGCCGCGATGTGCGTAAACCAAAGTACTCATCAAAAAACACGCTCCTTCAGGATGCAGATTCCAGCAGGCAGACAGCAGCAGCTATGCCGCCATCGTGGGAAACGGAAAGAAAAAGCCGGTTATCCCCGACCCGCTCCCTGAGCTTTCCGGAAAGGCGGTAGAAGGGAGCACCGGATTCGGTATGGCATATTTCAGCTTCCTTCAGGTCAAAGTCGATTCCACCGCCTAGCGCTTTGCCGAGCGCTTCGCGGGCGGCAAAAAGGCCTGCCAGTGACCGGGCGGCGCCGGTACCGCGCGAACGGATATAATCAATTTCCCCTGAAGTGAAGTAACGGGTCAGAAAACGATCGTCCTGCAGGACTTTTTCCATCCTTGCAATTTCACAGACATCCAGGCCGATTCCCTTGCACATCTTCCAGTCCTCCACAGTATTCCGTATGTTTGGTATGCCTATCATACCATAACTTGCGGTTTTCAGCAATTACGGCTATAATTAAAAGGATTGTAAAGATGCTCCGAAGGAGGGGTTGCGTATGCTTCATCCGGGACAGATGATACTGGCGCTGCAGAGGAACATCGGCAAGGCTGTTGTGGGCAAGGAGGAAGCAGTGGAATACGCGCTGATCGCGCTGCTCTGCAAAGGCCATGTGCTGATTGAGGATGTACCGGGTGTCGGGAAAACCACCCTGGCGAGCGCACTGGCAAAATCGCTGGACTGTTCGTTCCGCCGGATCCAGTTTACACCGGATCTGATGCCCTCCGATGTGACCGGGTTTACCCTGGTGAATTTCAAGACGGGTGAAATGGAATACAAAGAAGGGTCGGTCATGAGCCAGATTGTTCTGGCAGACGAGATCAACCGGACCAGCCCGAAGACGCAGTCCGCCCTGCTGGAAGTGATGGAAGAGCATCAGGTGACGGTGGACGGAATCACACATCCGCTTCCGCAGCCCTTTATAGTACTTGCGACACAGAATCCCGGTGAATTTGTCGGTACATATCCGCTGCCTGAAGCTCAGGTGGACCGCTTTTTTCTGCGTATTTCCATCGGATATCCAACAATTGAACAGGAAATGGACGTGCTTGAGCGATATTCCGGAACCGTGATGCCGATGGAAACCATCGGACCGGTATGCACCGCACAGGACATTCTTTCGATGCAGAACCAGGTGACGAAAGTTTACTGCTCACCGGAAATCCGTTCCTATGTGGCGACCCTGGCCGCGGCTACGCGGAACGATGCGAATTTCTCACTCGGAGCGTCGACACGGGCAGCCATCGCACTGATCCGAGGCGGGCAGGCGTGCGCGCTGCTGGACGACCGGGATTATGTGCTGCCGGAGGATGTGCAGCATATGTTCCTGCCGGTAATGGCTCACAGGATGGTGATGTCTCCGGAAGCGAAGATGAAAGGCATACCGGCGGAGCAGATTCTGCTGAAGATTCTGCAGAGCACCGCCGTTCCCGTAAAACTATGAAGATCCGCCTGATGACTCCGATAACCGTTTTTATCACGCTGCTGGCAACCGCCCTGGCTACAGGAAACCCGATGCTGTTTATGCTGGCGACGCTGGTATTGCTGACGGTAGCTATGAGCCTGGCCGGAGTTCTCTGGGCTTCCGCGACTATGCGGGTTTACGCAGTGACCGGGGAGGGAACGGTATACCGGGGAGACCATGTTTCCCTGACGCTTCAGGTGCGGCATCACGGATGGATTCCCATCGCTCCGGTACAGCTGGAGCTTTGCACGCTTTCCGGCGGAGAGAGGCGGAAAATACGGCTGAGAAACCTTCCCGGGAAAATACAGACGCTCAATATGCCGCTGTATGCGGCGCATGTGGGTGTATATTCCTCGGGAATCAGATCATGCATGGTGGAAGATCTGCTCGGTTTTTTTCAGAAAACAATTTTTCCATCTGATACGGAATACAAGATGACGGTACTGCCGCTGACCTTTGAAACCGAACCGCTGATCATGGCACCGGGGGATCCCGGCAGCGAAATGATGTCCAGGGCAACGGAAGATCTGAATGCTCCGTCAGACACGAGGTCATACCAGCCCGGTGACGCAATGAAAAAAATACACTGGAAGCTCTCCCTCCGGAAGGGAGAACTGATGGTGCGGAGATTTGATGAACCGGTTCTGCAGGAAGCACTGATTCTGATGGACTGTTCCAGACCGACTGATTCCGGCCTTCCCGAAGCGGAAGCAAGTCTGCGGGACGCACTGCTGGAAACGGCTGCCTCGCTCTTTTCTGACCAGAAAAAAACAGAACACACAGTCCGGATGCCTCTTACTGGCGAACATCCGACAGACGCGGATGACAGAATGAGTATCCCGATCGTTTTTGATATGCTTTCCAGAGTGGATTTTTCGGCGGCGGACCGGTTTGAAAGAGTCCTGATGATGGAAAGCAGGAGGCTTGCAAAAGTCGGATGTATCGCGGTGGTAACAGCCCGGCTGAGCGGGGAAATGGTGGAAATGATGATTCGGATGCACCGTATGGGACCGAATCTGCGGCTGTACCTGGTTACTTTCGCACCGGATGATCCGGCTGTAACACCGCTGATCGGGCGGCTGCGCCACAGCGGAATTGACGTGGCCTATGTTAAACCGGAATGATCCGCAGCAACCGGAAGAACGCGGGAGAGGAGGAAAAAGCTTGGCAGACGAAATCAGAGAAAGGCTCCGGCATGCTCTGCTGGCACTGCTTCTGTCCGCAGGACTGGCGGTACCGCTGTGCGGTGTTCTGGACAGCTGCCTTCTTTCTCCCCGACTTTTCATGATCATTGCCGGAACGGTGCTGCTGTTTGAGGTTTTGTCCCTGCATAGAGCGGCGGCGTGGACCGGTACAGCGGCTGCCGTGGCGGCAGCTGCCATATGGATCTTCGGCGGTGACGGAGCGCGCACACTTTCCGACGTGTTTCTGGCGGTAAGCCTGCGCCTGCGGGGTATTACGGCGGCGGTTCCGCTGGCCGCACTACCCGTCACTCTGGTGACGACAGTTACGGTGACGCTCCTGAGTTGTTTTTCCGCGCTGCGCAGTGCCACCTGCATCCCGGCGCTGATGCTGTGCGCAGCCGTTATGACAGCGGTCTGGCTCTCAGACTCGATGGCACTGCTGCCCTGGCTGCTTCCGGCAATAGCGGCGGCTCTGACATTGCTGCTTGTTTACAGGTTTGACGACGTTTCCGTATTGCGGGTACTGCCCTGGGCAGCGGCGCTGACCGCGGCGGCTTTCCTGCTGACCGGCGCCGCTCCGCGGGAAACACCGCTGAAGGAAAAAGCAGACGAGATCAGGCAGGCGATTCTGGACAGGTTATTCTTTACAGAGGCACGGGATGTCTTTTCCCTGTATTCTGTCGGCTATTCCCCGCAAGGGGCTGATCAGCTGGGCGGAAAACCGGATCCGTCCGACCGGCCGGTAATGCAGGTATCCACCACCAGGAAAACGTACCTTCGGGGGACTGTATATAACCGGTATGACGGACACGGATGGCAGAACACCACAGGCGGACGGCGTTTCCTGTGGCAATCAGCCAGGATGGAGGAGAGAAGATCCTTGCTTTTTGACGAAGCGCTTCCGTCAGCTTCCATTCAGAACTCGCTGAGCGAATCTGTACCGGTTTCCGTCCGGATGATCTCGGGCAGCGCATCGACGCTGTTCGTACCTCAGCGCATACGGGAACTGGTTCCCGGAGGCGAGATGGTACCGTATTTTTCAAATTCGTCGGAAATCTTTATAACCCGTAATCTTCAGGCCGGAGACACCTATGAAGCAACCGCGCCGCTGTATACCTCAGAGGATCCGGGAATCGGAGCTCTGACAGAGCTTTGTGCCATGCAGGAAGACACGCGCTGGGAAACCATCAGAAATACCTACCTGGAGCTTCCTTCCCATCTGGAACAGCCGGTACGGGATCTCGCACTGGAAGTGGCGAGCGCCGGGGAAATGCCGTTTGAGAAAGCGAAAGCCATTCAGAACTATCTGACCCGAAACCACAAATACACCCTTGATGTCGGTGAACATCCGGAAAATGTCGACTTTGTCACGTCGTTCCTGATGGACACCCGGAAAGGATACTGCACCTATTTTGCGTCCGCAATGACGGTGCTCTGCAGACTCGCAGGACTGCCGGCAAGATATGTGGAAGGCTACCTTGCGGAACCGGACGGGAACGGCGTAGCGCTGGTAACCGGCCTGAACGCGCATGCATGGACCGAAGTCTATTTTAGGGGGTTTGGATGGCTGACATTTGACGCGACTCCCGGCAGAAGTTCCACCGGCGGACAGGGCAGCAGTTCTTCCGGGGCACGGAATACACCGGAGCCTTCCCCTGAGCAGACAGAAACGCCTGCTCCGGAGACGGAGGAAAGCATCGCTCCGGACAAAACAGTGTCCGGAACACCGGAACCGCCGGAAACGCAGACAGAACAGCCGCATGAAGCGCCTTCCGAAGAACAGCAGCCGCCTGAGGATCCGGAATTCAGGGGGGAAAACAGCGCTCCGTCTTTCCTGTGGTGGCTGCTTGTCGCAGCAGTAATCTGCGCGGCAGCCGGACTGCGGATGCTGTTTACTTCACCCCTCTTCCGGGAAAAACGGGCAGGGAGAGAGGAGGAGCGGTTTGATATCTGGACAGAGGAAATCGCAAAGCTTCTGAGGGCGGAAGGGTTTGAACGCGAAAACGGGGAGACGCCCCTGTCTTTCGCACGCAGAATAGACAGAAGCTGCTGTTTCAGCGAGAGCGTGCTTCCGGCGGGTGAATGCCTTTCCGCAATCCGGTATTCCAGAGCCAGGCCGCTGCAATCCGATACCGGACTGATGCGCGACACTTCGCTGCTGATTCGCGGAGAACTGTCCGGGCGGGGCAGAACACGTTATCTCGTACGGCGGATGCTGCCTTTCAGCGGCCGGCGGCGGCCGGGAAGGAAAACAGAAAAATGAAGCGGGGGCGAGCGGACTGAAACCGGAAAAAACTTGTCAAAAGAAGCAATCAAAAGTATAATTAAATAACCTGGTGGGCAAAAAAATATGAAAGGCGGCTGGAACGATGACAATCCGTGAGAATTATGAAAAATGGCTGAAGGATTTTGCGGGAGACGCGGAGACAGTTCAGGAACTGGAAGCTATCAGGAATGACGACAAGGAAATAGAAGACAGATTCTACACCGAACTGAGCTTCGGGACAGCCGGTATGCGGGGCGTACTCGGGGCAGGGATGAACCGTATGAACAAATACAATGTCCGCCGGGCTACCAAAGGACTTGCCGGATATCTTCTGGAAAACCCTGAGGAAGCGAAGCGGGGAGTTGTAATCGCCTATGACAGCCGCCGTTTCAGCGCTGAATTCGCCAAGGATACCGCGCTGGTGCTCTGCCGGGAAGGTGTGCCCGCGTTTCTTTTTGACGCGCTGCGCCCGGTGCCGGTACTCAGCTTCGCGGTACGCCATCTGCACGCGGCGGCGGGCGTTGTGATTACCGCCAGCCATAATCCGCCGCAATACAACGGATATAAAGTATACGGGGAAGACGGGGCGCAGGTCGGGCCGGAAGCAGCGGAAGGCATTACACGGATCATCCGGAAGACGGAATACACAGACTGTAAACTGATGGATGAACGGGAAGCGCTGGATAAAGGGCTGCTGAAATATATCGGCAACAAGGAAGTGGACGACGACTACATCGCGCGGATCAAAACCCTGAGTATCAATCCCGAACTGCTGGAACGGGAAGGGAAGAACCTGAACATCGTTTATACACCCCTGCACGGAAGCGGCAATGTTCCGGTGCGCAGGGTGCTGAAGGAAATCGGTCTTACGAATGTGGCTGTGGTGAAGGAGCAGGAGATGCCTGATCCGAATTTCAGCACCATCAAAGTACCGAATCCGGAAGATCCGGGCGCATACGATCTGGCATTCAAACTCGCGGCGGAAGTCGGCGCAAGCGTTATTTTCGCGACGGATCCGGACTGTGACCGCCTGGGAGTCGCGGTTAAGGACGGCACGGGAGAATGGCATCTGCTGAGCGGAAACCAGATTGGCTGTGTGCTGCTGTACTATATTCTTTCCAGCCTGCGGAAGGCCGGGAAGCTGCCGAAGGACGGCGCGGCTGTTAAGAGCATCGTATCCACGAGCCTTGCGAATAAAATATGCGAAAGCTTCGGCGTTTCCATTTTCGAAACGCTGACCGGTTTCAAGTTTATCGGAGAGAAGATCCAGCAGTTCATGGACAAGGGTGACCATACTTTCCTGTTCGGATTTGAAGAGAGCTACGGATTCCTTTCCAGCACCTTTGTCCGCGACAAGGACGGTGTGAATGCCAGCCTGCTGATCAGCGAGGTTGCCTGCGCATGCATGGCTGAGGGGATTACGCTGTATGACCGCGTGCAGCAGATCTTCCGCGAATACGGCTATTACATTGAGAAAGTCGTATCCACCACCCTTCCCGGGAAGGACGGCCTGACCCGCATGAAGGAAATTATGGCCGGACTCCGGAAAAATCCGCCGGAGGAGATCGCAGGACTGAAAGTTACCGCCATACGGGATTACCTGAAGGGAATCCGTACCGCGGACGGGAAGGAAGAACCCACAGGACTGCCGGTATCCGACGTGCTGTACTTTGAACTGGAAAAAGGATGCTGGGTCTGCGTCCGTCCTTCCGGAACAGAACCTAAAATCAAGCTTTATGTAAACGCCAATGATCCGGACCGCAGGGCGGCGGAGGAACTGAACGAAAAACTTTGTGAAGCCAGCAAGGCGCTGATGGCATAAAAACGGAAGTCAGATTCCGGACCGGAGGATGAGATATGTTCGGCAGAATGATGAACAATTATTATTACGGAAAGAGCGGAAAAGGCGATTTCCGTAAGGATGACATGCCTGAAACGAGGATGCAGCTTTTCTGGGATACGCTGCGGACACGGCTGAGCGGCCTGTGCAGGCTGAACCTGCTGTACATGCTGGCATGGATTCCCGCAATGGTTGTCATACTTGTTTTTTCCAGCAGGGTTTACTCCAATACGAGCATGGTGGTCATGATCAAGGAAAACGACTATGCCACTTATGTGCAGGCGGTTGAAGAGTCCAAGGGTGAGGTTACCATCACAGAGGAACAGTACAACGAACTGCGCAAACAGGACGTGAACCTGCGGGATTATCTGCTGAACTCCTTTTTTACGATGCTGCTGATTCTGTTTCCGTGCATCGCCATTACGGGACCGGTTACGGCAGGTATGTGCTATGTTACGCGGAACTGGGCCAGGGATGAACACGCATTTATCTGGAGCGATTTCCGCGACGCCGTGAAAGCGAACTGGAAGATTCCGCTGGTGCTGAGCACCATAACCGGCGCTCTGCCGATGCTGATTTATCAGGGATGGATAACCTACGGCCGGATGGCGGAGAAAAGCACATTCATGATTGTGCCGCAGATGCTTGTTGTAATGATCGGCGTTGTCTGGGCACTGTGCATTACATATATGCATCCCATGACGGTTTCCTATGATCTGAAGATGAAAGGAGTCATCCGAAACGGGCTTCTGCTGGGGATTGCCCGACTGCCGTTCAGTATCGGGATCCGCCTGCTGCACTGTGTTCCGATACTGATTGCGGCCGGCGTTGTGTGGTTCTTCGGGGTGGATCTGATGCTGGTGCTCGTGCTGCTGGGCGCGTACTACATGGTGATCGGATTCGGACTCAGCCGCTTTGTAACAGCCAGCTACACCAATGCCGTATTCGACCGCTTTATCAACACCAGGATTGAAGGCGCAAAAGTGAACCAGGGTCTTCGAGAAAAGGATGACGACGATTCGTACGGGGAAGACGAAACTGAGGAAGAGACGGAACAATAATCATGTATCAGGCGTTTGCCGAACTGTATGACGAACTGATGAATGACGTGGACTATGAAAGCTGGGCGGATTATTATACCCGCCTGCTTTCGGTTTACGGTATCCGCGGGGGAAAGATCTGTGAGTGTGCCTGCGGCACAGGTTCCCTGACCCTGCCCATGTACCGCAGAGGGTTTCAGTTGACCGGGGTGGATGTAAGCCAGGATATGCTCTGGCAAGCCGCCCAGAAAAGCAGAAAACAGGGTATCGCGATCCCCTTTGTGCGGCAGGATATGCGGGCACTCAATCTTCACCGTCCCATGGACGCCGTGATTGCCACCTGTGACGGGGTTAATTATCTGCTGACAGAAGAAGATCTGCTGAGTTTCTTCCGTGCTGCTTTCCGGTCCATACGGCCGGGCGGAGCGTTGATTTTTGATGTTTCCACGCCCTACAAACTGAAGGAAATCCTTTGCGCGGGACTATTCGGGGAGGACCGGGAAAACATCACTTATCTCTGGCAGAATACCTGGCATGAAAAACGGAAGACGGTGGAACTGGACCTGGTCTTTTTTACACGGCGGGAAGACGGAATGTACCGCCGGATCGACGAGCGGCAGCACCAGCGGGCATGGGAGCAGCAGGAACTGAAGGAAACACTCTGGAAAGCGGGATTCCGGGCGGTAAGTCTCTACGGGGACTACACCATGAACGCTGCTTCGGAAAAAAACCAGAGGTGGCATATCGCCGCAACACGCGGAAAAGACTGAGAAAACCGGGAAGAGTGAAAATATGACGGATAAGGACGAAATGCTCCAGATCGACCTGTGCGACGGACAGGTACGGGTGATGCTCTGCGAAACAACGCAGGCCGTTCAGCGGTGTGCGGATATTCATGAAAGCACGCCTGTGTGCACTGCAGCCCTGGGACGGCTGATGACAGGTACGCTGATGCTCGGAATCATGATGAAAGGTGATGACGAATCCGTAACTGTGACATTGAAGGGGGACGGCCCCATCGGCTCCCTGGTGGCGGTGGCGGACCATGGCTTTATACGCGCCTGTGCGGATCATCCAGAGCTGGAGCTTCCGCTGAGAGCGGACGGCAAACTGGACGTCGGCACCGCAGTAGGGCATACGGGCAGGATGAGCGTGATTAAGGACCTGGGCCTGAAAAAAAACTATATCGGACAGTGCGAACTGGTAAGCGGCGAAATTGCCATGGATTTCGCCAACTATTTCACTGTTTCGGAACAGCAGCCGAGCCTTGTTGCTCTGGGCGTTCTGGTAAGCGATAACGTTGTGCTGAAAGCGGGAGGACTGCTGATTCAGCCGCTGCCCGGATGCCCGGACGAGATTATCGATCAGCTTGAGCTGCGCAGTCCGATGTTTGCGGATATAAGCCGGGAAATGACGTTCGCTCCCATTGAGCAGCTCTGTGAAGACTGGTTCAGGGGTATGAATCCCCGGATTCTGGAGCGTACACCGCTGGAATATCGCTGCACCTGCAGCAGGGAACGGATGGAGAAGGCACTTGTTTCCCTCGGCCGGAAGGATCTGAAGAGTCTGATTGACGAGGATCAGGGCGCGGAACTGGTCTGCCATTTCTGCCGCAGCAAATATATGTTTTCAACCGAGGAACTGAGAGGCCTTCTGGAACGGGCCGGGACAAAAGGAGGCGGGCAGCCGTGAAAATGCCGATTCATAACTTTGACGAACACTTTGCGGATTTTATGTCAGCGTGGATGAAACAGCATAAGGATGAATACGGCAGCTTTGACGAAATGGAGGCGGACGTGCCCCGTATCTATATGGCTTTTCTGAATACGCGTGCCGGATGGCTGGGCAGTATTTCTCCGGGATCTTTTTTCACACAATTTGAGGATCCGAAGGTACTTGTGGACTGGATGCACCAGTACTGCAGGGAAGGAACGCCGATTCCGGATCCCCTGCTTGAGCAGATTACCACCGTGGGGAAACCTTGCGAAAAGCGACTGGTGGAGCTGCTGAAGGATGAGGACGCGGAAGAAGAGGCCAGGATGACAGCTGTTGAGCTGCTGCGTGAAATGGAAAGCGTTCAGCCGAAAATGCTATACATCCAGTGGCAGCTGGAACGGGAACCGAAAGACGACCTGAAAGATATGGCGGTGGAAAGTCTGAGCCTGATGGGAGAAAGTGTCGTGCAGCCGGTACTCCAGCAGATCGGGAAAGCAAATGAAGCGGGAAAAGAAGCATTGCTGGAGGTGCTGAGCCATTATCCCGGGAACGAACAGGTTTTCCGGATTGCGATGGATTGCTTCCGCAACAACCCTGACCGCCGCGCCTTATTTGCGGGATACCTTGCAAAGATCGGAGATGAAAGGGCACTGCCTGAACTGACGGAAGCGGCGAAGGATCCAAAGCTTCCTTATCTGACTTTTATTGAGATCCGGAACGCGATAGAGGAACTCGGAGGGACATGCCCGGAGAGGAAATATGACGACGACCCGGAATATGAAGCGCTGCGGGATCTGGACAGGATCTGAGCGCCGCACTGCGGAACGGAGGTGATCCCCGATGCTTTGTCCGAAATGCGGTTTTTATTCCGAAAAGGAAGAAAATGTATGCCCCGAATGCGGAAATATTCTTCGGCAGGCATCTGATTTCCGGCAGAGAGGCGCTCAGGCGATCCGGCAGGGAAAACGCGCGCGGGAAGCTGCAAAGACAAAGCAGCCGCGTCCGGCAGCGGAGCCGATGACGGGAAAACACAGAAAGCCGACCCGGCAGGAAACGGTGAAAATGCCGGTTGTCCAGGATACGCGGGTGCTGGCCGGTGAAGAGGAAGAATGGAAAACCGGGAATGAGGATAGCGGACCCGCACCCGCGTTTGAGCGGCGAAGACGCACTGTCTATGATGAAGAAGCGGATGAAAGCACTGCCATGAGATATCTGGCGGCGCATGAAGATTACGGTTCCGCACCGCATCTGGTAAACTGGGTAAAAATATCCATTTTCGCAATACTGATTGTCATCCTGCTGCTGGGCGGAGGATGGTTCTTTATCAACAGAACGGATGCCGGACAGCGTTTTCTTGCCAGGATGGGCAAGGACGCCACATCAGTCGCTCTGTGGGCCGTCGGTGACGAACAGCTCAACAGGGGTGAAATTGACAAAGCCATAGAGAGCTTCGAAAAAGCGCGGAAGAAAGATGAAGCGGAAGGCGTTATCGACGTGGACGGTCTTCTGACCCTTGGCAGCGCGTATGAAGCCGCGGGAATGACGGACAAGGCAGCAGATCTGTATGAAGAAATCTATACTCAGACGCCTTCCCGGACGGAGGCGTATGTCAACCATATCCGGATTCTGCAGAACAAAGGCGGGAAAGATCTGGCCAAAGCGGGAGATCTGATGAAACTGGCATATGAAAAGACAGGAGAAAAGACTTTCCTGACGCAGCGCACCGATCTGCTTCCCGCTCCGCCGGAGGTTAAACCGATCGCAGGATACTATGAAACGAAAAAGACCCTGGTTTTTTCCTCCTATCAGGGATATGACGTCTGGTTTACGTTTGATGACGAAGCGAAGCTGCCTTACGAAGGTCAGAAAGCCACGAGGGAAGGATTTGTGCTGGATGAGGGAATCTACAACCTGCGGGCTGTCACTGTATACGGCGACCTGGTTTCAGATGAGTTGAAGGCCACCTATAAAATTATCATGCCGTCCCCGCAGACGCCGCGCGCAACGCTGGCGCCGAATACCTACAAAACCAGTCAGCGGGTACGGCTGAAGCCCGGCCTGGATGATGAGAATGATACAAGCATTACGATATATTATACAGTGGACGGATCGACACCGGATTCTGACAGTCCGATTTATGACGGAGAACCGATCCTGCTGCCGAATGGTTGGGTGACGCTGAAAGCAATTGCTGTAAACCGTTACCGGAAGCTTTCCAATATGCTTGAAATCAAATACAAGATTGAAGCGAATCCGAAACCGAAATCCGCGTTCGATTCCGAGGATACCGTCGACAAGCTGAAAATAAACCAGACGTCGCAGAACGAGTTTTTCAGCTTATATTCTCAGGGAACCGCAGCGGGCGCGGTACAGCCGGAAGGATTTGAAACAGAATGCCGCAGGTTCGACTATCCATGGGGATATGCCGTGATGACCCTGTCGAAAAAGAACTGGGTTCTGGTGGAAGTATCTTTTCATTCCTCCGGTGTACTCTCCGGACCGCGGGGAACGCAGATCGGCGACAGCGAGGCTGCCGTGGTCGGCAAATTCAGGGATATGCAGCAGGTGGAGAGCAAGAGCGGTAACAGAGGACTGTATGCAGTAACAAACGGCACAGGAAAAATCTGGCTGCAGGAGAATAACGAAAAGATTATCCGGTACCGTTACGCGGTGGATTCTCACTGGGTGCAGCTCGAATATCTTGTCGGCAGTTCCGGAACCGTGAAGAACATCGATCTGAAGTACATTCCGTAAGGAAGGCATGCCGCGGCCGGCGGGGATCAATGAAAGAGCGTACAGCCCATATCCCTGAATTCCCGGATTTTTTCACGAAGATTATCCTCAGACACATCAAAGCGGCGTGCGAGGCACGAAAGGCACAGAAAACGGACGGCACCGCGGTTGATCATCTTTTTTGTGAGGGCAATCTCGTCCGCTTCAAGCGGACGGCCGCACTGAATACAGGCCGGCAGGGAACTGCCGGCCTGACTGTTTTCAGAAGACACGTTATGCATGAGACCTTACCAGACGGCACAGATACAGCCGCATATCATGGCCCGGGACGTGCTGATTGAAGTAATCACGTTTCGCTCCGAGGGACTCTCCTGTAAAGGCATCCCGCACATCAAGAGCAAAACCGGAGGATACGGGAAGTCCGAGATCCACAAGTTCACAGTGGATTGTGCTTTCCGCCTCAGAAAGGTTGATAAACGCCAGCGCAAATTCGCCGTCGGAAAGATGACGGAAAATGGTATATGACGAATCGGGAATCTGACGCCAGGGCATTTCGCCTTCCTTTGCATCCGGGTTGGAGGTAAAGACGGAACCTTTTCTGATTACGTAGGGAGAACGGCATTCAGCATCCTGATCGATCCGAAGCAGACCGGGATGCTTCATGAGTGCTTCATATTCAGGAGCGACGCTGCGAAGATCTGCGCCGAGCATGAGCGGAACACTGCAGAGGCACCAAAGAGCGAACTGCATTCTGTATTCCTCATAGGTGCAGGTTTTGCCGACTCCGACGTTTCCTTTTCCGCCCATGCCGACGGTAAGCATATCCATATCGTTGAAGGAACCGGCTGCGCTCATACACAGATTATCCAGCTGGGACCTGAAAATATCCGTGAAGGAACGGTAGTTATCCATAATATCGCCGGTGGACCGATACATGTGTGCTCCGACACTGCGCATCCATTTCCAGGGCTCCTTCTGTCCCCAGTTGCATGCGGAAAAAAGAATATCACGCCCGGTGGATTTCAGCGCCATGGACATTGTCTGATACCGGGTCCTGCAATCACCGGTCTCCGGGAAATTGCAAAAATCGTATTTCAGGAAATCTACGCCCCAGGAAGCAAAAGTTTGCGCGTCTGTAAACTCATGGTCATAGCTTGAAGGATATCCGGCGCAGGTCATAACGCCGGCACAGGAATACATGCCGAATTTCAGCCCCTTTGCGTGTACATAATCCGCCAGGGCCTTCATGCCATACGGAAATTTTTCCGGATCCGGTACAAGGAGTCCGTTTTCGTCCCTGTCCCGGAGAGACCAGCAGTCGTCAATTACAAGATATTCGTATCCCGCATCCCGGTATCCATGTTCCACGATAATATCCGCCATTTCCCGGATCAGAGAGTCGGATATTTTTTCGCCGAAAGTATTCCAGGAATTCCAGCCGAGCGGGGGTAATTTTGCGAGCATTGTGTCAGTTCCTCCTTGTTCAGAATGGTGGATTGATTTCAAATATCCGGCCTTCCAGCTGCGGAAGGCGGTTTTGTGTGAAAAGGGTAAGAGACACCGCGCAGAGCTTCAGGGAAGAAGCTTTCTGCCGGCGGTTGAAATCCCGGTCCCCGTACAGATCGTCCCCGAGAACCGGATGCCCCAGCGCGGCAAGATGGGCGCGGATCTGATGCGTTCTTCCGGTGAGCAGATGTACCCGCAGCCGGGATACGGACCCGGCCGAAATTGTTTCATAACCGGTGAGGATTGGACGGGCACCCGGAGCTTCCCGGTCCAGAATGCATACTTTTCCTTTTTCAGCATCTTTCCGGAGCCATGCCCGACAGACCGCGGCCGGAGGTTTCGGAATGCCCCGGACCAGGCATTCATAATATTTTTCAACGGTTCTGTTCCGGAATGCGTCCTGCAGGATTCCGAGGGCGGCTTCATTTTTCGCAAAAAGGCAGAGGCCGGAAGTTTTGTTATCCAGGCGGTGACATGCGGCAGGCGCAAAAGAGCCGGGATATTGACCCGATACATGGAGACGGCACAGATCAGTCATGGACAGTTCGCCGGGCCTGTCCTTTTCAACGCTGATTCCGGCCGGTTTGTTTACCAGCAAGATATCCTCATCCTCAAAGACGATCCGGAGGGGAGAAGTATTTTCCGCCCGGTCCGGCAGAAAAACCTGCAGCTGCTGTCCGGGCCGGACACGGATATCGCGCTGAACCCGGATGCCGTCCAGCTTCACATCACGGGAAGAAAAAAGTTTCCGGAAAGTACTTTCCGTCAAATCAGGGAACAGGCGGCGAAGCAGAAGACCGACCTGCATCCCGTCCGCTTCGGCAGGAACGGATACGGTTTTCAGCGCCATTACTGTACCCTCGAGGAGGAGAACCAGATCCAGCGGGGAACGCGGCCGGAGAGGTCCCGAAGCGCTTTGCACATATCCGCGGACGGCAGGGAGACCAGCATGGAGGAAAGCACTTCCTTCATATCTTCGTAAGGCACATCCTGCTTGGCTAGAATGATCAGGTCCTCCACGGCTTCTTCCGGAGACATCTCCGGACGAACCATATCCTGAATAGAAAAAAGCATTTGCTCATAGAGAGGGGATTCCAGATCGTTCAGACTGTCTGAAGCGGCGCGCAGCGCTTCGGGACTCATTTCCTGACAGGCGGCTGACGCGGCAGGCATTCTGCAAAGCATGCGGTCCGGATGCGCCAGACCGGGATGAATCAGAATCAGGCGGCCGTTGCTGTCATACAGATGGTCGCAGCCGGAAAGGAGCATACGCTCAATCAGATCAGGCCTGTTTTCGGCATATGTGTCTTTCAGAAGCGACTGAAGATGAAGTATGGGGCCGGCGGCCTGGGTCAGGCCCATCAGGTACAGGGAATTGTCAATGCTCTCAAAAACGTTTTCCACGGCGTCCCGGATTTTCTTATGCCCCTCGCCGGCAAGCAGGAGCAGGGCAGACGCGCAAAGCTGATGCGGCATCTGAAGGATACGGGAACCATTTTCCTCACGGGTACGGCACCAGAGGCGGCGCACAAGGCTGCGTGATGGAAAGATTTCCTCCCAATCCTGCAGGGTCAGTTTGCCTCCGAAGAGTACAAGGCGTACCAGCAGATCATGTTCTTCCGGTGATAGAAGGGCAAGTTCCGGCGCAAAGGAGGAGAGAACGCGGACACGCAGTTCCTCAACGGTATGCAGCGCGTATTTGTGGGTTTTCCGGTCTTCTCCGGGATAAAAAGACAGATTGTAAAAATTTTCCGCATCCGCATCGGAACAGTCTTCGTCAAAAAGGCAACGGAAAGGCAGGCCTGCGAGATCTTTCTCGCAGGCCTCAAGCTGATTGGCCCGCAGCACGCTCATGGTTTTGTCAAGCCAGGAATCGGGACGGGAACTGCTGTGTGTATACACTGTTCAACTCCTTGTCAGAGTCTGGTGATCCAGTTGTTTTTGTCCTCAAGACGTCCGTACTGAATACCGGTAAGGGTGTCATACAGCTTCTGCGCGACGGGACCGATGCCGCCGTCACCCAGAACAATCTTCTCATCGTCCATGGCCAGGAGACCGACCGGACTGATGACAGCAGCTGTACCGGTTCCGAAAGCTTCGGTGAGCTTGCCGGATCTGGCATCCGCAAAGATCTCATGGACATCCAGACGAGCTTCTTCCGCTTCAAATCCAAGCTGGCCAGCCAGTTTCAGAACGCTGTCCCGGGTGATTCCGGGGAGAATGGATCCGTTCAACCGCGGCGTAACGATCTTTGTACCATAGGCAAACATCATGTTCATTGAACCGACTTCTTCAATGTACTTCTGTTCCACGCCGTCCAGCCAGAGAACCTGGGAAAACCCCTTTTTTTCCGCAATGTCTCCGGCCAGAATGGAAGCAGCGTAGTTTCCGGCGCACTTGGTGAAACCGACGCCGCCGCGAACGGCACGGACGTATTCATCCTCTACGTAGATGCTGACAGGTTTCAGACCTTCCTTATAATATGCGCCGACCGGGCTGAGGATGATAAAGAAGCAGTATTTCTTTGAGGCATGCACTCCGAGACCGACATCCATGGAAATCATGGTAGGACGGATATAGAGGGAAGTGCCTTCCTTATGCGGAACCCAGTCCGCGTCGATCCGGATCAGCTGCTTCAGGCCTTCCAGTGCCGTTTCCTCATCCAGCGCGGGCATGCACATACGCTGTGCGCTGCGCGTCATCCGGGCAAGGTTATCCTGCGCGCGGAACAGCTGCAAACCGCCGTCCGCACGGCGATAACACTTGCAGCCTTCAAAAATGGCCTGACCGTAGTGAAGCACCATAGCCGCGGGATCCATTGCAAAAGCGCCGTAGGGGACGATACGGGCATTGTGCCAGCCGATGCCAAGTTCGTAGTCCATGACAAACATATGGTCGGTGAAAATACGGCCGAAACCGAGCGCGGATTCATCCGCCGGTTTTGTTTTCAGATTTTTTGCAAGCGTTACGGAGATGTTTTGCATAACTCATCCTTCTTTCTGTGTTTTCTATATTATACTCATGAAAACCCATGCAGATTGTTCGATCTTTGTTTATATTTCATCGTCAATCTCTTCCAAAGAAACGGAAAAGGTCAGCAGGCCTTCCGATTCGTCAGCAGCCCATCCGGGAAGAATGAAGAAGACGGGGTTTCCGCTTGCGTCCAGCCAGAAATCCTGTTCGGCAATCAGCAGGCTGTCTACGTCCTCACGCACCAGGTCTTTGTGATATGCGACGCCTTCAGCGTTTTTCTGTATTCTGTCCCAGATCAGCGTATAAACAGCTTCACGGACTTTGCTGTCCTGGCGGTCTCCGATCCAGTTGTCGGTTTCACCGATTTCCACCAGTCCGAGGATATGGGACAGCGTACAGGAAGTACCGGGCATACCGTTCTGCAGGGAGAAGGTATTTCCTTCCCAGGTTTCAAACATTTCGCCGTCCGCGTTTTCCGTCTTATGGATACGAACGGAAAAATAGTCGTCGTTGCTGCAGGTGACTTCATAATCAATTGTGACGGATGCCGGTGTTCTGATACCCGCATAGTAATCTGCCAGGTTCGGGATCGTATTGGCTTTGGTATCCGATGCCAGATATTCATAAAACTCATTTATCAGATAAGCCCGGGGATCCGCCGGATCCGCGTGCGGATAGCGGAAGGAGTATACATAGCTGCCGGCGGCCGGGTCCTGTTCGTCATAAGGAACCGTAACGGTTTCCGACAGGTCTTCCGAGAGATGAAGCGGATCCGCAAGGGAGGCGGCAGGCAAAAGAAGCAGAACCAGCAGCAGAATCAGGGATTTCTTTGTCATCGGGCATCCTCCTTATCTTGTGTAGGTGTAACGGGCATTCAGATAGGGCATTCCGTTATAAGTGGAAGCGGCGTCTGCGTACAGGCGGTAATATTTTCCGACTTCCCATTTTGTCTTTGTAAAATTCTCCACAAGCACCGGCTGGGATTTTCCGTCCTCACTGGTGTTGATGACGACCATCTGCGGCTTGTCGGAAACGGAATACTGTACGACACCCTTTACCACATAAACCTGGGATCTGGCGGCGCGTATCTGGATGTTGCTGAGCAGTTCAGAATATCCTTCCGCCGTAAGGGGCCATGCTTTGACCGTATATTCGTCGGGAGGCGGAAGATAGTAGACCACGTGATCTACCTGGGAAGGGCTTTTCCCGGGATAGGAAGCGACGATACTGATGGTGTTGTTTCCGATTTTGTCAAAAACCGCGTTGAAGGAAAATTTTCCGGTTGTGTCGAGCTCACTGATGTTCAGGTCCGCGTAAGGTGTAAGTACTTCCACATGAGCACCGGGAAGCGTGGTGGCGTTTACCTTCATAACTTTCCGGTCCGTGGTGCCATAGGTTCCGACAGCGAGATCCAGGGGAATATCCTGCTTTTCACGGTAAAAGACGACAGTGATGGTATTGTCACGGCAGTACTGGGAACGTACGACAATGGTGAACACGTTGTCTCCCTTCGGCTGAACAGTGGCGTTATACGTCATCTCGCCGGTCTGAGAGGAAACTGTGTCACTGTAATCTTTTCCGTTCACCGTGACTCTCGAGCCGGGGCGAACCACGATCCGGATTGTAGCCATGGTTGTGGACACGGTAGTCCGGTTGGTTTCAGGAGCTTCCAGCTCAACCTTGCTCAACGGGATCGAGATGGTATAGGTAATCGGATCCATCGGGGTCTGGCGGCCGGAGGAGGCTTTCAGGAAAGGAGTCAGCGTGACGTCCATGGTTTCATCCAGAGATCCTTCCAGATTGTCATACCAGACATGATCCGGTATTTCCACGGTTGCGAAACCTTCGTCAACGACATAGCTGGCATGCAGTTCCCGAATATAGATTGTACTACCCTCCGCACCGGGGATCATGACCGTGTGGGCCGCGAGATCATCCAGCACACCTGCAGAAATAATCACGCCGGGCGGGTTCTCCCTGGGGCGGTTCGAATCAGCGAAAAGATACCGGTAACCGAAGTATCCGCCGGCGCCGAGCAGCGCAAGAATGACAACCGCCAGGAATGCACGGAGAAAAGTATGGCGTTTACGAGGCAGGTACCGGCTTGAACGGCGGGGAAGAGGGTTTTCCGAGGTACGGAAGGAAACCGGGACAAGCGGGTCGTAGACCCGGGATTCAACAAATGCGCCGTTTTCATCCATAAAGCGGACGCGTGAACGCATTTCCGATTCGCGTTTTGCCTGAAGATCCGCTTCGGTTTCCTGATTCAGAACAATGGTTCTGCGGACAGAAACGGGATCGCCGGTGTCTTTTTCGGTAACGATCACACGGGACGCGGAAACGTCAGACGGCTTGCTGCGTAATTTTTCCTGCAGCGCGCGGCCCCGTTCCTTCCGGCGCTTCAGATCCTGCATTTCTCCGGCCAGCGCATCCCGCGGTTCGGGAGACTGATCGGTCTGGCCGAATTCATCCGCACGCAGATAAGTTGCGGAGGCACCGCCGTCCCGGAGTGAATCTTTCCAGGCAAACCGGGAAGCCTCGTCGATATTCAACGGGGCTCCGCAGCGGATGCAGTGGGGCTGGGAAGCGCGGTTCCACAGTCCGCATTCGGGACATTTCATTGCTTTCTCCTGTCAGTCGTCGACGACGAGATAGTCGATATCCCGTGTCAGCGTGGTATGGTCGAGAAATTCGGCAAATTTGGTTCGGGTAGACGGCCAGTTGATTTCTTCAGCGGCCATGTTTCCAAAGGTGATTGAACGGACGTCCTCCTGCCGGGGGATGCGGAACTCCTCGATGGTGCAGTCCCTGAGCGTCCACGCGATGCCGGACGCCTCAACGATTTCCTGCAGATTCATATTGGTGGTGTCCTGGTGCTCGTTGATGCTGTTGGCCAGGGCGTTTGCCTCATCCAGGGAGAAAGCGCGGCACTCATCAGCCAGCGCGCTCAAAACGGTCCGGACACGCTGGGTGCGCATGAAATCGGTATCGCCTTTGCCTGCTTTCCGGATCCGCATATACAGGAGAGCGGAATGCCCCTTCATATGATACAGACCTGCAGGGGCGCGCCTGTTCAGATGCACGTCCGCACCGGTCATCACCTCAAGGCGGTTATGTTCAAAGCTGTAGAATCCTTTTTCGACGGTTCCGTCCTCCAGTGTGATGCTGCAGCTCCCCCCCGGTTCAAACGTGATCGCGCTTCCCCATGAGCCCGTGAAGGAGACCGTGCTGTCCACATAGCCGCTGTCTGTTTCCCGGAAGTGTCCGGAATCGATGGTAAATTCCAGGGCCTGCCCCTTTGTGGTGACATACTGCAGGACTGCCGTGCTGTCCGCAAACTTCAGCGGAAAATATCCGTCAGCCTTGATTACGGTATGACGGGGCACCGCGTAGCGGGCGAGATAATCGATTTCGTCAGCAGTCAGTTCGACATATACGCCGTCCAGGCACTCAAGGTCGATGATGTCCTGGATCTGGGAGAAGTTGAAAAGGATGTATTTTTCAATTTTGATTCCCAGATGCTCACTGATCAGCCTGCAGAGCGCTTCCGCCCCGAAATCATTGTAAATATACGTGATACGGCCATAATACTGTTTTTCGTCGGTACTGCCCGGTTTCAGGACAGCTGCGTCACGGATGATATTGGAGATCATCACCCGGTGTGCTGCAGTGTCCAGCGTCAGAATGACCATCCCGTCCGTAAAGCCGAATTTGTCCGCTCCGCGGCCCTGCTCCAGCGGCGTGGAAGGGTAATCCTTCGGGCGGGGGGATGACTGCCACCTGTCAATGCAAAGCAGCAGATAATGGTGCTGGCCCGGATTGGTGTCGGGCAGATCATCCCAGGGAACGGTTTCTATAAACTCCGGCATGCGCTCTTTCGGAAGCCTGACATTTGCCCAGCCGCTGTCTTCCGCGGCGGCAAAGCAGGGAAGCAGGAGCACTGCGATCAGCAGACAGATAAACTTGCGCACGGATAACTTCCTCCTGAATAAAGGATATCAATAATAAATTATACACTAAATCTTAAAAAAACGGAAATGAAAAATTTGATTTTGAAGAAATCAATGGTATAATTCTTAAGAACGGAAGGAGAAACAGCATGGATTACGATGTTCTGATTATCGGGGCAGGTCCCGGCGGTATTTTTACTGCCTATGAACTGGTTCAGAAAGCAAAAAAACCGCTTAAAACCGCAGTGTTTGAGCTTGGAAACCCGCTGAACCGGAGGAGGTGCCCGATTGACGGTGAAAAGGTGAAGAGCTGCATTCGCTGCAAAACCTGTTCCATCATGAGCGGGTTCGGAGGAGCCGGTGCCTTTTCGGACGGAAAGTACAACATTACCAACGAATTTGGCGGAAGCCTGCATGAACATGTAGGAAAAGCCCGCGCGCTGGAACTGATGCGCTATGTGGACGATATCAACCTGAAATACGGCGGAAAGGGGACGAAGCTGTATTCCACTGCAAACAGCGCGATCAAACAGATGTGCCTGCAGCACGGCCTGCATCTGCTGGACGCACAGGTTCGCCACCTGGGCACGGATATCAATTATATTGTGCTGGAAAACCTGTACAACGAACTGAAGGATAAGGTTCAGTTCTTTTTCGGCACGCCGGTGGCTTCCGTGGAACGGATAGAGGGCGGATATCGTGTGACGCCGGAAGGTATGGCGCCTGTTACGGCGGCGAAGTGCGTGATTTCCGTTGGGCGCAGCGGCAGCAAATGGATGGAAGGCATCTGCCGTAAAATGGGTATTCCCACGCGAAGCAACCGCGTGGATATCGGCGTCCGGGTGGAACTGCCCGCGGAAATTTTCCGACATCTGACGGACGCGCTGTATGAAAGCAAAATCGTTTACAGGACAGAGAAATTTGAAGATCTCGTCCGCACCTTCTGCATGAATCCATTCGGAGCTGTCGTCAGCGAGAACACGAACGGCATCGTAACGGTGAACGGCCACAGCTTTGAGGATCCCGCGAAACATACGGAGAACACGAATTTCGCGCTGCTGGTCAGCAAGCATTTTTCAGAGCCCTTCAAGGATTCAAACGGATACGGTGAATCCATCGCCAGGCTCAGCAATATGCTTGGCGGCGGTGTGATCGTGCAGCGGTTCGGGGACCTGGTGCGAGGAAGGAGAAGCACGCCGGGAAGAATCGCGGGATCATTTGTAACTCCGACGCTTTCCGCGACGCCGGGAGATCTTAGCCTTGTAATTCCGAAACGGATTCTGGACGGGATTATTGAAATGATATATGCGCTTGACAAAATCGCTCCCGGTACTGCCAACGACGATACCCTGCTGTACGGTGTGGAAGTAAAATTCTACAATATGGAAGTTGAACTGGATGAGAATCTGGAAACCCAGTATCCCGGCCTGTATGTAATCGGCGACGGAAGCGGCGTGACGCACAGCCTCAGCCACGCAAGCGCCAGCGGTGTACACGTGGCGAGGCGGATCATCGGGTAACGGTCCGTTCGGTACAGGGAAAACCACCGGAAAGCCCGCTGCACATTCCCCAGATCCGGAAAGCTTCCGCATCCGCAGGATCGGCCTTTTCCAGCCATTCAGCGGCGGGACGTACACGCACCGGACCGCTTTTCCAGGGACCCGTCAGTGACGGGTTCTTTCTGATTGCGAGCAGCAGCGCACTGTCCGGCAGAGCGGTTTCCGACAGCCGTTTCCCGGTGATGCCGAGAAGCGCATAGGTACAGAGCCTGCTGATGCGGGAAGCGGAATAACGGCGTGTTGTCAAAAGCGAAATCAATTCTTCCCGTGAACTTGCCGCGGCGGAGGCTTTCAGCAGCGCAGCACCCAGTCCTTCTCCGCAGTCCGGCATAAGAGCAGCCTGCCCGGGTGTCATCGAACGCAGCCTGGCGAGCAGGACAGCATCCAATTTCTTCGGATCCGGCGTGGTTCCGGAAAGGAAAGCGGCGCGCACGGCCTTTTGCGAAAAAGGCGGAAGAGCGGACAGAGCGTCCTGCCAGGCACCGCGCCGAAGCGATGCGCATACCGCGGAAGCAGACGGCGATACAGGGGAAATGCATTCGCTGTGATAGGAACCGATGCGCGGAATGATCACCGGTGTAAGGGAAACGCCAAGGCGACGGACAGCGCGAAGATAGCAGACAGCAAGGATGTTGTTCGGCCGGTTCAGCAGCGCTTCGCATTCGGGAATACAGCTTCCGGCTGCCCGTGCGAGGGCGGCGGGATATCCTGTCCCTTCCGCAAGCAGGCCGCGAAGCATTCCGCGGAAGGGTTCCGGCTGATCTTCCAGCAGATCCGCGGTCTGCTGCAGAAGCGGAAGATCCGCGTTTTCCGCTCCAAAAGCAAGATGGGTCGCACCCAGAGAAGAAAGCAGGAATACCGCTCCGAGCGCATAGTGTTCGGCGTCCCGGACCGTCCAGAGGACAGGCAGGGATACAACCGCGTCTGCGCCGGCGTCAAGCGCGCATTCAGCCCGCACAAAGGGCGAAAATACCGCCGGTCCGCCGCGCTGCCTGAACACGCCCGAAAGAGCGACGATCACCGCGGAAGGTGCCGCGGCGGAAACCGCGCTGCGCAGATGATAAAGATGCCCGTTATGGAACGGATCGTATTCCGCAATAATGCCGAGAACCGCCATAAAATCCTCCCTGACAGGAAACCGCTGAGGCTTTTTTCCGAGTGTAGCATGAAGACGAAAGATTTTCAATCAATCGTCTTTTCATTCCCCGGAAAAGCGTGTATAATCAAACTATCTACTGAATGCAAAGGAGATAATTGGCATGAAAATTCTGGTTGTGAACGCGGGCTCCTCTTCCCTGAAATACCAGCTGATTGACATGGACGGCGAAAAGGAACTGGCGAAAGGCCTGGTGGAACGTATCGGGATCGAAGGCAGCCGCCTGAAGCACAGCGCCGGTGAAAAGAAAACCGAGATTGAGCAGGAAATCCCCGATCATGAGGCCGCAGCCCAGCTGATGCTGAAGATTCTGCAGGATCCCGAGTATGGCGTCATTAAAAGCACCGATGAAATCGGCGCTGTCGGGCACAGAGTTCTGCACGGCGGCAGCGCATTTACGGCCTCCGTTATTGTAAATGACGCGGCCAAACAGGCTATCCGCGACTGTTTCCCGCTGGGACCGCTGCATAACCCGGCGAATCTCATGGGGATCGAAGCCTGCGAAAAGGTCATGAAGGGCACGCCGCAGGTAGCCGTTTTCGATACGGCATTCCATCAGACGATGCCTCCGAAAGCTTACATGTACGGCGTTCCGAAGATGTATGAGGAAAAGCTGCACGTGCGCCGTTACGGTTTCCACGGGACCAGCCACCGCTTTGTAAGCCGCAGGGTCTGTGAGTTCCTTGGAGTCAGCCCGGAAGGAAAGCGGATCATTATCTGCCATCTGGGAAACGGCTCCAGTCTGAGTGCGGTGAAGGACGGGAAGTGCCAGGATACCTCCATGGGCCTGACGCCTCTTGAGGGCCTTCTGATGGGTACACGCTGCGGCAGCTGTGATCCCGCGGTGGTACAGTTCATTGCCAATAATCCCCTGAAGGAAGACGGCACGCCTCTCGGACATCCGGTCAGCGTAGACGATGTACTGACGATGATGAACAAGAAGAGCGGTCTGCTGGGAATCAGCGGCAAAAGCAGCGACTGCCGTGATATCGACAGCCTGGCTGATGCCGGAGACCCGGACGCGACGCTTGCCCGGGAAATGCTGATTTACGGCATCAAGAAGTATATCGGTTCCTATGCGGCGGCCATGGGCGGGGTTGATATTATCGTATTCACGGCCGGAATCGGCGAAAACAACGCGTATCTGCGGGAACGTGTCATTGACGGACTGGAATTCATGGGCGCAAAGATCGATCCGGAAAAAAACAAGACCCGGAAGGAAGCCGTGATTTCCGCATGCGACAGCAAGGTTACCGTGTGTGTGATTCCGACAAATGAAGAAATTATGATCGCGCGGGACACTCTGGATCTTGTTACAACGGGCAAGGTCCGGGACAACTGAAAACCTGCGGCGGCAAAAGCCGGAATGTGTTGAAATTGTTGTTGACAAACGATTTCGAAACAACTATAATGACAAACGGTCACTTTTGAGGTGAGGACATGAAGCTTGATGTATCGGATGCTTTATCCCATCCCGGCCAGGAGTACCGTTTCTCCGGAACGCAGGCCATTGCGGATCAGGAGATCGCCGGAGATACCGTCCGGATGGACGATTGTACGGTGGAAGGATGCTTTATGGCCGACGAGGACGGGAACATCGCGGTGAAAGGCAAGCTCAGGACTGTTGCCCACGCCCCGTGCGCCAATTGCCTTGAAGAGGCACAAGCCGAAGTCATAAATGATTTTGACGAAGTGTTTCAGCGGGGCGGCGATCCGGAGGATGATGAAATCTTTGCCTATGACGGGCACGAGGTTTCCCTGGACAAACTGGTTATGTCATACGCCGTCATGGCTCTGCCAATCCGATTCCTTTGCAGAGAGGATTGTCCGGGCTTTGAATACAGGGACCCGGATGCCGTCCGTGCCGAACCGGGAATTCATTTTCCCTTCGCCGGGCTGCAGCAAATGCTTGATAACAATGAGGAGGTGTGAATCATGGCTGTTCCGAAGGGGAAAATATCTAAGGCTCGCAAACACAGCCGCCGCGCCAACTGGAAGCTGGCTCTGCCGGGAATCTCTGAATGCCCTCAGTGCCATCAGATGAAGCTGGCTCATCGCGTGTGCAAACATTGCGGTTACTATAAGGGCGTCCAGGTCGTCAATATGGACGAAGAAAAGAACGCCTGATTGCCGACTGCTTTTTTCCAGGTAAGCTTAAGCTTTTTGCAGCTCCGCCCATCAGGGTCGGAGCTGTTTGTGTACACAGGAGGAGGGATTCAGACATGGAGAAGAAAATGACCGGCGCCGATATGGAAACACGGTTCAACCCGCAGTCTATCGAAGCAGATCTCTACAAAGCCTGGGAGGAATCAGGCGCATTTGTCGCGCACCGGAAGGAAGGCAGAAAACCCTTCACCATCGTTATGCCGCCGCCCAATATTACCGGACAGCTGCATATGGGCCATGCCATGGATTGCATTCTGCAGGACGCTCCAATCCGCTATCACCGGATGAAGGGTGATCCTACCCTGTGGCTGCCGGGTACGGATCACGCCGCGATCGCCACCGAGGTAAAGATTGTGGACGCGATGCGCGAGGAAGGACTCACCAAAAAAGAAATCGGCCGTGAAGCGTTCCTGGAAAGAGCCTGGAACTGGAAAAAGGAATACGGCGGACGTATCGTACATCAGCAGCGGAAGATGGGCGTTTCCTGCGACTGGAGCCGGGAACGTTTCACCATGGACGAAGGCTGCAGCCGCGCTGTGCGCGAGGTGTTTGTGCGTCTGTACGAAAAAGGGCTGATCTATCGCGGAAACCGGATGATCAACTGGTGCCCGGCCTGCCGCAGCGCCCTGAGCGACGCGGAAGTGGAATACAAGGATCAGGCCAGCCATCTGTGGCATATCCGCTATCCCGGTGCTGACGGCGGTGAAGGTGTTGTGGTGGCGACCACCCGGCCTGAAACCATGCTGGGCGATACCGGCGTGGCTGTGAACCCTGCGGATGAACGGTATACGGACCTGGTGGGGAAAAAGGTGATCCTGCCCCTGATGGACAGGGAAATTCCGGTGGTGGCCGACGATTATGTGGAAATGGATTTCGGCACCGGCGCAGTGAAGATGACGCCCGCCCATGATCCGAACGACTTTGAAGTAGCCCAGCGCCATAACCTGGACATTATTACGGTCACCAATGACGACGGCACCATGAACGAGAACGCCGGGCGTTTTGCCGGCATGGACCCGATGGAATGCCGCAAGGCTGTGGTGGAAGAGCTGGATAAGTTGGGGCTGCTGGTGAAAATCGAGGATTACAGTCATAACGTGGGTTTCTGCTACCGGCATGGGAACACTCCTGTGGAGCCGCGACTGAGCGAGCAGTGGTTCGTGAAGATGAAGCCCCTGGCAGAACCGGCGATTGCCGCAGTGCGGGAAGGAAGGATAAAGTTCGTTCCTGAGCGGTTCAGCAAGATGTATTACAACTGGATGGAGAATATCCGGGACTGGTGTATCAGCCGCCAGCTGTGGTGGGGCCACCGGATTCCCGTATGGTACTGCGATGCATGCGGTGAAATGATCGTTTCCCGCGAAGACCCGGCGTGCTGCCCGAAGTGCGGCAGCAGCCTGCGCCAGGATGAGGATGTCCTGGACACCTGGTTCTCTTCCGCCCTGTGGCCTTTCTCCACGCTGGGATGGCCGGACATTACGGAAGATCTGAAATATTTCTATCCAACAAGCATGCTGGTAACCGGGTACGATATTATTACTTTCTGGGTATCCAGAATGATCGTGTCCGGCATCGAGCAGATGGGTGAAGCGCCTTTTGAAACCGTACTGATCCACGGACTGGTGCGCGACGAACAGGGAAGAAAGATGTCCAAATCCCTCGGCAACGGCGTGGATCCTCTGGAAGTGATCGAGGAATACGGCGCCGACGCGCTTCGTTTCAGCCTGGTAATGGGCGTGAGTCCCGGGAATGATACCCGTTACAGCCGTGACAAAGTGGAAGCGGCAAGGAATTTTGCCAACAAGGTCTGGAATGCCAGCCGCTTTGTGCTGATGAATGTGAACGAACGGAAGGATTTTGATCCGGCGAAGCTGGAAACGGCAGACAAATGGATCCTCTCACGCCTGCAGGAAGCAGTCCGTGACGTTTCCGACCATATGGAGGACGGGGATTTCGGGCTGGCCGCAACCAAGATCTATGATTTCGCCTGGAGCGAGTTCTGTGACTGGTATATTGAACTGAGCAAATCCAGACTGCTGGGTGAAGATGGTGAAAGCAAGGAAACCGTGAAGGCGGTTCTGCTTTATGTGCTGGAGAATCTGCTGAAGCTGCTGCATCCCTTCATGCCGTTCCTGACGGAACAGGTGTACAAATATCTGCCGGAAACAGAAGGCTTCCTGATGCTGCAGAAGTGGCCGGAGGTGAAGGAAGAGCTGTTCTTCGGTGAAGATGAGCGGAAGATGCAGGGGATCATGGAGATCATCCGCACGATCCGGAATCTGCGGAGCGAGATGAACGTGGCGCCTTCCAGGCGGACCCGCCTGATGCTGCTGCCGGCAGAAGGCTGGGCGGGCACGCTGACGGGCGGCGACGGTTATTTCCGCCGCCTTGCCGGAGCATCCGAGACCGAGCTGCTGTCAGACCGGAACGCTGTGTCCGGGAAAACGGTATCCGCTGTAACTGCGGCCGGCGAACTCTTTATTCCGCTGGGCGACCTGGTGGACTTTGAAAAGGAAATTGCCCGTCTGGGCAAAGAACTGGAGAACCTGCGGAAGGAAATAAACCGGAGCCGCGGGATGCTGAACAATCAGGGTTTCGTGGCTAAAGCGCCGGCTCAGCTGGTTCAGCAGGAAAAGGATAAGCTGGAAGCGGCGGCGGCCAAGGAAAAGGCGCTGGAGAACCGCATTGCCGAACTGAAGGATAATGTCTGAGGGCTAACAGGGGAAACACCATGAAATTTCAGCATGAACCGGTGCTCCTGCAGGAAGTGCTGCAGTGGATGGACGTACGGAGGGACGGTGTCTACTGCGACGGTACACTGGGCGGCGGAGGTCACAGCGGAGCGATTCTGAAAGCTTCCGGCGGTACGGCTGTACTGTATGGTATCGACCGGGACGAAACAGCAATTGCCGCAGCGTCGGAGCGTCTGCGTCAGTATCCGGGCTTTCACGCGATCCGCGGCAACTTCCACGACGGGAAGGCGCTGCTGGAAGCAGCCGGGACCGGTCCGCTGGACGGTGTACTGCTGGATCTGGGTGTTTCCAGTCCGCAGCTGGATACGGCTGAACGCGGATTCAGCTACCATACAGACGCACCGCTGGATATGCGGATGGACAGGAGCAGCGGCATGACCGCAGCAGAATTCCTGAACACGGCGGAAGAGAAAGAGATTATGCGTGTGATCCGGGACTATGGTGAAGAGAAATGGGCTGCCCGGATCGCCGGGATGATCTGTGAACGCCGGGAAAGAAAACCCATTGAGACTACCTTCGACCTGGTGGAGGCGGTGGATGCCGCAATTCCGAAGGCTGTTCGCCGGAAGGATGACGGGCATCCGGCCCGCAGAACGTTCCAGGCGGTCCGGATCGCCGTGAATGATGAACTCGCACCGCTGGAACAGTCGCTGAAAGACTTTGTTTCCTGTCTGAAGCCAGGGGGAAGGATCTGTGTTATCACCTTTCATTCCCTCGAGGACAGGATCGTAAAAAACTGTTTCAGGACGCTGGAGCATCCGTGCGTCTGTCCGCCAAAGGCGCCGATCTGCGTATGCGGACGGAAACCAAGCCTGAAGGTACTTGCCGGCGGCGTGATTGTTCCGTCTGCCGAAGAAACGGAGCGTAACTCCAGAGCCCGGAGTGCTAAACTGAGGGTAGCCGAAAAAATCGGGGAGGTATGATGAATGGCTGCACTGTATGTTGTGGCAACCCCGATCGGCAATCTGCAGGATTTTTCTCCCCGGGCGGCGGAAACGATGAAAAAAGCCGGACTGATTATTGCTGAAGACACGCGGGTTACGATGAAACTCTGCCAGGTCTTTGGCTTTCGTGCACCCCTTGTCAGCTGCCACCGTCACAATGAGGACAGCAAGGCGGAATCACTGGCGGAAAAAATCCTTGCGGAGGATCTGGATGCCGCCCTGGTGACGGATGCGGGGACGCCATGCATCTCAGATCCGGGGAACGAGGTTGTACGCGCCTGTATCGGAAAAGGGATCCCGGTGATCCCGGTTCCTGGCTGCTGCGCGGGTATCGCTGCGCTGTCCGTCAGCGGAACGGACGCACGGGAATTTGCTTTTTACGGCTTTCTTCCCAGAGAAAAAAAGGCACTGAGGGAAAAACTGCGGGAGATCGCTGGCGGTATACCGGTTGCAGTGCTTCATGAATCACCGTTCAGGATTACGGAGCTGACGGAAATGATTGTTGAGGTTCTGCCGGAAGCCGGAATGACAGTGTGCTGTGATCTGACCAAGCTGCATGAAAAGACACTGTACGGACGGCCGGAAATGGTTCTTTCAGCGCTGAAAGCCAATGATAAAACCGAAAAAGGTGAGTATTGCGTTGTGCTGGATCTGCACGGAGTCAGCAGACCGGAGCCGCCGAAGGAGGAGCGGGAGCTTTCAGTGGAAGCCAGACTGATTGAGGAAATGAAACAGGGGAGAACTCTTCGGGAAGCGCAGGAGAGGCTGACAGAAGCGGGAGAAAAAAAGAATGCCGTCAAACAGGCGGCGATTCTTCTGAAGAACCTGTTCAGTGAACAGTAATGTTAAAGGTTTATCAGCTGTAAAGTAAAGGGATGCCGGAGCGGCATCCCTTTACTTTACTCATACATTCCAGATCTCCTTCGCGTACTGGCGGATTGTCCGGTCTGAGGAAAATTTACCGGCGTGAGCGATATTCATAAGGCATTTACGGGCAAAGGCTGCATCCGCGGCGCCGGCATCACAGATTGCCTTCAGCTTCGCTTCATAGTAGCTTTCAAAGTCCTTCATGACGAAGTAGTGGTCCGGTTTATGCCAGGATGCGCCTTCGAGAATTGCGTCATGGAGTTCCTTCAGCGCACCGTCCTCATCCGGGAAGGTACCGTCCGTCAGCGTATCCAGCGCCCTGCGGAGCAGTGTGTTCTTTTTATAAATCTTCTTCGGGTCATAGGACGCTCTGATCTTTTCCAGTTCGTCTACGGTGGCACCGAAAATATAGTTGTTTTCCACTCCGGCTTCCTCGACGATTTCAACGTTGGCACCGTCAAAGGTTCCAAGCGTTACGGCACCGTTAAGCATCAGCTTCATGTTGCCGGTACCGGAAGCTTCCGTGCCGGCAGGGGAAATCTGCTCGGAGATATCAGCGGCAGGAATGATTTTCTCTGCCCAGGAACAGTTGTAGTTCTGGACGAAAACCACTTTCATGCGTTCCTTTGTCTTCGGATCGCTGTTGACTTTTTCCGCAATCATGTTGATCCAGTGGATTACAGCTTTGGCACGATCATATCCCGGAGCTGCCTTGGCGCCGAAGATAAACGCCACTGGCGGAAGATCCTTCAGCCGGCCTTTTTTCACTTCGTCATATATCGCGAGAATACTCAGCGCGTTCATAAACTGGCGCTTATATTCATGCAGACGCTTGATCTGCACGTCGAAAACCATTTCCGGATTCAGCGCGACGCCTTCACGTTTCGCTATTTCCGCGCAAAGCTGCTCTTTTTTGGTTCTCTTGACAGCCAGAAACTTTTCACACAGCTCGGTGCTGATCTGCGGATCGAGTTCCTGCAGCCGGTTAAGATCGTTAATGAAACCGGGACCGATCCTGCTTTCGATCAGCCCGCACAGTTCCGGATTGCACAGGCCGAGCCAGCGGCGCTGGGTAATGCCGTTGGTTTTGTTCTGGAAACGTTCCGGATAGAGCTTATACCATTCGGCAAACACGTCATTTTTCAGAATTTCCGTATGCAGGGCGGCGACACCGTTGATCGCGTGAGAGACATAAACTGCAAGTTCAGCCATATGTATGCGGCCATCGAGAATGATGCACAGGGAAGGTGAGATTTCCTTTCCTGCTTTTTTCATTTCACGACGAAAACGGGCGTCGATTTTCCGAATGATGCCGACGATCTGCGGACAGACAGAGGAAAGCAGGGAAAGATCCCATTTTTCCAGAGCTTCCTGCATGACGGTGTGATTGGTATAGGCAAAAGTGGCGCGGGCAATGAGGAAAGCATCCTCGAAGGAAACGCCGTTCTCGCCGAGAAGGCGTATCAGCTCGGGAATCGCCATGGCCGGGTGGGTATCGTTCAGCTGCGCGGCGTTTTCTGCCGCGAAGCGGGAGTAATCGCTGCCATGGCGCTTCCGGTAAGCGCGGAGCAGATCCTGCATAGTGGCTGAAACCAGCACGTACTGCTGCTTCACGCGCATCTGCCGGCCTTCTTTTTTGGTATCATTGGGATACAGAAACTTAGTGATGTCTTCTGCCTGGTTCTTGCCGGCGGCGGCTTTTGCGTATTCCTGGTTGTTGAAAAGCCTGAAATCAATCTCATGGAGGCTTTCCGTCTGCCACAGGCGCAGCGTGCCGATGTTCTTCGCACCGTAGCCGATAACCGGCATATCGTAGGGAACAGCCAGCACGTCTCCGGTCTTCATATGAACGATTACGGATTCATCCTCCCGCCGGATGGACCACGGATCGCCGTAACGGGACCAGTCATCCGGCTCTTCACACTGGCGGCCGTTGACAAAAAACTGTTTGAAAAGGCCGTACCGGAAACGGAGTCCGTAGCCGGTCAGCGGAATATCGCAGGTTACCGCACTGTCCATAAAACAGGCGGCGAGACGGCCAAGCCCGCCGTTGCCGAAGGCGTCGTCCTCGATATCTTCCAGGGAGGCAAGATCCACACCCTTTTCAGCAAGGAGCCTGCGGGTTTCATCCAGCAGTCCCATGCAGTACAGATTGTTAAAAACGAGGCGTCCGACGAGAAACTCCATGGACAGGTAAGCCGCTTTTCTGCGCGGAAAACGTTCCTCTTCCTTCTTCTTCCACAGGGGAGCAATAGCGTCCATTGCCGCGAGGGACAGTGCGTTATGAAGCTCAGTCGCGGAGGCATCCTTCAGTTCCTTATGGGTTTCCGTCAACAGGTGCTGTTCAGCGTTTTTGATCAGCTGCTTCGCGTTCATTACAGAGATTACCTCCTGTTTGTTTCTTTATTGAGCGCACTGTATTTCATGGAAAGCTCAATGGTCAAAGCATCCGGCTTCATCCGCCAGAGCCAGTTTCCGCCGGTGACGCCAGGGTAATTCATACGCGCCTCCGTGCCCAGGTGAAGGATATCCTGCATGGGAATGATCGCAGTATCGCATGGACCGCTGAGGATTTTCCGGATAAACGCGTCCGGCGCCTCCTGCTTCTTCTTGAATCCCAGAGTATTCATTGCCCGGGAAAGCGCCTGATCCGAAGCGCTTTCAGCCCATCCAAGTACGGTGTCATTGTCGTGCGTTCCGGTGTAGACAACCGTATTGGTGCTGTAATTATCCGGGAAATGGGGATTGCTGTTATCCCCGTCAAAGCCGAAGGTAAGCACCTTCATCCCGGGAAATCCGCACCAGTCCAGCAGGCGCTGCACGCGTTCGTTCACACAGCCGAGATCTTCGGCGATGATGCAGATATCCGGGATTTTCCGCTTCAATACCCTGAAGAGGGCTTTCCCGGGACCGACAACCCATTTTCCCTTGCGTGCGTCAGGCATGCCATGCCGGACGGAATAGTAATTCGCGAACCCGATGAAATGGTCAATCCGCACCATATCATACATTTCCGCCATGGCCTGCATCCGGCTGACCCACCAGTCAAAACCGCGCAGGCGGAGGCGGGTCCAGCGGTACAGCGGGTTTCCCCAGAGCTGGCCGGTTTCTGAAAAATAATCCGGCGGAACTCCTGCGATCCGTTTTGGCACCCTGTTCCGGTCCAGCTGGAAAATATCAGGATGCGTCCAGGTGTCGGCGGAATCCTCAGCCACGTAAATCGGCATATCCCCGAACAGCCGGATTCCGCGCTGGTTGCAGTACTCCTTCAGGGAGAACCACTGACGGTGGAAGAGAAACTGGCAGAAAACATGATAGGATATTTCATCTTTCAGGAGCTCCGTGTATTTCCGGACGGCTTCAGGCTTTCGCAGGACGATATCCCGGTCCGGCCAGGCGGAGAACATAGCTCCGCCGAAATGCTCCTTCAGCGCGGTGAACAGGGCGTAATCGGCCACCCAGGGGCGCGCGTCCCGGAACAGGCGGATCTGGTGTTCCAGCCGGGAAAAGGATTCTGAAAAACACCGGCGCAGCAGCATGGCTTTGTTCTTTCGGACAGCTTCATAATCCACCTTTTCGGGATCCTGAGGCACATACTCTTCCTCATCCCTGTAGGTGAGGAGCTTTTCCTCCCGCAGGGAACGGCAGGAAATGAACAGCGGGTTTCCCGCGAAGACCGAACCGGACTGATAGGGACTTTCCCCGTATCCCGTGGGGCCGACGGGCAGAACCTGCCAGATCGTAAAACCGGAAGCCTGCAGAAAATCAGCGAAATCACGGGCCTCCTGCCCGAGGCATCCGATGCCTCCGGGAGAAGGAAGGGAGGATATATGCAGAAGAATACCGCTGGAACGCATGGGAAAATCTCCTTTCTGATCCTTTATGACCGGACATGCGGCGGGGCAACGGAATCACGGCTGCGGAAAAATGCTTTTACCAGAATGTGGCGGGGAGCCGATCTCTTCTCCATCATATCCAGCAGCAGATGAACACTGCGCTGTGCGATTTCGTCCACCGGCTGTTCCACAGTCGTTAAGCGTGGAATTGTATAACGGGTAAGATCGATGCCGTCGAAACCGATCACACTGATATCCTCCGGAACAGATCTGCCGAGATCCCGCAGGGCGCGGATTGCCCCGATCGCGACGGCATCGCTCATGGCAAACAGCGCAGTGGTGTCCGGATGGTCCCTGAAATACGCACGTGCGGTGGTATAGCCGGCTTCAAGAGAAAAACGGCATTCCCGGTAATCGTCCGGATCAAAGGAAAGACCGCGGTCCGTATATGCTTCGCAGAACCCCTGAAAACGCATAGCCAGGGAGTCTTCCGCAATGGGATTTGAACCGAACACAGCGATTCTGCGGTGACCGGCGGACAGCAGCTGTTCCCCGACCAGACGTCCCATGCTCCGGTCGTCCACCGCGACGGAAGAGGCGTTCGGCATGGAAGCGGCCTTGGCGTTTACTGTAGTGAAAACAACGGGTATTTCAAGGTTCCGGATCACACGAACCCTGTCGTCGATCAGACTGCCGACAAAGATCATTCCCTTGACTTTATTCTGCAGGGTCATTTTCAGGGCTGTTTCAAATTCGTCATCCTTTTCGTCGATATATTCCGTAACGAAATTGTCCGGAAGGGAAACAGCATGGCTGAGTATGGATTCCGCCAGAGCGTTCAGGAAAGGATTGGACCTTCCGCGGATAATCAGTCCGATTACCTCACTGGTCTGCTTCAGACCGCGGGCGTTCTTGTTTCCGACGAAATGATTTTCCTCTATGATCCTTTCGACCTTCTCACGGGTTGCCGGATTGACGTCGGGACGGTGGTTCAGGACGCGGCTGACGGTTGTCACAGAGACATTTGCGAGCCGGGCGATATCCTTGATGGTGTAGACTTTCATCCGAAGATCATCTCCCTTGACCGGAATTTCCGGAAACGATATCGGTAACGTTTTCAATCAAAGGATAGCACAATCCGCCCCAAACGTCAATCATGAGTTGCGTCTTTGAAAACCTTCCCGGGAAAAGCAAAAAAACACCGTTCATGCATGCTGAACGGTGTTGTACGGACGCGTTTACTGAATGATCATCCGGCCGCAGGTTTCGCATTCCACCAGTCCGCCGGCTTTGATTTTTGAGAGAACGGCGGAGGGAAGGGATGTGTTGCAGCCGGAGCATTGTCCGTGCGTAAGGCGGGCAACCGGCGGAGAAATGTGTTTTTTGATAATGTTATATTCCTCGAGCAGCGCGGGATCCACTGAGTCCAACAGCGCTTTTGCTTTCGCTCGCTGCGCGTCAAGCTCGGCTTTTTTGCTCTGGGATTCGGTTTCATATTCCGCTTTCAGCTGATCAAAAGCCTTTTTGGCATTGGCAGCCTCCACGCGGACGACATACTGCTGTTTTTCGTGGGCAGTGGCTTCCTTGACGATCCGGGCGATCTCCGCTTCATACTGGCGAATTGTATCCCGGCAGTGGCTGACTTCAGCCATCAGGGCGCGTACATCCTCGGCGGACTGGGGCGGGTCACTCTCAAAACGATCTTTCAGCGAAAGAAGCTGTGTTTCGGAATGGGCGACAGCTTGCTCGATGATTTCCTTCCGGTCTGTCATGGCGGTGATCTCGGCCTCAATCTGCTTGTACTGCTTCTGGCGGTCCAGAATCAAATCGCGGGTTTTCTCGAGCTTCTGGCGGATCGGGGAACGGCGAATGGCATTGGCAATGGCATCTGCCTTCATATCTTCCGTCTGATAAGCCCACAGCGCTTCAAAGTTTTCCATACAGGAGCCTCCTTCCGACAGGAAAAACCCGCCTGTCACGGGTGGCGGGGGAATGCATACGCAGGAACTGCGGACACAAAAACCCGCACTTTAGATTCTACATGATCGAGGGTGTTTTGTAAAGCTTCAGCCAGGGCCGCGATCCCGGGCTCTTCGGTTGCGAAATGGCCGCATTCCAGCGCAGCAATGCCTGCATCTGCCATGGCCAGCGCGTAATGATGCTTGATTTCCCCGCTGACGAAAGCGTCGCATCCTGTTTCTTTTGCCCGGGGCCATTCGCTTCCGCCGCTGCCTGAGCACAAACCAACCCGACGGATGACCCGAGTTTCCGGCGCCATGACCCGGACGGTTGTCCTGAGATTCTCTTCCAGAAGATCCGCAAAGTCGCGGACGGTCATGGGCTGCGGCAGAATACCTGAACGGAAAAAGCTGTCGCCGGAAACCTCTGTCAGGCCGCACAGGGCAGCAAGAGTATCGTTGATGCCGCCTGCCGCCTGATCCAGATTTGTGTGCGCCGCAATCAGACTGATATTCTCCCGGATAAGGCGCCGGACAATACGTCCTTCATAAGTTGTATCCGTCAGCGTGCGGACCGCGTCGAACATGACGGGATGATGCGTTACAATCAGCTGGGCGCCGATTGCTGAGGCTTCATCGATTACAGGCTGTGTAACGTCCAGCGCGAAGAGGACGGAAGTAATTTCCTGGGAAGGGGATCCAACGAGCAGGCCGGAATTATCCCCTTCCATCTGTGTGTCAAAAGGCGCGACGGCATGGATGAGATCATGGATTTCCCGAACTTTCATAATGAACCTCCTGACTGAACGGTCAACGGATTGCGGATTTCAGGAATGAATCATAAAAAGCAAGATCCCTGCGAAGGATGCGCAGTTGGGATTCATCCGGACCGGATGCGGCGGAGAGCCCGCGGATGCGTTCCTGAAGAACTTCACGCCGCCGCTGCAGGAAAGGAACAAGGACAGGAGACTGCGAACGGAAGAGCGGTCCGCCCAGTCTGATTTCCTGTTCAGTTATCGATTCAGCGCCAGGCCTTGCCAGGATCACGAGATAATAGCGCCCCGCGGCAAAGCAGGGTTCTTCCCGGTCGAGACGGTATCCGATATCGCGCAACGCTGAACGGATCAGATGCCAGTCCGTATGCGCGGACAGAACCAGGGACGCACCCTGAAGCTTTTCCTGTCCTTCAAGAAGGATATCCCGGATTGTCCTGCCGCCCATCCCCATAACCGAAATCATTTCACAGGGTTCATCGATGGGAGAAAGCCCGTCTCCGATGCGGAGAGATACACGATCCGTCAACCGGAGACGCGTCATTTCCATCCGGGCATTTTCAAGCGCCTTTGCACTGATGTCTGTCAGAATCATACGCTGACATCGGCCGCGCTGTAACAGCGCGGCCGGCAGGTGAGCGTGATCTGTCCCGATGTCCGCCGCAAGTTCGCACGCGTCGAAAAGGTCGAACGCCAGCGAAAGGCGGGGATCCAATATTCGTTGCTGCATTTTTCAGTCCAGGTAATCCCGGAGCTTTTTGCTGCGGGAAGGATGGCGCAGCTTGCGCAGGGCTTTGGCTTCAATCTGGCGGATCCGTTCCCGGGTTACATTAAATTCCTTACCGACTTCCTCCAGGGTACGCTGATGCCCGTCATCCAGACCGAAACGCAGGCGGAGTACCTTTTCCTCCCGGGGAGTCAGCGTATCCAGCACGTCCATCAGCTGTTCCTTCATCAGAGTGAAAGAGGCGGCTTCGGCCGGAGCGGGAGCATCGTCGTCCGGAATAAAGTCCCCCAGGTGGGAATCTTCCTCTTCGCCGATCGGTGTTTCCAGAGAAACCGGTTCCTGTGCGATCTTGATGATTTCACGAACCTTCGCTTCCGAGATACCCATTTCCGCGGCAATTTCCTCGGGTGTGGGTTCCCGACCGTACTGCTGCAGCAGCTGACGGGAAACGCGGATCAGCTTGTTGATGGTTTCAACCATATGCACGGGGATCCGGATCGTCCGTGCCTGATCCGCGATCGCCCGGGTAATCGCCTGCCGGATCCACCAGGTCGCATAGGTTGAGAACTTGAATCCTTTGCGGTAATCAAATTTTTCCACCGCTTTGATCAGACCGAGATTGCCTTCCTGAATCAGGTCCAGGAAAAGCATGCCGCGGCCGACATAACGCTTGGCTATCGAAACAACCAGGCGCAGGTTCGCTTCGGCAAGCTTCTGTTTGGCCGACTCGTCACCCGCTTCCAGCTGTTTGGCAATTTCGATCTCTTCCTCGGCAGTCAGGAGCGGGACCTTGCCGATTTCCTTCAGATACATCCGAACCGGATCGTCGATACTGATCCCTTCGGGAATGGAAAGATCAATTACATCAGCGGCGGAGGAATCGATGGACGCGGCTGCTGCCGCCACATCTGCAGCCTGATCGTCAGAAATACGTACGGTTTCGGAAGCGTCGTTCACGACGGTAACGCCGTAGGCATCCAGGGTTTCGAGCACGTGGTCCAACTGGTCAGAATCCATTTCAAGCTCCATCAGCCGGTCCATGATCTCTTTATATGTAAGGGTTCCCTTGGATTTGCCGTATTCATACAGGTCGTCCAGACGCTTTTGCTTGTTTTCGGGTGACAAGGTAGACAAGGGAATCCTCTCCTTTACATTCGGTGGCATGTACGCCGTCAGAGCCCGGGCAGCGGGCGGTTACTTCATTTTGTCGAGCTTTTTCTGTATCTCCTGCGCTTCCCGGAGCAGGGAGGGAATGGACGGATCCTTCGGATCCATGGATTTCAGCTGCTGCTGCAGGGCGTCAAACTGCCGCTGACACGATGATTTCCGGATCCTTTCAAGACATTCGGTCGCCATGGAAATCATCTGATCCGTATTGTCGGCAGCGGGAGTCATCAGAATACGCGTATAGCGGGAACGGGTCTCCTCATCCGGTGCGGAATCCAGCAGAGAGGCCGGGGAAGCGCCGGAGATCAGAGCCGTATATAATGAGTTCAACTCTTCATCCTCAAAATCCTTTTCCTCGACCATATCTTTCGGAATTTGTCCTGTGGCCAGCAGGCCGAGGAGGATTTCCTGCGCGGCCAGTTCCGGAGAAACCGCGGTGATCCTTTTCTGAACGCTTCCGGATTTTCGGACCGCAGCCTGCGGTGAAATGTTTTCAGGCGCTTTGCGCTTTTCACCCCGGGCGGTATCAACCTGCTGCTTCAGTACGTCGTGTGAGAAACCGGTTTCCAGCATAAGCATTTTCAGGTATGTTTCTTCGCCGACGGGATCCAGCGGTGCGAGAATAAGGGATGCTTTCCGGATATAATTCATTTTTCCCTCATCCTGGGAGAGGTCGAAGGATTCCTTCAGACGGCGAAGACGGTATTCCGCGGCCGGCAGGACAGGCAGAGCGCTGAAACCGGCCGCTCCGTCACGGCGGATGAATTCATCCGGGTCCAGTCCGTCCGGGAAATCCAGCACTCTTGCCGGGACACCTTCCTCCTCAAGAATGTCCAGGCCCCGGAGAATAGCGTGCTGGCCGGCGGCGTCACCGTCGTAGCTGAGCCAGACTTCCGGCGCGAAGCGGCGGAGGAGCCGGGCCTGCTCATTGGTCAGCGCGGTGCCCAGTGTAGCGCAGACACCGTTTATCCCGAACTGTGTCAGGCTGACGACGTCCATATAACCTTCCACGAGGATCACGCGGTCCAGGTGGCGCTGCTGGCGCAGCAGATTGGCAGCGTAAACGCCTTTCCGCTTATTGAAGACAGGCGTATCAGAGGTGTTCAGGTATTTGGGCTGGTCTTTTCCAAGAGAACGACCTCCAAAGGCGATGACGTTTTTATACATATCAATAATAGGAAAGATCGCCCGGTTACGGAACATATCGAAATACCGGGGTTTATCGCCGCCCTCCTTCGGCGGTTTTACAACCGTAAGACCGACTGCGGACAACTCATCCAATGTGAATCCTGCGGCGAGCAGGCGGTCGGTCAGTGAAGACCACTGATCCGGCGCGGCGCCGAGCCCGAATTTGCGGATCACGGAATCAGACAGGCCGCGTTTTCGCAGGTAGGCGAGGGATGCTGCGCCTGCCGGCTCGAAGAGCGTTTCATGATAAAAACGTGCCGCTTCCCGGTTGGCCTGCAGAAGCCGTTCCCTGCGGGTACGCCGCTGTTCCCAGTCCGCGTCGTTGATCATTTCGGGCATCGGCATATGCGCGCGTTCCGCAAGAAGCTCCACAGCCTCGTGAAAACTGCAGCGCTCTATTTCCATGATGAAATTAATGACGTTTCCGCCGGCCTTGCATCCGAAACAGTAGAACAGCTGCTGTTCCGCGTCCACGGAAAAGGACGCAGTCTTTTCCCCGTGGAAGGGACAAAGTCCCCAGTATTTCCGCCCGGACTTTTTCAGACCGACATAACCGGAAATAATCTGTACGATTTCCGAACGGGAGCGGAGCTCATCCAGCCATGAGGCCGGGTAACGGGATGCCATCGATGATCCACCTCAGCAGAATGATGTTCAGAGACTCAGAAAGCCGGAAAGGAAGAAGGCGCGAAAAGTGCCGTAAACTTTCGGGTGGCGTACCGGTCCGTCATGCAGGAAAGATAGTCACATACACTGCGCTCGATGCCGTCCTCGTAACCGATCACCACAAATTCTTCGGGCATTTCCCCCGGGTGCTCGCAGTAATACTCAAAAAGGTGGCGCAGTACATAGTCGCAGCGTGCCTCTTCCGGATCGCGCCATTCGTTCCGGTATACGCGCTCAAACATGAAATCCCGCAGCCCGTTCATGGCGTTTTCCACGGAAGGGCTCATGGCAAGGTGCGGCTTTCCTTCGCTGTTTGCGACAACATCCACAATCATGGTGTTGATCCGCTCCCGGTGTGTGGTGCCAAGGACCTTCAGACAGTCCGGCGGAATTGCGTCCGGACGGAGAATGCCGCTGCGCAGCGCATCGTCGAGATCGTGGTTCAGGTAGGCGATCCGGTCTGCCCGGCGGACGCATTCCCCTTCCAGCGAGGAGGGCTGCAGGACGCCGGAATGGGTCAGGATCCCGTGGCGCACTTCCTTTGTGAGATTCAGGCCGGAGCCATTGTTTTCGAGTTTTTCCACCACGCGCAGGCTTTGCTCGTTATGACGGAAACCTTCGGGAAGCAGGGAGTTGAGCGTCCTTTCCCCGATGTGCCCGTAAGGGGTATGGCCCAGATCGTGCCCGAGGGCGACAGCTTCCGTCAGGTCTTCGTTCAGACGAAGGGCGCGCGCGATGGTTCTGGCGACCTGCGAAACTTCGAGTGTATGGGTCAGGCGGGTCCGGTAATGGTCGCCTTCCGGTGAAAGAAAAACCTGTGTCTTGAATTTCAGACGGCGGAAAGATTTGCAGTGAATAATCCTGTCCCGGTCCCTCTGAAAATCAGTACGCAGATCGCAGGGAGCCTCGTCCCTGTCGCGGCCGGCGGATTCGGCGGAATGGGCAGCACAGGGGGCGAGCAGAAGATATTCCTGCTGCTCCAGACGCTGGCGTATGGTCATGCCCGGACCTCCTTCCCGCTGAAAAGATAACTTCACAAAGTTATATACAACAAAAAGCAATGAAATCCTGCTTTGCGAATTCTTGACAAGACATTGGAATCCGATAAAATGAGTAAGAAAAAGAGAAGCAAAACAGGAGAAAAACGATGAAGTATTCTGTCAACGCAACAATACACGGATTTCGCGTGCGCAGGGCGGGGAAGTTCCGCGAAACGGAAGACGACGCTTTTCTGCTGGAGCATGAGCGTACCGGCGCACAGGTGTTCTGGCTGGACAACGGTGCGGAAAACATGGTTTTTTCCATATCCTTCCGGACACTACCGGAGGATTCCACCGGTGTGTTTCATATTCTGGAGCACAGCGTGCTGTGCGGAAGCAAAAAGTATCCGGTCAGGGAACCTTTTGTGGAACTGCTGAAAAGCAGCATGAATACGTTTCTGAACGCCATGACATTTCCGGATATGACCATGTACCCGGTCGCAAGCCGGAATCCGAAGGATCTGATGAATCTGACGGAGGTCTATCTGGACGCGGTCTTTGCGCCGCTGGTGCTTTCGGACAAAAAACGCTTTTGCCAGGAAGGCTGGCATATTGACCGGGACGAACAGGGAAACCCGGAGTACAGGGGTGTTGTTTTTAATGAGATGAAAGGCTCCATGAGCGACACGGATACGCTCATTGACCGGGAACTTGCGTCGATGCTTTTCCCGGATACCTCCTACGGGTACAACAGCGGCGGGGATCCGGAAAACATTACGGATCTGACCTGGGAAAAGTTCAGGGAACGGTACGCGGAATGCTATCATCCGTCCAATGCGCTGGTGTATCTGGACGGCGCCGTGCCTGCCGATGAAATGCTGGCGCTGCTGGACCGTTATTTCAGCCTGTACGAACGCAGAACGGACAATCCGGAGTTTGCTTTCCAGCAGCCGAAGGGTTCGGAACGAACCATATACTATGAACTCGGGAAGGATGAGGAACCGGAGAACAAAGGTTATTTTACGGTCGCGAGAATTACCGGAACCTGGAAGGATCGGGCGGAAAACATGGCCAGGGCGATTATCTGCGACGTTCTCACCGGAAGCAATGAAGCGCCGCTGAAACGCGCGGCGCTGGAGCGGGGACTGGCCAGGGATCTGAACCTGTCCGTGGATGACACGGGACTGCAGAGCTGGATTGCCATACATGCAGAGCATGTGACAGACGGAAAGGAACAGGAAATTCTGGACCTGCTGGAGGAAACCGGCAGGGAAATACAGGAGAAGGGAATTGACAGGGAGGCGTTCGAAGCTTCCCTGAACCGGGCTGTATACAATCTGCGGGAGGAGGAAGAACCGCAGGGGATCGGACGGTGCATCCGCTGCATGGGTACCTGGCTGTACGGCGGTGATCCGGAAGAGGCGCTTTCCCACAGGGAGATGATCGCGAAGGTCCGGGAATACCTGGATGACGGGAGAGTCAATGCCCTGGCGGCAGATATGCTGCTTAACAGGGACAACGCGGCGGTGCTGCATACACTTCCATCCTATACGGCAGGCGAGGAGAAACGCCGGAAGGAGTCGGAAAAGCTACAGCTCGCACTGAAGAGAATGGCGCCGCCGGAGCGGGAAGCGACCGAACGCCTGATCGATGAAATCAGGGAATGGCAGGACGCGCCTGATTCGGAGGAAAGCCTGTCGGCACTGCCGATGCTCAGAAAGGAAGACGCGGATATCGCGCCTGAATGGATTGAAACGGAAATAGTAACCGCGGGCGGAGTCCGGATTATGATGCACCGCCTTCCCTGCAACGGTGTTGTCCATTTGCGGGCATATTTCACCCTGACGGATCTTTCACTGGATGAGATTACAAAAGTGTCGCTTTTTGCGGGAATGCTGGGAAAGCTTCCCACCCGGAAATACGACGCGCTCAGGCTGCAGCAGGAAATCAAACGGCGGACCGGGAGCTTGGGATTCGCGGTGGTGCCCCGGACGCGGAACGGGGAAGAAGAAGCATGTACACCTTCGCTGGTCGCGTTTGTGAGCGCACTGGAGGAAAACGCGGAAAAAGCGCAGGAACTGATGGCGGAGGTGCTCAGCAATACGCTGCTTGAAGGCCAGGAAGACCGTATACGGGAATTCATGATGCAGAACGAGATGGGAGCGCGGCAGCGGATCGTCAGCGCCGGCCATCTGATCGCTGTCCGGAAATGCCTGAGCTTTTACAGCGCTGAAGGCGCAGTAAAAAACGCCATGGACGGAGACAGAGCGATCCGTTATATCCACGCCTTTGCCGCTGATCCTGCAAAAGAGATGGACGGATTTATGCGTACGGCGGAAATGGTTCTCAGAAACAGCATCTGTACGGAACGAATGACCCTGAGCGTTACTGCCGGAAACGGGATGATCCCGAAATATCTTGCATGCGCTTTTCCCAAAGGAACGCCTGTGCCGGACAAAGCGACGTACAGGGAGGAAGAACAGTTCAATACAGGCTTCCGGATTCCGGCTCAGATCGGCTTTGCCGCAAGAGGATACCGGCTGAGCCGGTGCGGAAAGAATTTCTCCGGAAGCATGTGGCTTGCCGGCAGCATTCTGTCACTGGAGTATCTCTGGACCAAGGTCCGCGTACAGGGCGGCGCATACGGCGCGGGACTGCAGATCGACCGGTCCGGTAATTTGTTTTCCTACTCATACCGCGATCCGACACCGGGGAAAACGCTGACAGCTGACAACGGAGCCGCGTCGTTCCTGCGGGAGTTTGCCAGAAGCAGTGAAAAACCCGACAAGTATATTATTTCTGCACTGAATGAGCTGAACCCGCTACTTTCCCCGCGGGAAAAGGGGGCCCTGGCGGACGCAAGGATGATGACCGGATACACCCGGGAAGAAAGCGAACGTATCCGGAAGGAAGTGCTGAACACGACGCCGGAACAGCTTGCATCCTGCGGGGAATGGCTGGAAAGTTTCGCTGCGGAGGGAAGCGTTTGTGTCGTCGCGTATGAGGAGGCGCTGGAGCAGTGCGAAGGCCTGCGGATCAGCGATCTGTAAATTTCGTCGAGTTCCAACAGGAGGTTTTTCCATGAAGAGGAAAGCTCGGTATCTGATCATGGAGCTGCTGCTCTGCCTGACGCTCGTGTCCTGTGCATCCGCTCCGGAAAAGAACCCGGAGACAGCCCAGGTCGTGGTAGGCTTTTCACAGCTTGGCGCGGAAAGTTCCTGGCGGATTGCAAACACTGAAAGCATGGAAACGGCGGCGAAGGAAGCCGGCTTCGGGCTGATGATGGAAAACGCCAACCAGAAACAGGAGAAACAGATTGACGCGATCCGATCCTTTATCGCATACCAGGTGGATGTCATCGTGTTTTCCCCGATTGTGGAGAACGGCTGGGACAACGTGCTGAACGAAGCAAAAAAAGCGGGCATACCCGTGATTCTTATGGACCGGATGATCAGCACATCTGACGAAAGCCTCTATGCGTCCTATGTCGGTGCGGATTTTTACGCGGAAGGCAGGCGCGCCGGGGAATACCTGATCCGGAAAGCGGATGCTCTGGGGGCAGAGCATATGAATATTGCCGAGATCAGCGGTACCATAGATTCGACGCCCATGCGGGAACGGCAGCGCGGTTTTATGGATGTGATCGCCGGGGATCCGCGCTTTACGGTCATCGACAGTATCTGCGGTGATTTCCTGCGCTCCAAGGGGGAGGAATGCGCCGTCCAGCTGCTGCAGAAATACGGGCGGGGCGGAATCGATGTGATCTATTCCCATAACGATTCCATGACGCTGGGTGCGCTGGATATTCTGGAGCAGAGGGGAATCGCGCCCGGAAAGGATATCCTGCTGATCACCGTGGACGGTGAAAAAGAGGCAGTGGACGCGCTCAAAACCGGAAAAATCAATTGTGTGGTGCAGTGTACGCCCAAACTGGGGCCGGCGGCTATGGCACTGGTAAAAAGCCTGACGACCGGCGGGACGGTATCCAAGATTACCCATCCGGAAGAGGGCGTTTTCTGCGATTTTGACGATCTTACGGATCCTGCGACGGAGGGCTTCTGATGATTCGCGGAAAAAAAAGGAGCGGCATTTCATCCGAAGTCCGGCATTCCGTTTCCACGATTGCCGTGCTGCTGGCACTGCCGGTGGTGATCGGACTGGTGATGATGATCCTGTACTCCTCCAGATACCAGAGCATGATTCAGCGTATGGACGCGGCCGCGGAACTGAAGCCCGCGCTGGAAACAACGATCGCCGAAGACCTTTTTTCCGTGGCTGCGGGCAGGACTGCATTTGAAAAAAGCGGGGTGACGGACACCATTGTCCGGATTAACCGCAGTCTGGAGCAGCTGGCTCGGGAAACCGAGGGCAGAGGGCATCTGCAGCTGACGATTGCACGGCGGACCATGGATACCATGGAGCAATATGTGCTGCAGGTGCGCGACGGAATGGAAAATCGCCGGCCGATCAATGAAATCGAAAAGATCGTGGATGAGGTCCGGGATGTCGGCCGCCTGGTGGCGGACATGCTGGATGCCTTTATCACGGAGGAAATCGCAAACGCGACAATGACCAGCAGCCGCCTGTATCAGTGGATGTGGGTTGCCGCCGGAACGGAGATCATCCTGCTGATTGCCGCGCTCTGGTACAGCCGATTCACGACGAACCGGATGACGGCTTCCATTCGGAACGCGCTGAGTTCCATGGAAAGCACTGTGCGCAGAATCGCTGAAGGCCGCTTCGGAGAACGCGTGACAGACATGGACGTGGAGGAACTGCAGGAGCTGGGCGACCAGATCAATGAAATGGCGAACCAGCTGGAAATGCTGATCCAGGAAACGCGACAGAAATCGGAGCATCTGGCCAAAGCCGAGCTGCGGACCATGCAGGCGCAGATCAATCCGCATTTTCTTTACAATACGCTGGACACGATCGTCTGGCAGGCAGAGTCCGGCAAGGCGGACGAAGTGGTGCGGCTGACCCGGAGTCTGAGTGATTTCTTCCGTATTTCCCTTTCCTCAGGCGAGGACTGGATCCCTGTGCCGCAGGAAATGAAGCACGCTTCGTCCTACCTCAGTATCCAGAAAACCCGTTACCGTGATATTCTGGACTATGAAGTGGACGGCTGCGAGGAACTGAAGAACGTGTACATGCCGAAGCTCCTGCTGCAGCCGCTGGTGGAAAACGCGCTGTATCACGGTATCAAGACGAAACGCGGCGGGGGGCGGATTGAGGTTCGGGTCCGGATCGGACACGGTACGCTGACGTTCCTGGTGAAGGACAACGGCAAAGGTATGACCGCGGAAGAACTTACTGCCGCGCAGGCGCTGCTGCAGGAAGAGAATCCGACAGTCCGGAAAGCCATGGAACCGGGCCATTCCGGGTTCGGGCTGCGGAACGTGGATATGCGGATCCGGCTGTATTACAGGAAGCAGAAAGGGCTGAACATCCGTTCGGACAGGGACGGAACGGAAGTGTCCTTTACCATACCGATCAAAACGAGAGAGGAAATTGACCATGACGAAAGTTTTTCTCGTGGATGACGAGATCGCAATCCGTGAAAACCTGCGGAACTCATTTCCGTGGGAAGCGAAAGGTTATCAGCTGATCGGCGAGGCGCCGGACGGGGAAATGGCCCTGCCCATGCTCCGCGATCTGAACGCGGACATCCTGCTGACAGATATCCGGATGCCTTTTATGGACGGAATCAGGCTCTGCGAGGAAGTGCAGCGGACAATGCCCTGGGTGGAAAGAATCATCCTGTCCGGCTATGACGATTTCACCTACGCCCGGAAAGCGATCTCGCTGGGTGTAAAGGAATATCTGCTGAAACCGGTAACCGCGGAGGAACTGGAAGCGGCGCTGAACCGGGTCCGCAGCCAGATTGAGGAAAAACGGCGGGAACGGGAAAACCTGACGGCCCTGCGGGAACGCCTGACCTCCGGCAATCAGTTTCTGCGCGACAAACTGCTGATGACGCTCTTTACAGATGAAGGAAACCCGGAGGATGATGACGCACTGCTGAACCAGATGCGCAGCCTGGGAATCAATCTGTCCGCAAACTGCTACGCGGTGATCGACATATCCTTTGACGCCGAAGGGGAGGAGCGGCTTTCCTGCAGGAACGCCCTGTATTCGCTGGCTGAAATGAGCGGCGGCGGCGTGTTTGTCTGCAGCGCACCGAAAGGAGCCCGGGCTCTGGTACTGGGCGATAACCCGGGAGATACGGAGGAACGAGCCTATTCCTTCGCCAATTCAGCCATGCATCTGCCGGAACTGACAGAGAAGAAGAGACTGCTGATTTCCGTGGGTGATACGGTTTCTGATTATCATGAGATCCGCCAATCCATGAAAAGAGCGCGGCACGCGCGCCACCTGCAGGGGCCGGAAACAAACAAGGAACGGAAAATCATCGGCGTGGACGAAAAAACGAATCCGCAGCAGCTCCTCTCGGAAACGGAACTGAGCCCGCTGTACGAACGGCTGCAGTACGCTTCCTCCGGCAGCGTGGAAAGCATTCTGACGGAATATTCCGAAAAAATGGAGCCGTCCCTGGCGCTCGGATATCTGCGGGTCGCCGCGCTGCTTGCCGCACAGCATATTATTCAGGACGCGGGGGGCAACGCAAGGAACGAGCTGTCCGAAAAGCAGATTGAGGAAGCACTCCGCGCGGAAGGAAATGAAGGCTTCTCCCTCCTGGCGGAGCTGCTGAAAAAGGCGATCGCCTACCGGGATCAGAACTGTGCCGGATACGGCGATTCCACGATCAGCCGGGCCAGGTCGTATTTGTCGGAAAACTACGCCAATCCGAACCTGATGCTGCAGGACGCCGCAAACGAAGTGCATCTGTCCCAGAGCCATTTTTCAACTGTTTTCTCCCAGGAAACAGGCCTTACGTTCACCCAGTATCTGACGGCGCTGCGCATCGGCAAGGCGAAAGAACTGCTGGAAGCGACGGAAATGCGTTCCTCCCAGATCGCTCTGGAAGTAGGCTATAATGATTCGCATTATTTCAGTTATCTTTTCAAGAAAAATACAGGACTCACTCCGGGAGAATACAGGAAAAACAGCCGCAATAAATAAAAATGTACATGAGTAAAAATAAAACGAACCTTTTTTTCCGGAGCAGATGAAACATACGGAAAAAATTGAACCAAAATAAAAAGCCTCTGTATTTTCCGTACAGGGACTTTTTTTTATAATATTCTCAAAAGGCAGGAATGCCAAAAAGAAAAAATGGAGGAAAAAACTATGAAGAAACTGATCGCTCTGGTAATTGCTCTGGCGATGGTGCTCTGCACGGCTGCCGCTCTGGCGGACGGGATCAAGGTCGGCATCATCAATCTGGATCCCGCCGAATCCGGATACCGTGAAGCTAACGTGAAAGACATGACAGACACCTTTACCGCTGAAAATGGCTATGATGCTTCCTTCGTGACCGCCCCCACCGCTGACAAGCAGCTGGACGCCGCCCGCGGATTTATCACCGACGGTGTGAAGTACATCCTGGTTTCCGCTGCGGATGCTGATGGATGGGATGAAGTTCTTCAGGAAGCGAAAGATGCCGGTATCGGCGTGTTCCTTTTCGACCGTATGGTAAACGCTTCCCCCGACCTGTACACCGCTGCTGTCGTTTCCGACATGGCAAAGGAAGGCGAAACTGCTGTAGCGTGGCTGGAGAACCTTGGACTGGAAGAGTACAAGATTCTGCACATCAAGGGACAGCTGGGCAGTGCTGCGCAGCTGGGCCGTTCCGGCGCTCTGGATGCCAAGTGCGAAGCTGAAGCCAACTGGACCATCGTCCGTGAAGGTACCGGCGGAGACAGCTGGGATCCTGAAGAAGCCCGTAAGATCGCGCAGGCTGCTATCGACGCCGGTGAGGACTTCAACGTTATCTACGCTGAGAACGACGGTATGGCCAACGGCGCTGTGGAAGCTCTGGATGCCAAGGGAATCACCCATGGTGTAAATGGTGACGTTGTTGTCATGGGCTTTGACTGCAACAAGTGGGCGCTGCGGAAACTGCTGGCTGGCGAATGGAACTACGACGGACAGTGCAGCCCCTTCCAGGCCAAGCTGATTGATGAAATGATCAAGACCCTTGAAGCCGGCGGAACAATTGAAGGCCTGAATGAACTCGGCCAGATCATCAATGTGGAAGTCGGTTTCGACGCCAAAACTATTACAGAAGCTGACATCGAAGCTTACGGACTGGGCGAATAACTCGGATATACATTCAGGCGCGGTATGAACAAACGGTAAAGCGCGCGTTCATACCGCGCTTTCTTTGAAAGGCAGCAAGGCAGAAAGCGGTCGGGAAGGAGTTACCCTACATGGAGAATCAAACGGTCCTGGCAAAAGATCGTAATACCCCGCAGCAGGAAAACGACGTCGTACTGGCCATGCGCGGGATCAGTAAATTTTTTCCGGGAACAATTGCGCTGAACAAAGTGGATTTTACCCTGCGCAAGGGGGAGATTCACGCGCTGATGGGTGAGAACGGAGCCGGGAAATCCACGCTGATCAAGGCGCTGACCGGAGTATATCCGAAGGATGAAGGCAAAATCTTTGTGGACGGTGCGGAGGGCGAGGTGCATATCCATTCTCCGCAGGATGCGCAGAATTTGGGGATCAGCACCGTGTATCAGGAGATTAACCTCTGTCCGAACCTGACCGTGGCGGAGAATATGTTCATCGGACGGACAAATCAGATCCGTGTGCATTGGAAGGAAAACGAAAAACGGGCGAACGAGATTCTGGAGAATCTCGGCATTCCCGCAAGGGCAAATCAGGAACTATCCCGCTGCTCACTGGCTGTACAGCAGATGGTTGCGATTGCCCGCGCTGTCGATATGCAGTGCAAGGTGCTGATCCTGGACGAACCGACGTCCTCCCTGGATGAAAAGGAAGTGCAGATGCTGTTCGGACTGATGCGTGACCTGAAGAGCCGGGGGGTCGGCATCATTTTCGTAACCCATTTTCTGGAGCAGGTATACGAGGTCAGCGACCGGATTACGGTACTCCGGAACGGTGAACTGGTCGGTGAATATCCGATCAGCGAACTGCCGCAGGTGGAGCTTGTGGCCAGGATGATGGGGAAGGATCTCAATGATCTGGCGGACCTGGAGGAGATCGGCCAGAAGAAGACCGCGGGCGAAAAGCTGGTATATGAAGCGGAAAATCTGTCCAGTTCGGAGAGCCGGCCATTCAGCTTCCGAATCATGGAAGGCGAAGTGAACGGTTTTACAGGCCTGCTGGGTTCCGGACGAAGCGAAAGCGTCCGGGCGATTTTCGGTGCGGACCGCGTTACGGGTGGCAATGTGAAGGTCAAAGGGAAAAAGGTCAATATCACAAAACCGCATGACGCCATGAAAGCCGGCATCGGCTATCTGCCGGAGGACCGGAAACGGGACGGAATTATCGCGGACCTGTCCGTGCGGGAGAACATCATCCTTGCCCTGCAGGTCATGAAGGGATTCTTCCATCCGATGAGCAAAAAGGAAACGGAACAGTTTGCGAGTGAATACATTGACGCACTGAAGATCAAGACAGCCAGCCAGGATACACCGGTGGGCAGCCTGTCCGGCGGGAACCAGCAGAAAGTGATTCTGGCGCGGTGGCTGCTGACGCATCCGGATTACCTGATTCTTGACGAGCCGACGCGCGGAATAGACGTCGGCACCAAACTGGAAATCCAGAAGCTGGTACTGAAACTGGCCGCGGAAGAAAACATGAGTATTACTTTCATTTCGTCCGAAATTGAGGAAATGCTCCGCACCTGCTCCCGGCTGATCGTTATGCGGGACCGGAACATCGTGGGCGAGCTTACAGGTGAGGATCTGAATCAGTCCTCTGTCATGAAAACAATAGCGGGAGGTGGACAGTAAGATGGTTCAGAAGGCATACGCCCGAAAGCGGAGGGATTTTTCCCAGCTTATCATTCCGCTGGCAGCGCTCGGTATCCTGATCCTTTTCAATCTGTTCAGAGGCATTGCTATCGGGGATTTGGGTTTTTTCAGCATCGGTACCCGGGTCAATAACGACGGAAACACGGTATTGGCCGGCAATCTGATCAGCATTATCGACGACGCCAGCGCCCTGGCTATTATCGCCATGGGGATGACGCTTGTTACTGCAGCCTGCGGCGGACAGGACATTTCCGTCGGCGCCGTGGGAGCCATTTCCGGCGCGGTCTTTGTGAAAGTGCTGGACGCTTTCGGACTCGACAAAATTTCCGCCGGAAGTATTATTGTCGCCCTTCTTGCGGCTATCGCGGTCACGATTGTATTTACTCTCTTCAACGGAACGCTTGTTTCCGTTTTCAAGATCCAGCCGATGATTGCCACGCTGATTCTTTTCTCCTGCGGCCGTTCCATCGCGTATATGATTACCGGGAGTGCCACACCGCAGCTGAACGACAAGCTGATCAACGCCATCGGAAAAACTATTCCGGGTATCCCGATCCCGACGCCGATTTTTCTGGTGATTATTATGGCGCTGCTTCTTGCGCTGATTTTCAAAGTCACGAATCTGCGGCTGTATACGCAGACGGTGGGAATCAACCAGGGAGCCGCCAGGCTGAACGGCATCAATCCGATGATCATTAAACTCCTTTCGTTTGTGATCCTCGGCGTCTGCGTTTCCCTTGCTTCCATGATTCAGGTCTGCCGGCTGAACCAGCTGTCCCACAAGACGTTGTTGGACGCGATTGAGATGGACGCAATTCTTGCCGTGGCCATCGGCGGAAACAGCCTGGGCGGCGGTAAATTCCGCCTCTCCGGCACGATCCTCGGTTCGTATATTATCCTGATGCTCACCAATACCCTGAACGACATGAGCGTAAAGCCGGAATCAATCAAGGCATATAAGGCAATCGTCATCATCATTATTGTGATTGCCGGTTCTCCCGCGGTGAAGGAAAAAATCTCAGCGCTTTGGAACAGAATGCACAGCGGTTCCCAAAAAGCGGTGACAGGGAGGTAAAGGATATGACAGTGAAAAATCCTGAAAACACCGTCCGCAGACGGCCTCCGATGTCCAATACAAAACTGCTGATGCTTATTGCCATCGGGATCTTTGTTGCTATGTACGCCGCAGCAATGATTTTCATCGGAAAACGCTTTCTTTCACTCCAGGAGATCTTCAACCTGCTGAACAATAACGCTTATCTGATTATTCTCGGCTGCTCGCTGACCATTGTAATGATCGGCGGAGGAATCGATATCAGTGTCGGCGGCGTTGTTTGCCTAACGGCCATGAGCTGCGCGAAGTTTCTGCAGACGTCGGGGATTGAGGGACCCGGAGGCGTGATTCTCTCCCTGCTGCTGGCGCTCGGTATCGGCCTTCTGTTCGGCTGCGAACAGGGCTTCCTGGTCAGCTATCTGGGTATCCAACCCTTTATTGTCACCCTGGCTGGTATGTTCCTGTCCCGCGGGGTCACCACCATGATCTCCAGCGAGAACGTACCGATCAAACATGAAGCTTTTCTGGAAATGAAGAAGTTTACCTTTCAGATTCCTGGTGTGTTCAAGCTGGAGCTCGGAGCCGCAATCGCTCTGCTGATCCTTGTGGGCATGTATCTGCTGCTGCGACATCACAAACTCGGCCGCAGTATTTATGCTCTGGGCGGAAACCAGCAGAGCGCGCTGATGCTTGGCATCAACGTGAAGCGTTCCCGGTTTTTCAGCTATATTATCAGCAGCGTGCTCGCTGCGCTGGCAGGATATGTTTTCATCATGCATGCATCCTCCGGCAAAACCAGTATCGGCCTCCGGAGTGAGATGGACGCGATCGCATCCGCCATTATCGGCGGTACGCTGCTGACAGGCGGTGTAGGCAATGTTTTCGGAACCTTCTTCGGGGTGATGATCCTGACTACAATCCAGGAGATCATGGCCGCCAGCAAAGTACAGGAATCCTACTGGCAGGAGATCGCGAGCGGCGCCATGCTGGCTCTCTTTATTCTGATGCAGAGCGTGGTACTGGACCGGAGAGGAAAGAAGATGCAGCTTCCGTCCTGGCTGAAAATACAGCGAAAAAAAGAATAAAAAGTGATAAAATCATCAAGGAGCTGCCATGGAGGCAGCTCCTTTTGATAGTGTGCCGGGCATGGCACAATTCTAGCGGGTGAAAGTCCCGCCACGGGTATTTACCGCCAAGTGTAGCGAACCGCAAGCTGCTGTTAGCAATGACA
>ONJM01000053.1 GCA_900318145.1 uncultured Eubacteriales bacterium
CGGCTTCTCGATGCTGAAATCCGTTCCCGTCGTCAGCGTTGCCGGAATCATCGACCGCAGGTCGTATTTTTCACTTGTCACTGTAATTGTCTGGCTCAGACCGGTGTATGCCCAGTCGTGGCCGTTTTCCCGTGCGTACAGCTTCAGCGTATATTCTCCGCTCCGCGCAAACCACATCCCGTCATCGGTTACGGGATTCCAGTCCCAGGGACCGTTTGCCCAGCCGTTCTCCCAGGACCAGACATCTCCCGTCCAGACGTCTTCCTCATTGATAGTCACGGCCATCTCTGCCGCGTTCGGCGCATAACAGATAAACCGGATATTTTCCCCGGTCTCCGCCGCGGTCTTGCTGAAGTCCATGTAAGCCGCACTGTCCGTCACGGTAAGATCCGCATCCGTCCAGTTACCGTCGAAGCCTGAAATCCCTCCGCATTCAACCCTGAGTGTGTACACTCCCGCATTGCGGATGACAGGGATCCTGATGATTCCGTCCGTATCAATATCGTACCAGTCCCAGAGTTCCTGCACATCCCCGTTATCGTCTCTGACACCGATGCTGCCGCGGTACCAGGCGCCTTCCTCACATCCGCTCACCTGTACCCGGGCAAAGCTTCCTTCCGCCGCGTGACTGGTAAGCACTTCGATCTGCGGCGCCGGCAGCTGTCCCCAGCTGCTGTAAGTCATCTCAATGACGTTGCTTACGCCGCCCCAGTCAAAGCCGCACTGGTTCCAGTCAAACATACCCCAGTCATAACTTTCCGGATCGAAGCCTTCTGCTGTCCACGGCGCATCGCCGTAGTATGCCTGCGCGTAGATGCTCCGGGTACCTTCCGAGCCGTCGTTCCAGGTGTCCTCGACGGTATCTCCGTTCCAGTAACGCCAGCTCCATCCGTCGAAGATGCGGATCGCCGACGCGCCCGGCGCGTAAGCCTGAACCCCGAATTCCACAAAGACAGGAACCTCCTGGTTCTCTTCACTTCCGTTCACCGTCAGTGTCAGGTTTTCATCTGTACCGCCCGCAACCGTGAACTTCACATCATACGCGTTGTCCGCTTCAACACCCTGGCCTCCCATATGCAGATCCGCGTGATAGGTGTGGTTCTGCTGCAGCAGGCTCGCCGAAACCCGGATTTCGGCAATGTTGTCATGCTGGTCTTCTTCGTACATCCAGTCGTTTGTTTCAGGATCGATGTAATTGTACCAGCGGCCGTCATTCTGAGTCCAGCTCATTTTGTAAACATAGCTGCCGTACGTTGTATCATCATAGATATCGATTTGTATGTCTGTGACCTTCTCCGGTTTTGCGATAACAAAGTCGGTCCCCGCTTCATGCGTCGCCGGAATCATAGCCCGCAGGTCGTACTGCTCACTGTTGATCCGGATTGTTTTGCTGACGCCTGTATATTCCCATTCATCCTCTTCTGTATATTTTGCGTACAGATTCAGCGTATATTCCCCGCTCTTGTCAAAGCGCAGCCAGTCGCCGCTGTCTCTGTCCGAACCCCAGTTGTTCCAGATCCAGACATTCTCCCAGGTCCAGCCCTCTGTTTCGTTGACCGTGACTGTCATTTCCGCCGCGTTCGGCGCATACAGTGCAAACAGGATATTCTCCCCGGTCTCTGCTTCCTGTTTGCTGAAATTCATCTGGGCGCCTTCGCCGGCAGCTATCGTGATTTCCGCGACAGTGCGGTTGCTTTCCATACCGTCCATACCGCAGTCCACAAGAACAGCATGGTTCCCTGCTTCATCCACGACGGCCGGAATCAGGATCTTCCCGTCTCCGTCCATATTGTACCAGCCGGTATACTCGCCGCTGCTTTCGCCGTCGGTCCAGCCGATCGCGCCGCGGTACCATGCGTCCGGCACAGGATCCTGAACCTGTACCTCCACAAAACTGCCGATTGAAATCTGCTCTGTAATCACAGAAAATTCCGGCGCGGCGATCTGTTCGATTTCATCAGCCCTTGCTCCGGAACAGAATCCTCCCAGCGTTCCCGCCGCCAGAAGCAGAACTGCCAGCCATAAAGCCGCCTTGTACAGGTTCTTCTGAATGCCGATCTTCATCATAGAAAGCTTCCCCTTTTCATATGATTGTTTCTTCTGCTGTTTTGTTTTTTCTTTCCTGATCGCAGGACATATGTTTATGACAGTAATATATACGATTTGGCGCAATAATACAACTTTTTTTTTGCACTTCGGAAAGCGTACTTTTCCTGTTTCCGGAAATTCCTGCAAACAAAAAAAGCCGCCTCACAGATCTGTGAGGCAGCCTTGCAAAAACCAATCAGAACTTCAGCGGATTCACACGCACGGAGGGACCCATGGTACTGGAGAGATAAACGCTCTTCATATAGGTGCCCTTGGCAGCGGCGGGCTTCGCCTTGTTGATTGCTTCCATCAGAACGCTCAGGTTCTCCTGCAGCTTTTCCTTGCCGAAGGAAACCTTGCCGATCGGGCAGTGGATAATCGCGGTCTTGTCCAGGCGGTATTCCACTTTACCGGCTTTGATGTCGTTCACGGCCCGGGCGATATCCATGGTAACGGTACCGCTCTTCGGGTTGGGCATCAGGCCCTTCGGGCCCAGGATGCGGCCGATCCGGCCGACCATACCCATCATGTCGGGGGTGGCGACGCAGACGTCGAAGTCGAACCAGTTTTCCTGCTGGATCTTCTGGATCATTTCCTCAGCGCCGACGTAATCGGCACCGGCCTCTTCCGCTTCCTTTGCTTTGTCGCCCTTGGCGATAACCAGAACGCGGATGGTCCGGCCTGTTCCGTGGGGCAGCACCACCGCGCCGCGGACCTGCTGGTCAGCGTGCCGGGGATCGACGCCCAGGCGGACGGAAATCTCGACGGTCTCATCAAACTTGGCCTTGCCGGTCTTTACAACCAGGTCGACGGCCTCTTCGGGATCATACTGCTTCAGATGGTCGATCAGCTTCGCGCTGTCGGAATATTTCTTGCCGTGTTTCATTTGTTCATTCCTCCCATGTGGTATTAGCGGCTCTTTGTCCTCCCACATTGTTAGTGATCGTTTGGCCTTGTCCGTGTTCAGCGGTTTGTTTCCGCCGTCCAGCGGCCGCCGGCCGCCGGTCACTGCTTGTTACTCCTCGACGGTCACGCCCATGCTGCGGGCGGTTCCGGCTACCATGCTCATGGCGGCCTCGATGCTGCCGGCGTTCAGGTCGGGCATCTTGGTCTCCGCAATTTTGCGGACCTGTTCCTTCGTCAGCTGGCCAACCTTTTCCTTGTTGGGACGGCCGCTGGCCTTCTGCAGGTTCAGCGCTTTCTTGATCAGAACGGGCGCCGGAGGGGTCTTGGTGATGAAGGTGAAGGTACGGTCGGTGTAAACGGTAATCACCACGGGGATGATCATGCCGGCTTCCTTCGCCGTACGGTCATTGAACTCCTTGCAGAATCCGGGAATGTTCACGCCGTGCTGGCCCAGAGCGGGACCGATCGGCGGAGCGGGTGTTGCCTTGCCGGCAGGAACCTGCAGCTTGATGTAAGCAGATACTTTCTTTGCCATTTGAGTGGCACCTCCATAATGAATTGTGGTAGAGCGGAAGCTTTTCGCTTCCTCCCACGTTCCGCTTCACCCCGTGGATTCCTGCCGCGTCATTTTCTGCGCAGCGAAGAATCCCCGGGAATAAAACTTACTTTTCCTTTTCAACCTGGTCGAGATCGACCTCGACGGGCATCTCCCGGCCAAGGAACATCTGCACCTTGACCGTGAGCTTGCCGCGTACAGTATCGACGTCTTCAACCACACCGCTGAAATTTTCCAGAGGACCGGACAGGATCCGGACGTTCTCGCCGATGGCAAATCCGAAATCCACGCTGGACTGCTCGGTATTGAGCATCATGTCGACTTCTTCCTGCGTCAGCGGAACCGGCTTGGAGTCAGGACCCACAAAGCCTGTCACGCCGCGGGTATTCCGTACGACGTACCAGCTTTCGCTGGTCTCGATCATGTGCACCAGCACATATCCGGGATAGACCTTCCGGGTACTCTTGACGCGCTTTCCGTTCCGGATCTCGACAACTTCCTCCATGGGAACCCGAACCTCAAGGATCAGATCCTGCATGCCGTTGTTTTCCACGGACTTTTCCAGCGTGTCCTTTACCTTGTTCTCGTAGCCCGAGTAGGTATGAATCACATACCAGCAGGCCTCTTTCTTGTTTTCAGCCATGTCTTTTCTCCTTGGATCACATGAGCAGGTTGATCAGAGCGGTCGCGCCCATATCCAGCAGGCCGATTACAACGCCCATGAACAGCATGAAGAGCAGCACGATGACGGAATACGTGATCAGCTTATGCTTGCTCGGCCACGTAACCTTCTTCAGCTCATAATACATGTTCTTGAAGGGCTTGCTGATCCGCTTGGGAAGGGTCTTGAACCAGTTGATGATCTTGCCCAGTTTTCCTTCTCCGGACTTCTTCGCAGACTTTTCCTTCTGCTCAGCCGCCTTCTTAACTTCAGACATTTCTTTCACATCCTCACAGCATCAGTTGATGTTGGATCACTTGGTCTCGCGATGGGTCGTGTGCTTCTTGCAGAAGGGGCAGTACTTCATGAGCTCAATGCGATCCGGAGTGTTTTTCTTGTTCTTCATGTTGTTGTAGTTGCGCTGCTTGCACTCGGTGCAGGCCAGGCAAACCTTGTTACGTGCGGCGTTCGCCATTAGGGATCCCTCCTGACTTGATTACTCAATGACCTTGGCCACAACGCCGGAACCAACGGTACGGCCGCCTTCACGGATAGCGAAGCGGAGTCCCTGTTCCATAGCGATGGGGGTGATCA
>ONJM01000019.1 GCA_900318145.1 uncultured Eubacteriales bacterium
TCTGTCAACCTTTTTCTGCGATTTTCTTAACAAAAAAAGAGACCGGAACCTATTTCAGTTCCAGTTCTCTTTCCGTCATCCTTATCTGAATGACATTGCCTTCAAAGCCGCCCTTTTTATTGGATCCCTTCTTAATCCACCGGAGGCAGATTTTTGACTACTTTACTTAGTTTTTTATCAAATGTCAGTATTTCCATGCTTTCAGAAAAATGGTATCCGGCAAGAATACAATCTACAAAATCAAGTTTCGTTTCCCCATATAGTTTGCAGGCATATGCGATTGCCGCTTTGTGCGGAACAGATATTTCCAGCAAAAATGCTCCGATTGTATCCGCAATTTCCTGGCGCCCGACATTGTATACACCTTTCAGTACGTAGACCACTTCTGCAAGTACTTCCGCAGTCGTCTGCGCACCTGAAAGAATGATCTCCTTTGCTTTAGGTGACATATCAGGATGATCTCCCAACAAATAGCGCAAGATGATGTTCGCATCAACGATCGGCATGCTTTTCCACCATCGCTTTCTCAAAAGCAGTATTTTCCTGACTGATCTGTGCCGGATCCGCGTAACGGGAAAGCACTCCGAAAGATTTTCCACGTGATTCAGACGGTGTAAATGGCATTCCCTGTTCACGAATACTCTGCACGGCAAAAATCCGGACAGCTTCGGCAAACGTTGTTCCAAGGCTGCGATATAATGCCTCTGCCTGATTTTTGATTTCCTCATCCATACGTACCTGATATACCGCTTGTTTTGCCATTTTCAGCACCTCCTTGCACTACGATTGTATTGCAATTCAGTATGTTTGTCAAACTGTTTGCTGAAATTGGATACTTGGATAATCTGTGACAGTCTTTATAGAGAATGTTATATTGCCATGCAGTCTTTCTAAAAAAATCCTTTCCTTTTGTGGATGCTAGTGTACGACGTTCCATTCTCCCTATGCGCCAGACCGGGAGACGCTTCCGGTTCCCTGCTGCCCGGATCCTTACGAAACGCATACCGATGGCACCTGGCCCTTCGGTGAGTGGGTGAAACCAGGGGAAAAAGCATAAATGCCAGGCATATAAAAAGCCGGAGAATCCTCTTGATGGACGCTTCCGGCTTTCTCTGTTCAGTTTACTGCGCTTCCTCGTTGATTACGTTCGTCGCTTCCCCGTATTCCCCGCCGAATTCAGCCCCGAAGGCCGGTTCCGCATAGTAAGCCATTTTCGCGCCGTAATCCTGCGGGTCAAACTTCTTCAGCACCGTGCTGCCCCGGCTGGAGATCTCCACCCGGAAGCTGACATCCAGCTGCTTTACGCCGTCCGCGGAAGTCTCCAGGTTCAGGCTGACACTGCCTTCGGCCAGCAGCAGCTCACCGTTTTCATCCGGTTTCAGTGTAATCTCCGCCTTGCGGAGCGAAATCCCCTGCATCGTGTATAAAATACCGGTGGTTACGGTGACAAAGCCGTTCATGGACATTTCGCTGTCCGTCCTGTTTCTGTCAAAATCAACCATGAAATAGCGTTTTGCCGCGAACCGGGCAATCTGATTCAGCGCCGCGTTCACCAGATCCGGCGCGTCTTCTCCGAGCGCCACACGGTACGATCCGTCTTCTGTTTTCGTTATCGTGTCCGCACCGAGAATCAGATCCGCCTGCGAAGCCAGTGCCCTGCCCAGCTGGACCAGATGCTTCGATTCCACCGTGCTGCGCAGGATGGACAATCTTTCCCCGGTGGATCCCCTCCGGCATACGCCCGGCGTAAAGACTTCCATCAGATAAAGATCGTTCTTTTCCGTCACGATCGTATACCCGTTCTTCCGCTCCGTTCCGTCCTTCCGCGGCGAGCTCAGCAGCAACTGCCGGTATGAACGGTCCCCGTCCTGTTTCCATTCGCCGTCCGCGGTCTTGAACCGGCTGCCGTCCAGCGAAAATTCAGCGTGCGCCTTCACCGTCACGTTGTCCGTGTTAAACAGCAGTTCCGCCGTCCTGTCATACAGCTCCACCGCCGCGGTGTTTGCCAGCGCCATCGCGCCGACAGTCAGCGCCGACAGAATCGAGATAAAAATGATACTGAACTTTTTCATATGCTTCGTCTCCTTCTGTTTATTCCGGAAGCAGGCACCGGACCGGCCGGAACCCGCCCCGTCTGTTTCCGGATTCATTCTCGCACATGAATCTTACTTTCAGGTGAATTTAACCTTACGTTTTCGAAAGGATACCGCCGGACAACGCCTCCGGAACCGGATGTTTCCGGCTCCGGATCTTTTTTTGTTCCCCGCGGTATGGTAAAATGGATTATCCGCGGACATATACGTGTCCCGCAGGCAAAAGAACTGAAAAATCCGGGAATCTGACGAATCCCGCCGCCGTTTATTCAATGAAAGACAAAACAATTGTTCAGGAGGGGCAACATGAAAAGCTGGAAACGGGGAACCGCCATCGTATTATGTATTCTGTGCTGTTTGCTTTTTTCTTCAGCGTTTTCGGCAAACTACGCCACATACGGCGACGCCAGCGATACCACCGTCTTTTACGTAACCTCGAACGGAAACGCCTCGCTGGAATTCAATCAGAGCGAAGGCCTTTGCTATGTTCTGAGTTACTCCTTTTCTCCGGACGGGGAATTCTTCGAGGAGGAAGCGTGGGGCAAGTATCATCTTCTGATTACGGCGCCTGACGGAAGGCAGTATTCCGAAGACTGGAACAGGACGTCGGACGGCGAAAGCTATACCCTGAAGCTGAACTATTCCGGCCTCTACACGGTTCAGGTCGTCCCTTTCACCGAGGATGAAATGTCTTCTTCCTGGAACCGCGGTGAATTCTATTACTGGATGAACGTCCCGCAGTGGTGGATCAATGCAAAGAAAAACTGTTCCGCGGCGAAATCAATTGAAGCGACCGTCCGGGTCCGGCAGATTGATATCGACACCCGGGCAGTTCTGGAAGAGCGATCCGTTACCGTCCGGCCCGGCAACAATACCGTATCCGCCGGAAACACGCCGTCCGGCTATACGGCCGTTTACGGCACATCCTCAAACGTATATGTCAGCGACCAGGGCATACCGGAAGTCAGCGTTGTCGATTTTTATTACAGAAAAAACGCCCGGCAGGAAAGCTATGTCAACATTTATTGTTATGATCTGTACGGCAATCTGATCGATAATTACAGGGAAAGCGTCCCGCAGAGCAAATCTGTCAGCCCAAAGAGCATCAGCGGATACAGAGCCCTCAGCGGCGCGCAGTACGTGTGGCTGTCCGGAGCCGCCTGTTCCCCGGCAAACATCGTCTTCTATTATGAAGGCGGTTACGCTCCGGTTCCGACGCAGCTTCCCACGCTGATTCCCACCTATACGCCCCGGCCGACCCTCCTGCCAATTATCACTCCGGTTCCGACACCGGTTCCCACGCTGATACCCACCAGCACACCCCGGCCGACCATGCAGCCGGATCCCGGCAGAGGCAATCCGGTAACGCCTTTCAGCTGGGACACACAGTTTAAGCCCGGCACATCCTCGGCGGGCAAGTATAACGACAAGCGGGTTGAAAGGCTCCCGAACATCGCGGACGACAACTACCGCACATCCTTTGACTGGCTGGTCTGGTCCTCTGAAATGACAGATGATATTCCGGAACTGACCGCGTTTTTCAGCGGCGAGACCATCAGCAGCATCGGCATCCGCAACGGCTGCGTAAGAAGCTACTCCGATTATTCCCAGTTCGCCCGTCCGAAAGGAATCACCGTTGTGGTGCACACTTTAGACGGTCGGAAATATGAAACCTATATGGCCCTGCCGGACAAACATACAACGGAATACCAGATCTACAACCTGAACTGTACTGTTACCAATGTAGACTATGTGGATTTCTGGCTGAATTCGTATTTCAGCAACAGCAAAGCAGACCTCGAACACCAGAACGTGATCCATATCGCGGATATTCAGTTCTACAGATAATATGCGGATGCTGCCGTTTATTCTCCCGTTCTGCCCTCCGCCCAATGCTTCCGGCACAGGGCGATATAGCTCTCGTTGCCGCCCAGGAGCACCTGCTCCCCTTCCTTGATCACCCTGCCGCCGGACAGGCGCGCGTTGCAGGTCGCTTTCCTGCCGCACCAGCAGACGGTCTTGATCTCTTCGATGGAATCCGCCCAGGCCAGCAGCCAGTGACTGCCCTCGAACAGGTTGCCCCGGAAATCCGCCCGCAGTCCGTAGCAGATCACCGGTACATTGCCCTTGTCCACAATATCCACCAGCAGCTGCACCTGTTCCTTCGTCAGGAACTGCGCTTCATCCACGATCACGCAGTCATATTTCTTCGCTTCCTCCAGCGTCATTTCTTCCACAAAGGAACACTCCGCCTGCAGGCCTGAACGGGACGCCACAACGCGGCTTCCGTCCCGGTTGTCCAGCGCCGGCTTCACCATCAGGGCCTTCTGGCCCCTTTCTTCATAATTGTACTGCACCATGATGGCGTTTGCCGTCTTGGAGGAGCCCATCGCCCCGTACCGGAAATAAAGCTTTGCCATGTTTCAGTCTCCTCTGTGCGTCCGCCGGAAAGGCGTACTGATCATTCCTCCGGGATCAGTCGGATGATTTCCTTGAAAGGCATCAGTTCCGCGTCACATTCCTCGGCGCGGTGATTGGCCAGAATGCTTTCGGCCGCCTTCCGGATCGCCGGAACAGCGGCCCGCATCAGCTGGTTGGCGTAAATCACAACGTTGGCGCCGCGTTCTTTCCACTCCTCCTCCTTCACGGAATTGAAGGAAGTAGGCACCAGGACAACGGGCGTCGCGGAATCCTCCGCGCGGAACGCCGCAAGGAAGTCAAAGATCTCCTGCGGATCCTTCTTCCGGCTGTGAATCATGATGGCGTCCGCGCCAGCTTTGACAAAGGCCCGGGCGCGAAGCAGCGCGTCCTCCTGCCCCCGCTCCAGAATCAGGGATTCGATCCGCGCGCAGATCATGAATTCCCGCGTACGGCGTGCCTGGCAGCCCGCGCGGATCTTTTCGCAGAAATGCTCCACCGAATCCTGGGTCTGAACCACTTCGGTACCGAAAAGACTGTTTTTCTTGAGACCGGTTTTATCCTCAATGATCACCATGGATACGCCCATGCGTTCCAGGGATCTTACCGTATAGACAAAATGCTCTGTCAGGCCGCCGGTGTCGCCGTCAAAGATAATCGGCTTGGTGGTGACTTCCATGATATCGTCCACCGTACGGAACCGGCTGGTCATGTCCACCAGTTCGATGTCCGGCTTGCCCTTCGCGGTGGAATCGCACAGGGAGGAAAGCCAGATCGCGTCATACTGGCGGGCGCCGCCGTTTTCATGCACCACGGTGTTTTCCACAACGAGGCCGGTCAGTCCATCATGGGCTTCCATGGCGGTAACAAGACCTTTCATCTCCAGCAGACGGCGCAGGCGTCCTCTCCGGAAATCCGGCATGGCCAGCTCCGCGCGCTGGCGGCGGTCCAGCTCCTTATATTTTTCATCGGCGCTGTAGGGGAATTCCACAAGCTTTCCGCCCCACGCGGAAAGCACCTCGATCACCTCGTCCCGGATGGGCTTCTGGAATCCGTTGACCCAGTTGTCCCCGTGAACGACAAAATCCGGTTTCAGCTCCTCGAGCACCTCCCGGTAGCTGAGGGTCCGCTGCTCCACCACCCGGGAAACCCCGGCGATATTCTCAAACATGATCCGCCGCTCAGAGGCGGGAACCAGCGGAAAGCGCTTGTAGCCGGCCACAGCCTCGTCGCTGAGAACGCCTACGGTCAGTTCTCCCAGCTCCTGGGCCCGGCGGATAATGGCAATATGCCCACCGTGAATGATGTCGGTGGAAAAGCAAAGATATACTGTGGGCATTGAAATGCTTCCTCCTGTGTTTTTTCGTGATCAGCCGGAATGAGCTGTGACTCAGAAGTCACAGCTCATGGGGGTGCGGGCGTATGGAATGACGTCCCGGATATTCTCAACGCCGGTGAGGTAAATCAGGAGGCGTTCAAATCCCATCCCGAAACCGGAGTGGGTGCAGCCTCCGAACCTCCGGAGGTTCACGTACCAGTACATTTCCTCTTTGGAAATGTGCAGCTCGTCCATGCGGGCGGTCAGGAGATCATAACGGGTTTCACGCTGGCTGCCGCCCATGAGTTCTCCCGATCCGGGCACCAGCAGATCCACCGCCGCCACGGTTTTGCCGTCGTCATTCTGATACATATAGAAGGCTTTGATATCCTTCGGCCAGTTATAGACGAACACGGGAGAGTGGAAATATTCCTCCGTAAGGTATTTCTCGTGCTCCTTGGCGGTATCCCCGCCGTAGGTTGGCTCGAACTTGAATTCCGTTCCGTTCTCCATCGCCTTGCGCAGAATCGTAATGGCTTCCTCATGGGTAACCCGCGCGCAGGAGGAAGTAAGCAGCGTCCGCAGCTTCTCAATAAGGCCGCCGCCGCTGAACTTGTCCAGGAACTCCAGCTCGTCCGGGCACTTTTCCAGTACGGTCTTCACAATCGCCTTCAGGAAATCCTCCTCCAGATCCATCAACTGGTCCAGATCGCAGAAGGCAATTTCCGGCTCGATCATCCAGAATTCCGCCGCGTGGGTTTTCGTGTTGCTGTTCTCCGCCCGGAAGGTAGGCCCGAAGGTGTAAATCTTTGAGAAAGCCATCGCGAAGGTTTCGCCTTCCAGCTGGCCGGTAACCGCCAGGGAAGCGGGCTTGCCGAAGAAATCTTCCTCATATTTTCCCGCGCGTTCCGGAGGCAGGGTGGTTACGGTAAAGGTGTTTCCGGCACCCTCCGCGTCGTTCCCGGTAATCAGCGGCGTATGGACATAGACATAACCCCGGTCCTGAAAATAGGTATGGATCGCCATGGCCGCCACGGAGCGGACGCGGAACACCGCCTGGAACAGGCGGGTACGGGGCCGCAGATAGGCGATTTCCCGGAGAAACTCGACCGTATGGCGCTTGGGCTGGAGGGGATAATCCTCCGGGCAGTCACCCTCCAGCTGAATGGAAGACGCCTGGATTTCAGGGGTTTCGGCGTCTTTATAGCTGGGAACCACCTTGCCTGTAACAGTGACGGCACTGCCCACACGCAGCGCCTGAACCGCTTCGAAACCGGGAATAGCGCTGTCATACACCACCTGAGGATTGCGGAAGCAGGTACCGTCAAAGAAATCGATAAACCCCATGTTCTTCTGTTTCCGATGGTTGCGGATCCACCCCCGGAGGGTGACCTGCTGCCCCTGCAGCTCCGCCAGCCGTTCTTTCAGTTCCCGGGTCGTAATGGCTTCCATAATCAAATCCTCCTGAAGGATCCGGCCGGACAATTCTTTCCGCCGGTCACTTGCCGCCTGCCGTTCCGTATTCATAATTTCCGTTGCCGCGCCAGGGAACGCTCCAGTATCCTTCCCCGTTCTTCCGCACCCAGTCCGCCTGCTCGGAATGGCTGTTGCCTTCCGGGTCGGTAAAGGAAACGGTAAGCGGCTCATCCTGCAGAGCTTTGTAGATCCGGAGAGAAACCTGGTGTTTCGCGGGAACGGCTTTTTCCCCGTCCGCTGTATTCAGGCAGACAGAAGCGTTCACAATCTGGTTTCCGGCGTTTTCGATTTCCGCGGTAATCGTGCTGCCGGAATCATCTATTTCCTCCCGCAGCTCGTCAGCCTGCAGGGCCAGGGCCGCTTCTCTGCCTTTCGGCCGGAGTACAAGCGTATCCTTCGCGGCGGAAAGATCCGCGTTGGTGAGCGTGCAGGTATAGCGGTCTTCATCCCCCTCCACCGGTGTCAGCGTCAGGATCGTTTCCTGCTCGGGGACCGGCGTCCGGACGGTTTTCTTTTGGGGAATCGGTGTTGGATCAGGTTTCTTTTCAGGAATCGGCGTTACATCGGGTTCCGCTTCAGGTTCCGGCGTCTCGTCGGGTTCTTCCTCGGGTTCCGGTGTCACGTCGGGTTCTTCCTCGGGTTCCGGCGTCACGTCGGGTTCTTCCTCGGGTTCCGGCGTCTCGTCGGGTTCCGCTTCGGGTTCCGGTGTCTCGTCGGGTTCTTCCTCGGGTTCCGGCGTCTCGTCAGGTTCTTCCTCGGGTTCCGGTGTCACGTCGGGTTCTTCCTTGGGTTCCGGCGTCTCGTCGGGTTCTTCCTCGGGTTCCGGCGTCTCGTCGGGTTCTTCCTCGGGTTCCGGCGTCTCGTCGGGTTCTTCCTCGGGTTCCGGTGTCACGTCGGGTTCTTCCTCGGGTTCCGGCGTCTCGTCGGGTTCCTCTTCAGGTTCCGGCGTCTCGTCGGGTTCTTCCTCGGGTTCCGGCGTCTCGTCGGGTTCCTCTTCAGGTCCCGGCGTCTCGTCGGGTTCTTCCTCGGGTTCCGGCGTCTCGTCGGGTTCCTCTTCAGGTCCCGGCGTCTCGTCGGGTTCTTCCCCGGGTTCCGGTGTCAAGTCGGGTTCCTCTTCAGGGGTAAGCGTCTGCTCCGGAACCGGGTTCACCCAGCCGCACAGGACACACTGACCTTTGCGGAACACATGGCGGCAGATCTCCTCCGCGTTGTCCACGTCGCGGACAGACAGCTCCTGCCCGCAGATTTCGCAGACAACCTGCACCACAGCCCGGCCGGAAACACGGTGGTTTTCCGCGTCCAGGGGTTCATAATAGGGCGCGTCAAAATAATACAGCTCACGGGTCTGTTCATGGGCGCACACCTCGGTTGAGCCGGCGTCCTGCGTTTCTTCCTCCGCGAACACAGGAAGCGTGAGCAGAAGCAGCGCCAGCAGCATCACCGAAAGCGCCGGAATAATCCGTTTCATAATCCTGAATAATTCCCTCCGTATGCTTTTCCCATTTTGGGAAAGCCTTATTATTTTATTCGTTCCTATTTAAAATGTCAAACTTTCGCTGATCCTGCCCCGTGTCGGCTTGACAATTGTTACAAAATCATGTAGCATATATTTGTTCGGCTGCGTGAGCATTCGCGCGCTGTGTCGATAGAGTATTCCCAAATGTACCAACGCGGGGGCTTTCTCCGCGATCTGTTTTCGGGCGTCCTTCAGGGCGAACCGCATACCGATGACACCGGGATTGCCTCGGTCGAAGCAGCGTACAGCCGTACGAAGCGTTTAGTTTCGTGCGGTTTTTTGTGCGCCGGCATATGAATGAAGTTTGAGATTATGAAGGAAAAGGAGGGAACCTATGGATCCGATTGTCGCGATTGTGATTGCCCTGGCAACCCTGTGTATCGGGCTGCTGGTGGGCTACACATACCGGAAAAACCAGACGGAACGGAAAATTGACCGTACGGAGGAATACGCAAAACGCCTGTACGACGACGCCGTCCGTAAGGCGGAAGACTACAAAAAGGAAAAAGTGCTGGAAGCCAAGGAGGAGATCCTGAAGGCCAAAGCCGAAAACGACCGGGAACGTGCGGAGAACGAAAAGGAAATCCGTGAGCGCCGCAATGAAATCCAGAAAAACGAACGTCGGCTGATTCAGCGGGAAGAAACGCTGGACCGGAAAGCCAACAACCTGGAAACCCGTGAGGAAGGGCTGAATGAGAGAGTTGCCGCCCTTGCGAAGCAGGAAGAAGAACTGGCTGAGCTGAAAACAAAGCAGCTGTCAGAACTTGAGCGGATCGCGGGCCTGACGAAGGACGAAGCGAAGCAGCTGGTCATCGACCGGGTGCAGAAGGAAGCGTACCACGACGCGGCCGCGTCCGTACGGGAAATCGAGACCCAGGCGAAGGAAGAGGGCGAAAAGAAGGCCCGGAACATTATTGCCCTGGCAATTCAGAAATGCGCGGCGGATCACGTCGCCGAAAGCACCGTCAGCGTTATCTCCCTGCCGAACGACGATATGAAGGGCCGGATCATCGGACGTGAAGGCCGGAACATCCGGGCGCTGGAAACGGCCACGGGCGTGGATCTGATTATCGACGATACGCCGGAAGCGGTCATCGTTTCCGCTTTCGACCCGGTACGCCGGGAAGTCGCGCGCCTGGCGGTGGAAAAGCTCATTATGGACGGGCGGATTCATCCGGCGCGCATCGAGGAAATGGTGGAAAAAGCCCGGAAGGAAGTGGACAATCAGATCCGGGAAGCCGGGGAGAACGCCGTTTTCGAGACCAACCAGCACGGAATCCATCACGAACTGGTGAAGCTCCTGGGGCGGCTGCGTTTCCGGACGAGCTACGGTCAGAACGTTCTGAAGCATTCCATCGAGGTAAGCCATCTGGCAGGGCTGATGGCAGCGGAACTGGGCGCGGACGTGCAGCTGGCCAAACGCGCCGGACTGCTGCATGACATCGGAAAAGCCGTGGACCATGAAAGCGAAGGCACCCACGTTACTCTCGGCGCTGAGCTGGCGCGGAAATACCACGAAAATAACGATGTGGTGCACTGCATCATGGCGCACCACAACGATGTGGATCCGCAGACGGTGGAAGCGGTGCTTGTGCAGGCGGCGGACGCGATTTCCGCGGCGCGGCCCGGTGCAAGGCGCGAGAGCCTGGAGAACTATATCAAGCGCCTGGAGAAACTGGAGGAAATCGCCAACAGCTTCGACGGCGTGGACAAGAGCTACGCGATTCAGTCCGGCCGCGAAGTCCGGATTATGGTGAAGCCGGAGGACGTTTCCGACGAGGGCATCAAGGTGATGGCCCGGGAAATCGCCAAACGGATCGAGGAACAGATGGAGTACCCCGGACAGATCCGGGTAAATGTCATCCGCGAAACCCGGAGTACCGAATACGCGAAATAAGCGAAAAAGCCAATGCGAAAGCCACGGGCGCAGACCCGTGGCTTTCGTTGTATCCCTATTTCCCGAGCATCCGCTGAAGGGGAGAAGAAGTCTCCGGTTCAGGCCAGATTCTTTCGCCGGGAACCGGTGCCTCCGCGTCGGGACTGCCTTCCAGATTCAGCCGGCGGGAAGGATAAGCCCTTGAGAAAAAGGGATACTTCTCCACATTGCGGATGACGGATTCACGGTTTTCACCGATTCCGGACGAATCCGCTCCTCCGGCAGCCGGCGCCGGCGTTGCTGTCGGTGTCCGCGTCGGAACGGATGTCGGGACCTGTGTCGGAGCAGGTGTCGGTACCTGCGTCGGAGCAGCAGTCGCAGGCGGGTTCGTTTCAGGAGGAACCGTCGGCGGAAGCGTCTCCGGCGCAGGGGGCTGTGTGATAACCGGCGCTTTTGTCCGCGCCGGCGTCGGCGAAGGCGTAATCACAATTACCGGCGGTTCTCCGGTTTGACCGGACGGAGGATTTGTTGTGGAATCACCCGAAGGCAGAATCACCGGCAGCTCCGGTGTCGGTTCTGTAACAGGCATTTCCGTCGGCAGAACGATCGGAGCTTCTGTCGGCGCGGCTGTCGGACCTTCCGTCGGCAGGGTCACCGGCGCCTCCGTCGGAGCCGCTGTCGGACTTTCCGTCGGCAGGGTCACCGGCGCCTCCGTCGGAGCCGCTGTCGGACCTTCCGTCGGCAGGGTCACCGGCGCCTCCGTCGGAGCCGCTGTCGGACCTTCCGTCGGCAGGGTCACCGGCGCTTCTGTCGGAGCCGCTGTCGGACCTTCCGTCGGCAGGGTCACCGGCGCTTCCGTCGGAGCCGCTGTCGGACTTTCCGTCGGCAAGGTCACCGGCACCTCCGTCGGAGCCGCTGTCGGACTTTCCGTCGGCGGATTGGTAGGGGTATTCTTTGGTTTCTTTGTCGGCTTTTCCGTGGGCGGATCCGTAGGTGCCTTCGTCGGGACCTCCGTCGGCGGATTGGTGGGGGTATTCTTCGGTTTCTTTGTCGGCTTTTCCGTGGGCGGATCTGTAGGTGCCTTCGTCGGGACTTCCGTCGGCGGATTGGTGGGGGTATTCTTCGGTTTCTTTGTCGGCTTTTCCGTGGGCGGATCCGCAGGTGCCTTCGTCGGTGTTTCCGTCGGCGGATTGGTGGGGGTGTTCTTCGGTTTCTTCGTCGGCTTTTCCGTGGGCGGATCTGTAGGTGCCTTCGTCGGTGGATCCGTAGGCGGGTCTGTCGGCGGATTCGTAGGCGGGTCTGTGGGTGGGTTTGTCGGCGGATTCGTCGGCGGATCTGTGGGTGGGTTTGTCGGTGGATCCGTAGGCGGGTCTGTCGGGGGATCCGTAGGCGGATTCGTCGGCGGATCCGGCAGGGATCCTGTCGGGCGCCAGGACTCTGGATACTGAGCGAACTGCTGTCCGCAGCTGCGGCAGAACCAGGCGTATACCTCGCCCGGAATACCGTCCCGCTCTTCCTGCCGGAGGACCCTTTCCTCCGGTTCCAGCACCGCATCGCAGGCGTCGCACGGGACCGGATCACTCAAAGATACCGCGGCAACGCAAAGCAGTGCGGCGCACAGCGCTGCGAAAAAACGGGTTTTTCCCCTGTTTTTCATGCTCATTCCTCCCCGGAATGGGTTTTCTTCATTTTCCGACAGCGGGACCGTATTGTCAAGCACAAGATATGACGTAAATCCGCTCAAGTTGTCACGAAATCGGCGATATGCTATAATCACGCGGGAAGGAAGGGTGTTCCGATGCTGATAGATTTAACCTGCCCCGCTGAGGTTTTTCAGACAGCGCTGCCCACGGACGAGATCCCGGCCGTGAGTCTGTCCCTGTATAACCTTAGCGACCGGGTCATTGTTTCCGCCGAAGTGACGCTGAAGCTCCTGAGCGGCAGCGGCTCGGAAAAAGAACGGGTTGTCTACCGGGCGCGGGCGCTGAACGGCAGGCCGCATTCCACTTTCCTGATGAGCGTTCCCTGCTCTCCCAACCCTTCCGTGCGCAGGGCGGACGTAACCATCGACAAGGTCTGGTTCAACGACAACGCCGTATGGCGGCGGGAAATGAGTGCCAGTACGGAATATACCCCCAACGATCTGCCGGTTTCCCGGGCCCTGACCAACCTCCGCTTTGTGGCGGGGGAAACGGCTGTCGGCTTTCCCAGCCAGCAGGAAGGGCTGTGGGTTTGCGTATGCGGACGGCCAAACCCGGACAGCGAGGAATACTGCGCGCGGTGCCGGCGGCAGAAGGAAGCCGTTTTCATCCGTTACAACCGGGAAGCGGTGGATAAACAGGTTGCCCAGCGGGAGCGGCAGCTGGATCTTTCCACCCGGAACGTCCGGGAAGATACCACCCGGATGCAGCGCATCCGGGAAGAAGAGTACAACCGGAAGCAGAGCCGGAAAGCCCGGCGGAAGCACCTGGCGCTCAGCCTGCCGGTCTGCGCTGCCATCGTGGCGGTCCTGCTGTTCGCGGGCGTGCCCGCGCTGCGGTTCTGGACCGCTGAACGGGCCATGGCCGGAGAAAGATGGACTGACGCGGCGAAAACGCTGCGGGATCTCGGCAGCTTCCCTGGAGCGGAAAAACAGCTTGAGGAATGCGAATGGCAGGCAGCCCGGGAACTGCATGAATCCGCGGTGACCGCGGAAGAGTTTAAAACCGCGGCGGACGCGCTGCGCGCCGTAACCGGCCATCCTGAAAGCATCGGCATGGCGGAAGAGGACGATCTGGCAAGAGCGCGGATCTCCCTGGACAGCAGGGATACGGAAGCTGCCTGGGAAGCGCTGGAATCCCTGTCCCCGGAGGATCCTCGCCGGACGGACATGGAAAATGAAATCCTGTTTACGGAAGCAAAAATCGAAATGGGCGCCGAAAACTACGCCGCGGCGCGGGAATTGTTCCTGACGCTGACGGACGCATTCCCGGACGCGGCGGATCTGGCCGCGGAATGCGTCTATATCCCCGCCTCCCGGATGATTGACGAAGGGCGGTATACCGAGGCTATTTCGGAGATGAACCGGATTCCGGAACATCCCCAGAGCCGGAACGCCATTCTGGAATGCCATTACCGGATGGGCGAGGATGCCCTGGAAGCGGAAGATCTGGAAACAGCGGCCGCGGAGTTTCTGCTGGCCGGCAGCTACGGAGACGCGGCGGAACGAAGCCGGGACGCGGTTTTCGCCATGGCTGAAAACGCGTACGCCGCGGGCGATATCGCGGCAGCGCAGGCGCTGTACGCTTCCATTCCCGGATATGAACCGGCCGACGCGCGGAATAACGAATGCCTGCTGGCGCTTGCGAAGGAAGCTCTGGAGAATAAGGAATATGAACGCTCCGCGGAGCTGCTCGCCGCGCTTCCGGAAGGATACCCCGGAGCGGAGGACCTGATTCCCCGGGTAAACTATCTGGCCGGAACGGATGCCCTGCGGAACAGGGATTACGAGCAGGCCGTCCTCCTTCTGGAGCGCGCCGGGGAATACCGGGACGCCGCGTCCAAACTGGATTCCGCGCTGGACACTCTGATCAAGGAAAAACTGAAAACCGGGGATATTCAGGGAGCGCAGGAGCTGCTCCCCCGGATTACCCGCAGCAAAAATTATGAAAAATACCGGATGGAAACAGAATACCTGGACGCGGTCGCCCAGACCGTGAAGGAAAACCGCGATCCGGAAAAACTGGCCGCCCGGTTTGAAGCGCTGGGCAGCTACAGGGAATCGGAAAGCTGGGCCCGGGATATGTATTATGAAGCCGCACGGATCCGGGAGGAGCAGGGGGATACCCTGAAAGCCGCCCGGGAATATGCCAAAGCCGGAAACACGGAGGACGCGGCGGAACGGGCCGCCGCTCTGTTTGACATGTATTACGGGAAACCGGCCGAATCCGCCCGCGCGGCCATGGAAGCCGGAAACTGGAGTGAGGCGGTAACGCTTCTGGAAGCCCTGGACCGGACCGGGCTGCCGAAGAAATACGCGGATCTGCCGAAGCTGTACGAAGACGCGTGCGTCAAGGCCGGGGAAGCGCTGTATCAGGCCGGCAGGCCCTACGAGGCTGCCCGGTTTTTCCGGCTGGTGGAGGATCCGCGGCGCGTGTCCCGGTGGATGTCCGCGGCGTGCTACAGGATTATCGGAAAATGGGCGGACCGGGACGGAAATATCGCCGCGGAATTCCGGGAGGACAGCACCTGCACCATCGCCGGGGAATCTTTCGTCTTCCTGGTGCAGGACAGCTATACCCTCCGCACGGAAACAGACGGCGAAATGGCCGCCAATTTCCGGATTTCCACGCTGACGGATCACCAGCTGACCCTGCGGGACATGCGGGAAGGCCGGGAGCGGAGCTATGAGCTGCGGCGCGTCGTGGAGGACGAAGAGTGATGGAAACGGGAAAAAGGCCGGAAATCCCCGGAAGCGCGGGACGGATTCCCGAGCTGGACGGGCTGCGGGTGCTGATGATCTTTATCGTCAGCTGGTTCCATATCTGGCAGCAGAGCTGGCTGGAACCCGCAGTCAGTCTGCCGTTCCTGGACCGCCAGTACTCCCTGGATTTCCTGGTGCGCTCCGGCTACGTATGGGTGGACGGGACCATTCTGCTGAGCGCTTTCCTGCTGTATCTGCCGCTGGCGCGGCAGGGCCGTCAGCCGCTGCGGAACATCCCTGATTTTTACCTGCGGAAAGCCCAGCGGATCCTGCCGTCCTACTGGTTCATCATTCTGGCCTTCTTTTTCGGCATGTGCCTGCCCTGGGGCCTGTATAACGGAAACGGGCCTTATATGGTAAAGGATCTTTTCACTCACCTGACAATGATTTTCCCCTATTTCCGGGATACATACGCCTACACCCCCATGGGCGCCGCCAGCTGGACCCTGTCCGTTGTAACCCAGGCGTACCTGGTGTTTCCGCTGCTCGCGAAGGCCATGTCCCGGAAGCCGGCGCTCACACTGTGCCTGATGACCGCGGGCGCATGGGGGTTCCGGGCCTGGTGCCTGTGGGGCCTGACGGATTACACGATGATCCTGAATACAGCCGCAAACTTCCTGGATGTGTACGCGCTCGGATTCGGAGCCGCGCTTCTGTACGTGAAAGTGGAAAAAACAGAAGAATCCGGGGAAACAAAAAAACGCCGGATTTTCCGGCAGGCCGCGGCTACGGCGGTATTCATCGGATGCCTGATCGGCGTAACCGAACTGCTGAAAGTACAGGCATACCCCCTCGGGAACGAAAGCCTGCAGCGGCAGCAGATGACCTTCCGGCCCCTGTTCGCCCTGGGATTTGCCGGGTTTGTTCTGTCCGCGCATTTCTGCGTAAAACCGCTGCGTTTTCTGCTGGGCAACCGTGCCATGACGTTCCTGGCCGGCGTTTCCATGAACTATTACCTGGTACACCAGACCTTCGCGGTGCATATGAAGCGGATCGGCTTCCCGCCCTCCGCGTCGGAAACACCGAACATGGCCGGAGAACAGCCCTGGCAGACGCAGTATACCCTGCTGGCCTTCGGAATATCCCTCGCGGTCGCGGTACTTATTACATATCTTGTCGAAAAACCAATTCAGCGCCTGCTGCGCAGGCGCTGACAGCGGCATATTACTTTTTCTTCGGCGTAACCCCGCGGATGGTCGCTGTGGGAACCGACGCCTGTTTCATAAAGGCGCTGGGGCTGATGCCCACGATGTGCTTGAACTGCTTGGAAAAGTGGTACGGATCCTGCATGCCCACCTCTGCACCGGCCTGGCGGACGGAACAGTTCTGATCCCGGAGAAGCTCCTTGGCGCGCTCCATTTTACAGTGAAGCACATAGCTCAGCGGCGGCATTCCCACCTCCGCCACGAAGCGTTTCCGGAAGGTTTCCATCGGCATGCGGGAAATAGCGGCCATATCCGCCAGGGAGAAATTATCCTTGTACTGGTTTGCCCGGAGGGTGTCCACCACCTTGGCGATCTCATGGGAAAGCATGGCGTCCATGGCGACAGGCTGGCCCCAGTGGGAAGCGATCATGCCGTACATCAGGTGCTGCAGCTGATAGGTTGCGTCAGCCTGGCCGCTGTGGCGGACGATGACCTGCACAATCTGCTCCGCCAGGTAGATCTGGCTCGGCAGCGCCCCCTGCTTCAGGGGCATATGCAGCAGCGCGCCCATCTTGCGGACCACCATGGGGCTGAGCGGCCCTTCCAGCGCGATCCACAGGCAGCGGCTCTGTTCCTCCGCGTGGATTGACGCGGGCGCGGCGCCTCCGGGAAGGAAGCACGTAAACCCGGCGGAAAGCTCCAGGTCATGCCCGTTCCAGGTCAGAAGGATGCTTCCGCGTTCCACTGCCAACCAGACCCACTGATCATGGGGATTCAGCGGATAATCACCTTTTTCCAGCACAAAAGCCCCGGCCGCGTGAATCCACGCGCCGCTGGCCAGCGTAAGGCTTCCGGGTTTGTGCGTACCCTCCACGGCGAGGGCTGCCAGTTTTTCCGGAATATCCGAAAGCAGATAGGGTTTCATGGCGCATCCTCCGACAAAAATGACCAAATATGACAAATGACATAAGAAGTATAGTATGATTGAATTTGTTTGTCAATGCGGTGAAAACACAGGAACAGGAATAAAATTGCAGCTTTTGACAAAACCTTTTATTATGCTATAATTGCTTCATTATTTCTGATGGAACAGGTGACGGAAATGGAACACAGCTACGATCCGAAAATCATTGAAAAAAAATGGCAGAAGTACTGGGAGGAGCACGAAACCTTCAGGACGGACGTGCATGACTTCAGCAAACCGAAGTTCTACGCCCTGGACATGTTCCCGTATCCCAGCGGCGTAGGCCTGCACGCAGGCCATCCGGAAGGCTACACCGCGACGGATATCGTGAGCCGGATGAAGCGGATGCAGGGATTCAATGTGCTGCATCCCATGGGATACGATTCCTTCGGCCTGCCAGCGGAGCAGTATGCCATCTCCACCGGCAACCATCCGGAAGGATTCACAAAGCAGAATATCGAAACCTTCTCCCGCCAGCTCAAGGAGCTGGGCTTCGACTATGACTGGAGCAAGGTCATCGCGACCAGCGATCCGGAGTTTTACCGGTGGACACAGTGGATTTTCAAGCAGCTGTATCTGGACGGTTACGCCCAGTATATCGATATGCCCGTAAACTGGTGCGAAGAACTCGGCACCGTGCTGTCCAACGACGAGGTGATCGACGGGAAGAGCGAGCGCGGCGGATATCCTGTCGTACGCCGGAATATGAAGCAGTGGGTTATCAATCAGCCCGCCTTCGCGGAGAAGCTGCTGGAAGGCCTGGAGGAGATCGACTGGCCGGAAAGCACCAAGGACATGCAGCGCAACTGGATCGGCAAAAGCGAAGGCGTCGAGGTTCAGTTCAAAATCCAGGGCGGCGGCGAATTCAGCATCTTCACCACCTGTATCGAAACCATCTACGGCGTGACCTTCATGGTCCTGGCGCCGGACGGGCAGCTGGTGCAGGATCTGATGCCCCGGATCAAAAACCAGGACGAGGTCAAAGCCTATATTGAAGAAACCCGGAAAAAGAACGATATGGACCGGACGGAGCTGAACAAGGGCAAGACCGGCTGCCGCCTGGAGGGCGTAAAGTGCGTCAATCCCGCCAACGGCAGGGAAGCCGAGCTCTTCATCGGCGATTTCGTGCTGGCCAGCTACGGCACCGGCGCGGTCATGGCCGTTCCGAGCCACGACCAGCGGGACTTTGAGTATGCTGTCGCCCACAATATCCCCATGATCCAGGTCATCGGCGGAGCGGACGTAAGCGAGCATGCCTTTGAAAAGGGCGATTACCTGGGCAAAGGCTGCCGGCTTATGAACAGCGAGGAATTTACCGGGCTCACCGTGGAGGAAGCCAAGGAAGCCATCACCGCCAAGCTGGAAAAGATGGGCGTCGCGAAGCGCACGGTAAACTACCACTTCCGGGAATGGATTTTCGCCCGGCAGCGTTACTGGGGCGAGCCTGTGCCGGTGGTGCATACGGAAGACGGGAAAATCTTCCCCCTCCCGGACGACGAGCTGCCGCTGGTGCTGCCCGAACTGGAGGACTATAAAGGAAAGAACGGGCAGGCGCCCCTGGAAAACGCCGCCGAATGGAAGCAGTACGACCGCCACGGTGTAAAGGGAAAGCGCGAAACCAGCACCATGCCCGGGTCCGCGGGCTCCAGCTGGTACTATATGCGGTATATCGATCCCCACAATGACAAAACCTTCGCGGATTACGAACTGCTGAAGCACTGGCTGCCGGTGGATCTGTACATCGGCGGACCCGAGCACGCCGTAGGTCACCTGATGTACAGCCGGATCTGGAACCGGTACCTGTACGACAAGGGCCTGAGCCCCGTGAAGGAACCGTTCAAAAAGCTGGTGCACCAGGGCATGATCCTGGGTGAAAACGGCATCAAGATGGGGAAGCGGTTCCCGAAATACGTGGTCAATCCCAGCGATATCGTCAACCAGTACGGCGCGGATACCCTGCGGCTGTACGAAATGTTCATGGGGCCGCTGGAGGTTTCCAAGCCCTGGAGTCCCCAGGGCGTCGAAGGCGCGCGGAAATTCCTGAACCGGGTATGGACCTTCTTCACCGCCGAAGAGAATCTCACCGCCGAAAACGACGGCACCCTGGACAAGGTATTCCACCAGACGGTGAAAAAGGTAACCGGCGATTTTGAGAGCCTGGGCTTCAACACCGCCATTTCCCAGATGATGATCTTCGTGAACGCGTGCTATAAGGCGGGAAGCTGCCCGAAGGCCTACGCGGAAGGTTTCGTCAAAATGCTGAGCTGCATCTGCCCGCACATCGGGGAGGAAATGTGGCAGATCCTGGGCCATGACGGAACGCTGGCCTATGAACCCTGGCCGGTATGGAATGAAGAAGCTCTGAAGGAGGACACCATTCAGATTCCCGTTCAGGTGAACGGCAAGGTCCGGGCCACCGTGGATGTCGGTGTCGATGAGGATCAGGCCTCCGTACTCGAAAAAGCCCACGCCATGAAGAACGTGCAGGTATACCTGGACGGCAAAACCATCGTCAAGGAAATCTATGTCAAAGGCCGGATTGTCAATATTGTTGTGAAGTGATTTTCCCTGTGCCGGCGTTCAGCCGGCAGACCTCCTTTCCGCTTTGGAAGGAGGTTTTTCTATATGTATTTATTTGCAGAAAATTCTTGAAAATTTATTGACATCGTAATAATTCCGTAATAGAATGATTCTGTACATCTATGTACGACATTATTGTGCTGAGGTGAAACTCCATGACTAGGAACAGCCGCCGTTTCCTGTGCCTTGCGATGGCCGTACTGATGCTGGCCACGCTGCTTCCGGCTGCCCTTCCCGGCAATTCCGCCCGCGCGGAGGATACGCTGGGAATAACCATCAAGGACGAGGTCGCTTTCCGCATAAAAGGTTCCATGCGGGGAGACATGCTCTTCCGGGTGAAGATCAATACCGTCTGCAAAGTGCTTGGTCAATCGGACGCCGAAGGCTATACCTGGTATAAGGTGGAAACGGTCAATCCGGAGTTCAAAAACAGCCCGCTTTACACCGGCTACCTGCGGGGGGACTGCTTCCGCCTGCTGACGCCGGAGGAAGCCGCGGCTTACACCGGTACAAATCCGTCCGGCAATACACCGACGGCCACGCCGGATTCCGGCAGTTCCCCGGCGCCTTCCGGTACAGTCGGCTATGTAACGGCCGGCGGCGTAAACTTCCGCGCCGCTCCCGGCGGCCAGGTGCTCGCCACACTGGACCGGGGCACGCAGGTGAGAGTTCTGACCATTCCGGGTGAAATCAGCACCAGCGCATGGTATAAAGTGGAATACAACGGCATGGAAGGCTACATTATGTCCACCTTCCTGCGGGTCGATAATTCCGGGGTCACCCCCGATCCCTCCGCGCCCACGGCGGATCCTTCAGTACCCACGCCGACGCCTTATTCACCTACGGCCGTACCTGTCCGGCCCACCGCGACGCCCAATCCGGACGTGCTGGGTTATGTCATGACCATCAAGGGCAGCGTCAATGTCCGCGCTTCCATTGCCGGTACCTCGCTGACCATGGTCGGTAAATACGAAACCTTCCCCTACCTGCTTCCGCCGGTACGCCGGGGCAGCTACACCTGGTATTTCATCCAGGTCAGCCCCTCCCTGAAAGGCTACATCCGCGGCGACTGCGTCAAAGTCACCTCCGGCCCCGGTAACGTAACCCCAACACCCGGCGGCGGAACCCCGGTTCCGGTAATCACAGCGACGCCCGCGCCTCCCACGGATACCCCCACCGGCTTTGTCAAGACCACGATTGACTACGTTAACGTACGCCAGGGCATCTGGGGAGAGCTGGTTACGGTTGTGAAAAAGGCCGGAACGATCTTCCCCTACTACGGTACACCCACGGAGCGGAACGGAATCAAGTGGTACTATATCTACAGCCTGGATTTCCCCGGCACCGGTTTCGCGTATATCCACGGCGGATTCGTGAAGGAAACGGATGAAGGCGGTTCCGTCACCACGCCGCCTCCGGCGACCGTGACGCCCACCGGCGGCATTATTACACCCACACCCACCGGTTCCGTCATTACGCCGACACCGACCCCCATGAACGATCCCACCGGATATGTCAAGACCACGATTGACTATGTCAACGTGCGCGACGGCATCTGGGGGGAACTGGTCACCGTCGTGAAAAAAGCCGGAACGATTTTCCCGTATTACGGTACTCCTGCCGTCCGGAACAATATCAAATGGTACTATATCTACAGCAGGGACTTCCCCGGCAGCGGTTTCGCGTATATCCACGGCGGATTCGTGAAGGAAACGGATGAAGGCGGTTCCGTCATTACACCGACACCGGCAACTCCGACGCCCACCGGTTCCATTGTGACACCGACACCCACCGGTCCCGTCATTACGCCGACCGTCTCACCCACCGTGAATCCCTCCACGCCCGGCACCGCGACGGAAGCGTCCTATGTAACCCTGAAAAACGGATCCACTGGCCAGGCCGTGCAGAACCTGGTGGCGGAGCTGATCAACCAGGGATATTACAAGTACGCGCTGACCTCCAAGTACAATTCCTCCGTTGAAAACGCGGTACGCGCGTTCCAGAAGGCCAAGGGGCTGGCAGTAGACGGCATCGCCGGATCCATGACCCAGCACGCCCTGTTCAATACCGTTCCCATCGGTACGGCGGACCATACAAATCTGGAAATGACCCTGTATCCGGCTGAAAAGATCGACTGGAATACGGGCGGTATTCAGGAGCTGTGGCCCCGCGGCGCCAACGTTAAGGTATACGACGTGGAAACCGGCCTCGTCTGGTGGGCGCACCGCTGGTCCGGCGGATTCCACATCGACGCGGAGCCGCTGACAGCGGCGGACACCGCGACGATCTGCAGAATGTACGGCGTGACAAGTTCCACTCAGATTTTGGAAAGCACTCACTGGCAGCGCCGGCCCTGCCTGATCACCATCGGTACGCGGACGTTCGCCTGCTCGCTGTACGGCGTGCCGCACAATCCGGAAGGCAACACAATCAGGGACAACAACTTTAACGGCCAGCTGTGTATCCACTTCACCAACAGCAAGACCCACAAGGGCAGCAAGGTGGACAGCCTGCACGCTGCGGCCATCGATTACGCCTGGCTGAACGCTCCCAACGGTCATAAATGACAATTCGTTCAGCAGCCGGTGATCCGTGAGGTAAACCGGAATATCAGTTCACCTGTACTCGGGCAGGGCATATGCCCTGCCCGGTTCGGGTTTTGGAAGGAGCATATATGGCAAAGATTAAAACCGTATATGTCTGCGGCGCGTGCGGATATGAGGCGCCCCGGTGGGCCGGGCGGTGCCCCGGCTGCGGCGCGTGGAACACGCTGGAGGAAACAGTGGCTTCCGAGCCGCAGAAATCCTCCGCGGGAAAAATCGCCGCAAACCAGCGGCCGGGTACCGGCGCGGACGCCCTGCTGATCCGGGATATTCCGGAGGATACTTCCCTCCGGGCTTCCACGGGCATCAGCGAGCTGGACCGGGTGCTGGGCGGCGGGATCGTGGAAGGCGGCCTGATGCTCATCGGGGGCGATCCGGGCATCGGCAAAAGCACCCTGCTGCTGCAGGTTTGCGATCAGCTGGCGAAAAGCGGCCAGCGGGTCCTGTATGTGTCCGGCGAGGAATCCGCCCGGCAGATCCGTCTGCGCGCGCGGCGGCTGGGCGTTGAAAGCGAAATCTATGTGCTGTCCGAAAACGCGCTGGACGCCATCGAGGAAAAAATCCGGACCCTGCAGCCCGATACCGCGGTCATCGACTCCATTCAGACCGTTTACCGGCCGGAAATGGCTTCCGCGCCGGGATCCGTCAGCCAGATCCGTGAAAGTACCAGCCTCATTATGCGGCTGTGCAAGGAAACCGGCACCAGCATGTTCCTCGTAGGCCATGTAACCAAGGACGGCGCTATCGCGGGTCCCCGGATGCTGGAGCACATGGTCGACGTGGTGCTGTATTTCGAAGGCGACCGGCAGCAGGATTACCGGCTGCTGCGGGCAGTGAAAAACCGGTTCGGATCCGTCAACGAGCTGGGCGTCTTCCGGATGACAGGCACCGGTATGCAGGTTGTGGAGAATCCCAGTGAAGAACTGCTGAGTCACCGGGCCAAGGGCGCCAGCGGCAGCGTGGTCTTCTGCGGAATGGAAGGATCCCGGCCCCTGCTTTGCGACGTGCAGGCCCTCACAAGCCCGACCTTCTACGGTACACCGCGGCGGGCCGTGAACGGCGCAGACGGCGGGCGGGTTGCCCTGCTGCTGGCAGTGCTGGAGAAACGGGCAAACCAGCGGACGTATAATCAGGACGTCTATATCAACGTGGCCGGCGGGCTCGAGCTCAGCGAACCGGCGGCGGATCTCGCGCTGTGCGCGGCGGTAGCCTCCAGCCTGAAGGACAAGCCCGTAGGGCCGGAAGTCGCCATCATGGGTGAAGTCGGCCTGGCCGGAGAGGTGCGCACGGTACCCCAGTGCGAACGGAGAATCAGCGAATGCGCCCGGCTGGGCTTCACAACCCTCGTCGTACCCCGTACCAACGCCGGAAGAATCCGCGCGCCGGAAGGCGTCCGGATCATCGGGGTGGATACGGTGGCCCAGGCGCTGAGCGTGCTGTTTTAGGAATCAGGAAAGAGGTGGTCCCTGTGAAATCCAAAGGACTGGAAAGACTGCTCCGGCTTTTGCTGGTGCTGCTGGGCATCGGAATCGGTCTGGCTGTCGCCCAGCTGGGCCTGCAATGGTACCGGCTCGCGAATGAATCCGCGATGCCCGCCTGGATGCCCGCGGCGGGATACGCCGGTATGGGCGTCCTGGGCGGTATCGTTTTTCTGCTGCTGAGCGGGCGGATTCTCCGGCGTTTTACACAGCTGTCCGGCGCCATGCAGAAATCTTTCGACAAAATGCCCCTGAACCAGGTGATGAGCGCGGTCATCGGGATGATCCTCGGCCTGATCGTCGCGGCGCTGCTGCGGTCTATCCTCACCTTCCTGGGCAACAGCATGGCCACGATGATGATGTCCGCCATTCTGTACCTTACCCTGGGCACGCTGGGATACAATATCGGAAAACGCAGGAGCCGGGAATTCACCCTGATGGTCACCCGGCTCAGCGGCGTCCATGAAAAACGGAAAACCGTACGCAGGGGCTACGCGTCCCGGAAATACCTGGACACCAGCGCAATCATCGACGGGCGCGTCAGCGCGCTGCTGAAAACCGGCATTCTGGAAGGGGAAATCATTCTGCCCCAGTATGTCATTGATGAAGTACAGACGCTGGCGGATTCCTCCGACAGCCAGACCCGGGAAAAAGGACAACGCGGCCTGGAAATGCTCCGGCAGCTGCGGACGGAAAACCTGGTAACCGTGGATCCGGCGGACGATGATTCCACCCGGGACGTGGACGTCAAGCTGATGCGGGCGGCCCGTGACTGCGGCGGAACCGTGATCACCACGGATACCACCCTGCAGAAGGCCGCGGCGGTCAGCGGCGTAAAATCCGTGAATATTCACGCCCTGGCGGACGCGCTGCGCCCCGCCGTAACGGAAGGCATGACCGTGGCGCTCCGTGTCGCCCGGGAAGGGAAGGAACCCGGCCAGGGCATCGGCCACCTGCCGGACGGGACGATGGTTATCGTTGAGGACGGGAAGGAACATATCGGAGAAGAGATCCGGGCCACCGTTACCGCCGTGCGGCAGACCTCCGGCGGGCGGATCGCCTTCGCAAGGCTGTAGGCAGGCGCTGAAAAAAGCAGGCATCGCGAGAGGATGCCTGCTTTTTCTGTTTCGGTACGCTTTCCCGGACGGCGTGCTGCCTCCTGATTATTATCGCGTCAGGAAAGCAGCGTGGACGTCGCTTCGTCCTCATACTGCCGGGTGTAGAGGCGGAAATAGTGCCCCTTCTTTTTCAGCAGTTCGGCATGCGTGCCCTGTTCGACGATCTTTCCGTCACGGACCACAAGGATCAGATCCGCGTTGCGCACCGTGGAAAGCCGATGGGCGATCACCAGGGAGGTCCGGCCCTGGATAATCGTATCGATAGCCGACTGGATCTTCTGCTCCGTCAGCGTATCGACGGAGGCGGTCGCTTCGTCCAGCACCAGAATCCGCGGATCGGCAAGGATCGCCCGTGCGAAGGAAATCAGCTGCTTTTCACCGGTGGACAGCAGGTCTCCGCCTTCGCCCACGTCCGAGTCGATACCCTTTTCCATGCGGGCAACGACTTCGTCCGCGGATACAAGCTTCAGCGCCCGGTCAATCTGTTCCTGCGTAGCGTTCGGATTGCCGTACAGCAGGTTGTCCCGGATGGTTCCGGAGAACAGGTGCGGCGTCTGCAGCACATAACCGATCGCGCTGTGCAGCCAGAGCTGACTGCGCTCCCGGGCATCCCGCCCGTCGATCATAACACGCCCGCTGGTGGGTTCAAAAAACCGGCATACAAGATTCACCAGCGTGGACTTTCCGGCGCCGGTTTCGCCGACGATCGCGATGTTGGAACCAAAGGGAATCTTAAGGTTGAAGTGTTCCAGCACGAACTCGTCTCCGTCCGGATAGCGGAAGGATACATCGTCAAATTCGATATCCCCGCGGATGGGTTCCCAGTTCTCTTTTCTGGGCTGGAACGTATCGCCGTAAAGGGCGATTACCTCCTCAGAATCGGACACGTCCGACTTCGTGTTGAGCAGGCGTGTCAGGCGCTCGATATTCACCTGCGTCGTGATGAAATCCGAAATGGCGTCCACAATCCAGCGAACCGGTTCCATCATGCCCTGCGCATAGGACATGAACATGGAGAAGGTACCGACCTCCGAAGCTGCGATATAGCCGCCCTGCCACAGGACGATCGCCAGGGCCAGGGAGGACGCCAGGTGCATCGTGACGGAGAAGGCGCCGCGCAGCCGCGCGGCCCGGATGGAGGTCCGCTTCATTTCATCCGTATCCCGGATGAAATCGCCGGCCATCTTTTCCTCAGCCACGAGGGTTTTCACGGTTTTCGCGCCGGTGATGCCTTCGTTGAAGTCGCCCGTGATGCGTGAATTCAGTTCGCGGATTTTCCGGTTCGCCGCAATCAGCTTTTTCTGAAAGAGGGAGAACAGGACCACGATCAGGGGCAGGATCAGCATAACCAGCAGCGCCAGGCGGGCGTTGATGAACAGCATTACCGCCAGGGAGCCGATCAGATAGCTGGTGTGCCATACAGCGTCCATCAGGGACCAGGATACCAGGCTTCCGATCCTGGAGGTGTCCGACATGACCCGGGAATGAATCCAGCCCACACTGTTCTGGTTAAAGTAGGAAAAGGACAGCGTCTGCAGATGGTCGAAGGCTTCCTTGCGCAGGTCCCGGTTGACGGAAACTTCCGTGCGCATGGCGCCGTTGCAGGATACGAAGTTTACACAGGAGGCAAACAGGATCGCCGCCACGTAAATTGCGATGTACCAGGGCAGCGTATCCAGGGTTTTCTCCGCGATAAAGTGGTTGAGCGCGTAGCGCTGCAGGACCGGCATCAGGATATCAACGCCGGTGCCGAGCAGTCCGCAGATCACCATGAGCGTCAGGGTTTTCCGGTATTTTTTCAGGTAGGGGAAAAGCCGGGGAATGCCGAAAAACGGCAGGGAATACTGATCCTGCTGTTTTTCCCGGGAATTTATCGCCTGTTCCATTACTGATCCTCCTCCTTTCCCGTATTCTTTTCCGCTTTGTTTCCCGGAGCGCCCGGGGATCCGGATGTTTCCTCTTCTCCGTGGTAGGACTGAATCTCTTCAATCTGTTTATACAGGCCGGGCTGCGCGCTGAGCTCCGCCGGCGTTCCGAACTGGGCCACCGAACCGTGATCCAGCACCAGCACCTTGTCCGCTTTGGACAGGGTAGTAATCCGGTGGGAGATCAGGATGATCGTGGCGGATCCGAAGCGCTTTTCCAGCGCCGCGCGGATCTTCGCGTCCGTTTCCGTGTCCACGGCGGACAGGGAGTCGTCAAAAATCATGATGGGCGTGCTGCGGGTCAGCATCCGGGCGATGGCCGCCCGCTGCTTCTGGCCGCCGGAAAGCGTTACGCCCCGCTCGCCCACAAAGGTATCGTAGCCTTTCGTGAAGCCGTTGATCGTTTCGTCCAGGCAGGCCGCCCGGGACGCCTCCCGCATCTCCTCCTCCCCGAGATCCGGAGCGGTCAGAACCAGGTTCTCCCGGATCGTCCGGGAGAAAAGGAAGGGTTCCTGCAGCACAATGCCGATGTTCCGGCGGAGATGCTCCAGCCGGATCGTCCGGATATCCGTGCCGCCGATGGTGATGCGGCCGCCTTCCTCCGGCAGGGGATACAGCCGGTCCAGCAGGTACATCATGGTGGATTTCCCGGAGCCGGTGCCTCCCAGGATTCCCAGGGTGGAGCCCGCGGGAATCGTCAGGTCGATATCATGGAGCATTTCAGGGCAGCCCTCGTAGGCGAAGGATACATGCTCGAAGCGGATATCCCCGTCCATCGGCGCGTCCTTCGCGCCGGGCTCGTCCTTTTCCTCTTCCGCGTCCATGATATAGCCGATACGGTCGATGCCGACGCCGGCCTTGGACATTTCGCTGATCATGCGGCCCAGCTGGCGCACCGGCCAGACGAGCATTCCGTTATAGCTCAGGAAAGCGATGAATTCACCGGCCGTCATTCCCCGGTTCAGGCAGAAGAGTACGCCGAAGACGACCACCAGCATGATCTGCACGCCGGAAAGGATATCCGCCGAGCTCCAGAAGAAGGCCATCAGCCTTCCCAGCTTCACCCATAGGTTCGTATAGAAGGTGTTCTGCTTTCCGAAGCGGTCCCGCTCATAGCGCTCCCGGCCGAAAGCCCGCACCACGCGCACGCCGGTCAGGTTTTCCTGCACCATGGCGGAAAGCCTGCCCTCGTTTTCGTCGCATTCCTGGAAGCCCTTGCGGAACTTGTGATGGAAGTAGATCGAATACCAGACGATAACCGGCAGCGGCGCCATGGCAATCAGCGTCAGCTCAACGTTCATCCCGATCATGAAAACCACGGACATCACCAGCATGATCAGAATCCGGATCAGGCTGGTCAGCTGTTCGGAAATAAAATTCCGGGTCGTGTCGATGTCGCTGGTGCAGCGCTGGATGATATCGCCGGTATGGTTCTGCATATGCCACTGGAAGGGAAGCCGCTCAATATGGTTATACAGCGTATCCCGCATATTCTTGACCAGCGTTTCGCCGCCGCGGGCGTTGGTGACGCGGAACCCGTACTGGGCCGCGACTTTGACCAGAGCGACCGCCACGACAGCCAGCGCAAGGATCCACAGGCGGCTGCGAAGCGCTTCCGGCCCTCCGAAGGCGGCGAGTATCCGCTGCACAGCCGGCGCAAGGTTATCCGCAGGCGAGCTGCCCAGGATGTTGTCGACGGTGATCCGGATAATCTGCGGCGTAATCATGTCCGCCAGAGCCGAAGCCGCCGCGCAGACCATGCAGATAATAAAGAAGGCTTTGCTGCCTTTCAGAAACTGAAGGATCAGCTTCCCCCGGCCGGGCCGGGGCTGCTTTTCCGGTGTCTTGTTCGTTTCCATGGGAATCTCCTGTCATATCATATATAAGTAGTAGAAAAGCATCATGCTCTGATTCCCACCGGTCGGGTTTCCGGCTCAAACGCACATAAAATGCCCGCTTCCGGTTCTCCGAAAGCGGGCACGATACGCAGCCTTATGGTATTTGCCGCGGTAAGGAAAGCTCTGTCCGGATCAGAATTCCGGGCGCTTCCGCATTACTTCAGTTCGGCAAAGTACTTGATGGTGCGGACCATCTGGCTGGTGTAGCTGTTCTCGTTGTCATACCAGGACACAACCTGCACCTGATAGGTGTCGTCGTCGATCTTGGTAACCATGGTCTGGTTGGCATCGAACAGGGAGCCATAGGTCATGCCGATAATATCGGAGGAAACCAGTTTTTCGGTGGTGTAGCCGAAGGATTCGGAGCTCTGCGCTTTCATGGCGGCGTTGATCGCTTCCTTGGTGACATCCTTGCCCTTAACGACGGCTACCAGGATGGTGGTGGAACCGGTGGGAACCGGGACGCGCTGGGCGGAGCCGATCAGCTTGCCGTTCAGTTCCGGGATAACCAGGCCGATCGCCTTGGCAGCGCCGGTGCTGTTGGGCACGATGTTGGCGGCGCCGGCACGGGCACGCTGCAGGTCGCCCTTGCGGTGCGGGCCGTCCAGGATCATCTGGTCGCCGGTGTAGGCATGAACGGTGGTCATGATGCCGCTCAGGATCGGGAAGTTGTCATTCAGAGCCTTGGTCATGGGGGCCAGGCAGTTGGTGGTGCAGCTGGCAGCGGAGATGACCTTGTCTTCAGGCTTCAGGGTGTTGTGGTTGACGTTGTAAACGATGGTGGGCAGATCGTTGCCCGCAGGAGCGGAGATAACGACCTTCTTGGCGCCGGCTTCGATATGCGCCATGGACTTTTCCTTGGAGGTGTAGAAACCGGTGCACTCGAGCACTACGTCCACACCCAGCTGGCCCCAGGGGCACTCTTTGGCATCCTTGATGGCGTAGATGGTGATCTCTTTGCCGTCAACGATGATGGAATTCTCGGTAGCTTCGACAGTGTGCTTGTTCTCGCCGATGACGCCGCAGTAACCCTTCTGGGCGGTGTCATACTTCAGCAGATGGGCCAGCATGGCGGGGCTGGTCAGGTCGTTGATGGCGACCACTTCGTATCCGGGAGCGCCGAACATCTGACGGAAAGCAAGACGGCCGATCCGTCCGAAACCATTAATTGCAACTTTCACTGCCATGGAAAATAACCTCCTTAAAATCGCTCGCGCGTTATCAGTTCCAAAGGTTATTCTACCTTTTTTCCCGTTATTTTGCAACCGTTTTTTTTATGTTCTCAGTTTTTGGAAACGGCTGTCTGAATTTGGAAAAATCGGTCGGAATCCGTCCTGTTTTTCGCATTTTCCTTGACTTAAGGAAACAGGAATGATATCCTTATCTTTACAGGCAAGTCCGTACAATTAAGTATTCTTCGAAGGAGGATCATTTTATGGAAAACATCCCGGTCATTAAACTCGGTCTGGTTGCGGTATCCCGCGACTGTTTCCCCATCGCGCTGAGCGAGAAGCGCCGCGCCGCCATCGCGGCGAAGCTGGCGGACAAGAAACTCAACTTTGTTGAGATCAAGACCACGGTGGAAAACGAAAAGGACATGCTGAAGGCCGTTGACGATCTGAAGGCCGCCGGCTGCAACGCCGCCTGCGTGTTCCTGGGCAACTTCGGCCCGGAAACCCCTGAAACCCTGATCGCCAAATACTTCGACGGCCCCGTGATGTTCATTGCCGCCGCGGAAGGCGACGGAGACATGATCAACGGCCGCGGCGACGCGTACTGCGGTATGCTGAACTGCAGCTACAACCTGGGCATGCGGCACCTGAAGGGCTACATCCCGGAATATCCCATCGGCAACGCTGAAGAGCTGGCGGACAAGATCGCCGAGTTCTTCCCCATCGCGCGGGTAATCGTCGGACTGAAGAACCTGAAAATCATCACCTTCGGGCCCCGTCCCCAGGACTTCTTCGCCTGCAACGCCCCCATCAAGGGCCTGTACGAGCTGGGCATCGAAATTGAGGAGAACAGCGAACTGGATCTGCTGGTCAGTTACAGGGAGCATGCGGGAGATCCCCGTATCAAGGGCATCTGCGAAGATATGGCCAAAGAAATGGGCGAAGGCAAGTATTATCCTGAGATGAGCGAGCGCATGGCACAGTTCGAGCTGACCCTGCTGGACTGGGCGGAAGCTCACAAGGGCGCGAAGCAGTATGTGGCCTTCGCTGACAAGTGCTGGCCCGCTTTCCCGAGCCAGTTCGGGTTTGAACCCTGCTATGTGAACAGCCGCCTGGCCTCCCGCGGCATCCCGGTATCCTGCGAAGTGGATATCTACGGCGCGCTGAGCGAGTACATCGGCTCCTGCCTGACCGGCGACGCGGTCACCCTGCTGGACATCAACAACAGCGTTCCGGAATATATCTACGACAAGGACATCAAGGGCAAGTACGACTACACTCTTACCGACACATTCATGGGCTTCCACTGCGGCAACACCCCCAGCTGCAAGATGTGTGACAGCCGTGCCATCAAGTACCAGCTGATTCAGCACCGCCTGCTGGAGCCCGAAGGAAGCGAACCGGACTTCACCCGCGGCACGCTGGAAGGCGACATCGCTGCCAGCCCCATCACCTTCTACCGCCTGCAGTGCGACAGTGAAGGCGTTGTACGCGCCTACATCGCGGAAGGCGAAGTGCTGCCCGTCGCGACCCAGTCCTTCGGCGGCATCGGCGTTTTTGCCATCCAGGAAATGGGCCGTTTCTACCGCCACGTGCTGGTGCAGAAGCGTTATCCGCATCACGGCGCCGTCGCCTTTGCGCACTGCGCGAAGCTGCTGTTCGAAGTATTCAAGTACCTGGGCGTAAAGGACATCGCCTGGAACCAGCCCAAGAATCTGCCTTATCCCACGGAGAATCCCTGGGCGTAATCCATTCCGGAAAGGACTGCCTCCGGGCAGTCCTTTTTTTTGAGGAGAGGTATTCTCATGCGCAAAGCAGTTCTGGTATCCCTGGACGCCTTTTTTGTGAAGGACACGGAAAACCTTGATCCGGAAGGTTTCCTGGCGCGGATGCTTCGGGAAGGAGCTTTCTGCCGGAGGGTGGAAACCGTTTTTCCCGCCCTGACCTATCCGATCCATGTAACCATGGTTACGGGATGCGATCCGGACAGAACCGGCGTCGGTCAGAACCAGCCGCTGCAGCCGGATGTTCCGAAGGACCGGCGGGTCTGGTACTGGGAACGGAAGCATATCCGGGTACCGACCCTGTTTGACGCCGTAAAGGCGGCGGGAGGGCAGAACTGCTCAATTCTGTGGCCCGTCGGATGCCGGAACCGCGCGGTAAAGCGCTGTTTCCCGGAGGTGCATCCCCTGCGGGGTGAAAACGCCGTGCTGAAAGTACTCCGCTACGGCAGCCCGCTGTATATTCTGCGGGAGGAAAAAGCCTTCGGGCATCTCCGGAAAGGCATTCAGGAACCTTTTCTCAGCGATTACGCTTCCGCGGTGGCGGCCGATACAATCCGGCGCCATTGCCCGGACTTCACCGCGGTCCACCTCATTGACCTGGACGACGCACGGCACCGCCACGGCACCTTCAGCCCGGAAGCAGGGGAGGCCATAGGCCGGAACGACCGGCGGCTTGCGGATCTGTACCGGGCTGTTGCCGAAACACCCGGCATGCGGGACGCGCTGCTGATCGCTGTCAGCGACCACGGACAGGAGGATATCCGGAAAACCGTGAATCTGACACGCCTGCTGCGACAGCGCGGCCTGGACCGGCTGCTTGCTGTACAGAGCAACGGCATGAGCGCCTGCTTCTTCCCGGGGCCTGAATATCAGGAAACCGGTGCCCCGGAAACACTCCTTCCGGAGAGTCTGTGGCAGGAAGCCGGTATTTCCCGCCTGTATTCCCGGAAGGATCTGGACGATCTGCACGCCGTAGCAGGTCCTCTGTTTGCCGCGGAAGCGGCAGAAGGCGTCGTCTTTTCCGACGCGCTGGATGAGGAAAAGCGGGAAGCCGCCACCCACGGTTTCGGACCCGGAAGGGACGCGGATCTGTGCCTGTTCGCCGTGTTCGGCAAAGGCGTAAAAGCCGGCACGGAAATACCTTCCATGAGTATGCGTGACGTAGGTCCCACCATTGCCGGTCTCATGGGTCTTAAACTTGCGGAAGCGGACGGAACAGACCTGTCCTCCCTGTTTCTGGCATAGGAAACAGTGTGGGAATGATTGATTGATTAGTTTGCATAAGGAGCTCTGCGGTGGGTTTTGCTGTCCGCGGAGCTTCTGTTTTTTGCCTGTAAATGGCGCACAAGTGGGATATCGGTTTCAGTTTTGTTGACAAATCCGGCTGTGAATGGTACACTGCAGTCAACGGAGGTTGGTGGTTATCGTGCTTGATTTTCTTGTTACACATTATTATCACAGCGGGTTTTCCGTTGCGTGCGAAAGCACCATTCTGATCTTTGACTACTGGCTGGGAGAGGAAGGCGAGCTGACGGAGAACCTGCAGCTGACGCCGGAACGTCTCTCCAGGTATAAACACATCTACGTCTTTATCAGCCACGATCATATCGATCATATGGATCCCGTGGTTTTCACCTGGAAAGACATTCCTGGAATCCAGTATATCGTTTCTTCCGATATGTCGGTAGGAACCCGGGGGCGCCGTATGGCTCCGGGCGATACGATCGCGTTTTCGGAAGATGTGAAAGTGACCGCCTTCGACTCCACGGATCCTGGTGTCAGTTTCCTGGTGGATTTCCGGGGCTTCCGGGTTTTCCACGCCGGGGATCTCAACTTCTGGCACTGGCGGGATGAATCCACCATGCGGGAAATCGAGGAAGCGGACGCGGAATTCCGAAAAGCCATCGAACCCATCAGCCGCGAGGCGGTGGATCTGGCCCTCTTCCCCCTGGATCCGAGGCAGGGGACCATGTTTGAAGCCGGCGCCAACTTCTTTATTCTCAGCGTAAAACCCCGGATCCTGATTCCCATGCACTATTTTCACCGGGCGGAAGTGGCCATGGAATACGCGCGCACCGCTTCCTGCCGCGGCACGGAAGTCATCGCCCTGCCCGGATACGGCGATACGCTCGGCATCAATATGGAAGATGACGGGTATCTGAATCTGTATTTCCCACAGCCGGATACGCAGCCGGAAACGGAAGAGGCGGAACCGGAAGAAACAGATTCCCTGCTGGCCGAGGATGATCCCTTCATGGAAAGCGATCTTCCCCTGTCCCAGCTGGCGGAAAACGATGGGGATAATTCTTCTCCCGCGGAAGGGGAAGAACCTGTCTCCAATCCTTGAGCTGTATAGGATTTCCATACTTATCCACAAGTTATCCACATTCTGCGGAGGTTTTCCACGAACGGCTGTGAATTCCGGAAACGCTTGAAAATCAAGGGTATTCCGGAGCGTGTGAAAATCGTCCCTTAGAAAACAAAGCTTTACAGCCTGTGGAAAAAGCCCGTTTCCGTCGGTTCCGGAAACGGGCTTTTTTCTATGCTTTTTTTCGCCGTTATACGTCTGTTCTGTAAGCTTCCCGGCGGGAAATGGAGTACAGCCAGGTTTCCCGCACCGGCCTGCCGCTGAGCTCCCGCAGTGCTTCTGCATACCACTTCAGCTGCGGCCGGTAAACGGCGGTAAACGATGCCTCGTCTTCCACCCTGTCTGTCTTGTAATCCACAAGAATCCAGCCGTCTTCCTCCAGAAACACGCAGTCCACCACGCCCTGCACCAGCAGGTTCCTTTCCGGCCGGAAATAATTGAATCCCCATTCCCGGCGTACCTGTCCGCTGGCCAGCATGCGCCGCCCCAGCGGCGATCCGAAATACGCGGCCACGTCCTCCGGACGGATCACCGCGCCTTCCTCCTCCGTAAACACAGCGTCCTCCAGCATCTTCTCCTTTAATTCCCGCAGCGTTTTCAGCAGATCGCCGCTGCCGCGGATCCGGTCCAGATCCGCCAGAGACAGGAAACGATGAATAAGTGTTCCCCTCCAGGCGCCCATTTTTTCCGCCGGCGGCCCCATGAATTCCGGCAGAACACCCGGATCCGTACGATTTAGCGCCTCTGTAAACCGGACAGGGATCCGCTTGCCTTCCGGCGTTTCCTCCTCCGGCTCTTCCGCGAATTCCCGTTCAGCCCGGCGAAGAAGGGAAGTAACCGACCGTTTCTGCATCCTGGAAACATAAGGTTCCGGATGTTCTTCTTTCCACAATCCATCCACAGGAGATGCTGAAAGCAAGGTTTCAAGCCATTTGTCAGATTGTGGATTATTTGCGTTGTTTTCCACAGATTTCTGTTGATTAATGCTGAAAACCCTTATTTCCCAAGGGGTTTCCGGCTGTGCATATTCTGTGGAAAATCCGGACGCATCCATGAGTGCGGGAAAAACCCAGTCCATGTAATTCTTCGCGGAAAGAATCCGGTGTTCCCCGGCCGGCGTCTGCCAGAGTGTCCTGTCTTCTCCCACTCCGGCCAGAATCATCCGCTCCTGCGCCCGTGTCATGGCCACATACAGCAGCCTGATGCGCTCCGCCCGCTGCTCCCGTTCCTTCTTCCAGGAGAAAATCAGATGAGCCGCCGTTTCCCGGCTGATCCGGTATTCGGGTTTTTTGTATTTCAGGCATATTCCCAGATCCGCGTCCAGCAGGACAGCCGCGTCCTGCCGGTGTTCCACTTCATTTTCCAGTCCCAGGCAGAAAACCACCGGAAACTGGAGGCCTTTGGATTTATGCATCGTCATGATCCGGATTACATTGTCTCCGTCTGCCAGCGGCGTCGCCGAGCGCTGATCCCCGCCGCCGGCCTGCTCGGACACATAGGAAAGAAACCGCCGCAGGGACCAGACGCCGCTCTTCTCCGCTTCCTCCGCCCTTCGGCAGAACATGTCCATATTCCGCTGACCCGTACGCCCGGTTTTTCCGACGCCGGCCATTGCGTACTGATGGGAATCATGGCAAAGAAAACGGACAAAATAACTCATCTGCGATACTGCTTCCAGCTTCCTCCAGTTTCCGATCCGTTCATCAGCCTCCCGGCATCTGTTTCCCAGTTCTCCCTTTTCCTTCAGGCAGGCACGGAACGCTTCCCGGAAGGGAACGTCCTTCTCCGGATTTTTGAGGCGTATCTGTGCCAGTTCCTCTTCAGTAAAAAAGAAAGGCGCGTTTTTCAGGGTCACCAGCAGCGGTTCATCTGCCGCCGGATTCACAATCAGCGTCAGCAGCTGGCGGAAAATACTGATTTCCTCCTGCTCATAGAAATCCGTTCCTCCGTCAAAAAAGACAGGAATCTGCCGCTTTTCCAGCAGATCGGCAAGTATTCTTCCGTCCCGGCTGACCTGCGGCATCAGGATTACCATATCCCGGTATTCAAACTTTTCCTCCCGGAGCTCCTGCGTTTTCACCGCGACAAAATCCGCCAGCGACTCCAGTTTCGTCCGCTCCGGATCCGGTTCTATGATTTCCGCCGCAACAGGATGTTTTCCTTCGGCGGGCAGGCCTGGAATCAGAGCTTCCCGATCCTTGTAATTCAGTTCTGCCGTTTCCTCCCGCATGATATCCCGGAAAACCGTATTGGCCGTTTCCAGAATTTCCGGCCGGGAACGGAAATTTGTCTGCAGTTCCAGCAGTTCCCCGGGGGAATCCGGCCGGTCGTATTCCCTGGCCCGGTTCAGAAACAGTCCCGGATCCGCAAGGCGGAAACGGTAAATACTCTGTTTTACATCTCCCACCATGAAAAGATGTCCATCCGGAGAAGAAAGCAGCTGGATAATCTCATCCTGCACCCGGGAAACATCCTGACATTCATCCACAAAAATTTCACTCCAGCGCCTGCGCACGTCGGCGCGTGCCGGTTCTGATGAAAGAATCCTGAGGGCAAAATGTTCCAGATCATTGAAATCCAGCACACGGAGAGCTGCCTTCTTCGCGGCGAATGCGTCCGCTGTACGGCGGGTGATCTTCTTCAGTCCCTGCAGGGACATCCGCATATTTCCGAATTCCTTTTCCACAACGGCAGGATCCGGAAGAATCAGGGGTTCCGTCTCCTTCATAATTTTCTTCAGCTGATTCCGGAGGTCCTGATATCGTTCCTTCCAGTTCTGCTCCAGGCTGTTCAGTTTTGTCCAGCGCGGCAGCGGCAGAAATTCCGCCCGCAGCTGTTCTTCCGGCACCTCCTGCCTTTCCGCCCATAATTGTTTCACGTGAAACAATTCACTGTCCGCTTTCCAGACAGCTCGATACGCTTCCCCGTGCTCCGGTTCGTCAAACATCAGAAACTGGCGGCGCAGAATGATCCGCGCCTGCAGTATCTTTTCCCGCACAATCTGTGACGCTGTTTCAAACCATGGGTGGTCCGGATCCACCTTCAGCGGAATATCGTCGCATGCGTGTTCCAGCCAGCCGGCCGGATCCGGAAGCGACATCATGAAAGCGTGTACTTTTCCTGTAATTTCTTCCGTGCTTTTATGATCAAAACACTTTTTCCAGTGAAGATAATCGGGATCCTGTTCCTTCTGCAGCGAGTTGCAGGCGGACCGGAACGCGGCGGAAAACATTTTTTTTGCCCGGGACGGCTCGCAGACCGCAAAAAAAGGATCCGTTCCCGCTGCCTGGAATTCCTCGCGGATCAGATCCTGGCAGAAGGAATGAATCGTCGTAATCTCCATGAGGTCGATTTTCTGCAGCGCGTTCCGGAGGTTCGGTTCGCTCCGGCCCTCCCGGAGCCTGGCCCGGATCTTCTGCTTCATTTCAGAAGCCGCGGCTTTTGTAAAAGTAACGACAAGAAAAGAAGAGGGTGCCGCGCCTTCCCGCAGCATCCGGATAATTCTTTCAACCATCACTGCGGTTTTTCCGCTGCCGGCCGCCGCGGAGCAGACGATCTTTCGCGACGGTGAACTGATCGCCGCCTGCTGCTGTTCCGTCCACTTCCTCATTGAAGTTCCTCTCTGTTCCTTTTTTTATTGCTTTCCTGTAAATGTTTCACGTGAAACAATCCGGTCTGATACTTTCGGTTTTTTTTCGCTTATGAAAAGTCCGGCTCTGTTAATACAAGTTTTTCGGTTTCCTCTCCCCGGTTTGTTTCTTCCAGAACCGCTTTTCCGAACGGCGCGGAAACTCTGTAGGTTCTTTTGTTTCCTTCCAGTTCAAGGTCCGTTTCATCCGTACAGGTAATAAAGGTCTGATAATCGCTGATTTCCCTCACCAGCCGCATCCGCCTGTCCTTATCCAGTTCACTCATCACATCGTCCAGCAGCAGCACGGGTGCCTCCCCGCTCATCTGACGCAGAACCTTCATCTGCGCCAGCTTCAGGGAAAGGGCCGCCGTCCGGATCTGTCCCTGGCTCGCGAAGGTCTTCATGCTTTTCCGGTTCAGGGACAGATTCAGGTCGTCCCGGTGCGGTCCGGCGGAAGTAACTCCCAGCCGCAGGTCTTCTTCCCGGTTTTCCTGCTGAAGCCGGATAAAATCTTCCTTTACGTTTTCCGATTCACGAAACGCGGAATGATATATTGCCTGGAATTCTTCCGTGTCCCGCCCGGATATGCCGCTGTACGTTTCCGCGGCCAGCCCGGACAGCAGCTGAATCGCTTTTTTTCGCGCCTCCACGATCACCGCCGCCGGCGACGCCATCGCCTGCTCAAATACTTCCAGCAAACCCGCGCTTTCCCGCGGATTCGCCCGCAGATTCTTAAGCAGGGCATTCCGCTGTTCAAGCCCTGACCGGTATTGCTGCAGGGCAATAAAATATCCCCGGTTCACCTGGCTGATCATCATATCCAGATAGCGCCGGCGCATGGACGGGCCTTCCCTGATCAGCCCGAGATCTTCCGGAGAAAAAATAACGCACTGCAGGCAGCCCATCATATCAGAAAAACGCCGGATCTGTTTCTGATCCAGCAGAATGACTTTTTTGTTTTCCTCGTTCGGCACCAGGCGGACGGTGATCTCCCGGCGCACACCGCCTGAAAATACAGTAACGCCGCATACAGCGAAGCTTTCGCCGATGCGTACGGTGCTCTGGTCTCCGGTAATCCGGTGGCTTTTTCCCAGCGCGCAGTAATGAATGGCTTCCAGCAGGTTTGTTTTTCCGGAACCGTTCATGCCGAAGAACAGATTGACCCCTTCATGAGGGGTCAATACGGTTTCCTCGTAATTTCTGAAATTGCGGAGCACCAGTTCCTGAATGATCATTTTCTTTTACTGGAATACACGGACCGGCAGAATCAGATAGATAAAATCCCCGCCGCTTTCCGGCACCACGACACAGGGACTGATGTTTGAGTTGAACTTCATGCACAGGTTTTCATCCGACACATTGCGGATGACGTCTGTGATATACCGTGCATTGAACGCGATATCAATCGGATCTCCGTGGAGGGACGCGTCCATTTCTTCTTCCACGTCGCCCAGTTCCGCGTTGGAGGTGATCTTCAGAATATCATCATGGAAACTCATACGGATCAGATTGTTTTTTCCTTCCCGGGCCATCAGGCTTGCGCGGTCAATCGCGTCCTGCACGCTGACGCGGTTTGCGCGGGCTTCCGTCCTGAAATCCGAGGGGAGGATCCGGCGGTAATCAATATACTCTCCGGCCAGCAGTCCGCTGGTCAGCCGGATATTTCCGAAGGTGCATTCCATTCTGTTTTTCTCGATAAGCATATTGCAGAACGCGTCATCATCCGGCAGAATGCGGGACAGTTCATTCAGCACCTTTCCGGGAATGATTGCTTTCACAACATCCACCCCGTCCGGCAGTTCAAAAGGCTGGAAAAGTTTCTGCATCGCGAGGCGGAATCCGTCCAGCGCCACAAGACGCGCTTCCGTGCGGCTGACTTCCAGGAGGCTGCCGGTCAGAATCTGGCGGCTTTCATCCGTCGCGATCGCGAAGCTCACCCGGGAGATCATATCACGAAGCTTGTTCTGCGGAATTTTCACCACGGAACCGGAACGCAGCGGCTGGAATTCCGGATATTCGTCCGCGTTCATGATTGCCAGGCTGCTGCGGTTTTTCATGCAGCGGATCACCGCGGTGCGCCTGTCGGCCACCGTAATGCTCACGTCTCCCACCGGCATTTTTCGGATCAGCTCCGCGAAGAGTTTGCCGGGAAGCACCGCCTGTCCTTCCTCTTTAATATCCGCTGCGTTTGTATATTCGATGACCAGGGATCCGTCCGAACAGGTAAGTCGTACCCTGTCCTCCGCAGCAGTGATCAGAATTCCTTCCAGAATCTGTTTCGCGGAGCGGGCGGCCAGCGCCCGGGTAACGGTATTAAGCCCTTCCAGAAGATCCTGAGAGTTCATGGTGAAAATCATGCTGTTCGACCTCGCTTAAGTAAAGAAGTTACGAATATATATTATTATATTCTTTCGTAGTAGTAGTAAGGGGTGTGGAAACGGTGGAAAAGCCGGCGGAAAGCTTTGCAGGCAAAGGATTCCGCTGTGCAAAACATGTGGAAAATCTGAGGATATTTTTGGTCCGTCTGTAGATATTCCATACCGGAAGGAAAAAATCCTTCTTTCCGGAGGGAATGCCGGAAGGCCGGAGACGGGTTCCGGGAGTAAAACAGGGATGGATTTCCGGAAAAACAGGAAAGGCCGGAAAAAGTTATCCACAAAACGCAAGGAGTTAACAGACTGTGGAAAACGGGTTGTTAAAAACCCGGAACTCCTTTATTTTGTTGCGAAAACCGAACGGTTGCGGACAAAATAATCCACAGCGGACCACAGTGTCAGGGCAACGGAAACGCCGGTTAGGGCGGCGGTATACCAGGCGGCGAAGCATGCTTTGTTCAGCAGGAGAATGCACACGATCGTCACCATCTGGAAGGTGGTTTTCCATTTGCCGATTTTTCCGGCGGCAATGACTTTGCCCTGTCCGACGGCGACCATGCGCAGTCCGTCCACTGCCAGCTCCCGGCACAGGATGATCAGCACAACCCACGCCTCCATCAGTCCGCCGCGGACCAGCATCACCAGCGTTGTGAGCACCAGCAGCTTGTCCGCCACAGGATCGATAAATTTGCCGAAATCCGTGATCAGATTGTATTTCCGCGCGATATGCCCGTCCAGCAGATCGGTCAGGGAGGCCAGGATAAACAGGATGCCCGCGGCAATCCGGCAGGCGTCGTTATCCATGTACAGAAGCAGCGCGATCACCGGGATACACAGGACGCGGATGATACTCAGCTTATTCGGAAGGTTCAAAGCATTTCCCCCTTCAGGTCATAATCCCCGGCGCCGGTAATTTTCACCGGAATAAACAGGCCGGGTTCCGGCAGCGTTTTTTCGCACCGGATATAAATTTCCCCGTCGGTTTCCGGCGCTTCCCGGGAAGAGCGGCCGAGGCAAAGGTTATCATCGCCGGCAGCGGTGACGAGCACCTGTTCCACGGAACCGATCCGGGCTTCATTGCGGCGCCGGGATATTTTCCGCTGCAGGGACATCAGCCGGTCGAACCGCTCCTGTTTGATTTCCTCCGGAATCTGGTCCGGAAGCTTCGCGGCGGGCGTTCCTTCCTCCGGAGAATAAGTGAAAGCGCCGAGCCGGTCAAACTCCGTTTCCTCCACAAAGTCCAGAAGCTCCCTGAACTGTTCCTCCGTTTCTCCGGGGAAACCGACGATAATGCTGGTGCGCAGGGTCAGCCCCCGTTTCCGGGCGCCGCGGACGCTGCGGAGAATATCTTCCCGGGTGCCCCTGCGGTGCATCCGGCGGAGAAGTTCGGCGTTTACATGCTGGATGGGAATATCCAGGTAGGGACAGACATTCGGATGTTCCGCCAGCACGTCGAGCAGTTCGTCGTTTGTTTCGTCCGGATAGCAGTACAGCACCCGGAGCCAGTCGACCCCGTCTGTGTCCGCCGCTTTGCGCATCAGATCCGGAAGGGTGGTGTGCGCGTGGTCTTCTGTGCCGTAGCGGGTGGTATCCTGAGCCACGAGAATAAATTCCCGGACGCCTCCGGAGGCCAGATCCCGGATTTCCCGGAGAATCTCCTCTTCCCCGCGGCTGCGGTAAGGTCCGCGGATCAACGGAATAGCGCAGAAGGTGCACCGGTTGGAACATCCCTCGCCGATGCGGACATACGCGGAATACGCCGGTGTGGTAAGGACTCTGCGGTGCTCGAAATAACCAAGGTCATCCCGGCAGTCGGAGATCCTTTTTCCTTCCAGGGAACGGCGGATCAGACCGGGAAGCTCCCCGTACCGGTTTACGCCCAGGAGCAGGTCGATTTCCGGAATTTCCTCCAGAAGGGACTGTTCATACCGCTGGGCAAGGCACCCGGTAACCACCAGCAGGCGGCAGCGGCCGGTTTCCTTGAACTGCGCCATTTCCAGGATGGTATTGATGGATTCTTCCTTTGCGGAATCGATGAACCCGCAGGTATTGACCATCAGGATGTCCGCCTTTTCCGGATCCGGCGTAAAAACAAAGCCTTCATCCTGCAGCAGGCCGAGGGCTGTTTCCGTGTCCACCCGGTTTTTGTTGCAGCCAAGGGAAACCACGCCGACGGAATAAGCCACGGAAAACACTCCTTTCCATTGTAAAGCCTGTAGTTGATCGCGGAAAAGTATACCATGATTCCGGCGTTTTGAAAAGAATGGACTTCCGGATCGGGCGCGAATAGTGTATATTGGAAGAAAGAGGCGGATTTTTACCGCGGAGGGGATATGGAAGCATGAAGGATATCTTTTTGCTGGTGGACGGCAACAGCCTGATGCACCGGGCGTTTCACGCCCTGCCGCTGATGGACGCGGACGGTGTGTATACCAACGCGATCTACGGTTTTCTCAGCATGCTGCTGAAGGTGATCCGGGAGGAGCGCGTACACTACCTGGCGGTATGCTTTGATGAGCACGCTCCCACTTTCCGGCACACGGTATACGCGGAATACAAGGCCGGCCGCAGCGCGACGCCGCCGGAACTGCGGCAGCAGTTTGACACGATCCGTTCCCTGCTGGACGAAATGGGCATCCGCAGGTATTCCCTGCAGGGCTGGGAAGCTGACGACCTGCTGGGCACCCTTTCCCTGAAAGGTGAAGCGGCGGGAGTCACGCCCCTGCTGCTGACCGGCGACCGGGACGCGCTGCAGCTGGTGGGCGGCGGAACGGAGCTCATGTTCACCCGCAAGGGTATCAGCGAGACCATCCGGTTCGACGCTTCAAAAGTCTATGAGGAATACGGTTTCACGCCGGGCCAGGTGACGGACTGGAAAGGCCTGGCGGGCGATTCCAGCGACAATATTCCCGGCGTTCCCGGCGTCGGGGACAAGACGGCGGTGAAGCTCCTGCAGGAATACGGCACGCTGGAAAACGTGCTGGAGAACGCCGGAAACGTAAAGGGAAAACTGGGTGAAAAGCTGGCCGCCTACGCGGATCAGGCGCGCTTCAGCAAGGAGCTGGCGACGATCCGGCGGGATGCGCCGGTGGAGTTCACGCTGGCGTCCTGTGCTCTGCCGGATCTGAAGCAGTGCGTCCCCGCGCTTCAGAAGCTGAAGCTTTTCAGCTTGATCAAACGCGTCAACGCCGGAGAAGGGGAGGAAAACGCGGCGGCCGGCACGGAGAATAACAGTAAAATGGAGCCGATTTCTTTCGGTGAAGCGGCGCGGCCGGAAACACCGGAAGAAATCCGCGGATGGATTGCGTCGCATCCGGCCGGAAACGGCCCTCTCTGCGTGTGGGCGGACGAAACGACGGTCAGCCTGGCGACGGAGGACGGGAGTCTGGCGGTGATCGGCCTGGGCGGGGATCTGCTGACACCTGGTCCGGACCCGGCGGAGGTTCTGCGGATCCTCGGGGAGGAAATCCGGAAAGGAAACGCTGCCGTGCACGACGGGAAAGCCTGGCTTCGCCGTCTGGAAAAAGCCGGAGCAGCGCTGCCGGAAAGCTTCCGGTGGGATACGATGCTCGGCGCGTATCTGCTGAACCCGCAGGAAAAGAGCTACCGGCTCGGCGCCCTGTGCCCGGATCTGCCGGAGGACGCGGGCACCCTGTGTTCCCTCCAGAAATGGCAGCGGAAGCAGGTGGAACAGGACGGAATGGCCCGGCTGATGGCGGAAGTGGAGATGCCGCTGAGTTTCGTGCTGTTCCGGATGGAGCAGGCCGGGTTCACGGTGGACACCGCGTTTCTGCGGGAGCTGGGAGACAAGTACGCCGCGGAGATCGCCGGACGCCGGGCGGAAGTGATCCGCGCCACCGGTGGTACGCCCTTCAACCTGAACAGTCCCCAGCAGCTGGGGGAAGTGCTCTTTGAGCGGATGAACCTGCCCCATGGAAAGAAGACCAGCAAAGGCTGGTCCACTTCGGCGGAAGTACTGGAAGGCCTGCGGTGGGACGCGCCGGAAGTGATCGAACCGCTGCTGCGCTACCGGCAGCTGGCAAAACTGAACGGGACGTATGTGGAAGGGCTCCTGCCCCTGGTGGATCGGGAGGGCCGGGTGCATTCCACCTTTGACCAGACAGCTACAGCGACGGGACGAATCTCTTCCTCAGAGCCGAACCTGCAGAATATTCCCGTGCGGACGGAGGAGGGCCGGGAAATCCGGCAGGCGTTCCTGCCCCGGGAGGGCTGGATTCTGCTGGACGCGGACTACAGCCAGATCGAACTGCGGCTGATGGCGCATTTCAGCGGGGATCCCGCGATGCTGGATGCTTTCCGGAAAGGGGAGGATATCCACGCGCGCACCGCGGCGGAAATCTTCGACGTGCCGCAGGAGTTTGTGACGCCGGAACTGCGCAGCCGGGCCAAGGCGGTGAATTTCGGCCTGATCTACGGCATCAGCGGATTCGGTCTGAGCCGGAATACGGGGGTGAGCCGCCGGGAAGCCGGGGATTTCATTGCCAGGTATTTTGAAAAGTATCCCGGCGTAAAGCGGTTCATGGATGAAAGCGCCTCCGAAGGCGTCCGGCTTGGGTATGCCCGGACGATGATGGGCCGGCGGCGGTACCTGCCGGAGCTGCAGAGCCCGAAGGCGCCCATCCGGGAATTCGGGAAGCGCGCGGCCATGAATACACCGGTGCAGGGCACCGCGGCGGATATCATCAAGCTGGCCATGGTGCGGACGGACCGGGCCCTGCGGGAGGCGGGCATGCGGAGCCGCCTGATTCTGCAGGTGCATGACGAGCTGCTGCTGGAATGCCCGCCGGAGGAAGCGGACCGCGCGGCGGAAATCCTGCGGGAAGCGATGGAAGGCGCGGCGGAGCTGCGCGTTCCCCTGGTGGCGGAGGTACACCGGGGTAAAAACTGGGCGGAAGCGAAATAATTGACTTTTACTGCGTACATGATAAAATAACCCCGGTTCCCAAGAGACGAGAGGAGCGAGAGAGGATGCTGGAATTCAAGTTCGATACGCAGCTGCTGATCGAAGGGCACGACCTGGACGAGGATGTCATCAACGATTATATTACGGAGCATTTCAAGGGCGACTGCCTGCTGGCCGTCGGGGATGATGAACTGATCAAGATTCATTTCCACACCAATGAGCCCTGGCAGGTGCTGGAATACTGCGCGAGCCTGGGCGAGATTTACGACATTGTCGTGGAAAACATGGAGCGTCAGGAGCAGGGACTGAAGGGCTGAGCGCAGCCCTTCTTTTTTTTGCCGCCCGGGCAATCCTTGCTTTTTGCCCGGGCGGCGGATATACTGAATGCACTTGAATCCCGACAGGAGAGATGAAGGAATGAGCAGACTGGGAGACCTGATCCGCACGGAGCGGATCCGGCAGAAGCTGAGCCTGAAGCAGGTAGCGAAGAAAACCGGCGTCAGCGAGGGATACCTGCAGGCGGTGGAGGCCGGAACCAGGATTATTGCGGATGACCAGGCCAGGCGGATTCTGAAGGCTATCGGCCTGAAACAGCAGAATGAGGCGGAGTTTACGCTGGACGATATCGCCTCGACGGTGGATCTGGTGCAGGTGCAGCCCCGGATGGCCGCGGCGGCGAAGAAGCCGGAGCGGAAAGAGGCGGAGGTTGTTGCGTCTTCCCAGGAGGAAGCGGTGGCCGGCAGCGTCTGGCTGGATGCCCTGCAGGCCGTGTTGCGGCGGGTGCCGGTGATGAACGCCGTGATGAAGCCGGTTTCCTATAAGCTGGTGCCCCTGGAGAACGGGCGCATCGAAGGCGCGAATCCGGACAAGGTGTTCTTTTACCTGGCGCCGGACGACAGTATGCGCGGCTTTCGGATTCACCGGGGGGATATTGTGCTGACGGTGCCTGCGCAAAGCCCGGTGGACGGGGCGGTGATGCTCCTGAACTATAAGGAACACCGGTATCTGCGGAAAATCAAGATACTGGATGACCGGAATGTCTTGCTCCAGTCCTATGACCGGCAGTATGAAGCGGAAACCGTACCCATCAGTGAGATCGGTTTTCTGTCCCGCTGCGTACAGGTCACCTTCGAGCTGCAATAACAAAACCGGGTTTCGGCACTGCCGAAACCCGGTTGTTTAAATTTCCTTCACTTCCATGTAGAATCGTTTTTCATCCGCTTCCCCCATCGAAAAAGTCTTTCTCGGCAGCACGCCGAGTTTTTTCACGTCCCGGAAGAAGCTTCCCTTGTCAATCTCCGGCAGGAGGAAGCCGGCTGCTCCGGGCGCGGAAGCCAGCGCCCGCAGGGACTGCTCCCCATGGATATAATCGATTTCCGCTTCCGGATGCCGGGACAGGAAATCGTCCAGGTATTTCTGGATCGTTTCGCAGGGAATAGCGCCCTCGGGGCGGCCGACGGTAATTTCCCGGTCCCCCTGTGCGGAGACCAGGATAAACCGGTGCCCGTTCCGGGCGTCCAGCGTCATGCCCCGGGCCGCGGCATAGGCCTGCCAGTCCGCAAGCAGCGCTTCCGGATCCGTACCGGTGACCACCCGGTGAATCGGCTCAAAAAGCAGGGCGTCATCGTGGATATTTACGATTTCGCACAGCGCGAACCGGGCAGGGTGGTTTTCCCGCTCCTCTTCGCTGAGTCCTTCCTTCAGTTCGTTCCAGTACGCTTTGGCGGTGGCCAGGGAATGGTTTCCGTCGCCTACCGCCAGCAGCAGCGGATCCGCTCCCAGGGAATCCAGCAGCTGGTTCAGGGCGGCGTCCGTCTGCGCGAGCTCTTCCGCTCCGTCCACGGCCCAGCCCTTCAGGTGCCCGCCGTTCATCATGAGGTCGAAATCGTACAGCTTCCGCAGGGAATCCTTCTTCGCCTGCAGCGGTTCGAGCACGGTGCGTTCCGGATCGTCGATCAGAATCATGATATGCGTCAGCTCCACCGGAGCGCCGCGGCGGATCACAAGCCGGGGAGGCAGCCGGGAAGCGATGGTCTGCTCCGTCGGCCGCACGAGCGGCAGGGAACCTTTTTCAAAGGAATACTGCTCCAGGTCCACCGCGCATACCAGACCCAGCCGGGTGCCGGAGGGGACGGTGCGTTCGCAGAGGATAAAGCCGGGATCCACGGCCGGCGCCAGCAGGCCTTCCCGCAGATACCGGGCCATGGCAGCATGGATTGCGGGGATCCTTTCTCCGCTGTTTTTCAGGTATACTTCCGGCAGGATCAGCCGGAGGGCGGAAGGGGCGTCCCCCGCGGCAGCGAAGGCCTTTTCCCAGTATTCGGGCTCGGAAGTGTACTGGTCACAGGCAATGCAGGCCCAGGTTTCACACGGAACCGTGGGTGCTGGCAGCAGGATGCGGGCGGGACGGATGCCGACGCGTTCAAAGGACATGGGCGGATTCCTCCTTCAGTTGCAGCGTAATTACCGTTTTCATCCTACCACAGGCGCGGCGGATGCACAATAAAAACCGGCGGACCGTTTGACACGGGATGGAAAGATATGTAAGATTAACGGCGGAGAGGAGCGATGTCCGATGAAAAAAAGGTTTCCGGGAATACTGCTGATCTGCCTGCTGGCACTGGCGGCGCTGACGGTATCCGCGGCGGCGGAAGAGGCCAGGAACATCGCGTCCGGGTGTACCTATAAATGGACAAAGAACTCCGCCCTGAACGAGGGGGATCTGTATAACGGCGACTACAGCTATTTCTGGGAGTCCGCCAAGGATCAGACGGTATGGCTGGAGGTTACGCTGCCGGAAGGGGAAACCTGCTCCGGGGTGCAGGTCAAATGGGCGGTGAAGTTTCCCGTATGGGGCGTTGAAGTGGAGCAGGACGGCGAATGGGTTTCCGTCTGGGAAGACGGAACGGATTACCTGACGACCTGGACGCCGCTGGATAACGTAACGAAGTTCCGGATCATCGGAAAAAGCAAGATCAAGCGAAGGATGAGCATCAACGAGCTGGAGGTTTATTCCGCCGGAGAGCGTCCTGCTTCCGTGCAGGTGTGGGAGCCTACGCCGGAAAAGGCGGATCTGCTGGTGGTGGCGGGGCATCCGGATGATGAGTATATTTTCTTCGGCGCGGTGATTCCCTATTACGGTGCGGAGCTGGGGAAGAACGTCGTGGTGTGCTATATTACGGAGAGCACGATCACCCGCCGGACGGAGCTGCTGGACGGCCTGTGGACCGCGGGGCTGCGGACGTATCCGCTGATCGGAAGATTCTATGACCGGTATACCATGAGTATGGAGACGGCGTACAAAAAGATCGGCAAGAGCAAGGTCCGCAACTATATGATCGAAGTGTTCCGGCATTACAAGCCGGAGGTGGTGGTGACCCATGACATCCACGGGGAATACGGTCACGGCGTGCACAAGGTCTGCGCGGATATCGTGATCAATGCCCTGAAAAAAGCGCCGGATGCGAAAGCGCACCGGGAATCCTCCAGGGCGTACGGCACCTGGGACGTGCCGAAGTGCTATATCCATCTTTACGGAGAAGAAAAGGACCAGGTCCGGTTTGACTGGGAGAATATGAAGCTGGAAGCCTTCGGTGGAAAATCCGCCTTCGAGGCCGCGGATGCCGCCTGGCAGTGCCACAAATCCCAGACAGCCACCGGAAAATATCAGGTATATATCGACGGGCCCTACGATTCACAGATTTTCGGCCTGTACCGCACCACCGTGGGAAAGGACAAAGCGCATAACGATTTCTTCGAAAATATTCCGGAGAAGGAAGAACCTGCGGAAGACGGCGGAGAAGGCGGGGACGTGTAATTCAGAATTTGAATACGATACCGACAACGGCTGAAATGGCAATAAAGATCACCGGATGCCATTTCAGCTTTTTTTGCGCGATGAAAAGCACGACGCCCAGGGCGAGGGCCTTCCAGACAAACAGGTCTCCGATATGATGGGAAGCTTCCCAGGCGGCGAGATTGATCAGGGATACTTTGGCCACGTTCAGGCCGGCGACGGTGATCATGGCGATGGAGGCGGGGCGCAGGCCGTAGAAGGCGCCTTCCACCAGCCTGTTGGTGCGGAACTTCTCCAGGAATTTCGCGATGATCAGAATGATGATAATGGAGGGAAGGGCAAGGCCGAAGGTGGCCAGAATGCCGCCGGGAATCCCCGCGGTTTTGAATCCGGCGTAGGTGGACATATTGATGCCGATGGCGCCGGGAGTGGATTCGCTGATGGCGATCATGTCCGCGACGTCGGCGTGGGAGAACCAGCCGGTGTTGGTGGACATTTCATAGAGGAAGGGCAGGGTGGCCAGGCCGCCGCCGACGGAGAACAGGCCGGTTTTGGCAAACTCGGCAAAAAGGCGCAGCAGGATCATGCTTTCTTCCCCTCCTTTCCTTTGCCGTTCTTGCGGTTTTTCAGAATGGAGACGGTCAGACCCGTGACGCCGGCCAGAATGACCAGCACCGCGGCGGGAATTTTCACCGGCAGCAGGCCGGAGAAAGCGCTCAGTGAAAAGATTACAAGATACAGAACCAGGGTGAAAGGATCCACAACCGAGGTTTTCCACAGCCGAAGCACCGCCTGCAGGATGAGGACGCAGACGCAGACCCGGATACCGGCGAAAGCGTGCTGCACCACTTCCAGTTCGGCAAAGTTCCGCAGGAAGGCGGCAATGATCAGAATAATAATGATCGGCCCGGTAAGAAATCCTGCTGCCGCGGTGAAGGCGCCGGCGACGCCTTTGCGTTTCTGCCCGATGAATGTGGATACGTTCAGGGCGATGACGCCGGGGGTGCACTGACCGACGGAGAAATAATCCCGCAGCTCCTCCAGCGTGGTCCAGCCCCGCTTGTCCGCCAGCTCCCGTTCCAGCAGGGGCAGCATGGCGTATCCGCCGCCGAAATTGACGCACCCGATCTTCAGATACGTCCAGTAAAGCTCCCACAGTTCTTTCATAAAGGTACCTCCGGTTGTCAGTCAGGTTCTTCGTTTATTCTATCAGAAGCCGGGCCGGAAGAAAACAAGCCGGCGGATTCCGAGGTTATTCTTTTCCCGCCGGTTCAAGCAGCGCCACCGTCTCGATACCGGAAGTCCAGCAGAACATATCCACCGGCTGCGCCCGGACGGTCCGGTAGCCTGCCTCCAGGAACAGTGCCGCGTCCCGGGCCAGCGTGGCCGGATTGCAGGATACATACACGACCCGGGAAGGATTGGCTTCCGCGACGGCGCGGATAACGGCGGGCTCCAGCCCTTTCCGCGGCGGATCCACGAACACCGCGTCGCACCGGAGACCGTCCCGGACCAGCCGGGGCAGGAGGATTTCCGCGGGACCGGCATGGAAAACCGTATTGCGGATACCGTTGCGTTCCGCGTTTCTGCGGGCGTTTTCCACGGCCGCCGGGACGATTTCAATACCGGCAGCGGAGGCACAGTGTCGCGCCGCGGCCAGGGTGATGGTTCCGGCGCCGCAGTAAACATCGCATACCGTTTCGTGGGACTGCAGGTTCGCGAACTGCAGGGCGGTATCGTAAAGCTTCTCTGTCTGCGCGGGATTTACCTGAAAAAAGGAAGCGGGAGAAAGCTCAAACCGGAGTCCGCAGAGAGTGTCCGGAAGTGTTTCCCTTCCATATATAAGATGAAAGTATCCGGAAAGAATCACATTGGTTCGTTCCTTGTTTTCATTCAGCCACAGGCTCTCAGTGCCCAGACGCTTCAGCGCGGACGCCAGCTCTTCCGCGTGGGGAAGGCGGCTGCCGTTGGCGGCCACGGTAACCATACTCTTTCCTTCCCGGTTCACGCGGATCACCAGATGGCGGATCAGCCCTGTATGAGTGTCTTCCCGGTACGGTTCCATCCGGAAGGATTTCATCCAGTTCAGGAAACAGCGCGCGATTTCCCCGGCGGGGGGCATGGCGTTGGGGCATTGCGCCGCCGGAATAACAGCGTGGGAGCGCGGCGCGTAGAACCCCAGGACCGGATCGGTGGTGGATCCGCCGCATGGCAGGGAGGTTTTGTTCCGGTAGGACAGAGGATTTTCCATTCCCAGCACCGGCGGGATTTCCAGCCGGATTCCCCCGATGCGCTCAAAACAGTCCTGTACCTGCAGGCGTTTTCCCTCAAGCGTGGCTGCATAGTTCATATGGCGGCAGGTACATCCGCCGCAGCGGGGATATACGGGACAGCCCGGATCACGGCGTTCGGGAGACGGAACAGCCGGCGGTGCTTCCATCCGACCGAAAGCGTAGCGCTTTTCCGTTTTCACGATGCGGACGTCCGCTTCCTCCCCGGGAAGCATGCCCGGAACGAAAACAGGTACGCCGTTCAGGCGGCAGATGCCTTCCATATCCGCGCCCAGTTTTTCCGCAGTGAGCCGGAAGATTTCGTTTTTCTGCATGTTCCGTCTCCTTTTTTTGCGTTTTCAAAATTTCTTTACGCATGATTGTAGCAGAGGCCGGTGGAAAAGTCCACTAAATATAGAGCATATGAAATGGTATGCAGCGCTACATGTTGGGAGAACGTCGGAAGCCATGAAAAACACGAACATTCGGGCATTTTTCGTCAAAAAATTCCGCAAAAAAAAGCTTGACAAAGGGGGGAGGGTTTGGTATATTAGTCAAGCTCGCCTGCGGGGGACCGCGGAAGAGCGAAGCGAACCTTGAAAACGATACAG
>ONJM01000021.1 GCA_900318145.1 uncultured Eubacteriales bacterium
GGGTTGTTGATGTCGATCAGCCGCTTATGGGTGCGGCGTTCGAACTGTTCGCGGCTGTCCTTGTACTTGTGCACAGCGCGAAGAATGGTGACGATCTCCCTTTCCGTGGGGAGCGGGATGGGGCCGGAGACACGGGCACCGGTACGCTTCGCTGTTTCGACGATCCGCTCTGCGCTCTGATCGATCAGTTTGTGCTCGTAGCTCTTCAGCTTGATACGGATTTTCTGGTTGGCCATTCCTGTTAACCTCCTCAATTTCGTTCTCTGCTGCGCTCCCGGAGACCCACTGCAGGTGCAGATCCCTTCGGCGCTCTCGAGTCCGTCGCCCGATTGTCGGGCTGGTCCATGATAATTACCCGTCTGGCCGGACGGCAACTTACCACTTCATCCCTGAACAGACAACATTGGAATTATACATGAATCTTTTTTCCATTGCAAGGGGTTTTTCCGCTGTTTTTCAAATTTTTTCAGCGGTTTTTCTGCTTTCGTTCCTCTTTCCCGGCCGGATTTTACAAGCATTTCCCGCCGTTTTATGCTACACGTCGTCTGGCGTGTCCCCCTCCTCCCGAAAAGCGCCGTTTTTCCGGTTTTGACTCTTTTTTCCCCTCCTCCGTTTCTCCGCAAACCCTTTGTTTTCAACGCTCTTTGCCGGGATCAATATTACACGGTATCTTGCGTGTCTATCCGGGGCAAATAAAAAAGTGCCCTTTCAGGCACAAAATACGGTCATTTCCGACAGGCCGGCCACAATATACGGTGAACCGGCTGTCACAGGCCGTTACTCGCTGATTGTCTCCCATTCCGCGTACAGCGCGTCAATCGTTTCCTTCAGCCGGTTGTACTGCTTTGTCTTTTCCGCGGCGGCCGCCGGATCCCTGTACGTTTCCGGATCCGCCAGGACCGCTTCCAGCTCCGCGGCTTCCCGCTCGGCTTTCGCGATGGCCTCCTCCGCCCGCTTCAGCTGCTCCTTCTTTTCCTTCAGTCGCTGCGTCTCTTCCCGGCTGCGCCTCTTTTCCCTGTCCAGCGCCGTCCGGGTCATGCCGGCCGTCTCCGCGTCCGGTTCCGCGTCCCGGCTGACCTTTTCAAAATAGCTGTCGTAGTTGCCCAGGTATTCCCGGATGCCGCCCTCTTCCAGCACGAACACCTTCTCCGCGAACCGGTTGATGAAATACCGGTCGTGGCTCACTGCCAGGATGGTGCCCGGATAATCCTCCAGCGCATCCTCCAGCACTTCCCGGCTGTCCATGTCCAGATGGTTGGTCGGCTCGTCCAGCAGCAGCACGTTGTCCTTCCGCAGCATCAGCTCCGTCAGGGCAACCCGGCCCTTCTCGCCGCCGCTCAGCGTACTCACCGGCGCGAACACGTCGTCCCCGGTAAACAGGAACAGCCCCAGGGCGCCCCGCACCTCGTACTGCTCCATCCGCGGAAACCGGTCCCACACCTCGTCCAGCACGGTCTTGTTCTCATGCAGCCCCGCCTGGTGCTGGTCGTAATAGCCGATGTCCACGCCCGTGCCCCAGCGGATCCGTCCGCCGTCCGGTTTTTCCTCCCCGGTCAGGCAGCGCAGCAGCGTGGTCTTGCCCGTTCCGTTGTCCCCGATCAGGGCAACCCGGTCGCCGGCCCGCAGGTGCATCTTCACGTCCCGGAACAGGATCCGCTGCCCGAAGGCTTTTTCCAGTCCTTCGGCCTGCAGCACGTCCTCCCCCGTCTGCCGGCGGGTGTCGAACCGGAAGCGGACCGTACCTTCCTCCTGGGGCTTTTCCAGCCGTTCGATCTTCTCCAGCCGTTTTTCCCGGCTCCTGGCCAGCCGCAGGCTCTTTTCCCGGTTAAACCGCCTGTACATGGCGATCACGGCCTCCTGCCGGGCGATCTCCTGCTGCTGCAGTTCCCAGGCCTTCATCCGGACCTCGTAGACCTCCGCCCGTTTCGCCACGTATTCCGTGTAGTTCCCCGTATAGGTTTCCACCGTGCCGAGAATCAGCTCCGCCATCCTTCCGCACACATGATCCAGGAAATAGCGGTCGTGGCTGATCACCAGCACCGCGCCTTTGTAGTCGTTCAGGAAATTCTCCAGCCAGGCGATGCTTTTCAGGTCCAGGTGGTTGGTCGGTTCGTCCAGCAGCAGCAGGTCCGGCTCGGAAAGCAGCATCCGCCCCAGGCACAGCCGTGTCCGCTCCCCGCCGCTCAGCCGGGAGGTTTCCATCTCCCGCGTGTCCCAGAGCTTCAGCCCCTTCAGCACCCCCGTGACGCGGGAACGCCACCCGTAGCCGTTCTGCCGTTCAAACTCCCGGGTCAGCGCGTCGTACCTGCTTCCCAGGCGTTTCAGCGCCGCCTCGTCGCTGCCGTGCAGCGCCATCTCGTTTTCCAGGGAGCGCATCTCCTCTTCCATCCGCACCAGCGGGTCAAACACGCGCTCCACCACTTCCTGAACGGTTTCCTGCCCGCTCAGTTCTCCCTGCTGGGCCAGGTATCCGATCCGCAGGCCCTTCTGCAGGTTCACGCTGCCTTCGTCCGCGGTTTCCTCCCCGGCGATGATTTTCATCAGCGTGCTTTTCCCGCTTCCGTTCACCCCGACCAGTCCCATGCGTTCCCGCTCCTGCAGGGTAAACGAAACACGCTTCAGCACCTCGTGGGTGCCGAAACTTTTCCGGATATCCTGCAGCGCAAGTAGAATCATGGGCTTATTCCGTCTCTTTCAGCATATAAATATCGCCGGTCTCGTCCCGCAGCGCCACCGACAGCAGTACGTCCTGCCCCGGGCTGATTCCTTCCCGGAGCATGGCGGTTTCCGAAACGCGCCGCGCCAGCGCGGGCGTGTTGTTCTCTCCGCTCAGATGGCCGAGAAGCAGATGCCTTGTTCCGCCCGAAATCAGGCGGAGCAGCGCCCCGGCGCACGCCTCGTTGCTCAGGTGCCCGTGGTCTCCCAGGATCCGGGCCTTCAGCTGCGCGTTGTAGTGCGGGTTTGCCCGCAGCATGTCCGGATCGTGGTTGCTCTCCAGCAGCACCATCGTGCTGCCCGCGATATGGTCATAAACGTCATCGGTAAACTCGCCCAGGTCCGTCGCCGTGGAGATGCTGATGTTTCCGCCCCACAGCCTGTATCCAACGGGATCCGCCGCGTCGTGCGGAATGGAAAAGGGTTCCACGCCGATTTCGCCCAGCCAGAAATCCTTCCCGCTCTGTACCGTCCGGATCAGCTCCCCCGGAATCCTGCCGGTTTTTCCGGCCATGGCCCGCCAGGTTTCCTGCGTCGCGTACAGCGGCAGGTGAAACCGCCGGGCCATCACGCCGGCGCCGAGGATATGGTCCGAATGTTCGTGGGTGATCAGGATGCCGCTGAGCGTTTCCGGCGGAACGCCGATCTTCCCGAGAGCTTCCTCCAGGTTTTTCCCCGTCTTTCCGGCGTCGATCAGCAGCCGGGTGTCCCCGTACTGGCAGAACAGGGCGTTCCCGCTGGACCCTGAATAAAGGGAGCAGAAATACATTTCCATGCGTTTTCTCCTCCCTTCAAAAAACTCTGAACTTCAGATGTTTCATCTTCATCGGCCGCTAAATATCCAGGTGCTTCGCGACCCGCTCCTCCACCGGCGGCGGCGTCATGTAATCCGGTCCGAACAGGATCGTCAGCACTTCCTCATATTTCTTCGGAATCAGGCACTCCACGTCCTCAAACGGCATGCGGATCTTTTCGGCGAACTGGTCCGGATGCCATACGTGGGTCATCAGTTCGAAAGCGCCGTTGGACATGTGCAGGTCGTTCCCTTTCCGGTACCGGGTGGAAACCTTTTCGTACCGCTTCGCCTTCCACGCGTAGCTGAAGGGAAGGCCCATCAGGTGGGTCGCCCGGAGCAGGATCCTGTTTTTCAGTCCGAAGCGGGTATAATCCACGTTCTTTTTCATCATTCCCTGCAGCAGATGCAGGTGCAGCAGGTGCGCCTTCCGCCGGATCCCTTCCGGAGGCAGCGCGTCCAGGATAAAGAAGTCCGTAAATGCCGCCGCTTTCTCCGGATCCCGGTTCATCACCCGGGGCGTCCAGGTATCCAGATACGTCAGCTCAAACCGCCGGTCGCACTCGGCGGGATAGATCGCCCGGAACTTCGTAAACTCGTCCCGCGTCATCAGCAGGTCCACGTCGTCGTCCCAGGGAATGAATCCCTTGTGGCGGATGCAGCCCAGGAGCGTTCCGCACATCAGGTTGTACTCAATCCCGTTCCTGTCGCATACAGCGGTAATGTCCCGCAGCTGGCACAGCAGCTCGCTGTGGATTTCCTCAAGCGTCAGTTCTTTTTTCACCGATCAGCGCCTCCGCCCTGTCCGCGATGGATTCCGCGTCCATTCCGTATACTTCCCGCAGATACTGCTGGTTCCCCACGACAGCGGTGTAGCGGTCCTTCAGGCCGACCCGGAAGATCCGGCATCCGTTGCCCAGCTCCGCGGTGATTTCGCATACCGCGCTGCCGAACCCGCCGGTCACGTTGTGTTCCTCCGCTGTCACCAGGATTTTGAACCGTTCCGTCAGCCGCCGCACCGCGTCCTTATCCATGGGCTTGAAGCAGGGGAAGCTGACCACCTCCGCGCTGATGCCGCGCTTTTCCAGAATCCGGGCGGCCTCCGCCGTCTGCGTCAGGATGCCGCCGCTGCTCAGCAGCGCGATATCCGTCCCTTTCCGGATCGTCAGCGGCGCCGGCGGATACCAGTCTGTCACAGGCCCTTCATGGACCTTCGGCTCGTTTCCCCGCCCCAGCCGGAGATAGCACGTCCCTTCCGTGCGGATCACCGCCCTCGTCGCGGCCTCCGCCTCCGCCGGATCCCCGGGCGCGAAGCAGGATACGCCGGGCAGCGCCCGCATTACCGCCATGTCCTCCGTCGCGTGATGGCTCATGCCCAGGCTTCCGTAGACAAATCCGCCGCCCACGCAGACGATCTTGACGTTCGCCCCGGGATAGGCGCAGTCGTTCCGGATCTGCTCCAGCGGCCGCAGCGTCGGAAAATTGCCGATGGAATACACCAGCACGATCTTCCCCGTGGCTGCCAGGCCCGCCGCCATTCCGACCATGCCCTGCTCCGCGATGCCGGCGTTGATAATCCGGTCCGGAAAACGGTCCCAGACCGGCTGCAGCACGCCGAAGCCCAGATCGCCCGTGATCAGGACGATCCGTTCGTCTTTCGCCATTTCTCCGACCAGGGCCCGTACAAACGCGTCTCTCACGGTCTCTGTGCCTCCAGTTCCTTCAGGGCCGCTTCATACTCTTCCCCCTGCGGCGTGCGGTAATGCCACAGGATGTTGTTTTCCATGAAGGAAACGCCCTTTCCCTTCACCGTATGCGCCAGCACGACGCTGGGCTTTCCGCTGCCCGCGTTTTCCTGCGCCCGCGCGAAGGCCGCGCGCAGCGCCTTTGTGTCGTGTCCGTCCACGCTCTCGGCGTTCCATCCGAAATCTCTCCACTTGGCTTCAAAGGGCTCCAGCCGGAGCGTCTTCTCCACCGTGAAAAGGCTCTGCATATGGTTGTAATCCACTACCGCGCACAGCCGGTCCAGCCCGAACTGCGCCGCCTGCAGCGCCGCCTCCCACACGGAGCCCTCGTCGCATTCCCCGTCGCCCAGCACGACCCAGGTGCGCCAGCTTTCCCCGTTCATCCGGGCGCCCAGCGCCATTCCCGCGCCGATGCTCAGGCCGTGCCCCAGGGATCCGGTGGAAACCTCCACCCCGGGAACGCCCTTGTGGGTCACGTGGCCGCTGAGTACGGAGCCGTTTCCGTAGTGGTTTTTCAGCTCCTCCACCGGGAAGAAACCCCGTTCCGCCAGCGCCGCGTACACCGCGCTGCCGGCGTGCCCCTTGCTGAGGATCAGCCGGTCCCGATCCGGCATCTTCGGATTCCGGGGATCCACATGCAGAATCCCCGTGTACAGCACCGCGATAATTTCCGCCACGCTGAACACGCTGCCGATATGGCTCCCCCTGCTGATCCTGGACATTTCCAGTCCGTTCCGGCGGATCAGCCAGGCCAGCACTTCCGCGTTTTCCGTGTCCGGCTTCCCATTTGCGAATCCTCTGTGCACCAGCGCTTCGTAGTTCTCCATACGCGACTCCAATCGTTTATTTCCCTGAGCTCCTGCCGTTGTTTTCCCGCGCCATCGCTTCCGCCTTGCCGAAAACGCCTTTGACGGTTTCCAGCAGCAGCCGGCAGTCCAGCCCGAAGCTCTGGCTCTTCGCGTATTCCACCCGGAGACGGTTCTTTTCCGGCAGGATCAGCCGCTCAAAATTGGCCACGGGGTCTTCCTCCCCGACGATCTCATCCTGGGAGATGTATACGATGCTGCTGCGGTCTGTCACGCCGGGCCGCACCCACAGAATGCACTGCTGCTCTTCCGTATACCGTTCCGTGTACAGCAGCAGTTCCGGCCGCGGGCCTACAAAGCTCATATCCCCCTTCAGGATGTTGAACAGCTGGGGCAGCTCGTCCAGCTTCAGCCGGCGCATGATCCGCCCGGCCCGGGTCACCCGGGCGTCGTTCTTCGCGGTGCATCCGCCGGTCTTGTCGGCGTCCACCACCATGCTTCTGAATTTGCAGATCCGGAACGGCTGGTTGTGGTATCCGCCCCGCACCGCCCGGTACAGCACGGGCCCTTCCGAATCCAGCTTCACCCATACCGCCAGCGGAATCATGATCAGCAGTCCCGGAATCAGCAGGATCAGCGCCAGCAGCAGGTCCAGCGCCCGCTTGACCACCTTGCTGTAAAAGGGATGGGAAAGCGGGCCGTCCCAGTACGGCATCTTCGGCAGTTCATTCTTCGCCATGCGTTCCCTCTCCCTTCACCACTTCTGACCGGACCGTCATCCGCCGGCTGCCGGCCGTCATTCACTGATCAGGTCCAGCACTTCGTTAAACCGCTCCAGCTCGTCCCGCGAACTGTACTGCAGCACGATCTTTCCCTTTGAAACGCTGCCCGTCAGCACGCTCTTCAGCCCGGTCTTCACCCGGATCTTGTCCTGCAGTTCGTTCAGCTCCGCCGGCAGCTCGGCGCGCTTCCGCGGCCGGGCAGGCTTTGCTTCCCTTGTCTTGGACGCGGCGGCCAGCCGTTCCAGTTCGCGCACGCTCATGCCCTGCTCCGCGGCCGCTTTCCCCAGGCGGATCTGCTCCTCCCGGCTTCCCAGCCCTGCCAGCACCCGCGCGTGCCCCGCGGTGAGCAGGCCGTCGCGCACCATCTCCGTGATTTCGTCCGGCAGCGTCAGCATGCGCAGCAGGTTCGCCACCGCGGGCCGGCTCTTGCCCAGCCGCGCGCTGACCTTTTCCTGTGTGTATCCGCACTGCTTCATCAGCGCCTGGATGCCCTTCGCGGCTTCCATCGGGTTCAGGTCCTCCCGCTGAAGGTTCTCGATCAGGGCGATCTCCATCTGGCTGATCACATCGATATCCTTGACGATGCACGGCAGCGTCTCCATCCCGGCCATCCGTGCGGCGCGGAAACGCCGTTCCCCGGCGATGATCCGGTACCTTCCGCCGGCCGTCGGCACCACCAGCAGCGGCTGCAGGATGCCCTGGTTCCGGATGCTTTCGGAAAGCTGGGCGATGCTCTCGTCCTCAAAAGTCCGGCGGGGCTGATCCGGATTCGGATCCAGCTCGCCTGCGGAGATTTCCTGTATTCCGGAACCCGTTTCCTCCATTTCGGGAAACAGGGAGTCCAGCCCCCGCCCGAGCCCGTGTATCTTCTTCGGCATGTTGTCGGCTCTCCAATCTTTGTTACTTCTTTCCCTTGTTGCGGGCCAGGACTTCCTTCGCCAGCGCCTGGTACGCCGCCGCCCCGGTGCTCTTCGGGTCGTACAGGCAGATGGGCTGCCCGTGGCTGGGCGCCTCGCCCAGGCGCACGTTCCGCGGAATCATCGTGGCGAAAACCGCTTTTTTGAAATGCTTCTTCACCTGGTCCACCACCTGGATCCCCAGGTTGGTGCGCCCGTCCAGCATCGTCAGCAGGATCCCTTCGATTTCCAGATGCGGGTTGAAGGTTTTCTTCACCCGCTGAATCGTGTTCATCAGGCTGGTCACGCCCTCCAGCGCGTAGTACTCGCACTGGATCGGCACCAGCACCGTATCCGCCGCCGCCATCGCGTTCAGCGTCAGCAGGCTCAGGCTCGGCGGGCAGTCCACAAAGATGAAGTCGTAATTGTCCCGCACCGGGCCCAGCAGCTTCTTCAGGTAAAACTCACGGTTGTTCACGCCCACCAGTTCCACTTCCGCCCCGGCCAGCCGGATGTCCGCGCCGATCATGTACAGCTTCTTGATCTCCGTCCTCTGCAGGCATTCCTTCAGCTCCGTCCGCCCCATCATCGCGTCGTAGACGGAATTCCGTTCGTTCACGCGGCCGCCCAGGCCGCTGGTTGTATTTCCCTGCGGATCGAGATCCACCATCAGCACTTTTTTCCCGGCTTCCGCCAGCGCGGCGGAAAGGTTCACGGCCGTCGTCGTCTTTCCGACGCCGCCCTTCTGGTTCGCAATCGCAATGATCTTGCCCATGGACGCTCCTTCTGTCCTCTCCGTGAGGGCACAAAAATACTTATATATTATACGCGTTTCCTCCGGGCTTGTAAAGGAAAAGCCCCGCTCCGGCGCCGCGGCCGCCTGACGGCGGGAAGCCGCGCGTTTCCGCGCGGCTTCCCGTCCCTGCTGCTTTTCGGTTTTGTTTTTTCAGATCAGCCCGGCCAGAAATTCGGTCAGGCAGGTGATCACGGCAACCGGGAAAAGCCCGGCGCCCGCGGCCGCGGCGATGACGCCGGCCGCCAGCGCCGCGATTCCCGCCAGGGGATGCGCCGCCGCGTCGATCATCGCCGGCAGGGTCATCACCGCCAGCGTCACGTACGGAACGTAGTACAGGAAGGAGCGGATAAAGCGGCTCCGGATCTGTTTCCGGATCAGCGTCAGCGGCAGCGCCCGGACCGCGAGGCTTACCGCCGCCGCGATCAGGATGGCAATCCAGATTTCCTGCTGCGTCATGCTTTTTCCCTCCCCTCTTCCGGCTCATCCTTCCGGGGAAAGAGCACCGCCGCCGCGGCGGAAAGCGCCACCGTCAGGATCACCGTCCGGGTGCCCTCCGAAAGGTCCGGCAGCAGCCGCGCCGCCCCGAAGCTGCAGAGGAAGGATACCGCCACCAGCCCGGCCACCACCGCGTTCTTCCTGGCCGGCGGAATAATGATCGCGAGGAACATGCCGTAGATCGCCACGCTCAGCGCGGTCACCACATTCCCGGGCAGCACGTTCCCGGCCAGGATTCCGCACAGTGTTCCGCCGGCCCACATGAAGTCCGCCAGCAGAAACGCCGTCCAGAGATAGGCGCAGGAAACAGGGCCGGGCCAGGCGACCGCAAGGCCGAAAATCTCGTCCGTAATGCAGAATCCGGTCCCCAGCCGGCGGAAAAAGCCCGCGTCCGGATCCGTTTTCTGGCTCAGCGCCGCGCTCATCAGCAGATAGCGCATATTGGTCACGAAAATCACCGCGGCAATTTCCCACGCGGCGGCATGCGCGCCGATCAGCGCGTACAGCGCGTATTCCCCGGCGGACGCGTGGTTCAGAATGCTTGCAGTCCATCCCTGCAGCGGGCTGAGTCCCGCGCCCCGGGCCGTAATGCCCAGCGAAAACGCCACCGCGAAATATCCCAGCCCGATGGGAAGCCCGTCCCGCAGGCCCTTCAGGATCAGCCGGCGCGTTTCTTCTCTGCCGTACCTTTTCATTTCCGGATCCCCCGAACCGCCAGGCTGACCGCGTAGCAGACCGCCGCGGCGATCACGATCGTCGCTCCGGCGCTGGTATCGAGATAATAGGAAGCCGTCAGCCCGACAATGCCGCAGAGCAGCGCGGTCCCGACGGACCAGGCCGCGTGCTGCCTGGAGGTGCGGGCCAGATTCCTGCCCGCCGCCGCCGGCAGAATCAGCAGAGCGTTGATCAGCATCACGCCTACCCACCGGATGGACAGCATCACCGCCACCGCCACCAGCACCACGAATCCGCATTCGATCAGCCGCGTACGGATCCCCCTGGACCGTGCCAGCATGGGATCCACGCTGGTCATCAGCAGCGCGTTGTACAGCACCGTCCACAGGATCACCGTCCCGGCCAGCGCCAGCAGCAGATACAGCAGGTCCTGCGGCGTCACCGCCAGGATATCGCCGATCAGCAGTGCGGAATACTTCGCGAACTGCCCGCCCCGCGCCAGAATCAGCAGTCCCGCCGCCACCGAAGTGGAGGAAAACACGGAGATGATCGTATCCGTTGAGGCGGAGCCGGACTGCTTGATCAGGCAGATCAGAATCGCCCAGATCACCCCGAAAATCAGCATGGCCGCCAGGTCGTTCCGCAGTCCCAGCACGATGCCCAGCCCGATGCCGGTCAGCGCCGAATGGCCCAGGGCGTCGGAAAAGAACGCCATCTGGTGGTTCACCGCCATGGTGCCCAGCAGGCCCAGCAGCGGGGTCAGCAGGATCACCGCCAGCAGCGCGTTTTTCATAAAGTCAAACCGGAACGCGTCCAGAGGGAGGATCGCTTCCATGATGCCGTAAATGCCTTCCATCAGGAATCCTCCTCCTCTTCCCCGCCTGTGCCGAAAACCGCGGAAAACTCGGGGGAAGCGAATACTTCCCCGGGTCTTCCCTGGGTCAGCACCGATTTTTCAAGCAGCACCACGTGATCCGCGTATTCCCGCACGAACCGCAGATCGTGACTCACTAGCAGGATCGCCATATGCCGTGTCCGCCGCAGATCCGTCAGCGTTTCCAGAAACATCCGCATCCCGTTCCGGTCAATTCCGCTCACCGGCTCGTCCAGCACCAGCAGGTCCGGCGCCGGTTCCAGCGCCAGCGCCAGCAACACCCGCTGCAGTTCCCCGCCGGAGCATCTGCCCAGCGGCGTATCCGCCAGGCCGTCCGCGTTCACGTCCCGCAGCATCCCGCGGACCTTCTCCCGGACCTTTTTGCTCACGCCCGTCCAGACCGGCCGCTTCGTGACGGCCGCGGCCAGGTAATCCTGCACCGTCAGCGGCATTTCCCGGTCAAACTGCAGCACCTGGGGCACGTATCCCGTCCGCAGGTGCGGAATGTTCAGTCCGTGGCTGTCCACGTGCCGGATCACGCCGGTATGGGGAATCTGCCCGAGCAGCGCCCGGATCAGCGTCGTCTTGCCCGCGCCGTTCTGGCCGATCAGCACCGTCAGCTGGCCGCAGTGAATATGCATGGAAACATCCTGCAGCAGCACCTGCCCGCCGCGGCGGACGGAGACCTTGTCCAGGTCGATATGGCACAGTGCGCAATGGTGAAGCATCTCGGCCGCCTCCTTGAAATTCCCCGAATATTGGCGTATTATAACATAGGAGAACGGAACATGCACATGTTTTTTTAGAGCGCGCAATATCATTCCGAACCCGGTGTCATCCTGAACGGAGTGAAGAATCCTGATGAAGAGAGGAGATAAAACTTATGATCGCCCTTGCCTGTGACCATACCGGAGTCGCCCTGAAAGCGGAAATTGCGAAAATGCTGGACGAAATGGGGCTCGAATGGAAGGATTTCGGAAACTATGACGCCGCCAACCGCGACGACGATTACCCCGTCTGGGGCTACAAGGCCGCCAGAGCCATTGCCGACGGCGAATGCGACCGGGGGATTCTCATCTGCGGCACCGGCATCGGCATCGGCATCGCCGCCGGAAAGGTGAAGGGAATCCGGGTCTGCACCTGCAGCGACGTCTACAGCGCCGAGCTGAGCAAACGGCACAACAACAGCAACGTCCTGACCATGGGCGCCCGCGTCGTAGGCACCGAGCTGGCCAAGATGATCGCCCGTCACTGGCTCACCGCCGAGTTTGAGGGCGGCCGCCACCAGCGCAGGATCGATATGATCGCCGCCATCGAGGACGGCACTTTTACCGCGGAATAAAATCTTCCGTAAAACAATACACGGCTGCCCGCGCCGGAGCGCGGGCAGCCGTTTTCATTTCAGTCAGTTTCCGAGTGCCTTTTCGATTTCTTCCGGATCCGGCACGCTGGTGATCCCGCCGTGCTTCTGCGTGGAAAGGCTTGCCGCGGTGCACGCGAACCGGACGATCTCCCGGAGCTCGTCTTCCGTCAGTTCGGAAGGCTTTTTGCCGCTGCGGATCAGCCGGCTCATGGCGCTCCCGCCGAAAATATCCCCCGCCCCGGTTGTATCGACCGCCCGGATCCCGGCAGGGCTTTCCACGGTCACGCGCTGCTGCGCGGTGGCGGCGTAACAGCCCTTCGGGCCCAGTGTTGCGTACACCAGGGAAACGTTGTATTCCTTCAGCAGTTTTTCCGCGCCTTCCTCCGGAGAAATCCCCCAGAGCCAGCTGATCTCCTCGTCGCTGATCTTCACGATATCCGCCTGCCGGAGGCTCCAGTCAATGGCGTTCCTGGCGTCCTCCTCCCGTTTCCAGAGCGGTTTGCGCAGATTCGGGTCGAGGCTGATCAGCAGTCCGCGGCTTTTTGCCAGTTCGATCGCCCGGCGGGTCGCGTCGGCAGCCGGGCTGTCCGTCAGGGAAAGCGTTCCGAAATGGAAAACCTTCGCATTTTCAAGCAGCTCCCCGTCGATTTCTTCCGGCGTCAGGCAGGTGTCCGCTCCCGGTTTCCGGGCGAAACTGAAATCACGGTTGCCGGACGCGTCCAGGGAAACAAACGCCAGCGTCGTAAACACATCCGGGTCGCTCACGATTCCCTTTGTTTCGATGCCGGCCTTCCGCAGGGTGTCTGTCAGAAGCCTGCCGAAGCTGTCGTCCCCTACCTTGCCGATCATGGCTGTTCTGCAGCCGTATTTCGACAGCGCGGCCAGGAAATTGCCCGGCGCGCCGCCGGGGTTGGCGGACAGGATCGGATAGCCTCCCTCGTTGGTGGAATACGGTGCGAAATCAATCAGCAGCTCGCCCAGCGCGACAACGTCATATTGCTTCATTTCATTATTCCTCATCAAACAGGCTGTATTTTGTAATGTCCATCAGAAGCTTCCCGTCCGAAACAAAGGAAATACCTCTGGCGGCGGCGTCTGTCAGGATCGTCGCGGTCATGACCTGTTCTCCTTCGTTGATGAATACTTCCATGCTGAAACGGTCCAGGATCACATGCAGGCGGATCTCCCCCTGCCGGTCCGCGACCTGGCAGCGGCGCTGGTGGATAAACGCTCTCCGGGAACCCGAGAATTTCCGGTCGATCTTCAGCAGGGATTCATAGGGTCTGTAGCTGAGCATGGAATAGTATTTCCCGTTCTGCGCGAAGTTCATGGTGAACTTGGTGTAGGGATCGGCCGCGTCCGCGGGGCGGAGGCGGATGTCCAGTTCGGCAACCCGCCCGTCAATTCCTTTCAGCGTTTTCTCCCCGTCCAGCAGCACATCCCTGTACTCCGTCTTCCGGCTCCGGTACAGCGAAAGCTCCCGGATCGGCTGCTGATACAGCCGCCCGTTCTTCAGGAAGAGCTCCCGCGGCAGGCTCATCTGCCCGAACCAGGGCCGTTCCTCGTATCCGGTCGTCTTGCAGGTATCCCAGTTCTGCATCCAGCCGATCATGACCCTTCTGCCGTCCGGCGTCAGGATCGTCTGCGGCGCGTAAAAATCGATGCCGTAGTCAATCGCCTGATTGTGTTCCTCCGTAAAGCGCTTTCCGTCAAAGGTTCCTGTCAGGCAGACCGTCCCGTTGCCGTTGTGGTATTCGAATCCCTCCGGCAGCATGTCCTGCGGGCTGACAAAGAGCACATGCTTTCCGTCCAGCGGGAAGAAGTCCGGGCATTCCCACATCAGGCCGAAGCGGCCGTCATTTTCCGCCAGCACGCCGGCGTACTGCCAGTCGAACCCGTCCGGGCTTTCATAATGAAGCAGTACGCCCCGCTTGTCCTTCCGCCTGGCGCCGATCACGCAGTGAAACATTCCGTCTTCCGACCGCCAGATTTTCGGGTCGCGGAAATCGTAGGGGCTCAGTCCTTCCGGAAGCGCGCTGCTGTCCAGCACCGGGTTCATCTCGTATTTCTGATAGTCCTTTCCGTTTCCGACGGCAACGCACTGCGTCTGGTATTCCTTTTTGCTGTCTCCGCCCACCTGCCGTACGCCGGTGTACATCAGAAGCTGTCTTCCGTCCGCCAGCTCCGCCGCGCTGCCCGAAAAGCATCCGAAGGAATCGTACCAGGCGTCCGGCGCCAGTGCGGCGGGCAGATACGTCCAGTGGAGCAGGTCGTGGCTGACCGCGTGCCCCCAGTGCATGGCGTCCCATTCCGTATCATACGGGTTGTACTGGTAGAACAGGTGGTACTGGCCGTGATAGTAGGAAAAGCCGTTCGGATCGTTCATCCAGCCGGTCAGGGGTGTCAGATGGAATGCCGGGCGGCTTTCCCTTGGGATGATTCCGCCTGCTGCCTGCTCGTATGCCCTGGCAAAGAGCAGGCTGTGATTGACCGTCTCTCTCATCGCAGCTTTACCTCGTATATTCTCTCAGTTCGGAAAACTCAATGGTATTGTTCTCCGCGAACAGCCGGATTCCCTTCCCGCTGACGCCGTACAGCCGGACGGTCAGGGAGGCTTCCTCTCCCAGCCAGAAGATGCCGGCCGATCCTTCCTGGATATAGGTGAAGCTGTATTCCTTTCCCGCTTCCAGCGCGGCCGCCGTTTCGGTGATCACTGTGCCGCCTTCGTTGAACAGCAGCTGCAGCTTTTGTTCCGCGGGGTTCAGGCAGACGATCTTCGTTTTTTCGTCCTGCCCGTTGTAGTCGAATGCCAGTCCGAAGCTTCCCTTTCCGGTATAGGTCAGTTTCCCTTTCAGCATAAAGCTTTCATAGGCGGTGAAGGCATCGGTATAGCTGTACCGGGCGCCCGCCCGGATCTGAATTGAATCGTTTTCGAAAGCCAGCCGGCGCCGCTTTGAATACTGCTCTTCCACCATCTTCACGGGAACCAGCGCCAGATCTCCGTTTTCTTTCTGCTTCAGCTGCTGCACAGCCAGGTTTCCGGCCCAGCCGGAGACCTCTGAAGTGGACGAGGGAGATTCGCTTCTGCGGGCCCAGCCGATCATGTAGGATCCGTCCGGCCCTTCCGCGTGCTTCGCGGCGTAGAACAGTTTTCCGTCCAGCCGCTTCGCTTCGCCGTAAGGCCCGTAGGGTGTGTCGGAAGACGCGAACCAAAGCGTATCGTCCTGCGCAGAATAGGTCAGGTAGTACCTGTCGCCGATTTTAAAGGTATCGCTGCATTCCAGGTTCCAGAAGTTCTCCGCCGTGTTCGTGAAGATAATTCCGTCATAGGTAACCTTCTGCAGGTCTCCGCTCAGGGTGTATTTGAGGATCCGGGCCGTTCCTCCCTGGGAGGCGGTGACCGTCATCAGGATTTCATCCTTCTCGGCGTCGTAGTACGCCTGAGGATCCCGGAAATCCCGTTTCTGTCCCAGCTCGGCCGGCGGCGTGATCTCCCAGCCTTCCACTTTTTCGAAGTGTTCCGGGCTGCTGCCCTTCGCGACCATGATCTTTTCCATGTACTCATACGACTCGGAGGACGCGTGCCCCGTATAGAAGAACCAGTAGGTATCCTTTACCCTGACCAGGGAGCCGGTTCCGATCCATCCGTCCTGTCCGCCGCTGCGGCTGCTTTCAAGAATGGGATCGTCGTATTCCTTATAGGACACAAAATCCTTCGTGGTCGCCAGATAAATGGAGTGGTTGTAGGAGTCTCCGCCCTCCTTCAGATAATAAACATAATAGGTCCCGTCCTCATAGTACGGCATCGTGTCGCCCACATAGGGCTGGTTGATCCCGTCAACAGCGGGCCTGAAAAAGGTTCTGTAGTCATAGGCAGCCTCCTGACTTCCGGGTGTCAGCAGCGCGGAAAAATCCTTGTCGTCCGCCGTGTCGGCAAACGGTTCCCCGCTCTGTTCCTGCGCTGCCGCCGGAGCGGGTTCCTGTGCCGCGGTCGGAGCGGGTTCCTGTGCCGCGGTCGGAGCGGGTTCCTGCGCCGCGGTCGGAGCGGGCGCGCTCTGATTGTTCCCGCACCCGGCCAGCAGCATCACGCACGAGAGAAGCAGCGCTGTAAGAAGGGCCAGTCTTTTCCTGTTCATGAAAACCTCCTGATAAGGAAGTCAGGGAGGATGACTGATCCATCCTCCCTGATGTCCGTTGATTGGTTACTGAACGAGCATCTGATAGATGGTCACGTTCTGGAATTCAACCGTAACTTCGCCCAGCTTGGACAGGGCTTCCGAACCGAACTGGAACAGCAGCTCGAAGTCCATGTCCATGATGAAGGTATCCGTTGTCTGGAACCGGAAGGTCTGGAATTCTTCCGTCAGGTCCATGCCTTCCGAGAAGCGCGGATCCCAGCCGCCCATCGGGTTCAGGAACACGCCGCAGGATACAGGCTTCGTCGCCCTTGCGGTGATCTCAACGGTGTAGTAGCTGTCGGAAGCCAGCGTCAGCGGATTGCCGCCAAAGCCGCAGATCAGCTTATCATGCCAGTCGACGGTGCCGCCGTTGTCGATCCGGTAGAAGAAGCTTCCGTTTTCCGCCCAGATCGTTCCGACGCCGCGCTCGTTGTCCTCGTCCGTTCCGTTGAAGGTTTCCCAGGGGCAGCTGGGGTTTTCCGCGTTGGCGGTGTTCCGGCCGAAGGGCATGAACGAGTCGATCGTCTTGTGGGTTTCCTTGTCGCCCTCCAGCTTGCCGAACACGACGTCGCTGATCGCGATGCTGTTGTTCGCCGCGCCTTCCGGAGCGTTGCCGATCTGCAGGCGGATCACCGGATCGTCCACATCGGCTTCCGCGGTGAACATGGAAGAGACGGTCACTTCTTCACCGGCGCCGGCGTTGAAGCCGTTGAAGTTCGCCCGGCATTCCCAGGCCCTGGCGGCGCTTTCCACCAGCGCTTCGCCGCCCTGGCCGTTCGCGGCGTTCAGTTTGAAGCTGTAGTAATACTTCTGTCCCTTGACGATCTTCGTGTCACCCAGCAGGATGTTCGCCTTGACGCTCCATACGCCGCCGCCCTCGCCGGGATAGCTGTCGATGGTCACGGTCGCTTTGCCGTCCGCGAACGCCGCACTTGCCGCCGCGCCGTCTCCGGCTTCAGCCGTCAGGCCTTCGCCCGCGGCAAAGTCAGCGGTATAGGTCGGAACCTGGGTCTCCTCGCCGGAGATCTCATACAGTTCAATCTTGTCGATGGTAACGGTAAAGTCTTCCGGTGTGGTGTCTTCCGCGTTGTCCGGATTCGGTGTGATCTTGCCCAGGTTGAACAGCAGTTCCGCGCTGCCCTCTCCGGGAGCGGTGAAGTTCAGCTCCAGCGGAGCGATCTCCGGTCCGATCTCAACGTTGAACGCGCCGCCGAAGGTTTCCCATCCTTCCGCCTGTTCGTTCCGGGCCAGGATGTGGGCGTAGGTTTTCTTTGTGGATTTCGCCCAGATTTTGATCTTGTAGTCCGCGGCTTTCAGCGCGTAGCCGGCCTTGGCCAGCTGGATGTCGCCGTCGCCGGCGCCGGGCTTCCTGATCTCGATCACGTAGGAGCCTTCCTTCAGCTCAGCGGTCGCTTCGGCTTCTCCGCCGATCTTCGCTTCCCATCCCCGGTTGTCGGTCACGGTCTGGGTGCTGAAATCGAAGGTTTTGTATACTGTCTCTTCGCTGGTTTTCTTGGTTACCGTCAGCGTGGCGTAATCCTCGGTCGTCACGCCGTTGTTATCGGTCACGGAATAAACCAATTCATAGTCGCCGGGGTTTTCAGGCGTCGCTTTGCCGTTTTTGAAATCCAGCGCGGGCGTGGCGTCGATCATGATCATGTCGGTCAGATCGCTGCCCGCGGCGTCGGCTGCCGTAACGCCGGCAAGAGCGTCAAACTCCGTTCCCGCCATCACGCTCTGGTCATGTACGCCGTCCAGGGTCGGGGCCGCGCCTTCCGCGGAAATCAGTCCGGGGATGCTCAGCAGGCACGCGGCCAGCAGCAGGGAAAGAATCTTCCTCATTCTGTTACTCATGGATTTCCCCTCCTTCTTTTATTTCGCAGCATAGCGGTCATAGGCGTCCTGGTATACCTTCTGGATGCCCGCGAGGTTAACTTTGCCGTTCAGATCGTTCTGGAAAGCGGTCCAGGCATCGTCGCTCACGCCGCCCTTCATCAGCCAGGCGATCAGGTTGGTGCGGATATAGTCGTTCAGGTTTGTTTCATAGTTGCTCAGGGTGTTCAGCTCTTCCAGGGTGAACTGCAGGTTCGGGAAGGGAATCACATTTTCCGGCACGAAGGGCTTCGCGCACTGCTGCAGCCGCTCCAGGCGCAGCTGGGCGCGGGGTTCCATATGCACTACATTGTTCCAGGCGTATTCGCCGAGGTAGATGATGCCCAGCGGCGCGTTCTGCAGCCGCAGCTCGTCGGTGGTCACGCCTTCCGGCAGCGCTTTCTGCACCAGCATGCCCTTCTCGTCCCGCGCTTCCTCGTACACGATGCCGATGGGGCCGTAGTTGATCTGGGCGGAAATGACAGGATCGTAATACCGGTCGAAATAAGCCAGCAGGACTTCCGGATACTTGCAGCTGGAGAACAGGATCACTTCGCCGGTGCTGACTTCCGGATTGTTGGAAACGCAGATGGTCTGGTCGCCGTTCGGTCCGATCAGCGGGCTGCATACGATATAGTTTTCCGGATTGGAAACCACGGTCTCGCTCTCCCACCAGTAGAAGGCGCCGTAGGTTTCCATGCCCTTGCCGTTGGCCAGGAAGTTATCCTGGCTCTGCTCGAAGCTGACCTTGTCGATCAGTCCGGCGTCCACCCACTTGGAAATGAAGTTCGTCGCTTCCTTGAAGCGCTCGTCCTGAATGGTGTAGGTCACCTTGCCGTCCACGATCACCCGGTGCTCCAGGTTGTCGTTCAGGCCAAACATGCCGTACAGGTCGCACTGGTTGCCCTGCCAGTTGTTGTAGACGAAGCTCATGGGCCGCTCGTCGTCCGTCTTTCCGTTTCCGTTCATATCATGGTCCCGGAAATAGGTCAGGATCTCTTCCATCTGGCTGCTCTTCAGGGCCAGTCCGTCCTTCAGCTGGTCGGCGGTCAGGTCGCTCACCGCGCCGGCTTCAATCGCTTCCTTCGTCCAGTTGATGTTCAGGAACAGCAGGTTCGGGCTCTGCAGCAGGCCCATCTCCTCAATGCGGGGCAGAGAATAGATCTTGCCGTCTTCCACGTTCAGCAGCTGGTTCTTGATGTCAGGCCGCTCTTCCAGGAGTTTGGAGAAGTTCGGCATGTATTCCAGGTAGTCGCTGATCGGTACCAGCACCTTGCGCTTGGCGTATTTGATGATTTCGCCGGCGCCCATGCCCGCGTGGTAGATCGCGTCCGGACGGTTGTCCTTGTTGCCGAAAATCAGGTTCTTCTGCTGGGAATAAACGGATTCGGACACGTTTTCCCAGTTGACCCGCACGTTGGTCGCGGCGTAAAGATCGCTCATGATCTTCATGTCGTTGTAGTCCAGCGCGCTGGCGTTCTTGGAGGAATAAATCGAGAAGGAGAGGGCCTTCGCGCCTTCCTCGTTCAGGATCGGAGCGGAAGCGTCCTTCCACTGGAAACCGTAAGCTTCCAGTCCGGCGGGAACGGCCGGCGCGGCGGCTGTTTCTGCCTTCTGCTCCGGTTCAGCGGCTTTCTCTTCGGTCTTCTCCGGCGCTACTGCGGTCTCCGTCTTCTGCTCCGGCGCCGCGGCTTCCTTCTTGTCGTTTCCGCCGCTGCAGGCTGTGAGCGTGACCACGAGCACAGCCATCATCAGGACGATCAGCCATTTCTTCATTTTTTTCATTTTACGTGCCTCCTAAATTCATCAGCCTTTCAGGGAGCCGATCATGACGCCCTGGGCAAAGTATTTCTGTACGAACGGATACAGGCACAGCACCGGCAGGCTGCTGACGATCACGGATACATATTTCAGCTGGTTTGCCAGGCGGTACTGCTGCAGAATGGTTTCGCCGCTTCCGCCGACCGTGCTTTCGCTCGCGATCAGGATTTCCTTCAGCACCAGCTGCAGCGGATATTTGTTTTCATCCTGCAGGAAGATCATGGCGTTGAAGTAGCTGTTCCACTGGCCCACCGCGTAATACAGCGCCATAACGGCGATGATTGCCTTTGAAAGCGGCAGTACAACGGAGAAGAATGTGCGGAACTTCCCGGCGCCGTCGATCCTGGCCGCTTCCAGCATGCCTTCCGGAATCGAGGATTCGAAGAACGTCTTGCTCATGAACAGGTTCCAGACGCTCAGCACTGCCGGCAGAATCACCGACCATGCGGAGTTGATCAGCTTCAGGCTGCTCATCACGTTATAGAACGGGATCAGGCCGCCGCCGAAGAACATCGGGATAATGAAGTAGATCATCCAGAATTTCTTGCCGGGGGTCGTCTTGCGGCTCAGTCCCCAGCCCGCCGGAATCGTTACGACCAGGGAAAGGATCACCGTCACCACGGTGTAGATAATGGTGTTGAGATATCCTCTCCAGATATCGGCCCGCTGGAACACCTTTTCGAAGCCTTCGAACGTGATGTTCACCGGAGCCAGCACCACCTGGCCGCCCAGTACGGCGTCCGGGTCGGAGATGGACGCGATCACGATAAAGTACAGGGGATACAGGATGATCAGCGCAAGAAGCCCCAGCACACAGGCGTTGATCGCAAAGAAGATCTTGTCGCCCCGGGTGTCCTTCAGCGCGTTGTTTTTCGGCTTGGCCGCGGTTGCTTTGATTGTCATCTTCGTTCCCCTCCTTACCACAGCGAGTTCTCGGAGAACCGTTTGGACGTCGTGTTCGCGATGATCAGCAGCACAACGTTGATCACGGAATTGAACAGGCCGATCGCCGTTGCGTAAGCCTGATCCGGAACGCCAGTCAGACCGCGTTTGTAAACGTACGTGGCAATCAGCTCACTGACCGACAGGTTGCCGTCCGTCTGCATCAGCAGGGCTTTCTCGTAGCCGACGCCCATCAGTCCGCCGATGGACATGATCAGCATCACGCTGATCATCGGCATGATCGCGGGGATGTCCACGTGCAGCACCCGCTGGAATCTGCTCGCGCCGTCGATCATGGCCGCTTCATGCTGTCCGGGGTCCACGTTGCTCAGGGCCGCGATGTAGATCACCGCGCTCCAGCCGAAGTCCTGCCAGTTGCTGGACAGGATGTACAGCGGCCGGAAGGCTGAGCTTTCCAGGAAGTAGGAAACCCGCTCCGCGCCCAGATGCGCCGCGATGTTGTTCACCAGGCCGTACCGGCCGAAGAACAGCTGCAGCATACCGACCAGCACCACCAGGGAGATGAAATGCGGGGCGGTGTAGATCGTCTGGAAAACCTTTCCCGCCTTCTTCCGTTTCAGCGCGTTGAGGGCAAGGGACACAATGATGGGAAGCGGGAAGCCGATAACGAATCCGACGATACACAGGATGAAGGTGTTCTTCATCAGCGGCCAGAACTGCACGTCGTTGAAAAATCTCGTGAAGTTCTCAAAGCCGACCCAGATCGTCGTGTCGGACAGGATCTGATCGCCGGGCATAAAATCCTGGAACGCGATCAGAACGCCGTAGATCGGGAGATAGTTGAAAAGGAATACCACCAGTACCGCCGGAAGAATCATAACAAGATACGGAAAGTTCTCCCCGAAATTCCGCAGCCTGTATCCCGGAGTAGCCTTTTTCTGCCGCTTACCCGCGGCAGGCAGTTGTTTGACGCCTTGCATTTTCCCCCTCCTCGCCTGCTGTCAGTGTTGCGCGTCTCCTATTCTTCTGTAACGGACACAATCCGGCAACCGGATTTCATGCCAATTTTACATCTGCTTTTACGAACTGTCAACCATTATTTGTGCGTTTTGCACAAAATTATCCCAATACGCACAATTTGCCCTGTTTTTGCAGTGGTTTCTAAAAGAAAAGCCCCTGTGTGGTTTACATTTTGTAAAACTTGTCAGAATCAGTGGCCTGTGTTACAATATGTAAAACTAATTTACTGTTATTGTGCAAGAAAGGGCCCGAACAATGCAATTCAAGCGTGTTACAATGCAGGATATTGCGGATGCCTGCGGCCTTTCCAGGAATACGGTCTCCAAAGTATTCAACGGCCGGGGTTCCGTCCCGCCGGCCACCGCCGAGCTTGTGCTGCGGAAGTCCAGGGAGCTGGGTTACGGTTCCCCGTCCGGCGAAGCTCCCGCGGCGCAGAGCGGCGGAAATATCGCCCTGCTGACGTGCCGCCTCCCGGGTGATTTCCATTTCGGCACCGCTTTTCTGCCATCCTTTACCGATCAGATCAGCCGTTCCGGCTATTCCCTGAAAATCTATGAAATATCGCCGGAAGAGCTTCGGGAAAAAAGGTTTCCTCCCCATTTTATCCCGGATCAGATTGCCGGTATCGTGGGCATCGAGCTTTTTGACAGCGATTATCTTGATATGATCTGCGGCCTCGGTATCCCGACAGTGCTCACGGACAGCCCGCCGGATGCCGTTTTCTCCCTGATGCAGTGCGATTACGTCACAATGGAAAGCGTCGCCGGGATCTTCGCGCTGGTCGGCCGGCTTGCGGCCGCCGGTGCGGAACGGATCGGATTTGTCGGGGACTACCGCCACTGCGGTTCCTTCCGGGAGCGGTGGTCAGCCTTCCGCCTTGGCCTGGAAGACAGCGGCCTCCGGCTGGATGACCGCGTATGCATCTGCGATCCGGACACCTCTCCTTACAGCGACCCTGAATGGCTGATGTCCAGAATCGAACAGATGCCGTATCTTCCGGACGCTTTTGTCTGCGCCAACGATTTCCTGGCAATCCATCTGATGATGGCCCTGAAAAGAAAAGGATATGCCGTCCCGGCCGATGTCATGATCACCGGCTTTGACGGCACAACCCAGTCCGCCTTTACGGATCCCCCGCTGACCACTGTGCAGATTTACGGCGCGGATATCGGCCGCATAGCTGCCGACGTTCTCCTCATCCGGATCAGGAACCGGTCTCTCCCTTATACCTGGACGCGGGTAAAAACAGCTCCCGTCTGGCGGGAAAGCATCCGGCCGGCGGCCGCCGGTCCGGAATAATCCGCGGCCCGCAGTGTCTTCCCGCATTCTCCCCGTGTCATCCTGAGCGAAGCGAAGGATCTTTATCATCCCTCCGGTTACTGAAAAAGCAGAGCCCGAAAGCTCTGCTTTTTGCTTGCTTGCTGATTATACCAGCCGGATGCCGGCTTCCTTCTGTTCGTTGTTGTACCGCTTGATCAGCGCGTGGATCCGGTCGTAGGGATTCAGCAGTGCGCTCAGGCTGCGGTCATGGTTCAGCGTCGCGATGATGTAGGAGATGTACTTGCTCATATCCGCTTCCACGAACCATTCCGCGTTCAGCAGCTCAGGCGTCCGGTACGTCAGGTTGGTGGAAATCACGCGGTCGATCAGCCCGTCCCGGTACGCCTTCTCATAGGTTTCCACGCCGTTGGTGAACAGGGCGAAGGTACAGCCGGCGAAGATCCGGTTCGCCTTGCGCTTTTTCAGTTCCTTGGCCAGGTCGATAATGCTTTCGCCGCTGGAAATCAGGTCGTCCGCCACGAAGATGTCCTTGCCTTCCACGCTGTCGCCCAGGTATTCATGGGCAACGATGGGGTTCCGGCCGTTCACGACCCGGGTATAGTCCCGCCGCTTGTAGAACAGGCCCATATCCAGCCCGAGAACGGAGGCGTAGAAAATGTTCCGGTCGATGGCGCCCTCGTCGGGGGAAACGATCATCATGTGCTCCCGGTCGATCTTCAGCGTCTTGTTGTTCCGCAGCAGCGCCTTGAAAATCTGGTAGCTGGGCATGATGCTCTCAAACCCGGAATTGGGAATCGCGTTCTGCACCCGGGGATCATGCGCGTCGAAGGTGATGATGTTGCTGACGCCCATGGCGGTCAGCTCCTGCAGCGCGATGGCGCAGTCCAGGCTTTCCCGGGAGGCGCGCCGGTGCTGCCTGCCTTCGTAGAGCATCGGCATGATCACCGTCACACGCTTGGCCTTGCCGCTCATAGCGGCGATAATCCGTTTCAGGTTCGCGAAATGCTCGTCCGGGCTCATGGGAATCCGCTGCCCGAACATCTCGTAGGTAACGTTATACGCGCCGGGATCCGAAAGGATATAGATATCGTATCCGCGGATCGTTTCCTTGATCATGCCCTTCCCTTCGCCGTTGCCGAACCGGGGGCAGGTCACGTTGATCAGGAAATCCTGGCGCTCCATGCCGGGCGAAGTCCGCATATCGCCGGGCTCGGATTCCTCCGCGTGATCACGCCATTTCTTCAGCCAGTTGTTGACCTTCTGGCCGATTTCCTCCGTCCCGGGCATCGCGATGAGCCCGAGGGGGCCGACCGGGTAAGTTAAAAATGAATCCGTGTTCCAGCTGCTCACGAAATCAGTCATGGTGCTCCTCCCTTTAAGTCCACCCGTCAGGTCGCAAGGATCTTACACACACATAAAAATTATAAATCATTTTTTTTTGCATGAAAAGCGAATATCTGGTCGTTTCTGATCCTTTTTATGCCATGCGCCTTTCCCTTTATGGACAAATTGTCCGGCCCCGTGATAGAATACGCGGCGTAAGGCTGCAAACGCTCTCAGCAGAATGATAATGATTCCGAAAAGGAAGTACCCCGCCCATGATTTACGTGATTTTCAATCCCGCCGCCGGCAGCGGGCTCGGCGAAAAAACCGGTGAAATGATCCATCGCCTGCTGGAGGAAAAAGGCGTTGAGCACCGCATGCTGCGGACGGAGGCGCCGGGGCACGCCACGGAGCTGGCCCGCACGGCCGCGGAGGAGGGGGCCGAAACGGTGCTTTCCGTCGGCGGGGACGGCACGTCCCTGGAAGTCGCCCGGGGGCTCGCGGGCACGGACTGCGCCCTGGGGATTATTCCCTCAGGTACCGGCAACGACTTCGGCAAAACCCTGCGGATTCCCCGGGAGCCCGCGGCCGCCCTGGAGTTTGCCCTCTCCCGTCCCCCGCGGCGGACGGATGCCGGCGAAATCAACGGGCAGCTTTTCCTGAATGAGATCGGCACCGGCTTTGACGTTTCCGTTCTGGATTACGCGCTGAAGGCGAAAAAATACGTCCGGGGCCTCCTGCCTTACCTTTACGGCGTGTTATGCACCCTGTTCCGCTTCCGCTCGGTCCCCCTGACCTGGTCCGCCGACGGCAGTGAGCCCGTCACCACGGACGCTTTCGTGGTCGGAGCCGGCAACGGCGGCGTCATCGGCGGCGGAATCATGATCGCGCCGGAAGCCGCGGCGGACGACGGCCTGCTGGACGTGGTGATCGTGGGGAGGATTCCGCGCCGGAAGCTTCCGGCGCGCCTCGCCGGCCTGATGAAGGGGAAAATCCTTACTTTTCCTGAAACCACCTGGTTCCGCGCCGCCGAAGTCTCTTTCTCCGTTCCCGGCGGGCGGGTCAATGTGGACGGTGAAATCCTGGATATGCCGGAAGTGCGGGCCCGGATCCTGCCGGGAGCGCTTCTGGTCCGCAGGTAATGGAAATATATGAAAAAAGAGGAATCCGGCAGCCGTTTCCGGCTGCCGGATTCCTCTTATGCTTTTTCCTGCCCGGTTTTCCGCGGGAATCCCGGGCGTTTGCCGCCTTGCTTACTGGTTAACGTTGTCCAGCATCGCGAGGGTGACCTCGAGTCCTTCAATGTAATTTCCGGTTGCGGTGATCATGCCGTTTTCCGCGTCGGACACGTCCGTGGGGCGCCATACGGTGATCTTCACGGTATCTCCGGCGCTGAAGGGTTCCATCGCGTTCATCAGGGCATTGGTGTCTGCCGTCGCTTCGTCGTTCAGGGCCACGATGATGTCACCGGGTTTGATGCCGGCCTTCTCGGCGGGGCTGCCTTCCTCAACGCCCGATACGTAGGCGCCGTTCGGAACGCTTCCGTTGGCGTGCAGGTCGCCGACCGTGACGCCGATCCGGGGTTTGCCGACCCGTCCGCCCTGCGCGGACCCGCTGTCCGCGGAAGCGTCTCCGGCTTCGGGCGTTTCAGCGGTCACATTGCCCTGTCCGTTCAGCGCCTGGGCGATCAGGTCCTTCGCTTCGTTGATCGGGATGCACATGCCGATGCTTTCCACAGCCGCGCCGGAGGAGTACCGGGTGCCGCTGTACTTCAGGGTCGGAATGCCTACCAGCTGGCCCGCGGTGTTGAACATGCCGCCGCCGCTGTTGCCGCTGTTGATGGCCGCGTCCGTCTGGATCATGGTGTTCTTGACCGCGGTCTTCCATCCGAAGCGGTCCGTGGTGGTGGTGTCGCTTTCAATCTCACGGTCCAGGGCGGAAATGATGCCCGCCGTTACCGTTCCGGTGAATCCGATCGCGTTGCCGATGTTGATCGCCCAGTCGCCGACCACCAGCTGGTCGCTGTCGCCCAGTTCAACCGGTGCCACCGGCAGTCCGGGCACATGCAGCACCGCCAGGTCCTTGTCAGGATCGGTGGCGGCCGCCGTCGCCTCGTACAGGTTGCTGTCGTCGCCGCCCACGGAGATCTTCAGGCTGCTGGAGCCTTCGATCACGTGATAGTTCGTCAGCACGTATTCCTTCGCGATCACCACGCCGCTGCCGCTGGCGTACTTGACCTCTTCCTCGCTCCGTCCGCTGCCGTTGCCGTTGCCGTTTCCGCGGCCGTTGCCGTTGCCGTAGCCGTATCCGTAGCCGAAGAAGTCCCACGGGTTGAACCCGAAGCTGTTCCAGTCGTTCCCGTTTCCGTATCTGTTCATGATCTGGTAGTTATATACGCCGACCACGCTGTCCCGCACCTTGGCGATCGCCTCGGTGAAGGGAGATGTCAGAACCACTGTTTCGGCTTCCGCCGCCGGCCGCACGGAACCGATCGCCGTACCGGCCAGTACACATACCAGCGCCAGGGCAATGACGCCCAGCGTCTTTTTATTGAAAATCGTCTTCATCATCAAAACCCCCTTTCGGTTTTCATGCGCAGTATAACGCCCCTTTTTGTCCGCAATGTGAACACAATATGAACAATTGCGGATTTTTTCCGCCCGCGGTCGTTGACAAAGCGCCCGCGTTGCGGTATCCTCGTTCTGAATTCAGGAAAGGACGGTATCGCAGGCTGATGAAAATCCGCGTCTGACATTCGGCGTTCACATGCTCCCGGCGTTTTCGCGGGAGGAAGTTTGTGTTGCCGTTTGGAGGGTGCGAAGCGCGATTCCGGACGTTTTTTTATCGTGTGTTTACGCTCCTCCGCGGCGTGTGGGAGGAGTGTTTTTTATGGCTGAAATTTTGCTTGAAGCGGATCGTCTCCGCAAATCCTTCGGGCAGCGCCTGCTGATAGATACAGATCATCTGGCCGTATACGCCGGGGACCGGATCGGCCTGATCGGTGAAAACGGCGCCGGCAAGACCACCCTGCTCCGTCTGCTTTCCGGCGAGGCGGAATCGGATGAGGGCACCGTCCGGCGGCACGGTTCCCTCGCGTTCATTCACCAGCAGGGAAAGGAAACCGGGGAGCCGGACGACCGGATGCGTTCCCTCTTCCGGGCGCGGGAAGCCCGGGAGGGCCTCTCCGGCGGTGAAATGACCCGGAACCGGATCGCTGCGGCGCTGTCCGCCCGTCCGCAGCTGCTGCTCGCGGACGAACCCACCACCGATCTGGACGGGGAAGGGCTCTCGCTGCTCCGGAAGCAGCTGCAGGCGTTTCCCGGCGCGATCGTCCTGATTTCCCATGACCGGTCGCTGCTCCGCCTTCTCTGCGAAAAAATCTGGTATCTTGAGGACGGAAAAATCACGGAATTCCCGGGGCGGTACGACGCCTTCATGGAGGAACGCGTGCGGCAGCGGGACCGTCAGCAGTTTGAGTATGATCAGTATAAAGCGGAACAGAAGCGCCTGAAGGAATCCGCGCAGCGCATGGCGGAAAGAGCGTCCTCCGTGCGGAAAGCCCCTTCCCGCATGGGAAACGGCGAAGCGCGGCTGCACAAGCGGGAATGGACGGACGCCGTCCTTCAGCTCAGCCACGCGAAGCGTACCCTGCAGAACCGGATGGAGCATCTGGAGGTGAAGGAAAAGCCCCGGGACCTGCCGGATATCCGGATGAAGCTCGGCGTCGCGAATCCCGTGGAAGCGAAAACCGTTCTCCGGCTGGAATGCGGCCTGCTCTCCGCCGGCGGAACCGTCCTGCTCGAAAAGACGGAGATGGCGCTGCCCTCCGGCAGCCGGACCGCGCTGCTCGGCGGAAACGGCTGCGGGAAAACCACCCTGCTCCGGACGCTCACCGGGCGGAAGGATGAAGCGGTCCGCTTCGAAGGCCGGATTCAGTTTAACCCGGCGGCGCGGATCGGATGGTTTGACCAGCATCATGAAAAGACGCTGGACATGAACAGAACCGTCCTGGAAAACATAATGGATGTTTCCGTTCATCCGGAAAGCCTGTCCAGGTCTGTCCTGATCCGCCTGAACTTCAGGCGGGAGGACGTCTTCAAACCGGTTTCCGTGCTCTCCGGCGGGGAACGCGCCAAGGCTGCCCTGGCCCGTCTGCTGCTCATGGACTGCAATCTCCTGATCCTGGACGAGCCCACGAACCACCTGGATCTCTTCACCCTGGAGGAGCTGGAACGGCTGCTTTCGGGCTACGGCGGAACCATCCTCTTCGTCAGCCATGACGAGGAATTCATCCGGAAGACGGCCACCCGTATCGTCCGCTTTGAACAGCGGCGCCTGGTTTCCTTTGCGGGAACCCTGGACGCGATGCGTTCCGCTCGGGAAAAAACGGCATCCACAGAGGATCTGCGGCTCGCCGTGACCACCCTGGAAATGCGCCTGGCGGCGCTTTCCGCCCGGATGGCGGCCCCGAAGAAGGGCGACAGGCCGGATCAGCTGCAGGCGGAGTATCTGGACATCGCCGGAAAGCTCCGGGAACTGAAGCGGGAGCAGCGCTCCTGAAGCACGCGAAAAAACGGCGCTGAAGCTTTCGGATGCTTCCGCGCCGTTTTTGCGTTTTCCGCCGCTATACCTCCGGGTTGTACAGGAACTCCCCGGCCCAGTAGATCTCCCCGGCGATCCATTCCTCCTGCCTGCCTTCGAAGAAGAAGCAGACCCGCTTCATTCCTGTGTTTCCGCACAGCGTGTTCACGATCGAGTAGCAGAGCAGCGTTTCCTTTTCCGGCCCCTGCGCGGCGATCGCTTCCCGGAACCGGTCAGTCAGGTTGACGATCAGGGTATCCTCCTCCGCCGCGATTCCCAGCAGGTCGTCCTCCCGGACGTCCTCCGGCAGCGGCGATACGATCCCCTTCTCTTTTTCCCGGCTGTCCGGCCCCTGGATCAGCGCGCCGATCTGCACCCGCGGGCTGTCCGCGGTGTTCCGGTCCACCGGTTTTTCAATGCGCACCAGCCTGCCGTCCTTTGCGAAATAAACGTTCGTGCTTCCCGTCAGGAACGGCTCGAACACGCTCCGCCGCATCAGTCCGCCCAGGATCGTCCCGACCCGGTACAGCCGGTTGTTCATTTCCGTCACCGGCGTGTCTCCGATCCGGAAGCACACCGCCGCCGTGCCGGGCACGAATGTGGTCAGCGTATAGGTCACCGCGGCGGCCAGGCAGGAAATATCCGTCTGCCATCCGTCCGTCAGCTCCTGCAGGTCCTCCCGGAAGCTCAGGGTAATCAGCTTCCCGCCTTCCTCCATCTCGCTGGTCACCGGCTCATGCACCATGTACTCCCAGAGATCCGGCACGTTGTCCGATTCGATCCGGCTGCGCACTTCCTCGCTCATGGCGTCCAGCAGGGCGGAGGAAATCTGGCCGGTGGTCTGCCCCTCAAAGCTGATTCTCCGGCTCTCGCAGGCAATGCCCCTGCCGTCCGTCAGCGGATAATAGACCGTCGCCTGAATGCTCAGCGGCGTTTTCCCGGCGTCGCCGCCCTGGGGCGTTCTGCGGGCCTCCATCTGTTCCCACAGCACGGAAAGGTTTTCGTCCTCGTGGCCGATCAGGGAACCCATCGGCAGCCTGCCCGCGGAATCCAGCGCCACGCTCTGCCCCGCCGTCAGCACGTTCACGTACCGGATTTCATCCAGGCTGCACAGCGTGGTCGAAATCGCCAGGGACAGCCTGTAGTAGTCGCTGTAGCTCAGCTGCAGCGACGAGGAGGAAAGGTTCACCGTGCAGATTCCCCGGCTGATTTCCACCGGTGTATCCCGGAACAGCTCCAGTTCCCGCTCCGTCCGCAGCGAGTCCGCCCGGTTGATCTCCTTCAGCAGGCGCTGCACCAGCGCCGCGGCCGTATCCTTCAGGTCCGCTTCCTCCAGGCGCACGCTGCGCACCGCCAGCCGCTGCGCGTTCCGTTCCGGAAGATACAGCAGGTAATCGGCAGGTTTCCGGATCATCCGGTCTCCGTCCGGCGCTTCCCACCGGACGGACGCCGGCGGCAGCGTCTCCGCGGGCGCCTTTTCCTCCCCGGTGTTCCGGGAGCATCCGGCCGCGGCCGCCAGGAAGCACAGCGCCAGCAGCAGACATCCCGCTTTCTTCATCATGTCGCCGCACCTCCCTGCGGAAAGACCACCTTGAATTCCGAGCCGTGCCCCGGCTCGCTGCGCACGGAGATTTCCCCGCCGTGCATGGTCACCAGCTGTTTGACGATGCTCAGGCCCAGGCCCGTGCCGCCGGTCTCCCGGCTGCGGGCCTTGTCCACCCGGTAAAACCGCTCGAAAATATGCGCCTGGTCCTCCGCCGGAATGCCGACGCCGTTGTCCCGCACCCGCCAGACCAGGGCGCTGTCCTCCGACACCAGGGAAACGGCGATCCGTCCGCCGTCCGGGGAATACTTGATGGCGTTGTCCGTCAGGTTGTAGAGAATCTGGTACAGCCGCGCCCGGTCTCCGGACATCTGCAGTCCCTGGGCGATCCGGCTTTCCAGCCGCTGCCCCCGCTTCTCCGCCGCCGGCATCAGCAGGTGCACAACTTCCTCCGTCAGGGAGCTCATATCCACCGTCTCCCGCTTCATCTCGCCCTTCTCGCTGTCCATCCGGGTCAGGGTCAGCAGGTCCGTGATGATCCCGGTCAGCCGGTCGATCTCGTGGTTCATGTCCTGCATGAACTCACTCCGGAGCTCCTCGGGCATCTCCGGCTGGTACATCACCGTTTCCAGCATGATTTTCATGGTGGCCAGCGGCGTCTTCAGCTCGTGGCTGGCGTTGGAGACGAACTGGCTCCTGGTTTTGTCCAGCCGCTCCAGCTGCGCCGCCATGGTGTTGTAGTTTTCCGCCAGTTCCCGCAGCTCCCCGCTGCCCCGCACCGGCACGCGGACGCTCAGGTCGCCCTTCCCCATCTTCCGCATCGTCCGGCTCAGGTTCGTGATCGGCTTGGTCACCACCTGGCTCAGAATCAGCGCCAGCACCAGCGCCGCCAGCGCGATCAGCACGAACACGCTGATCAGCTGCAGCTGTACGGAGTTCAGGGAATCCATCAGGGACTGGATCCGGCTCACATACAGCAGCGCGCCGATGGGGCCGTCCTCCCCGTCCATGGCGTGGACGCTGTAGGCCAGCTGCCCGCTGTAGTCGGCGCCGCCCAGCCTGGAGGCCATCGCCTCCCCCTGGGTGTGAATGCCGTATGCCTGCTCCGCGTTCCCGTTCAGCACCTGCAGCACCTCGTCCAGCTGCAGCCGGTGGCCGCTCATGTCCCGCATCGTGTCATACTGCACCTTGCCGTCCTGGTCCAGCAGCATCAGCCGGCCGTCGATGGACTCCGCGTTCTCCGCCAGCACCCGGCTGATATCCTCCGGGGAGGCCTCGTCAAAAAAAGGCGCCGCGGCAGCCGCCGCCTTTTCGGTCAGCAGGCTGTCCTCGCGCGTCTTCTGTTCAAAAAGATATCCTTTTACCAGGCCGGTCAGGTTCGTCGCCGCCACTGCGAAGGAAAGCCCCACAATGACAAAAAAAGCCAGCAGGATCTTCCACCTGATGCTGGCTCCGAAAAAGCGCTTAGTCCTGATCCGTGAAATAGTAACCAACTCCCCATTTGGTGAAGATGAATTCAGGCTTTGACGTGTCCCGCTCAATCTTTTCCCTCAGGCGGCGGATATGGACGTCCACCGTGCGGGCGTCGCCGGCGTAATCGTATTTCCATACGGTTTCCAGCATCTGTTCACGGCTGAACACGGTCCCGCGGTTGGTTACGAACATCTGCAGCAGGTCGAATTCCTTGGCGGTCAGCTTGACGTCCTTCCCGCCCAGGGTTACGCTGCGCTTCACCAGGTTGATCTCCATATCGTGCACCCGGATGACCCGGTGCTCCTGCTGCTGCAGGTTCCCGGACACCCGGCGGAGAATCGTCTTGATCCTGGCCTTGACCTCCAGAATATTGAAGGGCTTGGTCATGTAGTCGTCGGCGCCGTATTCCAGCCCGAGGATCTTGTCCATGTCCTCTCCCTTTGCGGTCAGCATGATAATCGGGATATCGCTGCGTTCGCGGATCCGCTGGCATACGGAAATACCGTCCAGCTTCGGCAGCATCACGTCCAGCAGGATCAGGTCGAAGCTGCCGGACTCAAACATGGCCAGCGCCTCTTCCCCGTCCATGGCGGTTTCCGTTTCGTATCCTTCCTGTTCGAGGGTATACTTCAGGCCTTTCAGAATCAAGGGTTCGTCGTCAACCAAAAGGATCCGCTTTCCCACCGATAACACCCTTTCGTGCTCGATATCCGTATCCGTACTTTGATATCAGCAAACATTATCGGTTTATTTTAACTTATTTATATTGGAATTGCAATAGTTTGTTACATTTTTCCGACATTCTTTTTTCGTTCGGTTACAATTCTCTAAAAACTTCAGAAGTATCCTGAACCCGCGGCAGCCCGCTCACGCCTTCGGCGTCTGCTTTTCCGGGCTTTTCAGCGCTCTGTCCCCCGCCCATACCAGTCCGGCGGAAATCAGGACGAAAGCGGCGGTGGAAATCGCCTTTGTGTTCTCCAGGGCCCATTCCCATCCTTCCTCGAAGAAAAGCTCAATTTTGTTGTCCCGGTAGAACTGGAAGAAAGCGCTCAGCCCCAGCAGCGCGGCAGTCGCCGCCGCGGGCGCCCACTTCCGGTTCCGGATGCAGGCGGGAATCACCAGCGCCAGCAGCAGCACCGCGCAGAGCATCTGCTCCAGGCTGACGAAGCTGTAGATGAACGTCCGGATGTACGGATACTGCGTCAGCGTCTCAAATCCGATCTGCGCCCCCAGCAGCCATACCGCCGTCCGGGTGAACACCGCGCCGTCCCGCTCCGGTACGGTCCGCAGGGCGGGAATCAGGCAGATCAGCGCCCACGCCGCTTCCAGCGCGAAAACGCTCAGGTACGCGTCCCCCCAGCTGTTCTGCAGGGTCAGCGGGAAAAACCGGAGCCAGGGCGTTTCCACGTCGCTGCCCATGCCGATCATGTCCATCCCCGCTTCCGCGATCCTTGCCAGGAACAGGAACACGCATCCGGGGGCCGCGAAAAGGTCCAGCGCCTTCGCCGGGCGGATTCCGCTCAGCTTCGCCGCCAGCGCCGTTCCGCCCGTGAACCCCGCGCATCCGCCGATGAAGGAAAGCATGGCGGGATCCATATCGGTGATCTCGTCAAAATAACCGTCGAAAAGGTTCGCGCCCAGATCGTGCAGCAGGAAGAAAAACTTCGCGCCCGCCAGCGCGCACAGCGAACCGAGCGCGGCCGCAAGCAGCGCGGCGGCCCCGGGCGTCCGGTGCTTCCCCAGCCGGATATCGTACCAGACCGTGCACGCGGCCAGGCCGGCCAGCATCATCCATACCGCGAATTCCGGACTGTTTGTCAGCGTCATCGTTTCTTCGCTCCCGCTCCGTAATAAATTTCAAACGGTCCGGTCCCTGCCGGACCGGACCGTTTCATTATATTCTGCCGTTTTTCCCGTGTCAAATCCCGCCGGGTTTATCTCGTCTTCATCACCCGCATCACCGGTTTCGCCACCAGCCATGCCAGGACGAGGCAGATCACCGTCTCAGGGATCAGGTATACGCCGTTGTACACCATGGAGTACACCAGCGGGGAGGAAAACTCCATCTCGCCGATTTTCAGGCCGTAGTCAATATACTCATTCGCCCACATCACGCCGGCCAGAATCGCGGATACCGCTCTGCCCAGTACGGCGACCGGGATCGAAATATAGATCCACTTCTGCCCCTTGTCCTTTCCGATTCCCGCCAGGCCCAGCGCGCCGAAGGCGATCAGGTAGTCCAGCAGGAACTGCCAGACATTCAGGAAAGAGGGATCCTGGATATACTGCAGCAGGCCGTAGGCGATGCCGGTCAGCATGCCGGGGCCGACCCCGTAGATCAGTGAGAACAGCATAATCGGCAGCATGCTTCCGGGGGTGACGGCGCCGTGCGTCGGCATCCGGAAAAGCCGCAGGCAGCTCAGCACAAAGGAAAGGGCAATGCTCAGCGCCGCCATGGAAAGCATCCGGGCATTCCATTTCTTTCCGCTCCTGGTGATCAGGAACAGCGCGATACCGAGCGCCGCCAGGACCGCCACGGCGATCCAGGACGTCAGGGAGGATTCCCCGAATTTCTCCGTCAGCTGTTCAAACCAGCCTGGTTGTTTGGCCGCCGCTTCCGCTTCTTCCGCAAGTGCCCCGCTCAGGAATGTAAACATTGAAAACCCCTCCGTCTCTCTTTTGTTTCCTCTGAAACAGAACAATCCCGCGTACTTTCTGTACGCGGGAAGCGGTTTTTTGATTTTCCGCTTCCCTCCGGTAGGATAACCTACATCAGGTTCCAAGGGTCGGACTCCCGTCCTCTCAGCCGCTCCGCGGCGCCCCCAGCGTTTTTGTTCCATCGGAACGCGGTCATTATATCACGGATCCGGCCGGTGTCAACTCCCCCCGGCTTTCCAATTTTCGGCAACTGTTTTTTCAATGTTCCGCCTCTTGACGCTGCGGCCGCGCCGTACTATGATTGCGGTGCGATGAAGGAGATCCAGTAGGCAGAATGATTCCCTGTACAGAGAGCCGCCGGCCGGTGCGAGGCGGTCAGGATGTTTTGCTGAATTACCCTCCGGAGCAGCAATCCCAACCCCCCTGGGAAGTAGGAACGCCGGGTGCGCCCGTTACAGCGTTACGGGCATGTCAGTGCCCTGAGGCTGCCCGCCGGGCAGTAAAACTGAGGTGGTACCGCGAGTGAATTCGCCCTCTGTGTTCGTCTGAACGCAGAGGCTTTTTTCATGAGCGGCCCCGGAAAGAAGGGTTGTCAATGTCATTCGGTGAACTCGCGCTCAAGCTCGGTATGCTCCTGGTCTTCTTCGGCGTCATGATCTATGTCGGCTTCTACTGCCGCAGGCATTCCACCGACGTGAACGGTTTCGTGCTCGGCGGGCGGAATGTCGGTCCCTGGCTGACCGCCTTCGCCTACGGCACATCCTATTTCTCCGCGGTAATCTTTGTCGGCTACGCCGGCCAGTTCGGCTGGAAATTCGGCATCGCCGCCACCTGGGTCGGAATCGGCAACGCCCTGATCGGCTCGCTGCTGGCCTGGGTCATTCTCGGCCGGCGCACCCGCATCATGACGCAGCACCTGTCCAGCGCCACCATGCCGGACTTCTTTGAGAAGCGCTTCAGCGCCCCCTCCCTGAAGATTGCCGCGTCGGTCATCATCTTCATTTTCATGATTCCCTATACCGCCTCCCTGTACAACGGCCTGAGCCGCCTGTTCAGGATGGCCTTCAATATTGATTACTCCGTCTGCGTGATCGTCATGGCGGTGCTGACGGCGGTCTACGTCATCGTCGGCGGCTACATGGCCACCGCGGTCAACGACTTTATCCAGGGCATCATCATGCTGATCGGCATCGTGGCGGTCATCGGCGCCGTGCTGGGCAGCAAGGGTGGCTTCATGGCGTCCCTGAGCGGCCTTTCCGCCGCGCAGGACCCGGGCATCGCCAACGGAACCGTTCCGGGAATCTTCAATTCCTTCTTCGGGCCGGATCCGCTGAGCCTGCTGGGCGTCGTCCTGCTCACCTCCCTGGGCACCTGGGGTCTGCCTCAGATGGTCGGCAAGTTCTACGCCATCCGGAGCGAGGGTTCCATCCATAAGGGAACCATCATCTCCACCTTCTTCGCCATCGTCGTCGCGGGCGGCTGCTACTTCCTGGGCGGCTTCGGGCGGCTCTTCGCGGAGGAGCTCGGCGCCGCTGCCGGCGGGAACCCCGCGGGCGGCTTCGACAACGTGATCCCCACCATGCTGCAGTCGCTCTCCCCCTTCCTGATCGCGGTCGTGATCGTCCTGGTGCTGTCCGCCTCCATGTCCACCCTGTCCTCCCTGGTGCTGACCTCTTCCTCCACCGTGACGCTGGACCTGCTCAAGGGCCGCCTCATCAAAAAGATGGATGAGAAGAAGCAGCTGCTGATCATGCGGGTGCTCATCGTGGTCTTCATCGTAATCTCCGCGGCCCTGGCCATCGTCCAGGCCAATTCCAGCGTCGCCTTCATCGCCCAGGCCATGGGCGTCAGCTGGGGTGCCATGGCCGGCGCCTTCCTGGCCCCCTTCCTTTACGGCCTGTACTGGAAGCGCACCACGAAGAGAGCCTGCTGGGCTTCCATGCTCTTCTCCTCGATCTTCATGATCGTCGATATGCTGGCCAACCTGAAGGTGCTGAACATCAGCCTCGGCTTCCTCCAGTCCCCGATCAACGCGGGCGCCTTCTGCATGATCGCCGGCCTGATCCTGGTGCCCCTGATCAGCGTCCTCACCAGAGCGCCCGAAAAAGCCCGCGTGGACGAGATCTTCAGCTGCTACAGCCGCAAGGTGGTCGTCACCGCCAAGGACTCCATCGAAACCGAGGAATAAAGCGAAAACAGTTATCCGGACACTTAAAAGGATCGGAGAAAAATTCTCTCCGATCCTTTTTTTGCGGCCGTCAGTCTTCCGTGCCGTCCCGGGTTCCGCGGCTCTTACGGATCGCTGAACACCCGCGCGCAGATTTTCACCGCGTCCCGCACGTCCTTCGCGTACCAGTCCGCCCCGATGCGCTCCGCGTAGTCCGCCGTCACCACCGCGCCGCCCACCATCACCGCGGGAGGCTCCGGCAGCGCCTTCAGCTGCCGCACGGTCTCCTCCATGGCCGGCAGCGTGGTGGTCATCAGCGCGCTGAGTCCCACCAGGCGGATTTTCTTTTCCCGCGCTTCCCGTACGATGGTCTCCGGCGGCACGTCCCGCCCCAGGTCCCGCACCCGGTAGCCGTAATTCTCCAGCACCGTGATCACGATGTTCTTCCCGATGTCGTGAATGTCCCCCCGCACCGTGGCCATGATCAGCGTTCCCCGGTCCGTGCCTTTCTCACCCTTCTTCATCAGGGATCCGCGGATCTCCTCAAACGCGGCCTGCGCCGCCTGGGCCGCGGAAAGCAGCTGCGGCAGGAAAACCTTTCCCTGCTCGTACTTTTCGCCGGTCTGCTCCAGCGCGGGAATCAGCTCCTGCTCCACCAGCTCCATTTCCTTCCGGGTTCCCAGCGCGTCCCGGGTCAGCCTGCCGGCTTCCTTCCGCAGTCCCCGGCGGATCGCCTCTCCCAGCGTCATTTCCGCCGGAGCGGCCTTCGTCTCCGCGGGCCCGCCGGACGGCGTTTCCCCCGCGAACCGGTCCACGTACGCCCGGCACTCCGCGTCCTCGCCGCTGAGCACCCTCCGGGCCGCGATGATGTCCATGATCTCCTTCTGGTTCGGGTTCACGATGGGCATCGTCAGCCCGGCTTCCAGCGCGCTGCACAGGAACGCCTGCGTCACCAGCATCCGGTTCGGCAGCCCGAAGGAGATGTTGCTGACGCCCAGCACGGTCTTCAGCCCGAGCTTCTCCGTCACCAGCCGCACCGCCCGCAGCGTCTCCGCCGCCTGCTCCTGCTGGGCGGATACCGTCAGCGTCAGGCAGTCGATCCACACGTCCTCCCGGGGAATCCCCAGCGCCAGCGCCCGGTCCAGAATCTTTTCCGCGATGGCCAGCCGCTTCTCCGCCGTGTCCGGAATCCCGTCCTCATCCAGCGTCAGGCCCACCACCGCGGCGCCGTATTTCTTCACCAGCGGCAGCACGGTCCGCAGGCTTTCCTCCTTGCCGTTCACGGAGTTCACCGCCGCTTTGCCGCTGTATACCCGCAGCGCCGCCTCCAGCGCCGCCGGATTGGTGGTGTCCAGCTGCAGCGGCAGGTCCACCGCCGCCTGGATCGCCTTCACCGCCCGGGGCAGCATCTGAACCTCGTCCACTCCGGGATATCCGACGTTCACGTCCAGCAGGTCCGCGCCCGCGTCCGCCTGCCGGATCGCCATCTCCACCAGGTAATCCGTGTCTTCCTCCAGCAGCGCCTGCTGCAGGCGCTTTTTGCCGGTGGGATTGATCCGTTCTCCGATCACCCGGATTCCGTCTGTCCGCACGCAGACCGGCCCCGTACAGACCGCGCCGGTGATTTCCGGCCGCTTCGCCCGCGGGAATTCCATGCGCGCCAGCGCCGCGATATAGGCCGGGTCCGTTCCGCAGCATCCGCCCCGGATTTCCGCGCCGGCTTCCGCCAGCTCCCGCATGGCCCGCGCGAAAGCTTCCGCGTCCACGCCGTATTCCCCGGTCACCGGGTCCGGCAGCCCCGCGTTGGGCTTGGCGATCACCGGCAGCCGTGTGTTTTCCCGGATTTCCCGCACGATCGGCACCATTTCCGCCGGTCCCAGCGAGCAGTTCACGCCCACCGCGTCCGCGCCCAGCCCTTCCAGCGTCCGGGCCATGGAGGCGGGGGTGCATCCCGTGAAGGTGCGCCCCGTTTCGTCAAAGCTCATGGTCACCAGCACCGGAAGATCCGTCTCTTCCTTCGCGGCCAGCACCGCGGCCCGGGTTTCCGCCAGATCGCTCATGGTCTCGATGGCGATCAGGTCCGCCCCGGCTTCCGCGCCGGCGCACATCATTTCCCTGTAAAGCTTCACGGCTTCCTCAAAGGGAAGGGATCCCAGCGGCTCCACCATCACGCCCAGGGGCCCCACGTCCAGCCCGGTCAGCGCGCCGGTTTCCGCCGCGCATTCCTTCGCGATCCGCACCCCCGCCGCGATCACTTCCGCCGCGGTGTATCCGGAATGCTTCAGCTTCAGGCTGTTGGCGCCGAAGGTATTCGCGTAAACGGCCCCGCTTCCGGCCCGGATATACGCCCGGTGAACCGCCGCGACGGTTTCCGGATCGGTAATGTTCAGGGTTTCCGGAATCGTTCCGGGTTTCATGCCGCTCCGCTGCAGCATGGTGCCCATGGCCCCGTCCAGCAGAACGGGAAGCTTATTCTCCACAGAAACGCCCCCTCCGTCTGTATTCGCAGTTCTCCCGCAGGCCGCAGACCGCGCAGCCCCGGATCTTCGCTCCCTGCGGCCGGTCCGACAGCCCGATCACCGCCGTCACCGATTTGCAGGGCAGCAGCAGAAAGCTTTCATTGGCGGTGACGCCCAGCTTCCGCCCCGCGTCCAGCGCCCGCAGGAAGTCCGCCTGCAGGCGCAGCGGCAGGTCTCCGTAGCCCGGGCTGAAGCGGTCCGTCCGGTACATGCCCGGAAACCGCCCGGCGATCCCGCGCTCCGCCTCGTCGCAGGCAGCCTCCGCCCAGGCGCTGCCGCAGGCGTCCATCACGGCCGCCCGCGCCATATCCCGCGTTTCCCATTCCTTTTCCAGCCGGTCGAATCCCGCTCCCAGCGTGCATGCCAGCAGCACGGCCGTTCCGCACTCCGCCAGCATGCTCCCGGCGAGCTTTCCCGGCAGCGTGATCCCGGCCTCCGGCAGCAGGACGCCCGCTTCGCTCCGCGCGGTCCGGAAAGCGCGCCACACGTACCGCGGCGTCAGCCGGCTTTCCAGCAGCGCCGCGGCCTCCTCCGCCATCCGCCGGGTTTCCGCGTCCGCCTCCGCCGCGCCGATGTACCGCAGCGCCTCTTCCACAGGAATCTTCATAGCCGCCTCTTTCACCGAAGGATTTCGGACAGGTTCTTCATGATGCCTTCCGCCACTTCCGGCTTGTTCATCGTGTAGACGTGGATATGCCGGATCCCGTTGGCGATCAGGTCGATGATCTGCTCCGTGGCGTACACGATCCCCGCCTGCTTCATGGCCGCCGGATTCTCCCCGAAGCAGTCAACGATCGCCCGGAAGCGCTGGGGCACATCCGTGCCGCTCATCGCCACGCTCCGCTGCAGCTGCTTCGGGTTGGTGATCGGCATGATCCCGGCGATAACCGGCACGCTGATGCCCGCCTCCCGCGCCCGGTACAGGAAATTGTAGAAGATATCGTTGCTGAAAAACATCTGGGTGGTCAGGAAATCCAGGCCCGCGTCCGTCTTCTCCTTCAGGTGCCGCAGGTCATCCGCCTTGTGGGCGCTTTCCACGTGCCCTTCCGGATAGCACGCGCCGCCGATGCAGAAGTCCCCGTGCTCCCGGATCTCCCGGATCAGCTCCACCGCGTAGCGGTAATCCTCCGAAACCTTTCCGTCCTTCGGAATATCCCCCCGCAGCGCCAGGATGTTCTCAATCCCGTTCTCCCGGTACAGGTCCAGCATTTTCAGCACGTGCGCCCGCGTGGAGGACACGCAGGTCAGGTGCGCCAGCGTCGGAACCCCAAGCGTCTTCTGGATGTCCGCGGCGATCCCGGTGGTGAACTCGCTCGTCCCGCCGCCCGCGCCGTAGGTCACGCTCATGAAGTCCGGGCGCAGCCGGGCGATTTCCCGGGCCGTCTCCGCCGTCTCGCTGTATTTTTCGGAAGTCTTCGGCGGAAAAACCTCCAGGGAGAAGGTCACGCCGTCCCGCTTCAGCAGTTCTGAAATGCGCATCGTTTTTTCCCCTTTTTCGTCTTCTCCCGGCCAGTATACCATAAAAAGCGCCTTTGTTGGCCGCGCTCCGGCCGGTTTTCGGCATTTGTCGTGTTTTTCTTTTCTTTCTCCCGACTTTGCCAGTTAATCAGCGAATTTGATGATGAGATAGGTCCATAAAAGCAAGGAAATATCGATGTTTTCCTTGCTTTTTTAGCGGAAATATGATATAATAAGATAGCACGTACCGCCGGTACTTTTTAGGAGGGCCACATGACGATTGAGAAGTATGAATCCAATGGAATCGTACGTCTGAGAGTTGTCAGAACATACCGAATCAAGGATGCCAATGGCAAAAGTGTTAACCGAAAGGAAGTTATAAAATCCCTTGGAGCGTTATCCAACTATGATGATGGAGAACCGGATTATTTGGATCGACTCAGGAAATCTTTTGCAGCAAAGCAGCCTATTATTCCTGAACTGCTTCCATATGTGGATTATGCACCGAAGGAGAAAATTTCGATCTCGTTTACATATGGAAATCAGTACTGTATCGGAGCACCGAAGAACTTTGCAACATGTGTTCTTGATCCTGCATTTGCTGCATTGGGACTGGATGAACTCTTTGCCAGCATTAAGCATTCCTCAAGGATTCAATATGATCTCCAGGGGATCGTTCGTCTCCTGATCTATGGACGCCTTCTGGAGCCGGCATCCAAGATGGCTACCATGCGGCAGAATGATTCTTATTATCGTCCTCTGGTGAAAAGCAGCAACGACGATAATGTCTACGATACACTGGATGTAATTTATGAGAACCGCAAACAAATTATCCAGCGGATGAATTCCTGTATCTCCAAGGGGATTGGACGGAACACCAGTACTGTGTTCAACCGGACGAGGACGAAGTGGATGAGGAAGGAATCGTCATTGAGAAGGGCCTGCGGAAAATGGGCGTTTCCAAGGAGAACCGGAAGCAGCCTATTGTCCAGATGGGCTTATTCCTGGACGACAACGGGATTCCAATCTCTATTGAGATATTTCCGGGAAATACACTGGATCACCTGACGTTCCGTACAGCCATGCGGAATACAGTGGACATCCTGGATATGGAACGCTTTATCCTGATCGCCGACAGAGGAATGTATAACGGCACCAATATGTGTCATGTCCTCGACCAGGGAAACGGATACATCGTTTCCAAGAGCCTGAAGAAGAGCACGAAGAAAGAACGGGAATGGGTTCTCGACCAGGAAGGTTATACCGTTGTCAGTCCGGATTTCAGGTACAAATCCCGTATTGTTACCAGAACTGTCACCGCAGAGGACGGC
>ONJM01000013.1 GCA_900318145.1 uncultured Eubacteriales bacterium
GGTCTCCGAATACGGCGCGCAGCTGCAGGAAAAGCAGAAGGTTAAGTTCGTATACGGCGTCCTGGAAAAGCAGTTCCATAAGTACTATCTGAAGGCCGCGAACATGAAGGGCATCACCGGCGACAATCTGCTCCGCCTGCTGGAGCTCCGTCTGGACAACGTGGTGTTCCGTCTCGGCCTGGCCAAGACCCGCCGTATGGCCCGCCAGATCGTGAATCACGGACATATCCGTGTCAACGACATCAAGGTGGACATCCCCTCCTATCAGGTGAAGGTAGGCGACAAGATCACCCTGCGTAAGCGCAGCGAGGAAATGGAAATGTTCAAGTCCCTGCGTGAAGGTACCGGCTCCCTGACCCCCAAGTGGCTGAGCTTTGACGCCCAGAACCTGGCCGGTACGGTCGCCGCTCTTCCGACCCGTGAGGATATCGACCTGCAGGTCCAGGAGAACATGATCGTCGAATATTACTCCCGTTAATGATGAACGGACGACCCGATTGAGGAGGGCAATACGAAATGATCGTCGAAATCGAAAAAGCCCGCATCGAATGCGTCGAAGTTGGTCAGAACGGTTCTTACGGCCGTTTTGTAGTCGAACCGCTGGAACGCGGTTTCGGCCACACCCTGGGCAACTCCATGCGCCGCGTGCTTCTTTCTTCCCTCCCCGGTGTGGCAGTCTCGTCCGTGCACATCGAAGGTGTGCAGCATGAGTTCACCACGATCCCGGGAGTCAAGGAAGATGTCACGGAGATCATCCTGAACCTGAAGTCCATCGCCTGCAGAATGTTCGCGGAAGGCCCCAAGCAGCTCAATATCGATGTGAAGGGCCCCTTCGAACTGAAAGCCGGGGATATCAGGACAGATGACGAAGTGGAAATCGTAAACCCGGAACTGCATATCGCCACCCTGAACGAAGACGCGCATCTGCAGATGCAGCTGACCATTGAACGGGGCCGCGGCTATGTCAGCGCCGACAAGAACAAGACCGCCAGCATGCCCATCGGCGTGATCCCGATTGACTCCATCTTTACCCCTGTGAAGAAGGTTAACTACCTGGTGGAAGACACCCGTGTAGGCCAGATCACCGACTATGACAAGCTGACCCTCGAAATCTGGACCAACGGAACGCTGAAGCCTGAAGAGGCGATTTCCAGCGCCGCCAAGATCCTGAACGAGCACCTGAACCTGTTCGTCAGCCTGACCGACCAGGTCATGCCTGTGAACATGATTCAGCAGGAGGACGACAAGAAAGACAAGGTCCTGGAAATGACGATCGAGGAACTGGATCTTTCCGTCCGCGCATACAACTGCCTGAAGCGTGCCGGCATCAACAGCGTTGCTGAGCTGGTACAGAAGAATCAGGACGACATGATGAAGGTTCGCAACCTCGGCCGCAAGAGCCTGGAGGAAGTTGAGCAGAAGCTCAACGCGCTCGGGCTTGGCCTGCGACCCAACGAAGACTAAGAGTAGGAGGAATCCCCCATGGCTAACCAACGCAAGCTGGGTCGCACGGCTGATCAGCGCAAAGCGCTGCTTCGCAATCAGGTGACCAATCTGATCTGGTATGGCCGTATTGAGACGACCATCTCCAAGGCCAAGGAAGTCCGTCGGATTGCCGACCGGATGATCACCCTGGCTGTGCGCGAATGCGACAACACGGTTTCCGTCACCAAGGAAACCCATAATGACAAGGGACAGCTTGTCACCCTGGACGTCGTGAACGATGCTCCTTCCAAGCTGCATGCCCGCCGCATCATGATGTCTTACCTGTATGACCTCCAGGAGTCCAAGAAGGACGACGAGAACAAGGCTGAATACAGGGAACGCACCAAGGACAACAAGCACCCCGTCGTGGAAAAGCTGTTCCGGGAAATCGGACCCAAGTACAAGGCCCGCAATGCCGAGAAGAACTGCTCCGGCGGTTACACCCGTATTTATAAGCTCGGACCGCGCCGCGGCGACGCCGCCGAAATGGTCATCCTCGAGCTGATCTGACCGCACTTTTTCTTGTACACATCAAGCAAGCAAACGCGTCCTCCCCTTGCACAAGGAGGGCGCATTTTTCGAAGGAGCAAATATCATGCAGCTGTATTCCACGCAAACCGATCTGGCGGTCAGCCGGCGGCTGAACCGGCGCCTGGCTGTTCTTTTCATCGTGACCGGTCTGCTGCTGGCCGTATTTGTCTGGGCGGTGATCACCCGCACGGAGTGGCTGGCCATGGCTTCCGCCTGTGTGGCCGGATGCTTCGCGATCTTTTTTGCGGATCTTTTCTGCGCGCCGCTGTACCGGTACCGCCGCCTTGTGCGTTCGGCCGTCTCCGGCCGCAGCCACAGCCGTACACTGGAGTTTGCCCGCCTGGAGCCGGATATTTCGGTTGTGGACGGAGTTCCCTGCCGCAGTCTCATTTTCCTTGGTGATCCCGATAAGCACGGTTCCAGGGATATGCTCCTGTACTGGGATAACGAAATGCAGCTTCCCGTGATGGAGGCAGGCGCTTTCTATGCGGTGGAATACACCGGCAAGAACATCATCGGTCTGCAGCCCGCGGAAGCTCCGTCATCCCGCCCTTAATCAGATAAAACAGCGTGGACCCGTCCACTGTTACAGCGTCATGGACGCCGTCCCAGCCGCACAGCTCCACTGTATGCGTTCCGCCGCTAAGCGTGCGGAACGTATATTTTTTATACGGTTTTTCCCATACCGTTTCCCGGGGGAGCGTTCCGCTGAAGGTAACCGTCAGCAGCCTGTCATATGCGGCTTCAAACGTCTCCCAGGAAACAGGCTCGCCGTTCAGCAGGACTTCCCGCCTTTTTTCCTGGTTCTCCTCCGTTCTTTCCGCGTCACGCAGCACATATTCCCGGATCTCCCCGTTCGCTTCCTCTGTCAGGCTTTCCAGGGACGCCAGCGGCGTCAGTACAGGATATCTGGCAGTTGTTCCCATGGGATCCGGTTCTGTAAAAACCGAAAGTGTAAAATGGCTTACCGTGAAAATCTCATCGGCATAGCGCACATAATCCGACAGCTCGTCCCGCGCGTTTCCGATCAGCAGCGTTACGGTACGTTCTCCATGCTCCTGTATATCGTATATGCCTGTCTCGCCCACTGTGCCGGTGCTTCCCGCCGCCATGTGAAAGATGATTTCCAGCCTGGGTTCCGCCAGCCCGTATTCCGCTGTTTTCTCTCCGTCCGCCGGCGCGGTGTACGCGCCCAGCCGGATGTTCTCCGCGCTTTTTTTCAGATTCTGTATGGCTTCCTCATCCGCCGGGTATGAAAAAGGAACCGTTACCGCCCAGTTCGAGGCCGCGTCCCGATCCGTAATCTTCCCCTGCAGCGCCCATTCGGCAAGAATGCTCCCTTCCCGGTCTTTCACAGTAATCCGGTCCAGGAGCGCCGCGTAAATCTCCGGCTTTGCCACGGGATGCAGCAGCGCGAATTCCACGTCAAGATCCTCCGCGATTGCGGAAGACAGCGCGTAAAGGCGTCCGTCTCCTTCCGCGGTCATATAATACCAGCCTTCCTCCAGGCCCGTATCGTTCCCGACGTGTACCGTTGTCACAGTGCCGTCCGTATACCGGGCCGTTACTGTCACCCGCGGCTCCGCCAGGCCGAAATCCGCGGGGTTTTCCGCGTACACCGAGGAATCCTCGGATAGGATATCTTCATATCGCAGCTGCGTGACAGCTTCCGTCAGCATCTCCGCAGACTGTGTTTCCGCGTTCCAGTCGCCGCCGCCCTCCGGCTGAAGCGTTCCGTCCTCCGCGCGGATCAGCGTCCATGGTTCCTCTCCCCGCCGCGCCACTGTCACGGAAATGAGCTCTGCCGCGTTCCGGTCGGTCAGCAGCCCGCCGTGATCTTCCTGCCGCTGCGGTTTTTCCGCCGGCCTGCCCAGCACGGCCGCTGAAATAACGCCGCCTGCCAGCAGCGCCAGCGCCGCGGCCATCAGGATTGCCCGGCGGTATTTTCTTTTCCTGTGTATCTTTCGCTCTACCTTCTGCATAGTTCCTCACCGTTCGTCCCCCGTCGGTACCGGCCTCGGATTACCGGCGTCTGCGCAGCACAAGCAGCGCAGCCAGCAGTACGCCCGCGGGCAGCGCGGCCAGCAGAACCGCGCCCGGCTGAATGCTGCCGACGCCCAGGGCCGGGCGGACAGCTTCCTTTGCCAGAATATCAAGGTCGGACGCGTCCAGGTTCAGCAGGAATTCCGCCATCCGGACGATCAGCTGCTGGCAGTCGGTCATGGCATATACCTGTTCGTTGGTCAGTGTCCCGGAGCATCCGACAATACATGCCCGGGATATATACCCCCCGGCCGTTACCCGGCGTGCCTGCAGCGCCAGGGCAAAGGGCCCCTCCGGCTCTCCTTCCGCCCGATCCAGGCTGGTTGTTTCTCCTGACAACTGCTTCAGATAGCTTGTTTTTCCGCTCCGCAGAAGCGTACTCACCAGCAGGTTGCGGTCTGTTCCGTCCGTTTCCTCAAAAGCCCTGCATCCCGGCATCAGCAGTGTATCCGCGCCTGAGCTCAGCAGATCCGCTGTCAGGTCCGTCGCGCACATTTCCGGAATCAGGTACATTCTGTTTCCGCTGTAGTAGGTCTCCGGCGCGTTCCGGTCCGCCAGCACAATGCCGCTGAGCGGGACAAAGCCGTAGCTCCGCAGCAGTGCGGAGTAGCCCGGCATCCGGTCCGTCGGATCGCTGTAATCGCATGTGAACAGGAAGCTTCCGCCTTTGTCGGCAAGCTCCATGATCCACGACAGCTCTTTCTCGTTCAGATCCTTCTGCGGGCTGAAGAAAACCAGCATATCTTCCGGATCCGGCATGTATTCCGGATCACTCAGGTCGGCGTACACCACTTCAAACCGGTTGGCGGTCAGCAGTCCGTCGAAATGCTTTACCGTTTCCCCGTCCAGCTCTCCGTGGCCCTGCGCGATCACCACTTTCGGAACGCTTTCACGCGAAACGTAGGAGATTGCGTTGGTTATACTCCGTTCATATGTCCATCCGGTATAGGTGTATTCGCCTGTATCCGGATCCATTCCAACGCTGACATAGTCTCCGGGCCCGAGAACTCTCCATCTCCCCGTATCCCTGCAATAAACAATCAGGGAATTCTCCCCGGGTGTCTCCGTATCCGTGGAGAAACGGCTGATCAGTGCGGGATTCAGGCTTGGATCCAACTGTTCCCACGTCACCTTTTCACCGGCTGCGGCGTACCGGTCCAGCAGCTCCATCAGCGGCGCGTCCTCGTCTCCTTTGCGGAACAGCGCGTACATGTGAACCGGATGCTTCAGGTTGTCCAGTGTATCCTGCGTAATGGCGCTGTGGGTGGAAATACTGTTGAAGGAACAGTCTTTTCGCCATCCGTATTTCTTTTCCAGCTGCCCTGCGCCGATATCCATGGCAATGATGCCGGCGGCCAGCACTGCCAGCATCACCGTGGAATACTTCCTGAAACGGATTCCTCCGCCCTGTTTCTTTTCCAGCCGGTAAACGGTCAGTATCAGGAACAGCGCAATCACTGACAGGTCAAACAGGATTCCCGCAAAGCTCAGCTGCCCCATCAGGAATGGTTCATTCCGCGCGTACAGCGAGCAGAACCGCAGCGTACCGGCAATCCATTCGGCCTGTACAGCGTTCTCCAGCAGGTCCAGAATCCAAAGCAGGAAATTCGCGCCGAACGCCAGCACGGCTGCCGTCACAGGCGTGGAAGCGCATCCGCTCAGGAACAGGTCCAGGGCCGCAAAGGCGCATCCCTGCAGGATAAATCCCAGATAATTCACAGCCAGCTCCGCCGGATATACCCGCCCGTATACAGCGACAATCAGCGCGTACAGCAGCGTCATTCCCGCGGCCGTCAGCAGCACCGTCACCGCGGCCAGGTATTTCCCCGCGACAATCCGCTGCAGGGATACCGGGCTGGTCAGCAGCAGCTGGTCCGTTTTCTTCTGCTTTTCCTCCGCCAGCAGCCGCATGGTCAGCACCGGGCTCAGAAGCATCCACAGATAGCTCATTTCCCCGATAAAGGTCGGAAGATCCCCGCTGCGCTGGTTCAGTATTTCCAGGTAAAACAGCACGGAGGAAACCGCCAGGAACACGCCCAGAAACACATACCCGGCTGCCGTAAAAAAGTATCCCTGCATTTCCCGTTTCCAGACTGCCCGCAACGGTTTCCCCTCCTCTCCCGCGTCAGAATCCCGGATCCTGCGGCTGTCCGCTCATTGGCGGCCGGAGCCGCTGATCACGCGCAGGAAAACCTCTTCCAGGTTTTCCCGCTCCTCCCTCATCATCCGGACCGGCAGTCCGCTGTCCGCCAGAGTCCGGAACGCCCTGTCCAGCGCCGCGCCGCTGTCTTCTCCCCGGACAGCTGACACCCGGACCTCTGCCACGCCCGTTTCTTCCTCCGGCAGCGCTTCCGCGTCTTCGAATCCGTCCAGGTGACGCAGCCGTTTCAGCACCGCCGGCGTTTCCCCGGCTATTTTCAGCCGGAGCAGCAGCCTGCCGCTGTCCGGATGCTCCGCGTCGTAATCCAGCGCCATCCGGCCCTCATCCAGAATGATAACCCGGCTGCATACCTGCTGCACTTCCGACAGGATGTGACTGGAAAAGATAACCGTATGTTCCCCGCGAAGCCGGCGGATCAGTTCGCGTATTTCCACCGTCTGCTGCGGATCCAGGCCGGTGGTCGGTTCGTCGAAAACCAGGATCTCCGGCGCGCCGCACAGGGCCTGGGCAATTCCCGCCCGCTGCCGGTATCCCCTGCTCAGGTGCCCAAGCACCCGCGTCCGGACTTCCCGCAGCCCGCAAAGCGCAAGGATTTCTTCCACATGGTCCCTGACAGCCTGCTTCTTCACTTCCCGCAGCCGGCATACAAACCGGAGGTAACTTTCCGTCGTCATTTCATCATACAGCGGCGGCCGCTCCGGCATATAGCCGATCAGACGCTTGCAGGCCGCCGGATCCTTCGCCATCTCCATGCCGCCGATCCTGATCCGGCCCGCGGACGGCGGAAAATAACCGGTGATCAGGTTCAGCAGCGTCGTTTTACCCGCGCCGTTCCTTCCCAGCAGCCCCACCGTTTCTTTTTCTGTTATATGAAAGGAAACATCCCGCAGCGCCGTCAGATTGCCGTATTTTTTTGTTACGGATTCCAGTTCAATCATTTTCGGCCTCCCGCCGCAATTTCTTCGGTTCCCTGCCGCTGCCGCCGGTCACTTCAGGACCACGTTTTCCTTCCCCAGCGCGTTTCCGAGCCGCCGCAGGCAGCTTTCCGAGCCGTTGCACCAGTTGTCCCGCGGGCACAGCAGCGTAATCTTCTCCGACGGAATGTGCAGATACACGGGAATATTCCCTGCTTCCATTGCCAGCAGAGCGCCGGCCATATCCAGGTTTCTTCGTTCCAGCCGCAGGAAAAGCTTATGCGGCGCCTTCGACGCCCGCTGGGCATCCGTCATCGTTTCCTCCCTGCCGCGGTCCGGCTCCCCGGTCGCCAGCCTGTTCCATTCCGCGATCCGGGTTACCCGCTCCGCCAGCAGCTTTGGCGCCTCTTCCTCCCGTACGCTGATCTTCCCGCTGATCACCACCGCCGTGTCTTCCTGCAGAAGCGGCTGGTACTTTTCATAAATCCTCGGGAATACCAGGCATTCGATCTGTCCGGACATATCCTCCAGCGTCGCAAAGGCCATATAATCGCCTTTCTTCGTGGCTTTTCCCTTGACCTCTGTCAGGATACCGCCCATATCCACAAAGCGGCCGTCCAGCTCCCGGGCTTCCTCGCCGCTTTCTTCCCCGGCTTCCAGCTGTGCCGTGCTGAAGGGCATCCGGCCAAGGATTTCCCTGTATTCGTCCAGCGGATGCCCGCTCATATAGACGCCGGCCGCTTCCTTCTCCATCTGGAGCTTCACCCGCTGCGGGCAGTCCGGAATCTCCGGCAGTGTGATCTGCGCTTCAAACAGGGGCTGGTCGTCGCCTCCGAACATGTCAAACAGGCTTACCTGTCCGTCCACGTTCTTCCGCCTGGCGGACTGATTTGCGTCCATGGCCCGTTCATATACCGCCAGCATCTGCGGACGGTTCGCCTGCATGGTGTCGAAAGCGCCGGCCTTGATCAGGCTCTCCACAACGCGCTTGTTGCATTCCGACGTGTCCACCCGCCTGCAGAAGTCAAAGATATCCCGGTATGCTCCGTTGCTTTCCCGTTCTCTGCGGATCGCGTTCACCGCGTTTTCCCCGACGCTCTTCACGGCGCCCAGGCCAAAGAGAATTGCCGGTTTTCCTTCCCGGTCCGTATCCACGGTGAATTTCCACCGGCTCCGGTTCACATCCGGCGGCAGCACCGCGATGCCTCTTCCCCGGCAGTACTGGATGTATCCGGCGATTTTCCCCGTGTTGCCGTATACGCTGTTCAGCATCGCCGCCATAAACTGAACCGGATAATAACGCTTCAGCCAGGCTGTCTGCATCGCCACCACGCCGTAGGCCGCGGCGTGGGATTTATTGAAGGCATAGCTGGCAAAGGAAATCATCTCGTCATAGATTTCGTTGGCCACCTGTTCCGGTACACCGTTGCGCACGCATCCCGGCACGGTTACTTTGCCGTCCTTGTCCGTCAGCCCGTGGACGAAAATCTCCCGTTCCTCGTCCATGACCTTATGCTTTTTCTTGGCCATCGCCCGCCGCACCAGGTCGCTCCGGCCGTAGCTGTATCCCGCCAGATCCCGTACGATCTGCATCACCTGTTCCTGGTAAACCATGCAGCCGTAGGTCACGTCCAGAATCGGGCGCAGCTTTTCCGTTTTATATTTTACGCTGGCAGGATTGACTTTCCCCGCGATATACCGCGGAATGGAATCCATGGGCCCCGGCCGGTACAGGGAAATCGCCGCGATAATATCCTCGAAGCAGGACGGTTTCATGCTTGTCAGGAAGCCGGTCATTCCGGCGCCTTCCATCTGGAACACGCCCTCCGTGTCCCCCCGGCTGATCATGTCGTATACGCTGGGATCGTCCAGCGGGATATCCTCAGGTTTCATATCTCTTCCCGCTTCGCGCATCATATCCAGTGTATCCCGGATTACCGTCAGGGTCCGCAGCCCGAGGAAGTCCATTTTCAGCAGTCCCAGCCGCTCGATGGTGCCCATGGGATACTGCGTGGTGATTACTTCGTCGTTGCGCTGCAGCGGCACGTATTCCATCACGGGTTTTCCCGTGATCAGCACGCCCGCCGCGTGGGTGGACGCGTGGCGCGGCATGCCTTCCAGCGTCAGCGCTGTATCGATCAGTTCCTTTACGCGCGGCTGATCGTCATACATCTGCCGCAGGGAAGGCGACAGGTTCAGCGCCTTTTCCAGCGTCATGCCCAGATCCATGGGCACCGCCTTTGCCACCGCGTCCGTTTCCTGGTAGCTCATGCCCAGCACCCTGCCCACATCGCGCACGACGCCCCGCGCCGCCATGGTGCCGAAGGTGATAATCTGGCTTACGTGGTCCGCTCCGTATTTCCGCGCGACGTAATCGATAACCTCCTGCCGCCGTTCGTAGCAGAAATCCACGTCGATATCCGGCATGGAAATCCGTTCCGGATTCAGAAAACGCTCAAAAAGCAGCTGGTAGCGGAGTGGATCCAGCATCGTGATGCCGAGGGAATAAGCCACGATGGATCCGGCGCCGCTTCCGCGTCCGGGACCGACCATGATTCCGTGCGATTTCGCGTAATGAATGAAATCCCATACGATCAGGAAATAATCCACATAGCCCATCTGTTCGATGGTGCTCAGCTCATATTCCAGCCGTGTGTACGGTTCGTCCCCTTCCTTCGCGTCCGGATACAGCCGGCGGATTCCCTCGCCGCACAGACGCCGGAGCATCTGCTGGGCTGTCTCGCCCTCCGGTACGGGATAGTGCGGAAGCCTGGTTACGCCGAACTCAAAAGTTACGTTGCAACGCTCCGCGATTTCCTTCGTCCGGTCCACCGCGTCCGGAACCTGCCGGAAAAGCGCGCGCATTTCCTCTTCGCTTTTGACGTACAGTTCCCCGGTTTCCATCCGCATCCGCTGTTCATCCGCCAGGGTTTTCCCGGTCTGGATGCACATCAGCACTTCCTGTGCGTGTGCGTCTTTTTTCTCCAGGTAATGGCAGTCGTTCGTGGCAACCAGAGGCACGTCCATTTCCCGTGCAATCGCAATCAGGCGGGGGAGAACCGTCTTCTCCTCCCGCAGATTGTGATCCATGATTTCTACATAGAAATTGTTTTTACCGAATATATCCTGCATTTCCCGGATATAGTTATGCGCGCTTTCATCCTGTCCGTTCAGCAGCATTTTAGGAAGGTCGCCGCTCAGACACGCGCTCAGGCAGATCAGGCCTTCATGGTACCGTCGGATCAGGTCATAATCGATCCTTGGCTTGTAGTAATACCCTGTCAGAAAACCTTCGCTGATCAGGCGCATCAGGTTCTGATACCCGGTGTTGTTTTCACAGAGCAGGATCAGATGGCTGTTTTCCCGGCCGGTTGCGGTTTTGTCCGTCCGGTCCCGGCATACATACGCCTCGCATCCGATAATCGGCTTTATTCCCGCGTCGTTCATCGCCGTATAGAAATCGATGACGCCGTACAGCACGCCGTGGTCCGTAATGGCGCAGGAATCCATACCGAGCTCTTTCAGCCGCTTCACAAGCGATGAAATCCGGCAGGCCCCGTCCAGAAGGCTGTATTCCGTATGCAGATGCAGGTGTGTAAAGCTCATAGTCCCGTTAATCCTTGTCCGTAATACTGCCGATGATTTCAGCGGTCAGATCGGCTGCCGCCTGGTTGGCGTACCAGAAGCAGATCTCCTGAATCATATTTCCTTCCGTCAGGACGTAGCCGATACATTTCATGCCGGATTCCGGCGGATCGTCCGGATCCGTCACCCGGTACACGATCATATCAACCCCGCTGATTCTCTGGATGGCAATATCCTTGCTGTTCTCGGCCAGGGCTTTTGCGAGATACTCCAGCGTGGCTCCTTCACCGTTCTCGTAGCAGAAAAACTGAACCTCCAGCCCGAGCTTCTTCGAGGCATATACGAACCAGGCGTCGTCCTTCGCGTTAAGCGTTTTCCCCGGCCCGTCATATTCCATCCCGTCCGGAAGCGTCAGGCGGTAGCCGCTCTCCGGCAGCCGTACCTTCTGCTCCGCCAGTGCGCAGCAGCATAGCAGTCCCATTCCCAGAGCCAGCAGAAAGCAAACCGCTTTTTTCATGTACAGCCCTCCCCTGCACGGTGAATTGATATATTCCCCGGAATCCGCCGCGCCGCATGTCAGCCGGCGCAGTAATACTTGTCCACATTCTTCATCAGGATCCGGTACGCCCCGTAGGCCAGCGCCAGCAGTACCGCCAGCAGCACCGCGAACACCGGAACCAGGGTCCATCCCGCGTCCAGCATCAGGAAACCCGCGCCTGCCAGCGCGATCAGAATCGCCCAGGAAAGCAGCATGGAAATCAGCACGCCGAAGTTCTGCTTAACCGCTTCCTGCTCTGTTACCCAGTCCAGCCGCGGTTTTTTCACATCCCGGCTCAATGCCAGGCAGGCGCATCCGAAGCAGAATACCAGGCACAGGATCGTTGCCATTGCTGTTTCCAGGATAAAGCCGTGCATCATCACCATAATCACGACGGCTGCGCAGATCACGCCGACAGCTTCCAGTCCGTATCCGACCGTCATCTTGGCGTAAATCAGGGTCCGGGCGGAAACAGGCAGCGCCTTCAGGAAATCGTGGCCCTTCCCTTCCCGGGTTACCGCCGTGCTCAGCGCGGGATTCATTCCGGACATGTAGCTCAACGCGGCAGCCAGGATACACATAATGATCGCGGGGTTCAGCTGCCCGAGCAGTTCCGTCAGGCCGCCGCTTTCTCCCGCCGACCGGTTGAACATGACGCCGAACATAATGATCATCAGCACCGGCATAAACGCGATCGGCAGAATATTCGTCGCGTAGGAAGGTACGCGGATAATCTGTTTGAATTCCCGCAGCACATTGGCTTTATAGGCGCTTCCTTCCCGGATGGCGCCCCGCTGAATGCCTTTTTTGCCGGAAGAGGAGGCCGGTGTCTCAGACTGCAGCAGCGAGAGCTTCCGGTAGAAGACGCCGAGTCCGGCGATCAGCGCTGCCGCCGCGGCCGCGCTCACCAGCGCGAACAGCGCGAGCTGGCCCCAGTCGCCCAGCAGACCTTCCGCAGCCCATCCCGCCGGCGGGAACATTTTTGTCATGCCGGAAATCCGCGCGGAATTCTCCAGGAAAAATTTCTGGAGCATTTCCCCCGCTTCCGCGCTGTCGCCGGTTATGCTGCCCACGTTCATCATCAGGATCATGTACGCGAGGAACAGCAGAATACCGCTGACGGTCAGAAGGATTTCCCTGTGTTTCCAGAGTGCGGAAAGCCGGACCAGGAAGGCTGAAAAGAATGCGGCGATGCAGATCGGCAGGATCGCCACCAGCAGCCAGACAATCACCATCCGGAGATAGAAATCCGGCGCCTGTCCCGTACGCGTCCCGTACAGAATGCAGGCCGGCAGAAGGATCACCGCGTCGATCAGCGTCTCGGACAGCCATACCTGTGTCAGTTTCGCGCTCAGGATCGTCCGTGTTTTGACGGGCATGGAGGCCAGAAAAGCCGCGTCCCGCCCAAGGAACAGCGAACTCATGATAAAGAAGAACGCCATCACCAGGGTTCCTCCGGTGCTCAGAACCACCGCGAGAATCACCAGCAGATTGCGCAGGTCCACAGGTGTCGGGGAATTCGCGGCAGGTGAAAGGAAATCCAGCGCTTTAGACTCAACAATGCAAAGAATTACACCCAGATAAATCACCAGGCCGGTCACGCCGATCATCATGCTGACCGTCCGGCCGCGTTTCTCCGTCAGGGCATTCTTCAGGTTACGGGGTTTCAGGTCCGCGTAACGGGACAGCAGCTGAAGTTTCAGCAGTGCAAAAAATGAGGTCATTCTTCTTCGCCTCCGTCATCCGTCAGCTCGAGGAACAGTTCTTCCAGGCTGGCGCCGGTTTCGCCGGAGCGCAGTTCATCCAGCGTTCCGACGGCCTTCAGGCTGCCGTTGGCGATCACGCCGATGCGTGTGCAGAGTTTTTCCGCCACTTCCAGTACGTGGGTGGAGAAGAACACCGTATTCCCCTCGTTGCAGTGCCGGATCATTTCTTCCTTCAGCAGATGCGCCGCCCGGGGATCCAGGCCGCCCAGGGGTTCGTCCAGAATCCAGACCGGCGGATTGTGAATCAGGGCGCCGATCACAACCAGCTTCTGTTTCATGCCCTTACTATAAGAACGAACCTGGTTGTTGATTGCATCCTCGAGGGAGAAAATATCCAGGTACTTTTCGATATGCGCTTTCCGCTGCGCGTTTCCTACCTGGTATATGTCCGCCATGAAATTCAGGTATTCCATCCCGGTCAGCCGGTCGTACAGATCGTTTCCGTCCGGCACAAAGCCGATCATCCGCTGCGCTTCCAGCCGTTCCGAATCCATCCGGTGCCCCGCCATGGTAATGGTTCCCTCGTCCGGCGTCAGCACACCGGTCATCATCTTTATCGTGGTGGTCTTGCCGGCGCCGTTCGGCCCGATAAACCCGAAAAGCTCGCCGCCTTCCACATGAAGGGTCAGGTCATCCACAGCCTTCTTGTTGTTCTTCGTGTATGTTTTGGTTACATGCTGCAGGTCAATCATGGGAACAATAATCCTCCTCGCCGTTTTCCGGCATTTTTATCATTTCCGACAGTATGGATTTTACCACATTCTGTCTGTTGTGAAAACTGCCGCCGCCGCAAAATAGGCGGATGTATCCTGCGGAAAATGAAAAAGTACGTACAAAGCACAGTGTCCGGCCGTCTGATACTGAAAAAACCGGGCATATGCCCGGTTTTTTCAGTGCACCTTGTAGATTCTGATCGTAAGCGCTCCGTCGCTCTTTGAGCTGGCTTCGATCCGGATCGGGAAATCGTAATGGTTCCTGAACCGGAGGTTCAGGTCGTCTCTTCCGACAGCCGCGTCCACGTGAATCGGCAGATAGCTGGCGCCGCTTCCGCCGTGGGCGTGCCGGTACAGCACTTCCAGTCCCGGCAGCTGCAGCACCACGTTATACAGCGTGCTGGCCACCTGGCAGGTGCCGCCGCCCGCGCCGGGCACCGCCTTGCCGTTGATCAGCACAGGCGCCGCTTTGTATCCGCGTCTCGTCGTATACGGTCCGAGAACCTTGTTGCCGTCGAAGATTTCACCCGGCTGCAGGACCATGGAAATAAATTCCGCGCCCAGCGCGATATTGTGGATCCGTCCGAGATTGGTCTCAGTCTGGTCCAGTTTGTAGTAGCTGGTATACGCCGCAATCGGGCAGTCCTCGAACATTTCCTCGTCCGTAGGCGATACCGGCCGCAGATCCGTCAGCTCGTTGGGATCGATGTAGCCGTATTCGCGCATATAGTTGACCATGGCCCAGCCCTCATAGAACTGCCAGATGGAGATCTTCGTGCCCGGGTTCAGGATGACCCAGTTGTTTCCGTCATCCTCCGCCCCTTCGTTGAAACTCATATTCTTGCGCACATGGCAGCGGGTCGCTGTCTCCGCGATATAGGCGTGCTTCTGCGTGCCGAAGACCGGCGTGGTCGACGGATCCACCGCGGACGGCTTGCCGTTGTGTGTTCTGCCGGCTGTCCATTCCCGAAGCACATAGCCGATCGTCCTGTCCTTCCGGACGATGACCCACCGCAGCCCGACGTACAGGATATCCACGCCGCTGATCCCGCCCTTGCCCTGCAAAAGCACTGTGTTCCGCGGCATCTTCGGATTCTTCTCGCTGTAGATGCGGGGATTTCCGTCCCTGATGGAGCAGGTGTAGATCGCCGGGGAGTTCAGGTCAAAATCCTTCAGCGTTTTTTCCTCGTAGACCCGGCCGGTTACGCGCTCCTCGATGTCTTCCTCGTCCAGCTTCCGGATCTCTTCCAGTTCCTCCTCCGTCAGCTCCGCTTCCCCTCCGGATAATTCATCTTCCGCATAACTGAAGCTGAGCCCTGTCCATAAAACGCACAGGCACAGGAATCCGCATAAAAAACGCCTCATGGGCACATCTCCCTTCATAACCGTATCATTATCTCTGTTTTTCAGTGCCCTGTCAAGGGTCCGCCGCCCGTTTGCCCTGTGATTTCAACGCAAAATCTTGTGTTCCCCTTTTCATTTGTCCCCATCCTATGGTATAATAAGAAAGTCTACCGTGCTCTGCGCGGCGGGCATTTCATCACCGACCTGAGGAGTGAACGCATGACGCCGCAAACCTATAACGCCGGGAACATACAGGTGCTGGAGGGGCTGGAAGCCGTCCGTATGCGCCCCGGCATGTATATCGGGACCACTTCTGCCCGCGGCCTGCATCATCTGCTGTGGGAGATTGTCGATAACGCCATTGATGAAGCCGCGAACGGCTTTGCGGACGAGGTGACCGTTACCCTGCACAGGGACGGGTCCGCCAGCGTATGGGATAACGGGCGCGGAATGCCCGTGGATACGCATCCGACCCTTGGGATCCCGGGCGTGGAGGTAATCTTCACCGTGCTGCACGCCGGCGGCAAATTCAACAACGACAACTACGACTATTCCGGCGGCCTCCACGGTGTGGGCGCCAGCGTCGTCAACGCGCTGAGCCGCTGGCTCACCGTCGACGTCTATCTGAACTGGACGCATTACCGCATGTCCTTCACTTCCGACACTGATCCCGTTACACGCAAGATCGCGGCCGGAAAACCCGCCGGGCCGCTGGAGGTCCTCGGCAGCACCCGGAAGAAGGGAACCCTGGTTCGTTTCCTCCCTGACGACCGGATCTTCGAGGATGTGAAATTCCAGACGGAGACCGTGGCCCGCCGCCTGCAGGAGCTGGCCTATCTGAACCGCGGCGTCCGCATCACCTTTACGGACGAGCGCCTGGCCGATCCGGAAGCGCGCACCCGTGTCTTCTGCTACGACGGCGGTATCTCGGACTATGTTCTGTACCTGAACGCCGGGAAAACCGCCTTGCAGGAGGATGTGATCTATCTGGAAGGCCGGCGGGACACAGTGATCTGCCGCGCCGCCATCCAGTATACCGACGGGTTTACCGAGAGTCTTTTTTCCTATGTGAACAATATCAACACCCCGGAGGGCGGAACCCATGAAACAGGCTTCAAAGCCGCCTTCACCAAGTGCTTCAACGACTATGCCCGCCGTGCCGGCCTGCTGAAGGAGAAGGACAGCAACCTATCCGGCGAGGATTTCCGCGAAGGGCTCACCTGCGTCCTCACCACCATGGTCAAGAATCCCCAGTTCGAGGGGCAGACCAAGGGGCGCCTGGGCAACAGCGAAGTGCGTCCCGCGGTGGAAGCCGTCATTTCCCAGCAGCTGACCGACTGGCTGGACAATCTGAAGAATCAGGAAGTGGCTTCCGCGATCGTTGCGAAAGCCATGCGCGCCGCCCAGGCCCGCGAGGCCGCCCGCAAAACAAGGGACAATATCCGCAAAGCCAGCCAGCTGGAGGCGGCGCCTCTGGTAGGCAAGCTCTCCAGCTGCACCGGCAGAAAATGGGAGGATAACGAGCTCTTCATCGTTGAGGGCGACTCTGCCGGCGGCAGCGCCAAGCAAGGGCGTGACCGCCGTTTCCAGGCAATCCTCCCCCTCCGCGGCAAACCTCTGAACGTCGAAAAGAAGCATCTGGACCAGGTGCTCGCCAACGAGGAATTCCGCTCCCTGATCACCGCCCTGGGCACCGGTATCGACGAAGGCTTCTCACTCTCCAACCTGAAATACGGCAAGGTGATCATCCTTTCCGACGCCGACCAGGACGGCGCGCATATCCGCGCCATTCTCCTTACTTTCTTCCTCCGCTACATGCGGGATCTGATCACGGGCGGTCATGTGTATATCGGTATGCCGCCCCTCTATAAAGTCCAGAAGGGGCAGAACGTCATTTACGCCTATGACGACAAGGAGCTCGCGAAAGCCACCCGCTCCGCCGGCAAAGGCTATACGCTCCAGCGGTATAAAGGCCTGGGCGAAATGAACCCCGAGCAGCTCTGGGAAACCACCATGGATCCCTCCCGGCGGAAGCTTATGCGCGTCTCTATTGAGGACGCCGCGCTTGTCGACCGGCTGACCACCGTCCTGATGGGCGACAAGGTGGAACCGCGGCGGGACTATATCAGCGAGCACGCGGATTTCAACAAGGAAGACCATTTTGACGAGAAACTGGACCAGAGCGCCGCATCCCGCAGGGATAACGCCGCGGCTGCCGCTTTTGACGCGAAATTCCCGGCGGAAGGGAGGGTGTGATCGCTTTGGCAAAAAGAAAAGAACCGGAAAAGCCCATCGTGAAGGACGATCCCTCCCGCATCATTGATATCAATATGGAGGACGTCATGCACAACAGCATGATGCCCTATGCTGAGCATGTCATTCTCGAGCGCGCCCTTCCCCGTGTGGAGGACGGGCTGAAGCCTGTCCAGCGGCGCATCCTCTATACCATGATGGAGCTCGGCACAACGCCGGACAAGCCGCACCGGAAGTGCGCCCGTATCGTCGGTGATTGCCTCGGTAAATACCATCCCCACGGCGACTCCTCTGTCTACGGCGCCCTGGTCCATATGGCGCAGGATTTCTCCATGCGCGCTCCCATGGTGGACGGGCACGGCAACTTCGGCTCCATTGACGGGGACGGCGCGGCGGCCATGCGTTACACGGAAGCCCGCATGACTCCCCTGGCCATGGAGATGCTCCGGGATATCGAAAAGGATACCGTCCCTTTCCGCCTGAATTTTGACGATACCCTGAAAGAGCCGGATATGCTTCCCGCCCGCTTCCCGAACCTCCTGGTGAACGGCGCCAACGGAATCGCGGTCGGCCTTGCCACCAACATTCCGACGCACAATCTCGGAGAGTCTGTCCGCGCGGTCCTGGCGCAGATGGACAATCCCGATATTTCCCTGGATGATCTGATGCGCATCCTTCCCGGGCCGGACTTCCCCACCGGCGGCGTCCTGCTCAATAATGAGGAAATCCGCAGGGGATACGAAACCGGCCGCGGGCGCCTGACGCTCCGCGCAAGGGTCCATACTGAGGACGGAACCAACGGCCGGAAGCTGCTGGTCATCACCGAGGTGCCCTACCAGGTGAACAAGGCCGCCATGCTGGAAAAGATCCATAAGCTCAGCGAGGAGAAAAAGGCGGCGCTCGGCGGCATCTGCGATATCCGGGACGAGAGCGACCGCACCGGGATGCGCGCCGTGATCGAGCTGAAGCGCGATACGGATCCCGCGAAAGTCCTTGCGTATCTTTACAAATACTCGGACCTGCAGGTCACCTTCGGCGTCAACATGGTTGCCATTGCCGGCGGCAAGCCGGTCCTGCTGACCCTGAAGGAACTCATCGCCGGCTATATTGATTATCAGAAACAGGTCGTCACCCGCCGTACGGAATACGAGCTGAAGCAGGCGAAAGCGCGCGCCCATATCCTTGAAGGCCTGATGATCGCCCTGGACAACCTGGATGAAGTCATCGCCCTGATCCGGGCAAGCAAAAGCCCGAAGGAAGCCCGCGCCGCCCTCATGGAGCGGTTCAGTCTGTCGGAAGTGCAGGCGCAGGCTATTCTGGACATGCGCCTCCAGAAGCTGACCGGCCTGGAAATCGAAAACCTACGGAAGGAATACGCAGATCTCCTGAAGCTGATCAGCCGGCTGGAAGGCATCCTGAAGAGCGAAAAGAAACTCCGCGACGTCATCCGGAAGGAAATGGAAGCCCTTGCGGAACAGTATGCGGACGAACGCCGCACCACGCTGGAAGCGCCCGCGGATGTCCCCGTGGAGCTGCCGGACACAGCGCCCGTTCCTGAAGACGCCGTCATCGTCTTCACGGAAAACGGCTATCTGAAGCGCGTCTGGCCGGCGCAGCTGAAACGCACGCCGCTGCCCACCCCGGAGGAAAATCCCGGAGAGTCCGCCCGTTTCCTGCTGCCTTCCACCACGGCGGAAACGCTCTATATCTTCACAGACCTCGGCAACTGTTACCCCGTCGGCGTAGGCAGGATCGCGGAAAGCAAGCCGCGGGACCGGGGCCAGCTGCTGGCCGGCGTCCTTGCCGGGCTGGAGGACGGAGAGCAGGCGCTCTGGATGTTTACTGCCGATTCGCAGAAGCTCCGGTCCATGCCTGATTTTCTCTTTGTCACGAAAAACGGCATGATCAAGCGGACCGCCGCCGCGGATTATGACGTCCGCTCCCGGAAGTATCCCGCCCTCACCCTGAAGAAGGGGGATTCCCTGTTGGATGTGCGTCCTGTCGCCGGAGAGGACGATATCCTGCTGATCACCCGTGCCGGCATGAGCATCCGTTTCCCGCTTTCCGGCGTCCCTGTCCAGGGCCGTATCGCTTCAGGCGTCCGCGCCATGTCCGTGGAAGCCGGGGATGAAGTATGCTGCTTCCGCCAGCTTGCGCAGCATGACGAAGTGGTTCTCTTTTCCGAGCGCGGCTGGGCCAAGCGGATCCCCCAGATGGATTTCGAGTCCCAGAACCGCGGCGGCAAAGGCGTTCGTTGTTTCCCCTTCAACAAAAACGGTTCCAACGGCCGTTTCATCGCGGGGTTCAGCGTCCTTCCGGAAGACCCGCCTTCCACCCTGCTGATTTCCCAGCTGCGGTCTCCCGTGTCAAAGCTCAGCAGCAGTGAAATCCTTCTCCAGAACAAGTCCGGCAGAGGCATGCCCTATGTCATGGCTATTCTGGATGACGTGGTTACGTCGCTCACGGCCGTTGTTCCTCCGCCGGATCCTGCCGGTGAAGGCAGCCCTTCCGGCCGGTCCTGAGCATCCCCCGCCGGCCGCTGGCCGTTCATTCCCCCCGGTATCATCCTGAGCGAAGCGAAGGATTTAACAATCACAAAACCCGAACAATGAAAGGAGATTCAATGATGGGCAGACAGAATTTCGGCGGCTTCGGAGGCGGAGCCAACATGCAGCAGCTTATGCGCCAGGCGCAGAAAATGCAGCAGCAGATGCAGGAAGCGCAGGAGAAGCTTGATGCGGCAGAATATGAAGCGGCTGCCGGCGGCGGTATGGTTTCCGTCAAGGTTTCCGGCAAGCGTGAAATCACCTCCATCACGATCGATCCGCAGGTCGTGGATCCGGATGATATCGAGATGCTGCAGGACCTGGTCATGGCAGCTGTGAACGAAGCGCTCCGCAAGGGCGAGGAAGCCCGTGAGTCCGCAATGAGCCGCATGGCTCCAGGAATGGGTGGTCTGTTCTGAGATGAACGGTCAGATTGAACCCATTGAAACCATGGCGGCGGAACTGCACCGCCTCCCCGGCGTCGGTCCGAAGACCGCCATGCGCTTTGCGTATTATATTGCTTCCATGCCCCTGGAGGACGTACGCAGTCTTTCCGTCGCGCTTTGGGAAGGCCGAAAGGCAATCCGTTTCTGCAGTGTCTGCGGCAATTACGCGGCCGGAGATCTGTGTTCCGTCTGTGCGGATCAGGAACGCCACAACGGCCAGATCTGCGTCGTCCGGGATCCCCGGGATGTGGCCGCGCTGGAACGCACGCACGAATATGCCGGCCTCTATCATGTGCTTCACGGCACGCTCTCCCCGATGGAAGGCGTAGGGCCCGATGACATCCATATCCGTGAGCTCATGTCCCGCCTCGGCACGGAAAAGGTTTCCGAGGTCATTCTGGCCACCAACCCGGATGTGGAAGGCGAAGCAACCGCTTCCTACATCGCCAGGCTTCTGCGTCCCATGGGGGTCCGCTGCACCCGCATCGCCCACGGTGTTCCTGTCGGCGGTGATCTGGAGTATACCGACGAGGTTACCCTCCTCAAGGCGCTGGAGGGCCGCCGTGAAATGCCGTAATATCCGCTTCCCCTCCGGGGGAAGCGGCCGCGCGTCCGGGAAGGAGGGCATTGCTTGAGTCCTGAATTCTACCTTCTCCTTGCGTGCCTGGCGCTTCTGATTGTTTTCCTCATCCGCCAGGCCGCCCTCGCCCACCGGCAGGAAAATTTCCAGCTTCAGCAGGAGCACAATCTGTCTCTCCTGGGCAATCAGCTTCTGGACGAACTTGACGCCCAGCGGGACGAGTCCGTTTCCTCCCTTCAGGCAGCCAACCAGAATCTGCTCAGCACCATGTCGCAGATGGGGCAGAACCAGTCTGTCCTCCTGGAAAGCATGCAGCGCCAGGTCCTCCTTTCCACCCGCAACCAGGAAGAGAAGATCAATGCCCTTCGGCTGGAAAACGAACGTCAGCTGGATGAAATGCGGAAGACCGTGGACCGCCGTCTTTCCGAAAGCCTGGACAAGAAACTGGATACCAGCTTTGCCCAGGTCAGCGAGCGGCTCGAATCCGTCTACAAAGGCCTCGGTGAAATGCATACCCTTGCCGCCGGAGTGGGTGACCTGAAAAAAGTTCTTACCAACGTCAAAACCCGCGGAATCTGGGGTGAAATGCAGCTTGGCAGCCTGATCCGCCAGACGCTGGCCCCCGGCCAGTATGAAGAGAACGCGGCTGTCGTGCCCGGTTCCTCCGAACGCGTGGAATTTGCCATCCGCCTGCCGGACCGCAGCGGCGGAACCGTCCTGCTGGCAGTGGACAGTAAATTCCCGCAGGAGGATTATATCCGGCTTGCGGAAGCTTCCCAGGCCGGCGATGCCGCCGCCGCGGAAGCAGCCAGAAAAGCGCTGATGCAGCGGCTCAAAACCGAAGCCAGGAAAATCTCCTCCAAATATATCTCGCCGCCCTATACCGCGGATTTTGCCGTGATGTTCCTGCCTGTGGAAGGCCTGTATTCAGAAGCGGTTCAGTATCCTGAGCTGGTGGAAGCCCTTCAGCGGGAGGATCGGATTGTCCTGGCCGGTCCGGGTACTTTCGCCGCCATGCTGAACACGCTGCAGATGGGATTCCGCACCATGGCCATCGAAAAGCGCAGCAGCGAAGTCTGGCATCTTCTGGGCGAAATCAAAACGGATTTCACCCGTTTCGCGGAAATCCTGGAAGCGACCCGCCGCCGCCTGGATCAGGCCGGTGAAACCATCGATTCCGCCATGTCCCGGACCAGGACCATCCGCAAAAAACTCTCCGGCCTTGAGGAATACACCGGTCTCCCGGCAGTCCCGGAAGATACGTCCGGCGCTTCCGCCGGTATGCCGGCGCCTGTGGAACAAAGCATTGAAAACTGAAAGAAGCCCGCGTTTCCGCAGGCTTCTTTCTTTTTGCGCTTCCGTTCACCGGCTGCTGATTATTCGTCCGCTCTGAAGGCATAGATCGTGGTGGTATCGTACTTTTCGCCGGGCCGCAGAATCGTGGTTCCCGGGAAGTTGGAATGGTTGGGATCGTCCGGGCAGTGCTGCGTCTCCAGGCAGAATCCGGAATAGTGTCCGTAATCCGCGCCTTCCTTGCCTCCCTTGATGTCCGTGGTGCACGCCGTATAGAACTGAATTGCCGGCTGATCCGTCAGCACTTCCATATAGCGGCCGGTCTCCTCATGCCATACGCTGGCAGCGGCGCCCATGGCCGATCCCTTCCGCAGGACAAAGTTGTGGTCGTATCCGCCCGCCGGAATCATCTGCGGGCAGGAATCCATGACCTCAAGTCCTTCCTCGATCAGCAGGCCGTCCCGCAGATCCAGCGGCGTATCCGCCACGGCCATGTATTCGCCTGTGGGAATCAGTCCGCTGTCCACCTTGGTAACCACGTCAGCGTCAATGGAGACCACATGGTCCTTGACGGTGCCGTGCTTGTGGCCGGCCAGGTTGAAGTAGGTATGGTTTGTCAGGTTGCACAGCGTAGGCTTGTCTGTTGTCGCTTCGTAGCGGATACTCAGGTCGCACATATCGTTCCACGTATAGGTCACCGTCACATCCAGATTGCCCGGGTAGTTTTCCTCTCCGTCCGGGGAAATCCGGTGGAAGGAAACGGAATCCTCGTGATCCCCTTCCTTCGGCGTTCCGGTCCAGAAATGGGCGCTGAATCCGATGTTTCCGCCGTGCAGATGGTTTACACCGTGGTCGTTCAGCGCCACCTGGTATTCTTTCCCGTCAATCGAGAACTTCCCCGCACCGATGCGGTTGCCGTAGCGGCCGACCGTGTCGCCGAAGCAGCCGTGCGGCCCGATATATCTTTCAAGAGAGTCAAATCCCAGCGCCACATCTTCCATATTTCCGCCGGCATCCGGAACAATGATGGAGGTGCAGATCGCACCCCATTCCATCACCGAAACGGAAGCTCCCATGGCGTTTGTCATTGTAAACTTATGCACATCTTTTCCTTTGGGGGATTTCCCCCAGACTTCACATTTGATGGACATATTCTTCTCCCTTCCGGCGCGGCAGGCGCCGTTTACATTTTTTCCGCGACAAGCTTCTGCAGCTCGTTCATAAACGCTCCGACATCCGTAAATTTACGGTAAACCGCCGCAAACCGCACATAGGCGACGTCGTTCAGTTCCTTCAGTTCGTTCATCACCATATCGCCGATTTTTTCCGATGGTATTTCTCCTTCCATCGTGGCGTACGCCTTCTGTTCCACCCGCGTAACAATCTCGTCAATCTGCTGCATGCTTACCGGCAGCTTATCGCAGGCGTGAAGAATCCCCGCCTTGATCTTCTGGGCGTCGAATCCTTCCCGCCGTCCGTCCCGCTTCACCACAAACAGCGGACTCATCTCCACCTTTTCATAGGTGGTAAAGCGCCTGCCGCAGTTGATGCATTCTCTCCGGCGGCGAATACTGTTGCCGTCATCCGTCGGCCTGGAATCGATTACTTTGCTGTCAAGGCAGCTGCAAAACTGGCATTTCATTCAATAATCCCCCGGTCGCTTATATTCTGGGCCGTCTGCCGGTTATTCAATCGTTTTCAGTTCCTTGAAGAGTTCCTTGTTGGTCAGGTACAGCTTCTTGTAGACTTCATACACTTTTTCGTACTTCGGAATATTCTCCTCAATGGGATCCTGCGCGGGATTCACATGGATCATCGCCCGGCAGGCTTCCTGCACGCTGCCGTACAGGCCTGCGCCCACACCGGCCAGGATTGCGACACCCAGCGCCGGACCTTCCGTATTCACGGTTGTCGCGACGGGGCACTTCATTACGTCGGCCAGCATCTGCCGCCACAGCGGGCTCTTTCCGCCGCCGCCGCAGGCCAGCATCGTTTCGGGAGCCACGCCCATTTCAGCCAGAACACCAAGGCAGTCATTCAGGCTGAAGGTAACACCCTCCATCACGGCACGCAGCAGGTCTCTCCGCTGGTGCATCGCGCTGAGGCCGAAGAAGATGCCGCGGCAGTCGCTGTCCAGGTGCGGGGTCCGCTCGCCCATCAGGTACGGCGCGTAAACCAGCTTGTTCGCGCCGATGGGGCTCTGGGCCGCCTCTTTGTTTGTCAGTTCATACGCGTCGACGCCCATGGACTCCGCCACTGTCTTTTCCGCCGCGCAGAAGTTGTCCCGGAACCATTTCAGGCTCAGGCCCGCTCCCTGGGTGACGCCCATCACGTGCCACGCGCCGGGAACGGCGCAGCAGAAGGTATGTACCCGGCCCTTCGGGTCGATCGCCAGCTTGTCCGTATGCGCGAACACGACGCCGCTGGTTCCGATGGTCGTAAAGGCTTTTCCGTCCTCCACAACACCTGTGCCTACAGCCGCGGCCGCGTTGTCTCCGGCGCCGCCGACGACCAGCGTCTTCTCGCTCAGTCCGGTCAGTTCCGCGGCTTTGGCGGAGATATGCCCGGTCACTTCGCAGCTTTCATAAACCTTGCCCAGCATGCTCTTGTCAATATCCAGCATCTGCAGCAGTTCATCGCTCCAGCAGCGGTTCGGCACATCCAGCATCTGCATACCGCTGGCGTCGGAGACCTCTGTCGCGTAATCCCCCGTCAGCATAAAGCGGACATAGTCCTTCGGCAGCAGCACATGCTTGCATCTTGCGTAGTTCTCCGGCTCATGGTTCCGCACCCACATCAGCTTGCTCAGGGTAAATCCCGGCAGCGCGGGGTTGGCTGTAATCCGGATCAGGTTGTCATATCCGACTTTCGCCGTGATCTCTTCGCATTCCTTTGCTGTCCGCTGGTCGCACCAGATAATGGAGGGGCGGATCACCTCGTCCTTTTCGTCCAGCATGACCAGGCCGTGCATTTGACCGCTGATGCCCAGGGAAACGACATCTTCCCTGTCCACGCCGCTCTTCTCCAGCACCGTATGAATCGTGCTGACCGCCGCGTTGTACCAGTCTTTCGGCTCCTGTTCCGCCCAGCCGTTCTGCGGCTGGTACATCGGATATTCCACCGTCGCGGAGCAGATTGCTTTGCCTTTCTGGTCAAACAGAATTGTCTTTGTACCAGAAGTGCCCAGATCAATACCAAGCAGATACTTCATATGCATATACCTCTCTGTCCACAAAATATAGTGGTTTTTTCTGTTTACTATTATAGAATTGTGGATTTCCCCTGTCAACCCGCAATCACGCGATTCCGCGCCTTGTTGCGCGGGCTTTTCCGGACACGGGAGCCGCGTTCCGAAGCGTTCACTGCGCCGCTTCAATCACCGCGTAGAACGCCGGTTTTGGATTCAGGTTCCGGTCAAACAACAGTGGATAGCTCTGGCTCCGCCAGCTCATATTGTCCGAAAGCCCCCAGACCTGGACCGCCTCTGTCTGTTCCGCAAACCGCAGCATCAGTTCCATCATCGCCCTGTACTTGTCCGCCTGCGCCTGAAGCGATGATTCCGTAAAGCTGTTGATGCCGATATCCAGTTCGCTGACCCGCAGCCTGATTCCCAGTGCCGCGATCTTTTCCACCGCCGTTGTCATCAGTTCATTGCTGGGCTGGCCCGTCGTGTGATGCATCTGGAATCCGTATCCGTCGATATTGCCCTGCGGAATCAGTGTGTTCAGCAGTCTGATGATTCCATTGAGCTTCCCGGTATACGCTGTATTGTAGTCGTTGTAATACAGCAGCACGCCTTCGGCGGCGTATTTCCGGGCATATTCAAAAGCCTTTTCAACGAAATCCTCACCGATGACCTTCACCCAGTTGGAGCCCTTCCGGAGCCAGTTGGTGCCGTCGTCGATCGCCTCATTCACCACATCCCAGCTGACAATGACGCCGGGATAAAGCTCCTCCGATTTCGTCAGCACTTCCCGGATATAGTTTTCCAGTCGTCCCAGCATGACCTCCCGGGTCACCAGCGGTTTGGCCGTATCGTATCCTTCATGGAAGAAGGCTTCCGGTGTCTGGCTGTGCCATACCAGCACATGCCCGTGAACTTTGATCCCGTTCTGCATCGCGAACTCCAGCAGCGGCCTGGCCGCGTCCAGCCGCACCGCCGCCGCGGTCTCGTCCTCCGCCGCCAGTTTCCTGCTTGCGTTTACATCCAGCACGCTGTCCGGCTTCAGCTCGTTTTCAGGTGTAAGGATACTGTACTGCGCAATCATCATTTCCTTCAGCTTTGCGTTGCCGAAAGCAAACTGCGGTACCGCCGCTCCGAAATCGAATTTTCCGGCGTATGCGTCTTTCAGGCTCGGAATGTTTTCCGCTTCCTGAATGACAGCCGGCGGTTCCGTGGCTTTGGGCGTCGGAATTCCGTTTGGACTCTCCACCCGGAAGTTCCGGATCTCAAAATTCAGGGTCGGAGCGTCTGTGGTCTCCACATAAAGTACGTAGCGTTCGTAATCCCCGGCCGTGTACTGTCCGGTCAGCGTGGTCCATTCGCCTTTTTTCACAGTGCCCCGGACCAGGTTCTCGTATCCGGTGCCGGAGCTGTCCGATTTTTCCAGCGAAATCATGAAGTTTGCGCTGTCCGCCTCATCCTGATATACCTCAACGCTCAGCACGTACAGGTTGTCCGCCACCAGTTCAAAAGCCCGCCCCGGAGAATGCCAGTTGGCCGTCCGGCCTTCCGTCCGCAGCGTCGCCTCGGTGGTATGGTATACCTTTGAGGCTCCGCGGGCATACCACTCGTCGTCTCCAGCCGCAAAGCGGGATTCATAAACCAGTGTTTCAGCCGCCTCGGCCCGTGCGGGTTTTATGGCCAGCTGCGGAATAAAGGCAGCCGCAAGCGCGGCAATAACAGCAAGGAAAATGACAGTTCGCAAAAATCCTTTTTTCTTCATCGGACATCCTCCTTTATGCTTGTTCGCTCTTCTCATTTTCTTATCTTACTCGCTTCGGCTCTGTAATTCAACTGAAAATTGTTCGTACAAAAAAGCAGGACATGCTTCACGTCTGCTCCGGTGCCTGTCCTGCTGATCTGCGCATTCCGTTTTTATTCCGCGGCTTTTTCATCCTCGATCCAGCGGCGTTCGTCGCTTTCCCAGGTCCTGGCGGAAATAATATACCGCGGCCGCTGTTTTGTTTCCAGATATGTCTTTCCGATATACTGCCCCAGAACGCCCAGGCTTATCAGCTGAATGCCGCCCAGGAGGCAGATAATGCAAATGGTGGATGTCCATCCGGCTACGGTGTTTCCCAGGCAGGCCTGTACAATTGCCCAGATCATGAGGATCAGGCCGATAATGCTGAAGCCGATTCCGAAGGTGCTGATCATTGAAATCGGCTTGACAGACAGGCTCGTAATCCCGTTGAAAGCCAGCGCGATCATTTTGCGCAGGGGGTAATGGCTTTCCCCGGCCAGCCGGACGCTGCGTTCGTAATATACGGTATCGGAAGGAAATCCCACCAGGGGAACCATGCCGCGGAGAAAGATATTGACTTCCCCGAAATCGGCAAAATGCTGCAGGACTTTCGCCGAAATGAGCCTGTAGTCCGCATGGTTGAATACGATCTCCGCCCCCATGACTTTCATCAGGCGGTAAAAACCGACAGCGGTGGTCCGTTTGAACCACGAATCCGTCTGTCTGCGCGACCGGACGCCGTACACCACTTCAGCTCCGGCCAGATACTTGTCCACCATTTCGTCCATGGCGTTCAGGTCGTCCTGCCCGTCACAGTCAATGGAAATGGTGATATCGCAGCGGTCTTTTGCTTCCATCAGGCCTGCCAGTACGGCGTTCTGGTGCCCCCGGTTCCGGCTCTGGCAGATTCCCAGGCATTCCGGATGTTCCTCCGCCAGATTCCGGATAATTTCCCATGTGCGGTCCCCGGATCCGTCATTGACAAAGAGTACCCGGCTGTTCCTGCTGATTCTCCCGTCCTCTTCCAGCTGCTGCAGTTTCCGGAGAAACAGCGGCGCCGTCATCGGCAGCACCTGTTCCTCATTGTAGCAGGGAACTACAATCCACAGGATCGGGCGCGCCGCCTGTTTTGTTTCCGCTGCGGTGTTTTTCCGCCTTGGCTTTTTTATCTGTTCACTCACTCTTTCTGTTTCCTTTCCGCCGCCTGTTCCGCCGCTATTTCCGCCGTTCTCTCCGGTATTATATCCTTTTCGGCATGCTGATTCAAGTTCAGCACGGATTCCCTTCTCCCCCGCGTCTTGATTTCACGGCCTTTCCGGGTGTATACTGCTTTCCGAAAGAAGGGAACAGAATGCCGAAACGCCGCCGGAGAAAGGAATTCAAAAACCGTGGTTCCGTCAGTATCAGCCGGATCATGGCTTTGTCGTTCCTCGGGATTATTATTCTGGGCACCTGCCTTCTGTCCCTGCCGGCAGCCTCCCGTTCCGGCCGATCCGCCGGATTTCTGACCTCGCTTTTCACAGCCACCTCCGCCACCTGTGTAACCGGACTGGTCATGGGGGACACCTGGACCCTCTGGTCGGCGTTCGGGCAGGTCGTCATTCTGCTGATGATACAGGTGGGCGGCCTCGGCTTTATGTCCGCCGCTTCCATCGCCTATTTTACCCTGAAGCGGAAAGTCGGCATGCGTTCCAAGCTTGTGATGGCGGAATCCATCGGCGCCAGCAGCATCAGCGACATCACGGTCCATCAGCGGCGCCTGCTGATCCGTGCTTTTACGGTGGAAGGCGCCGGCGCGCTGATTCTGACCGTCCGGTTCGCTTTCGACTACCCGTTCCTGCAGGCGCTGCGGTTGGGTATTTTCCATTCCGTATCCGCCTTCTGCAACGCGGGATTTGATATTCTGGGGTTCCGCTCGCCCGGCAGCAGCCTGATGCTGTACCATACCGATCCGTTCGTCTGCCTGACGCTGTGCGCCTTGGTCGTGCTGGGCGGCCTCGGTTTCCTTGTCTGGGATGAGCTGCTCCGGGAGCATAATCCCCGGAAATGGAGCGTTTATACGCGCCTGGTGCTGATCACCAGCGGTGCGCTGCTCCTGCTCGGCATGGTACTCACCTGTATCCTGGAATGGGAAAACCCCGGTACACTCGGTCCCCTGCCCCTCGGCGGAAAGCTGCTTGCCGCGCTGTTTCAGTCCGTAACCCTGCGCACGGCCGGGTTTGCCGGAATGGATCAGCAGCTGCTGACGCCCGCCTCAAAGGGCGTGGCCATTTTCCTGATGCTCATCGGCGGATCCTCCGGGTCCACTGCCGGCGGCCTTAAAACCGTCACCTTCGTGGTACTGCTGCTGTTCCTCTGGAACAGAATCCGCGGCCGCTATACTGTCAGTATCTTCAGCCGCACGATTTCCGACGATCATGTGCTGAACGCCATCACCATTTTCGTTCTGATGGTAATCCTCAGCTTTGCCGGCGGGACCTTCATCTGCGCCACTTCTCCCGTGCCATTTTCGGATGGGCTGTATGAAACGGTTTCCGCTCTCGGCACCGTCGGGCTGTCCACGGGGATTACGCCGACGCTGCGCCCTGCGGCAAAAATAATGATTATCCTGTTCATGTATTTCGGCCGGGTAGGTTTGCTGACCATCAGCTTCGGTTTCCTGAAAAAGAAGCCCGCCGGGGAAAAATACAGATTTGCGAATACCGATCTGCTGATCGGCTGATAATCCGGTTCTTTGGAGGAGGAATCCCATGAAATCCTATGTTGTAATCGGCCTGGGCCGTTTCGGCCTCGAGATGGCCACCAAGCTTTACGCCTGCGGCGAAGATGTGCTGGCAATTGATACCGACGAGGCAATCGTCGACAAGTATGCCGATAAAGTCACCCGGGCGGTTGCCGCGGACGCGCGGGATATCGACGTGCTGAGAAAACTTGGGGTGGAGGCCTGTGACCGCGCTGTGGTCGCGATGGGTTCCGATCTTGCGGCTTCAGCCCTGATCACGATGAACCTGAAGACCCTGGGCGTGCCCTATATCATCTGCAAGGCGCACGACGATACCTACCGGGAGATCCTGGAAAAGCTGGGAGCGGACCGGGTCATTATCCCTGAGCGGGAAATGGCGGACAAACTGGCGCTGGGCCTGACATCCACCGGCATTATGGAATATATCGAACTGTCCGATGAATACGGAATCGTGGAAATCACGGTGCCTGAATCCTGGTGCGGCAAAACGATCCGCAGCCTCGATCTGCGTTCTGTATATGGCGTAAACGTGCTTTCTGTACGGCAGGGAGACGAACTGCAGATCCCTCCGGATATCGACAGGCCCCTGGACAGGCAGTCCGCCCTGGTCGTCCTGTCCGCGTATGATACCATCGACAGGATCAAAAAAATGTAAACGCCGGAAAAAGAGGAAGCGGGAGGATCCGTCCGGATCCTTCCGCTTGCTGTTTCCGCTTTTTTATTCGTCCCCGTCTTCGTCTTCGGCCTCATCCGGTTCTTCCTCAGCGCCCTCCGGCAGCTCCGGAAACAGATCCTTGCCGCATTCGGGGCACTTGGTTTCCTCGTCAAAGTCCACGTCGTCCGGATCGATGTCGATCATTGCGCCGCAGTGAGGGCACTCATACTCGATGGTGCTTTCAAATTCCTCTTCGTCGTCTTCCGCTGCGTCTTCGTCCTCATCGTCGTACAGATCGGCCTCCAGATCCGCCAGATCCTCGTCGATGCTCTCCACATAGTCGCTCAGTTCGCCGTGGGACTCAGCCAGTGCTTCAAAGGATTCCCCGACTTCGCCAAGAACCTCCAGGATGTTGAGAATCAGCTTGTGGGCATCCTTTTCGGGATTCAGTTTCATGCCCTCAGCCAGGCCCTGGAGATAGCTGATCCTGTCTGTCAGTTTGCTCATATTCCTGTTCCTTTCGCTGATGCGGTCGCCGCACCCGCATTGTCTTCGCTTTTACTTCCGGTCACGCGCGCTTCAGATATTCACCGGAACGGGTGTCAATCTGAATCTTGTCGCCGGTATTGATGAACAGCGGCACCTGAAGGCTGAAGCCGGTTTCCAGGGTGGCGGGCTTATAGGTATTGGACGCGGTGTCTCCGGCAAATCCGGGTTCGGTATCCGTTACTTCCAGCACCACAAAGTTGGGGGCTTCCACGGAGAAAGCGCTTCCCTTGAAGAAGCGGACCGTAACATTGGTGCCTTCCTTCACGAAGGGAATGGCGTCTTCCACCTGATCCTTGCTCAGGGGCAGCTGTTCATAGGTTTCGGTGTCCATGAAGTAATACAGGTCGCCGTCGTTGTAAACGTACTGCATTTCCTTGGTTTCGATGATGGCCTTGGGCATTTTGTCGGTGGGGTTGAAACTGCGTTCAACCACCGCGCCGGTCATCACGTTCTTGATCTTGGTGCGGACAAACGCCGCGCCTTTTCCGGGCTTTACGTGCTGGAAATCAACGATATTCCATACGCCGCCGTCCCACTCGATGGTAATGCCTTTTTTGAAATCGCCCGCTGTAATCATTGGTTTCTCTCCTCCGTAATAAAATAATCTTTTATATTTCCGTTATTCGGGTGTTCCCGTATTCTCCGGCGCGTTCCTTTACAGGATGATCAGCTGTTTTTCCGCGTCGGTCAGCGCCTCGCATCCGTTTTCCTTCACCAGGCATGTGTTTTCGATCCGCACGCCGCCCACACCGGGCACGTACACACCGGGTTCCACGGTAATCACGACGCCGGCCTTCAGGATTTCCTGGCAGGAAGGGCTCAGACGCGGTTCCTCGTGAATATCGATTCCGACGGAATGGCCCAGCCCGTGGCCGAAACGTCCCGCGTATCCGCGCGCGTCGATATAGTCCCGCGCCAGCCGGTCGATATCGAAGCAATTCTTCCCGGCCGCAAGCGCGTCCTCACACATGGTCTGCGCGCGCAGCACCGTATCATAGATCCGGCGCATCTCCTCTGACGGCTGACCGAACGCGACGGTCCGCGTCATATCCGCGCAGTAGTTGCCGACCTTTGCGCCGAAGTCCATGGTGATCATATCCCCGCGCCGGATCGTCCGGGAGCCGGGGATCGCGTGGGGAAGGCTGCCGTTCTCGCCCGCGGCGATAATGGTGTCAAACGCCGTCGTGTCCGCTCCCAGCCGCAGCATCGTGAAATTCAGCTCGATCTGCAGCTCTTTCTCTGTCATGCCCTCCCGGATCTTCGGGAGAATTGCGCGGAAAGCGTCCGCGGTGATTTTACAGGCTTTCCGGATCGCCATCACTTCGGTCGGCGTTTTTACTTCCCGCAGCTTCTGGGGCGCCTTATCCAGGGAAACACAGGACACTTCTTCTCCCAGGGCATCCCTGAGCGCGGTAAACCGGTCCACTGACAGATAGTTGGTTTCTGTCTTCACACATGTGATTTTCTCTGCCCGTACAAGTTCCGCGGCAATCTGGCCGGCGCTGCGATCCTTTTCCGTCATGAGTACTTCAAACCCCGGTGCCTGGCGCTCCGCCTGTTCCGTATACCGGAAGTCCGTCACGATTGCCCGGCGGTTTCTGGAGATGAACACCAGTCCTTCTCCGGTGTATCCTTCCGTCAGGTAGAACATGTTGGAAGGATCATAAACGATCACCGCTGTGTTTGCTCCGAGGCGGAGCAGATCCGCCAGCCGTTCCGAAGCTGTCATACTATCCCTTGCCTTTCCGTGCCTTCGCTTGGAAGCGAATACACCTGTTTGTTATTTTATCATATCCGCAGGAATTTGAAAAGAAAAAAATGACAGCGCCCCGGCGCTGCCATAGAATTGATTTTTCTTCCGGCCGGATCCTGCCGGATCAGTCAGGAAAAGGCTTCCAGCACAGCTTCCCCCATCCGGTCCCTGCCGCACTCCGCGGTATGCCGCACCGGCAGCTCCCGCAGCTTCCTCACCTGCTCCGGCATCGGAATCCCTGTATACTCCTGCAGTTTTTCACTGGCGGCGAACGGATCCCCGCCCGCGTTGTCGCCGGTCAGGGCGCTGAGCACATCCGCGGCAAACTTGTAGGGACTTGCGGTGGAAACGATTACCGAGGGCGTGTCGTCCCCGGTGGCCTTCCGGTATTCCCGCAGCACGTGTCCGGCCACCGCGGTATGCGGATCGAAGAGATAACCGTCCTGCTCCCAGCGCTTGCGGATTTCCGCAAGCGTGTCCTTGTTGTCCGCGCAGTCTCCCCAGAAAACGTCCGCCATCCATTCCGCCCGCTGATCGCCAACGGAATAGCTGCCGCATTCTTTCAGCTGGCCCATCCAGGTACGGATCAGGCTGCCGTCCCGATCCGCCGCTTCATACAGCAGCCGTTCCAGATTGGAGGAAACGAGAATATCCATGCTGGGGCTGATGGTCTTGAAGAAGGTGCGGTGGGTGGAATAAATGCCGCTGCGGAAGAAGTCCGTCAGCACATTGTTCCTGTTGCTGGCGCAGATCAGCTTATTCACGGGAAGTCCCATCATCCTGGCGTAATATCCGGCCAGAATGTTGCCGAAGTTGCCTGTGGGCACACAGAAATTCACCGGTTCGCCCGCGGCGATCGCGTGCTGCTTCAGCAGATCCGCGTAGGCGGAAAAATAATAAACCACCTGTGGAACCAGCCGCCCGAGATTGATGCTGTTCGCCGATGAAAGGGTCTTTCCCTTTTTGCCCATTTCCTCGCGGAAGGCTTCGGATCCGAAAAGCTCCTTGACGCCGGTCTGCGCGTCGTCAAAGTTTCCGTGCACGGCGATTACCCGCGTATTGCTGCCGCCGGTCGTCACCATCTGAAGCTTCTGTACGTCGCTGACGCCGTCCAGCGGGTAAAACACCGTACAGCTGGTGCCCGGAACGTCGCGGAACCCTTCCAGGGCAGCCTTTCCGGTGTCGCCGCTTGTGGCTACCAGGATACAGACTTCCCGGGTTTCTCCGTTCTTTTCCGCGGAAAGCCGCAGCAGATGCGGCAGCAGCTGCAGCGCCATATCCTTGAAAGCCAGAGTCGGCCCGTGGAACAGTTCCAGCGCCCAGGTGGCGCCGTCCAGCTTGGTCAGGGGAGCGATATCCGGATGTGCGAAACGGTCCGCCCCGTAAGCGGCGTGTACCGCGTCCTCAATTTCCCGCAGGGAAAAATCCTCCAGAAAACGCTTAAGCACCGCTGTCGCGCGCTTCTCGTAGCTCATTTCAGTCAGGGTTGTCAGCCGCTCCGGCGATACAGCCGGAAACATAGCCGGCACATACAGTCCGCCGTCAGGCGCGATGCCCCGCAGAATCGCCTGGCTTGCTGTGACGCAGCTTTCGCCGCGGGTTGAGAAAAACGACATTTTTCCTTGTCTCCTTCTGAAAAAGAGGCGGTTTCGCCTCTTTTTTTCCTTGGTTATGATATTCCGGCAGACCCTTGCTCAGATCAGATACTGCTTCAGATGCTCCGGCAGCTCTTCCGGATCCGCGCTCAGGCTCAGTACAAAATCCACACCGTGCTTTTCCCCAAGCTCGGCCAGCGTACGTACAACCTGCTCGGTGTCCTGCAGTTCGGTATGGCACAGGTTCAGAAACGCGTCCACAAACACAGTGCCGATGTCGAAATTGGAGGACAGCATTCCGCACAGGAAGCCGATAAACATATCGGCGTTGTGTATATGATAATCTTCGGCGTTGATAAAACGGACCTTATGGTCCACGTCGAACATGTAGCGATTGTCGTCATCCAGGAAAACTACGTCGTGTTCCGCTTCCTTCGCGGTCGTATTAGTCAGGTCAATCAGCCGCTTCGTTTTGCCGGAGCCCTTCTTGCCTGCTATTACCTGTATCATGGGAATACGCCTCCTCTGTGGTTCATTGTGGAATTTCCTCTGGTTTGATTATACACTATTATTCTTCTTCACGCAACGTGTTTTCCCCGGCGGCGCTCCGCGCGATGTCCCGGTAAGTGACCGTTTCATTCCGCGGGCGCAGGGAATCCCGGCCCGCGTGGCACAGCGTCCGGTAAGTGCAGTAACGGCAGGGGCTGTCTTCCCGCGTTTTTCCGCGGGGCGTCGCTTCGATTCTTCCGCGCCTGATTTCGCCCGCAATTTCCGCTGCTTTCGCCTCCGCCGCGGCCATCAGTCCCTGAAGCACGCCGTCTTCGACTGCCCATTCCACTCCCTTTCGCACCGTTCCGTCCTGCCGGAACACTTCATCTATGGAATAAGGCTGAATATCCCGGTCCATCGCCCGGACAATATCCTCCCGGGCATAAACAAGCCCTTTCATCCGCACTTTTTTCAGCCGCTCCGCCTCAGATTCTTCCGGCGTTTCATCGCCGCAGGACACTTCCGCGTCCTGCACCGGGAAAAACATGGCGCCAGCGGCTTTTGCGGACGGATAGGCTCTTTCCGCGGCCTTCAGGTAAATCATCAGCTGCAGCTGTTCCCCGTCCTCCATTTTCGCCGGATCCGGCTTTTTCTCCCTGCTCTTATTGTCCACAACGCGCAGCCAGATGCCTTCGCCGTTTTCATAGGTGTCGATCCTGTCGATGATTCCCTGCACGGCAACCCGCGATCCGTCTTCCAGCTCCAGCACCGTTGGCGGAAGTCCGCCCGGTTTTCCGAAGCTCTTTTCCGTCGCGATGGTCCTGAAATCGCTGTTGGCCGCGAATCTGGTCAGCACTCTGGCCGCGTGATGCACCCGCCGCAGATACTCCTCGCTCTGCCAGATTCCAAGCGCGTCCTCGCGCAGCGGCCCGTTTTCCCATTCCTCTGTCAGCTCGGCGCAGATGGCTTCCATAATGCCGTCCACCCGCTCATCCGCCAGCAGCGGCCATTCCTGCTCCGCCCCCGCCGTTTTCATATACCGGTCCAGAGCCGCATGAAAGAAGTTTCCTGCGGCCGCGCTGTCAAAATCGAAGGTTTCCTGCTTTACCGGCCGCAGTCCGTAATCGATGAAATGCTGATACGGGCAGGCGGCAAAACGTTCCAGGCGGCTGATGCTTACGGTCTCTGTCCGGAAAAGCCGTGCCGCTGTATCCTGCCGCAGCGCCGGGAGTTTTTTTCCGGCGCTTTCCGCGTCCAGCATCGCCTGCACCGTCCGTCCGTATATTCCGCTGTGCAGCAGGGAAACCGCGGCGCTTTCTGCCCCTTCCTCCCGTTTCCCCTCCCGCAGCGCTTCGAACAGGCCGCCCAGGGATTCCAGCGTCTTCTGGGGAGTGCGGAGGATATACCGCTCCGCGGTGCCCCGCACGCCGCCGCCCTCCCTTATCCGCGGAAAAACGGTCCGGATCGTGGAAATCATGGCATCTTCCTGCATCGGATTTCCGCTTTCGTCCTGCAGGCTCCAGCTCAGGCGCAGATACCTGCGCGGCGTTGTCATGGACCGGTAAAAATCGTATTTCCGGATCCAGCCTCTCCGTTCCCGGCTGATTCCGACTTCCCTGCCTGTTCCGTTTTCAAGCTCTTCCCGTTCCCGGTCTGTCAGCCACCCGCTCTCCGCGGCGGTCATAACGCCTTCCTGAAACCCCAGCAGGATCAGTGCCTCCGTATCCCCGGGAAGCATATGGCCGACGCCGCCCAGCATCACACCGCTCTCCGTCTCCGGCAGGGTGGACACGGCGGCGCCTGCAAGCGCGCTTTCCAGCATGTTTTTCAGATCCCGCACAGAGATCCGGCGCGTTCCCAGCAGTGCCCAAAGCTGATCCAGAAGGTCCATAAGCAGCTTCCAGATCTGCCTGTCCGCTACCGCCTCCCGGTAAAGTCCGCTGTCCAGCAGTGTTTCTTCCCGCTCCTTCAGCCGTTCCCGCACGCCCTCCGTTTCCAGGAACCGGACCACTGCCCGCAGGGATTCTTCGGCGTTCTCCGCTTTTTTAAGTTCCTCGCGGAACTTTTCGATTGGCGCGGTCATCTTCCGCCTCGCCGTTTCAGCTTCCGCCGCGTCCTCTCCCCGCAGGAAAGGCTGGCGCCACCGGCTTCCCTCAATCCCGTTGGCCTCCGCGTAATTTGCCAGAATCAGCGCTTCTTTCCCCGTCAGGTTGGAGAATCCGCTCAGGGCGGCCTCCGTCACCTGTTCCGTCGTATATCCGCCGCTGATACATTCCAGTGCCGCTGTAAGCATCCGGCATACGCCGTGGGAAACTGCCGGGATCTTTTCCGTAATGCAGAAGGGAATCCCGCTCAGCCGCAGCCTGGAGCACAGAACGCCTTCCAGGGCTGAACCGCCCGGCAGCGCGACGGCCATTCTTTCCCACGGAATCCCTTCCGCGTGCCACGCCAGCAGGCATTCAGCCGCCTGTTCCGCCTCTTCTCCCCGGTTCGCAGCGGCATAAAGGGTAATCGCTTCTCCCGCCTGTCCCGGAAATGGGTTTTCCCCGTCCGTAAAGGCGTTTTCATCCAGCCATTGCAGCATCGGACCGCAGTTTCTTCTGGGAGAAAGGATCCGGTATTGCGCCGTTTCCCCGCCCGTTTCCCGCAGTGCCTCCGAAAGCTTTTCCATGCTCCTGCGCTGTTCCCCGAAAAGCTGAGCGTCGGAAGCTTCACGCGTATCCGCCGTCAGAAAAACCCAGACATGCTGTGTAAGGCTCCATGCCCTGCACAGCAGTTCTCTGGTATCCGGGCGGATCGTGTCAAAGCCGTAGACCAGCAGATCCGTATCCCGGAAAATATCTGTCCGGCCCAGGCGGTTTACCGTATCCGTCCAAGCTTTCTTTTCATCCTCAAACTGTTCTGTCACCAGCGCTTCATAGCATTCCCGGATCCTGTTCAGGTCCAGGAGCTTTTCCCGGACGGCGCCTCTGGCGCTGTTCCGCGCGTACGCTTCCGTTTCTTCCGGGGTAATATCGCTGTCCCGCAGTTCCGCCAGCGCTTCACGCACCCGTTCAACAGCACCCGGCAGATCCGTCAGATTTCGGTAAAAGGTCAGGTTCTCCGCCTGTTCCGTCATTGCCCGGTGTACAGCCATCGTCTGTCCGGCTTCGTCCAGGGTTCTGCGCGCGTTTCCGCCCGTTTTTTCCCGGACCGTAAGCCGGAGCTTTCTCGGGCTGATCACCTCGATATCCAGGAGGCCTTTCAGGCGGAGATCCCCGATCAGCTCGCGCTCCGTCTGAAGCGTCATCTGTTCCGGCACGTACAGGATGACTTTCCTGCCTTTCCGCCGGCTGCTCAGAACAACCTTCAGCACCGCCGGCCAGACGCGGCCGCTTCGTCCCGTTACGATCCTGATCTTTTCCATCTGCAGGTAATTCCTCCCGCGGCGGTTCCCCGGCGGACTGCCGCTCTCCGTTTTTGCGCGTCCGGTATTTCAGTTTCCGGCGGTTCTGTCATTCGTTGCCGTCAGTCCCGCTGCCGCTTTCCTCACCGAACTGGAGCACCGGCACCGTCGTGGAGCCTTCGCCTGCCATATACACGGGCAGCTTGCCGTCCCAGCTCTTGATCTCGTTGAAGCGGATCAGGTTTTCCGTCAGGGACTCAGCGATCTTCTTGTTGGCTTCGGCCTCCGCTTCGCTGCGCACCTTGGTGGCGTAGGCGTCCGCGTCCGCATTGATTTTCATCACGTTGGCCTGTGCCTCCGCGTTAATGCGCTGGCGTTCCGCCTGCTGCTGGGTTTCCATGGTCATCTGAGCCTGCTCGATCTCCGCCTGCAGCTTCCGCTGCGCGGCCACCTGTTTGGCTTCAACAGCGTCGGTAAAGGCGTCGGTGAAGTCCAGGTTTTCGATGCTCAGACTGATTACGTTGATGCCGTAATCCTTCAGTTCCTCATACAGCCCGTCCCGGATTGAGTTGCTCAGCTTTTCACGGTTCGCTACCAGGTTTTCCGCGCTGTACTTGCTGAATACGCCTTTTGTGATCTCCAGCATCCTGGGGTTTACCAGCTTGTTGAAATAATCCGTGCCGACTTCCTTGAACAGGTTCATGGCTGTGGATTTATTGATGGCGTAGTTGATGCTTCCGATGATGTTCACCTGCTGGATATCGCTGGAAAACGCTTCCGTAGTGAAGCTTGTCTTCTGCTCACGGTTGTCCATGGCGATAATCTGCTGGAAGGGGCTCTTGAAGTGAAGTCCGGCTTCCAGGGTCACGTCCTCCACCTTGCCGAATGTGGTCACGATGCCGGTATACCCGGTTTCAACCGTCGCCGTGCAGGTAGTAATCACCAGCAGGATGACAGCCAGCGCGATTCCCGCGATAATCAAAACTTTTTTCATGTTCCTCATCTGTTTATCCTCCCTGTCCCTTCCGGGCGTCTGTCCGGGTTTTCCCCCGGTTCACGCCGTGATTATATCAGCCGGCGCCGCGCTGTGTAAACTGTCAAACCCGCAAATTATACACGCTTATTTTTCCGGTTCCGGCCGCGCACCGCCATTGAAAAAGGACGCCGTTCCCGGCGTCCGGATAATCTGTATACAGTTTACCGTTCTTTTCCCCGGAAGAACAGCGCCAGCGTTCCCGGACCGGAATGCGCGCCGATCACGGATCCGATTCCGGTAATCAGCATCGTTTCCCTGCCGTATTCTTCCCGGATAATCGTACTCAGAAGCTCCGCGTCTTCCAAGCAGTCACCGTGGGAAATAAAGATCGGCGTGTCCTCGAGGATCGTTTCCCCGAGTTTTTCCGCCATCCTGCGGATGGACTTCTTCCGGCCGTGCACCTGGGTAACCTTGATCAGGTGGCCTTCGTTGTCCACATGCAGCACAGGCTTCACATTCAGCGCCGTTCCCAGCAGGGCTGTGGCGGTGCTGATACGCCCGCCGCGTTTCAGGTATTTCAGATCCTCCACGGTGAACCAGTGGCAGAGGTGCATTTTGTCCGCTTCCATGGCATCCGCGTTCTCATCCACGGACATCCCCTTCCTCCTGTTTTCGCAGGCCAGGTATACAAACAGGCCCTGGCCGGCGGACGCGCAGAGGGAATCCACCACCCGGATTTTCCGTTCCGGATATTTTTCCGCCAGCTGCGCGGCGGCTTTCTTGCCGTTTTCGCAGGTGACGCTCAGTCCGCTTGAAAATGCGAGGTAAAGCAGATCCTGTCCTTTTTCCAGGATCGGTGTAAACGCTGATGTAAAAGTATCCTCATTAAGGCCGGAAGTTTTCGCCACCCGGCCGTCCCGCATTTCCTCATAAAATTCTTTCATGGGCTGGTCGTGATCAAGGTGTTCAGCGCCGTCATCCGTAAACAGATAGGGCATGCGGATCAGTTCCACATTCCACTCCCGCAGCTTCTCCGGCAGGATATCACACGCGGAATCGGTAATCAGTACATACTCAGCAGCCATTTCGTTTCCTCCTCAAGCCTGCTATGCTGTCCGATGGACATCATTATTTTATATCATGCTTTTCCTTTTAATGTCAATCTTTCCTTTTCTTTTCCAGCCGGCCGAAGAACACGGAAAAAACAGCGATATCCGTCCTGTCCCCATTGACACCTGCCCGGTACCGGAGTAAGATGCGTATGTCGTTCAGCGGCAAGTTTTTTTCAGGAGATTATTTTGCGATGATGTACAGTGCGGCTTTCTTCTTTAGCAGCATTGCGATGGATTGATAAGCGCCCGGAAGCGCGAGAATCCACCGCCTTTTAGCGTTGAAAGGCGGTGGATTTTTTTAGCCTTCCTGCATCGTCAGCACAAAAGGAGGTGCCCCATGGGCAGATACTACCAGCCGGAGATCGAAACAGCTCCGAGAGAGAAAATACTGGAGATCCAGAACGAAAAACTGGTCCGTCAGGTGCGCCATGTCTGGGACAACGTTCCCTATTACCGCCGCCTGATGGAGGAAAAAGGCGTTGCCCCCGAAGATATCCGCGGTGTGGAAGACATCAGCAAACTGCCCTTCCTCAGCAAGGCGGATCTGCGGGATGCTTACCCCTACGGTCTTCTGGGTACGGATCTGAAAAACTGTGTCCGCATCCATTCCACCTCCGGCACCACCGGAAAGCGCGTCGTGGCTTTTTATACCCAGCACGATATCGATCTCTGGGAAGATTGTACTGCCCGGGCAATTGTCGCCGCGGGAGGCACCGAAGAGGATGTGGTGCAGGTCTGCTACGGCTACGGCCTGTTCACCGGCGGTTCCGGCCTCCATGGCGGCTCCCACAAAGTGGGCTGTCTGACGCTGCCCATGTCCTCCGGCAACACCGAACGGCAGATCCAGTTCATGATGGACCTGGGGTCCACCATCCTCTGCTGCACCCCCTCCTATGCCGCGTATATCGGCGAAAGCCTGGCGGAAATGGGATACAGACCGGAGGATAACAAGCTGAAAGCGGGCATTTTCGGCGCCGAGCCCTGGACGGAGGAAATGCGCAGGGATATCGAAAAGAAGCTGGGTATCAAAGCGTATGACATCTACGGCCTCACGGAAACCAGCGGCCCCGGAGTAGCCTTCGAATGCGAAGAGCAGCACGGCATGCATATCAACGAGGATCATTTCTACGCGGAAATTATCGATCCGGATACAGGAGAAGTGCTGCCCGAGGGCGAAAAAGGAGAATTAGTATTCACCGCGCTTGACAAGGAAGCCTTCCCTCTCCTCCGGTACCGCACCCGGGATATCTGTGTACTGTCCCGGAAGCCCTGCTCCTGCGGCCGCACCCATGTGCGCATGAGCAAACCGATGGGACGCAGCGATGATATGCTGATTATCCGCGGCGTCAACGTCTTCCCGAGCCAGATCGAAACCGTGCTCCTCAAGGAAGGCTACACCCCGAATTACCAGATCGTTCTGGACCGCGAACGCAACAACGACACCTTCGACGTTTACGTGGAAGTCAGTACCGATCAGTTCTCCGACCTGATGTCCCAGATCCAGAAGATGGAGAAGAGTCTGGAAGCCGCCCTTCGCACCATGCTCGGTATCGGTCCGCGGGTGCACCTGGTAGCGCCGAAAACCATCACCCGCAGCGAAGGCAAGGCTGTGCGCGTAATCGACAAGCGGAAACTGCACGACTGAGCCGGGGCATGCACGCCCCGAAGACAGCCGGCGGCTTGTTTTCGGGAAAAACGGGCGGAAGCCCGGACAGAATTATGAATGGAGGCGAAACGCAATGGCGATTACTCAGATCTCCCTTTTTCTCATGAATCAGCCCGGCCAGCTGGTGGAGGCCGTCGGAGCCATTTCTGAAACCGGCTCCAACATCCGCGCCATGAGCATTGCCGAAGCCAATGATTTCGGCATTCTCCGTGCGATCGTTTCGGATACGGACAAGGTTTGTTCCCTGCTGAAGGACAGATTTCTGATCACCCGCACCCCCGTGGTGGCCGCGAAGATGGACGACCGTACGGGCGCGCTGTATCCCATTCTGACCGCTCTTAACGAAAGCAACATCAATATTGAGTATATGTATGCCTTTACGGGCACCGGCCCGGAGGAAGCCTATGTGGTTCTCCGGGTGCAGGATCCCGCCCTGGCGGAAGACGTGCTCCACGCTGCCGGAATCACGACGCTCTCCGATGACAGCCTGAATCTCTGACGCGGCGGAAGCGGTCCTGTATTGTATTTTTGAAGTATTCCGCGGAAAAAAGCCCCCAAAGTCCCCGAACCTGCTTGAAATGGTAAGCTTTCGGCCATTGCAGCCCATTGTTTCCGGCACGTATTTATGCTATGATACGCGTGCGTGAAGCAGTTCACGTGTTATTTATGATTGCTGCGCGGTGCGCGGGAAAGGAAGAAACGATGAAGAAGGTCATTTGCAAGGTCGAATACGATACCGAAGCTTCCGAGCTGATTCAGAAGAAGGTTTCCGGCGTGTTCGGCGACCCCAAGGGATATGAAGAATCCCTGTACAAGACGAAGGACGGAAAGTTCTTCCTGTACGGCTTCGGCGGCCCCGAATCCCCCTACAAGGAAGAGACCATCAAGCGTCTTGCCGCGGACAAGGTTAAGGCCTGGCAGAAGGATTAATCTCGTCTGTAAAAGCGCCTCGGCTCATTGAGCCGGGGCGCTTTTTTATCCGTCAGAAGATGAAAAGCAGGCGGCGCAACGGCGCCGCCTGTCTGTGAAGTTATGTTCTGTTCCGCTTACACGATTCCCTGCGCGATCATGGCGTCCGCAACCTTCTCGAAACCGGCGATATTCGCGCCGATAACGTAGTTGCCCTCGAAGCCGTACTTCTTCGCGGCGTTGTCGATGTTGTGATAGATGTTGGCCATGATGTCCTGCAGCTTCTGGTCCACTTCCTCGAAGCTCCAGCTCAGCCGTTCGCTGTTCTGGCTCATTTCCAGCGCGGAGGTGGCGACGCCGCCGGCGTTGGCCGCCTTGCCAGGCAGGAAGATCACGCCGTTCTCCTGCAGATAGTCGGTGGCTTCCTGGGTGGTGGGCATGTTCGCGCCTTCCGCGACAACCTTGACGCCGTTGGCCACCAGCGCTTTCGCGTCGTCCAGGTTCAGCTCGTTCTGCGTCGCGCAGGGCAGCGCGATGTCGGCCTTCACGGACCATACGCCGCGTCCCTCGTGGTATTCGGCGTTGGGCCGGTAATTTTTGTACTCGGTCAGGCGGGCGCGCTTTACTTCCTTGATCTCCTTCAGGGCATCGAGATCAATGCCTTCCGGATCGTACACCCAGCCGGTGGAATCGGAGCAGGTCACGGGCTTTCCGCCCAGCTGATAGGCCTTCTCGATCGCGTAGGTCGCCACGTTGCCGGCGCCGGAAACGATCACGGTTTTGCCTTCCAGGGAATCGTTGCGGCTCTTGAGCATTTCCTGCACGATGTACAGCAGGCCGTATCCGGTGGCTTCCTTGCGGGCCAGGGATCCGCCGTAGCTCAGTCCTTTGCCGGTCAGCACGCCTTCGTAGAGACCGCGGATGCGCTTGTACTGTCCGAACATATATCCGATCTCACGGGCGCCGGTGCCGATATCGCCGGCAGGCACGTCGGTGTCCGCGCCGATGTACTTGCACAGTTCCGTCATGAAGCTCTGGCAGAAAGCCATCACTTCCCGGTCGCTCTTGCCCTTGGGATCAAAGTCGGAGCCGCCCTTGCCGCCGCCGATGGGCAGGCCGGTCAGGCTGTTCTTGAAAATCTGTTCAAAGCCAAGGAATTTGATGATGCCAAGGTTAACGGAGGGATGCAGCCGGAGGCCTCCCTTGTAGGGTCCGATCGCACTGTTGAACTGAACGCGGTATCCGGTGTTCACCTGTACCTGTCCCTTGTCGTCCACCCAGGATACCCGGAACTTCAGCTGGCGTTCGGGATTGACGATCCGTTCCAGCACGGCGTCTTTCCTGTATTTCTCTTCATTGGCGTCCACTACGGGGCGCAGGGAGTTCAGCACTTCCTTTACGGCCTGATGGAATTCCGGTTCATTGGGGTTTTCCTTCACGACGCGTGCGATGACCTCATCTACATAAGACATGACTGTTTCCTCCTCGTTTTCTTTTTCATATCTGAAAGAAGAAAACGCCTTTAACACAACAACTGTTAAAGACGCCCTTGCCTTTACGCGTGCAATTCTATGCCCGGAAACCGGGCATTGTCAATGCGCTCACTGCACTATTCGTGTTTTTTGTTTGTGTGCCGTCCCGTCACATTTCTCCGTTCAGGACAAAGCGGCGGATTTTCTCCGGAAGTTCTGTAATATCCCGGATCACGCCGTCCGGCCGCTCCGCTTCGCCGAAGCCGTAGGCGGCATGGATAAAGGGAATGCCGGCAGCCCTGGCCGCCTCCTCGTCCTTGCGTGTATCCCCGATATACACAGCCTTTTCAAAGCCGTTGCGGTCCATTACCAGGCGGATATTTTCCCCCTTCGAAAGTCCCGTCCTCTCCCATTCCTCATAGTCGGCAAACATGCTTCCCAGTCCGGATCCGTGCAGAAACGCTTTTACATAGCCCAGCTGGCAGTTGCTGACGATCGTCAGCGTATAACCTTCCGCCAGCAGCGTTTCCAGCGTCTCCCGCAGCTCCGGATACAGCACGCCCGGATGGTCGTAGAGATAATCCACCTCATGGCGGCAGCACTCGCCGAACACTTCGTCCCGCCACGCCGGATCCATTCCCGGCTGCAGAACCTCAGCGATCTCCTTCATCGTCATGCCCATTACCCGGTGCACGTCCTCCGCTGTAAGCATCGGCAGCGTTCCGTCCCGTTTCTGAAAAACCTCATTCCAGGATTCCGCCACCGGCTGCGCGGAATCCCACAGCGTTCCGTCCAGGTCAAACATTACCATCAGATCTTTTCTCATACGCACACCATCACATTCAAATTGCGGATTTCAGAATCCCGGATCCCGTCGTTTACCGAATAGGCGTGCTTTTCCAGATCCCCGCACACCGCTTCGGTCAGTCCCTGCGCCTGCAGCTTCTCAATCGTTTCCGACGCGATGCCTTCCATGCAGAAGTATTTGTCTTCCGCAAGGGCGCCGACGTTCTCTGTCGTCAGCAGCCACTCCAGCGACCGCGCGAGATCTTCCCCGCCCGGCAGCGCCTTCAGTGCCCGGAAGCTCCACTTGTAAAACGGCCTGTACTGCTTCTCCAGCAGGAACGCCGTAAACATCGCGTGGCTGACAAACTCGCCCGCCGCCAGCTGCGCCGCGCCCGTTTCGCCGTGCTGCAGGCACCGCCTGTAGTTGTACTGTCCGCTCTGGGCCATCATCAGCAGATGCCCGGCCAGCCGCTTTCTCCGGACATCCTCCGGCATATTCCGCAGGATTTCCCGGTCCCGGGTCATTTCTCCCGCGTCATCCCGGAAAATTCTGCCGTTCACAGCTTCCGCCAGCGCCCAGTCCGGCAGCCGCAGCCAGTCCTGTGCCGTCATCGTCTCCGGCAGGCACCCGAGTTTTTCCCGGAAATAATCTTCCCGGCGGAATACGCCGCGGCGCTGTCCGCCGGCCGGTCCCATCTTCTGCCGTACATATCCCTCAAACTCCGCCGGCAGTCTCGCGTAGGCCCGTTCCAGCAGGAACGCCGTACGCCGGTCCACCAGCTCTTCTCCGGGCAGAAACAGGCAGAATCCGGGTTCCCAGTCGTGATCTCCGGACACCGCGTCGTCAAATCCGTAGCATTCCGATCCGCTGCCTGTCAGTCCCGCGGCGATCAGGCCTTCAATCTCCGCAAACTGTTCCCGGATCATCGGTGCGCCGAACGCCTCATAATATTTCTCGGCCAGTTCAAGCCCTTTCATGCCTCATGCTCCTCCGCGGCTTTCCCGGATCTCCCCGGCCCGCCTGTTCAGTTCAGCCTCCTCGGCAAAATACCCGTAATGCCCGAACACCGGCGCGCATTTCTCACACACGAAAGCATAGTAGCCGTCGTGCGGAACGCTCTCCCGGTCCAGAAGCTCCGCCGCCCGGTCCAGGTATTCGTCCGTATATTCAGCAGCCTCCTCCGGTCCCATCTCCGCTTCCAGCGCGTCCGCCATATTCAGCAGCGTGATTGCCTGCTCCGGTTCGCCGTGCTCCTGTTTTTCCATCACGCGCAGAGCGCCGGCGAACATATCCAGCGCCTCGGCGTACCGGCCGCAGGATGTCAGCGCCAGCGCCATATTGTTGTACAGGCCGCCCAGCCGTTCGTCGTTCTCCGGCAGGTTCCCTTCATAATTCTCCAGGGCTTTTTCAAAGTATTCCAGCCCGCCTGCGGGATCCCGGAAAGCTTCATGCACCGTGCCTGCGTTCACCCAGGTGGTGCCGGCCGTCACAGTTTCTTCCATTCCGAGCTTTTCAATGAGTTCAACCGCACGGCCCGCATGGAAAAGTGCCTCGTCCTTTTTCCCCTGCTTGCGGTAAAAACCCATCATTTCATTGTGCAGCATGAGCAGGCCGCGGTCGTCCCGGTTCATTTCCGCTTCCGCCAGCCAGTACTTCAGGTGGCGTTCCGCGCCGTTCCAGTCCGAGGCGTCTTCGTATTCACGCATTTTCCGCATAATCCGCGCCTGCGGAACCGGCTGTGCGCTTTCCGTTTCCCCCGGTTTCCCGCACAAGGCGCAGGCCGGATCGATATAGTCTTCCTTCTCGAGTTTCACGCCTGAAAATCTCCTGTGTCATTGATTTTGCGGAGCGGTCCGCGGGACTTATTCCCGCGCCTCCCGGATTGCCCGGATAAACTCTCTGCTCCGTTCCTGTTTCGGTGCGGCAAAGAATTCTTTCGACGCGCCGCTTTCGATTACTTTTCCGCCGTCCATGAACATAACCTTGTTGCTGACGTTCCGCGCGAAATCCATTTCGTGAGTCACAACCAGCATGGTCATGCCTTCCTCCGCCAGCCGGCGCATCACGCCCAGCACCTCGCCGATCAGTTCCGGATCCAGGGCGCTGGTGGGTTCGTCAAAGTAAATGATTTCCGGATCCATGGCAATCGCCCGGGCAATCGCCACCCGCTGCTGCTGTCCGCCGGACAGTTGGGAAGGATAGTTCTTCAGCCTGTCCGCCATGCCTACCTTTTCCAGTGCCCTGAACGCCCGCTCGTTGGCCTCATCCTTTGGCAGGCCGGCTCCGGAAGTCAGTCCCAGCGTAACGTTCTGCAGCGCGGTCTTGTTCAGGAAAAGGTTGTAGTTCTGAAACACGAAGGCTGTTTTCTTCCGAACCTTCGCGATCTCCGCCTTTCTGGCGGCATGCATGTCGAAAGTCTCTCCGTCAAACACCAGTTTGCCGCTGTCCGCCCGTTCCAGAAAATTCAGGCAGCGCAGAAAAGTGGTTTTCCCGGATCCGCTCGGTCCGAGGATTGCCGTCACGTCGCCTTTCTCCACATCCAGGTCAATACCGTCCAGCACGGTCAATCCGCTGAACTGCTTCCGGACGTCCCTGATCTTCAGCATCATGCGTGCGCACCTCCGTAACTGTTCAGCCGCTTCTCTCCCCTGTGCTGCAGCCATGTCAGGATGGTGCAGAAAATCAGGTAGATTACCGCTGCCTCAATGTAAAGCGCCAGCGGTTCGTACACCCGCCCGTTGATGACCTGCGCCTGCCGGAACAGCTCCATCACTGTAATGGTCGCCGCCATGCTCGTTTCCTTCAGCATCGCGATCATGGAATTGCTCAGCGCCGGGAACGCGGTGCGCATCGCCTGGGGCAGCACCACGTGCCAGATGATTTTCGGCCAGCTCATCCCGACGCAGTATCCGGCTTCCAGCTGCCCGACGCTCACGCCCTCCAGCGTCCCGCGGATAGTCTCCGCCATGTAGGCCGCCTCGTTCAGCCCCAGCACGATCACCGCCGCCGGGAACGCGGCCATCACGATGCCGACCTTCGGCAACCCGTAGAACACGATGTACAGCTGCACCAGCAGCGGCGTGCCGCGGGTCACCCAGATGTAGAACCGGCAGATCTGGCTGAGTACTTTCACATGCGCGTACTGGATCAGCGCAACGATCAGCGCCACCGCGATCGCCAGCGCGAAGCTCAGCACCGTCAGCGGCAGCGTCACCGTCACGGCGTATTCCAGCATCTTCGGGAAGGATTCCACCAGGATCCCCCAGAGTCTTTCTGTCATAATAATCCTCTCGCCGGCTCTGCCGGCCGTTTATCTCTCATAATGGAAAACCGGCGGGAAGCGCTTCCGCTTCCCGCTTGATGATCCCTTGCCGGAGCGCTCACTCCGCGGGGTTGGTCAGGTCCTCGCCGAAGTACTTGATGCTGATCTCCGCCAGCTTCCCGTTCTTCCGCGCTTCCGCAATGATCCTGTCCAGCTCCGCCTTCAGGCTTTCGGTCTCCGGGCCCTTCTTCATGGGCACCGCCACCGCTTCACCGGCGACCTCCAGTGCGACCTTGACCTTTGCGTCCGGATGCTCTGCGATGTAGCTTTCCACGGAGTCCTTATCGTTCAGCGTCGCGTCGATGCGGCCTGCGGACAGCAGCTCCATCGTCTCTCCCAGAGTATCCACGTAGGTCACAGTCGCTCCGTTCTTCTCCGCCAGCAGCGCGTAGGTGGAGTTCGGGGAGTTCGCGGTCTTCTTGTCCTTCAGATCGGCCAGCGTTTTGATGTCCTCGTTGTCCGCCTGCACCACCATCGCCATCTTGGAATAGATGTAGCTGTCGCTGAAGTTATAAGCTTCCGCGCGGGTCGGAGTGAACCCGACGCCGTTGCAGGCGATATCGAACCGGCCGGAATCGACGCCGGCCAGGATGCCGTCCCATGCGGTCTCGACGAATTCTGCCTTCACGCCCAGACCTTCCGCCAGCAGTTCACCGATTTCAACGTCGATGCCTGTCAGCTTGCCGTCCGCGTCATGGTATGTCCAGGGCTGCCATACGCCCTCCATCGCGATGATCAGGGATCCGCGCTCTTTGATCCGGGCCAGCACATCCTTGGTCTCTTCCGTCTGGGCAGGAGCTTCCGCTGCTTCCGGCTTCTTTTCTTCCGCGGGTCTTGTCAGCGACCAGATCAGCAGTCCGATGGCCACAGCCAGGCAGACGCATCCGATCGCCAGCCAAAGTTTCTTGTTCTTCATGTTTCATTCTCCTCCGGATAAATATTTCATTCCTCGCTGGGGATCTTTCGCTCTCAGCCTCACTGTTCCAGCAGGCAGTGCAGCAGGCGGTACAGTTCTTTTGCGTCCTCGTCCCTCATCGTGAAGCACTGTCCGACCCGTTCCGGAATGCTCTTCAGCTCTTCCCGCAGCGCCCATCCGGCCTCCGTCAGTGAAACATACACGACCCGCTCGTCCACTTTGCAGCGGCACCGGCTGAGCCATCCGCTCTCTTCCATTTTCTTGAGCAGCGGCGTCAGTGTTCCGCAGTCCAGGTACAGCCTGCGCCCGAGGTCGCCGACTTTCGCTTTCCCGTTTTCCGTTTCCCAAAGTGCCAGGAATACGATGTACTGGGTATAGGTCAGTCCGTAGGGTTTCAGCACCGGGTTATATCCGTTCACGACCTTCCGGGCTGCTGCGTACAGCGGAAAGCACAGCTGGTTGTCCAGCAGCAGCTGCGGGTATACCCTTCTCTCATTGCTCATGTTCTTTTTCCTCTTCCGGTGATTCAAAACCCGCCGTGCGGGGTATTCAGGTCACAGGTTTCCCTCGATCCAGCTCTTCATCGCGGGGCCGGGCTTGAATCCCACCGACTGGGCGGCAACTTTTCCTTCCTTCAGCAGCAGCACCGTCGGAACGGAGGAAATGCCGAATCCGGCCGCCAGCGCGGAATCATCGTCCACATCCACGTTGTAGAAATTCACTTTACCGGCCATCTCCTCCGAGATCTCCTCCAGCACCGGCGCCAGCATCCTGCACGGCCCGCACCAGGTGGCGGAAAAATCCACCACTGCCGCGGCGTCCTTCACGACCTTTGTGTTGAAATCCTGTTCGTTGATCTTGGTAACCATCTTATTTGTCCTCCTTCTTTTTTGTATCCAGGTAAACGGCTGCGCTGATCGCCGCCACATTGCCTTCTCCCGCTGCTTTTACATACTGGTAGGGCAGCCCGGTCAGGTCCCCCGCCGCGAAGACTCCCGGCAGGTTCGTCCTCATCTCCCGGTCCACGGCCACGTGGGCTCCGTTCGTCTCCAGCCCCGGTACCAGCGTATCCGGCGCCACGGCCTCCCGCAGCACGAACACCCCGTCCGCTGCATACTCTCCGGCTTCCGTCCGAACGATTCTTTTCCCGTCCTTCTGCTCAATACCGGTCACTTTTTCCCGGATCACTGCAACCTTCTCCGGCAGATTCGTTTCTTCGCTGTAGACCGGGAAATAGGTTACCTTGCTGCATACTTCGCTGAGGAACGCGGCTTCCGCCTCCTCCCGGGGACTGAAACCGACCACGATGGTTTCCTTTCCCCTGTAAAGCGGCGCGTCGCAGGTGGCGCAGTAGCTGACCCCTCGGCCCAGCATCTCTTTCTCACCCGGCAGCGGCTTCGCTGTCACCACGCCTGTCGCCAGGATCACCGCCTTCGCCTCCGGCATTTCTTCACCGATCTGCAGCGCGAAGTAGTCTCCCATCGCATACACAGCGCCGACGCGCCCTTCCGTAATCCGGATCCCCATAGCCTCAAGCTGGTTCCGGAAGGCGGCCGCCATCTCCGTTCCCTTTACCGACGGAAGTCCGGGGTAATTCCTGATTTCGTGTGCCTTTACAACCTTCTCGCTCATGTCCCGGCTGCCCACCAGCAGAATGCTTTTGTTGCGGTTCGCTGCCGTCAGCGCCGCGGAAACCCCCGCCGGTCCGGTACCGATTATCGCGATGTCAACTCTTTCCATTGCTGCCTCCTCATGAAGAATCTTCCTTTCGTCAATTCTTCTTTTTGCAAATTATATTTTATACAATATATTTGCTGTGTCAAGACCTATTCGGCTTTTTTAATTATTTTTTCCGTCTCTGATGTGTTTTTCCGCTTTCTCCCTGTTACGCCTGGCTTTGTTCAGCGCATGCATGGCTTCAAAAGGCCCGACGATGGCGGACAGGATAATCAGAATCCAGTACCACGGCACGGCACTCGCCTCCCGGAAAATATTATACCACAGGCCGCCGGCAGCGGCACCTGCTGCCTTCGAATATTCCGTGCCGTGCCGGTCAGGTTCCTCTTCTCATCCCGTCAGGCGGATGATTACCGGTGCAGCACGACTGTATCCGCCAGATCCTCCGCAGCCGAACAGAAAACGATGGGAAATCTGATCTGCCTGAATTCTGTGGCCGGCTGCCGCTGTTCCGTCCGGATATACAACCTTAAGTCTTGCCCGTGCCTGGCGATGCGCGAACTGATTCATATGGATCCCTCATTTCCTTGTTGTTGTATTACCAGGGATATGCTTCTCCGGTGTAAGTTACGAATACACTGCTGCATTCCTTTTCTCCCTTCTGAAAGAGGACCTTTCCTGTTTCGTTGACATATGCTTTTGTTTCGTGTAGAATCATTCTAATTCTTGAAGTTAACTCTAAGTCAATAGTTTGGGAGGAAAAAATGAATCAGTTTCTGCAATCCGTATCGGAAATGCCGTCCCCTTACGGTACTGCCGTGCTCTGGTGGCTCGGTCAGATGGGGCTGCTGGTCAAAATGGGGGATACGGTTCTCTGCGTGGACTACTACGCTTCTGATTCCCCGGACCGGCAGGTGCTTCCCCCGGTGCCCGTGCGGGAAATGGCCGGCGTGTCCGCGTTCCTCGGCACCCATAATCACCTGGATCATATGGATCACAGCGCCTGGAAAGAGTGGGCGGTCTGCTGTCCGGAAGCAGCTTTCGTCTTCCCGTCCCTGCACAGGCAGGATGTCCTGGCGGACGGCGTCGGGGAAAACCGCTGCCTTGGGCTGAATGACGGTGAAAGCGGCCGGGTCGGCGGCGTATCGATCCACGCTGTGGCAGCAGCCCATGAATTCCTTTCTCCGGATCCTTCCGGACTTTATCCGTGCCTGCAGTATGTGATTGAAGGCAACGGGCTGCGCCTCTGGCACGCCGGGGATACGCTGCGGTATGAGGGGCTTCTGGCGAAGATTAAAGCTTTCGGTACGATAGACGCCGCGCTCCTTCCCATCAACGGGCGGGACGGGCGGCGCTACCGCGGGAACTGCATCGGCAATATGACCTTCCAGGAAGCGGTGGATCTCGCCGGCGAAGCCGGACCCCGTGCGGTTATTCCCGGGCATTGGGATATGTTCGCGGACAATCCCGGCGATCCGGACGCTTTCGCAGATTACGCGGACGCCAAGTATCCCGGGCGGTTCCGTGTGCTGCGTCCCGCGGTGCTGGAGCCCGTCCGTCTGGAAGCGGCCTCCCGGTAAAAACCGGCGGTTCATTCTGAACCGCCGGTTTTCATCCTCATACGCATTTTTCAGTCTCCGCCCGGAGCTTTATCCCGGCGGACGGCCCTTTTCATCCATCCGGCAGGGAATATGTCTCTCCGCCGGTGTGTTCCCTGTTGTTCAGTTCCAGAGAAAATTGATCGGAGACGTCTGTTCCAGCACCATTTCCCCTTCATATTCGCCGTTTTTCAGCGGAACATAACCGCCGTCCAGCTGAATACTGATAATCAGATGATCATCCGTATCAGTCGCCAGCCAGTCAACGCGTCCCGTTTCTCCCGCGATCCGGACCAGCATACCCATTTTCACCGTATCCTTCATGGAAAGAGGAAGTTCACAATAGGCGAAGGTGCTGTAAGGCCCCATTCCTTCGGCAATTTCTTCCTCTGTATTTTCCATTGTCGTTATCAGCACACGGATCGGCAGGGTGTTTTCCATGGTAGTCGTGGACGCGTAAATCACAAACCCGGCCAGCGCCAGCACGATCGCGGACAGAAGCACCCACAGCCACGGGCTGGTCACCCGCATATAGTCATGCAGCTCTTCCGGAGAAGAGATATGCTGCTTTGTTCCGGTCGTTTGCTGTTCCATTTCCATTCCTCTTCCGGCTGTGCGCCGGTTTTTTCTTTCTTATAATTCTACCACAGATCCGCCATGTCCGTCACGCCGGATTTTCCTCACAGAATTCCTCTGCTCCACAGATATCCCAGCACGCCTGCCTGCAGGAGCATCATCAGCGGAAAGAAAACCCTGAAATACCAGTGCTTCGTCTTGTGGCGGAACAGAAACATCCCGAGGGTTCCTCCGAACGCTCCGAACAGTCCGGCTGCCAGGAACAGCGTTTTTTCGGATACCCGGCGTCCGTTCCTGCGGGCCTGCCGCTTATCGTGCGCCATCAGAAAAAAGGAGATCAGGTTCATCAGCAGCACTGCTGCCGCGGCAATCAGTGTTACGGGTTTCACTTTTTTCACCCCCCGGCTTTTATAGCATGATCCTGCCGGTTTGTAAACCGTCTTCTTTGCCCTGCGTACAGCCGGTGCTCTTCAGATTCCGCGGATCATACAATTTCTTTTTCCATCCGGACACAGCTGAAGGTTCCCCCGTTCACTTCACCGCCGCGGATTTCATATCCCATCTGTTCATAGAATGCTGTCTTGTTGTCCCTGCTGTTGAGCACCGAATGCCGGTATCCCATCTCCGCGGCCCATTTTTCACATTCAAGGACCGTCATCGTGCCGATTCCCAGGCGGCGGTATTCCGGCAGCACAACGACTCTCCCGATCATCATTTCGGTCCCGTTCAGCGGATACATCCTCGCCGTAGCGACCGGAAAGTCCTGATCCGTTACGACAATGTACCGGGTTTCCGGCGTGTCGTGTTCATCAAACTCCTCCCGGAGTGTAATATGGTGCTTCCTGGCCATCGCCTGGATCCGGACATAATAGGCGCCTGCCTGCTGCCAGGTTTCCGTCGCCCGGAGGATTTTCATATCCGGAAGCGGTTCAATCTTCGCGATATCGCTTTCAAAGATCTGGTACATCCCTATGCGGATGCTTTCCTCTTCCCTTGCGTATTCATGCAGGCCGTACTCCGGAGGAAATGTTTCAGCAACGCCCGTGAACACTTTCCCCCGGAAGTCTTCAATACGGATAATCCGGTTTTCAAACTGAAACAGGTTCATGGCAGTCTCCTTATTCAGATCGTCTGTCTTTTTCTCCGGCATTATAACACGGAACGTCCCGGAAAAACACAGTTTTCGCCTGTGCCGCGGAACCGGCCGCCGCTCCTTTCCGGCGGAATCGGCGACCGCCGGAGCCGTTCCGTCCCGGGTTTCCGGAGCCTGTCAGATTTCAGCGGCGGCTGTGCAGGAAATCCGGCAGCTGTGAAGAATAAAAAAATGTTGTGCCTGATTGAACAGGCACAGGTCGGGCGCCATCCGGACGGGTCGGTGCCGGCTGAATCATACAGAAAAAGGAGCAGGCTGAAGGATTCCGGAAGGAACCGCCTGACGCCGCGGACAGATATGGAAAAAATCTACAGGCTGCTGATTATTAATCCCGGTTCAACCTCCACCAAGATCAGTCTTTTTGACAACGAAAAGGAACGGTTTGAAAGAAGCCAGTTCCATGACGCGCCTGTTTTGCTGCAGTTTCCCCACGTCAACGGCCAGGTTCCTTTCCGGTACCAGGTGATTCTGGATATGCTGAAGCAGGAAGGCGTGGATCCGTCGGAAATCGACGTGTTCGTCGGCCGCGGCGGCAGCGCGTGCACGCAGCCCAGCGGCGTGACGGTAATTGATCAGAAGCTGTATGACGACACCGAAGCGGCTGTCGGCGGCAGTGAGCACGCCGCAAAACTCGGCGTCATGCTGGCCTGGAAATTTTCCCAGGCTTACCATCGTCCCGCCTATACGCTGAATCCCACCAATATTGATGAATACTGTGATTACGCGCGTCTTACGGGCATCCGCGGCCTCTACCGCACCCCGCATTCCCATGTGCTGAATCCCAAGGCGGTGGCGGAAGCCCATGCCAAAGCCCTGGGCAGGCCTGTTGAGGACTGCAATTTCATCGTGGCGCATATTGACGGCGGCGTTACCGTCAGCGCGCACTGCCATGGCCGCATGATCGACGGCACCATGGGCGCTGACGGAGACGGCCCGTTCGCCCCCACGAGAATCGGCAGCGTACCTGTACTGGCGCTGCTGGACTATCTCGAATCCCATTCCGCAGACGATGTACGGCGGATGTGTTCAAGATCCGGCGGTTTTGTCAGCCTTTTCGGCACTTCCAATTCCGATACCGTTCACGCTCTGGTGGATCAGGGGGATAAAAAGGCGGTGCTCGTCTGGAATACCATGATTTATCAGATCTGCAAGTGCATCGGCGAAATGAGCGCCGTGCTCTGCGGCAAAGTGGACGCCATTCTCCTTACCGGCGGTCTGATGCGGTTTGACGACATCACCGCCGGGATCCGGGAACGCTGCGGCTGGATCGCTCCGATCCATGTCTATCCCGGCGAAATGGAGCAGGAAGCAATGGCTTTCCCGGTACTGAAGGTGCTGCGGGGCCAGGCTTCGGCAATGACCTACAGCGGGAAAAACGTCTGGCAGGGATTTGAGGGCATATCATTCTGACGAGGCGGCCGGTATCGTTTCCCGGGTTCCGATACCGGCACGGCGGTTTTACTTTTTCTGTATTTTGAAGAAAACAGCGGCCAGCGGCGGAAGAATGATTTCGCAGGAGAAGGGATGCTCCTCCTGCGGTATTTCTTCCGCCCGGAGGATACTGCCGTTATAGAGATTGCTGCCGCCGAACTCCGCCCTGTCGGAATTGAGGATTTCCGTCAGTTCGCAGTCAAAAGGCAGGCCGATCCTGTAATTCAGATAGGGCTGGGGCGTGAAGTTCACCGCGCAGGCGACGGCGCTGTCTTCGCCGTCGGACCGCATCACCGCAGCCACGCTGCGCTGGTTGTCGTTCACGTTCAGCCACTTGAATCCGTCCCAGCTGTCATCGATTCTGTGCATAGCAGGTTCGCTTCTGTACAGATTATTCAGTTCTTTCACAAATTTCTGCAGCTCCGGATGCCTTTCATAGCCGAGCAGGAACCAGTCAAGCTGTTCGTAATCCCTCCATTCCACGAACTGGCCGAACTCCCCGCCCATAAACAGCAGCTTTTTGCCGGGATGCGCCATATAATACCCGTACAGCGCGCGCAGGCCGGCAAACTTCTGCCACAGGTCGCCGGGCTGCTTGTCGATCATGGACCCCTTGCAGTGAACCACTTCGTCGTGGGAAAACGGCAGCACATAGTTTTCGCTGAACGCGTACATCATTGAAAAAGTAATTTTGTCGTGGTGGTACTGCCGGTAAATCGGATCGAGATCAATGTAGGAAAGGATATCGTTCATCCAGCCCATATTCCATTTGAAGCTGAAGCCCAGTCCGCCTTCGCTCACGGGATGGGTAACCTTGGGGAAGGCTGTGGATTCCTCCGCTACGGTAATCGCGCCGGGGCACTCCCGGTTGATGGTTTCATTGAATTTCTGCAGGAAGCGCATCGCGTCCAGGTTTTCATGCCCGCCGTGCTGATTGGGCACCCACTGGCCGGGTTCCTTGCCGAAATCCAGGTACAGCATGCAGCTGACCGCGTCGCAGCGCAGGCCGTCCGCGTGGTATTCCCTGAGCCAGAACAGCGCGTTGGACAGCAGGAAGCTGACCGCTTCACCCCGCGCGTAATCGAAAAGCAGCGTTCCCCATTGCGGCATTTCCGCGCGGCGGGAGTCGGCGTGCTCATAGCACGGAGTTCCGTCGAACAGGCGCAGCCCCGCTTCGTCCTTTGGAAAGTGAGCGGGCACCCAGTCGAGAATCACGGCGATACCCGCCTGGTGCAGCCTGTCCACCAGGTACCGGAACTGATCCGGCGTGCCGTAGCGTGAGGTCGGAGCGTAATAGCCGATTACCTGATAACCCCAGGAGCCGTCAAAAGGATGCTCCATCACCGGCATAAATTCCACATGCGTATACCCCATATCCTGCAGATACGGGACAAGCAGGTCCGCGATCTCGGCATAATTCAGGACGCGTCCGTTTTCCCCCCTGCGCCATGTTCCCAGGTGCATTTCATAGATGTTCATGGGCTGGCGGCAGGGCGTTTTCTCTTTCCGCAGTTCCATCCACCGGCTGTCGTTCCACGGGTATTCTGACAGGTTTCGCAGTTTGCTGCCGTTGCTGGGCCGCATTTCCATTTCAAAACCGTATGGATCGGCGCGCATATGCCATTCCCCGTTGGCGCACAGTATATCGTACTTATAAGTACGGAGCAGTTCCGCGGCTTCGGGGCTGCTGAACTGCTCCGGGTCGCGTTCCGGCCGGAATAAAGCGTCCGGCAGTCTCAGCTCCCATATGCCGTCGTACTGCTTGATCATCGGATAGGCTTCCCTGTCCCAGCCGCAGAACCCGCCCACGAGGGAAACGCGCTGTGCGTTGGGCGCCCAGACGGAGAAATGCCATTTCAGTTCTCCGTTTTCTTCCACAGGATGCGCGCCTAAAAAGTCATACGCGTCCGCGCAGTTTCCCATGTGAAAATTTTCACGCCGCTGACCGTCCGGTGGATTGTACCACATATAACCAATCCCTCCTGTCCATTTTGTTAAGCGGCCGCGTCCGTACCGCACCGGGCTCCGCTTCACCCGCAGCCGTTGAATTCAGTTTTTCAGGCATCTGTTCCCCTGCATCTTACCACAATGACCGGAAAAAGAAAAGAAATACATTGGAGCCGGAGTACGAAAAAACTCCGCCTGAAACAGCGGAGTCCTCTGTCATTGCCCCGGATTTTTGCATTGTGTCCGGATCAGTCAATCTTCTTGACAATCGTCATTGCCGTTTCCTCTCCCATGTTTTATGGTCAACTGTTTATTCGTTCCGGATCGCGCTGATGGAAGATTATTTTCCGTTTTTTTCTGTCACTGTTTTATTTTCTGTTCTGGATTGTCTTCATAACCTTTTTCTCGTCGTAAGCCATGAGGATTACCGCGCCCAGCACGCAGAAGCACACCGCGGCAATTGCGACAATCCGCAGACCGGGTTCTGAAGCTGTCAGGTCATTGCTGGTTGTTGTCTGTTCGGTACCCAGCACTGCCAGCGACGTAAACACAAGCATCGCGATGGACTGGCCGAACTTCATTGCGAATGTTCTGGCCGCGAAAAACATTCCTTCGCGGTTTTCTCCGGTCAGTTTCGCGTCTTCCTCCGCCACGTCGGCGACAATCGCCTGCGGAATAATCCCCAGCAGCGCCATCGGGAACGCGGAGATCAGGACGATCAGCACGCCGGGAATCATGGATCCGGCGCCCAGGAACGGAACGACGCCGATCAGCGCCGTAATGAGATACGCCGCCGACAGTCCCAGGAATCCGATAATAACCAGCTTCTTTTTCCCGTGCTTCGCTACCAGCCTGCTTACAAACGGATAGAAGCATGCGCTCAGCACCGTCATCGCGCCCATAAACAGCATCGTGTTTGACTCGTCCAGTTTCATGGAAACTTTGACAAAGAACGGAAGTCCTGTCTGGAACAGCGTCAGTCCGACCCAGTACATGATATCGGACAGGGAAAATTTCCGGAATTCCTTGTTCCGGAATGTTTTGGCCAGGCTTTTAAAGGCGTTGCTGTCGCTTGGTTTCGCGTCCACAAATTCCTTCTCGTTCAGTTTGAATACCGGAACCAGCATGCAGATCAGCGCGAACACCGCCAGTACAATGAACCAGATCCGGTAGCTCCACGCGTATCCGACCATTCCCTGCAGCGGTCCGGCCAGTGCGAACGGAACGTAGGCCAGCAGTGTCCCGAAGAAGAAAGTCAGGGAGATGGCAGTGGAAATGTACATCCGGTCTTCCTGTGTCTTCCCGAATTCAGAAATCAGCGCGTTGTACGGCGTACAGTACATCGTCATGAACAGATAGAACAGGATCAGCGTCACCAGTACCCAGACGATGTTCAGCGGGTTGGTGTCCCCGCTTTTGACGCCGCCGAACGGTGTACAGAACACCAGCACCGTTACGATCGCGAACGGAATGGCAGCCCGTTTCATAAAAGGAATCCGCCGTCCTTTCGGATTCCGGCTCCGGTCCGATAATGACGCGATCCACGGGTCGGTTACCGCGTCGAAAATCCGGCATATGAATGTAATCAGCCCAAGGATTGTCAGTACGCCCAGAATCACCAGTCCGGTAGGCACATAGAACAGCGCCCCTGAATCCTTTACAGCGTCAGCTGTCGGAAGATAGAATGTCACCAGCCATGTTCCGATGATTCCGCTCAGAATAGACCACCCTAGCTGTCCGACCGCAAAAATACGCATTTCTTTTTTTGTCAGGCGTCTGGTATTCATTTGTTCCCCCTGCTTTCTATGGATTTGTATGGCACCCGTACAGCAAGTATATCAGCAGAACAAAAAAAATACAAGCACCCGCGGATTCCGAATCCGATCCCGCTTTCCTGTTCGTTTTCACGCTGTCCAAAAGCCGGCAGCGTCAGCAGTGGCCGGCCCCTGTTCCTGTTCAGAGCATACAGTCCGAAAGAATCACTCTTCCATAAAGTCCGTGTCCATGGCCACCTGCAGCTGATAGTCCGGGAATTCCTTCTGCACCCGCTCTGTGACTTCCCGGTATACAGCCTTCCGGTCCTTCGCGTCAAAACTGACCACAACGTCAAAACGCATGGCCTTCTGATCTTCCAGCAAATAGAAGCCGTGCATCTGCCGGACATGTTCATGCGCCAGTACGATCTCCTGCACTTTCCGCTGCGCCTGAACAACACGTTCGTCTTTCGTGTTTACGGAGTATACTCCGATCGCCGTCAGGATGACATGATGCTCCGCGAGCACCTTCATCGTGATCTCCCGGATCAGCTGATCCAGCATCCCCGCTGAATAAGTGTCCGGCACTTCGATATGAATGGAGCCGTTCCAGGTGTCCGGTCCGTAATTGTTCAGCACCAGGTCATAGGCGCCCTGTACGTCCGGGAAGCTCATGACGGTTTCATGGATCCCCCTGGCAAGTTCCGTATCATTCCGTTCTCCGAGGATCCGGGAAATTGTATCCCGGAGCATTTCGATACCGGATTTGATGATTACCAGGGAGATGACCGCGCCGAGCCAGGCTTCCAGTGACACATGGAAGATCAGGAAGATTCCCGCCGCGGCCAGTGTGGAGGCTGAAATGACTGAATCCAGCGTGGCGTCTTCCCCGGAGTTGATCAGGGAATCAGATTTGACCTTTATACCGACGCTTTTCACATAGCGCCCCAGCAGGATCTTGACCGCCACGGCCACAGCCACGATGATCAGCGAAACAGCGTTGTAATCCGGCGTTTCAGGATGGATAATCTGCTTAACGGATTCCGTAAAGGAAGTGACGCCGGCATACAGCACGATCACGGAAATGATCATCGCGCTCAGGTATTCGATCCGTCCGTAGCCGAAAGGATGCTTTTTGTCCGGTTCGCGTCCGGCCAGCTTTGTGCCGGCAATCGTAATCAGCGAACTGCCCGCGTCGGAAATATTGTTTACCGCGTCAAGAACGATCGCGATGGAATTTGTCATCAGGCCGATTACCGCTTTGAAAGCAGCAAGAAATACATTGGCAACGATTCCGATCACGCTGGTTTTGACGATCGTTTTTTCGCGTGAATTCTCCGCTTCCTGTACCCGGTTCAGTTTCAGTGTTTCACTCATTGCGGCCCCTCCGTATCTCCCGCTTTTTCCGGGAGATTCTGTGTCATGCGCCCTGGACATATTCGATGAATGCCTGCGCTTCTTCAAAGGTTTCCAGCCGCGCGGTATACATATACCGTCCCATCTGCGGCCAGTTCATCGGAGGCATTTCTTCCTGCATCATCATCCGGTCCCCGTACCGGGCCATGATTTCGTCATGCGTCCGGCCGTAAATATGGCCGTCCTTGCGGCTGGCATATACACAGTAGAAATGCTCCCTGGATTCCGGTACCTTCCGTGCGTCAAAGGCGACCATATCCGCGTAGATCTGATAGACGTCCGTGGAATGCGCGAAATCCATCATGTCCGGCGTATAGCCCCCTGCCGGGCGCATGTTCACTTCCAAGGCCGCGAAATCCCCGATCTTTCCAAGGCCTTTGCGGGCTTTCGTCAGCCGGAAGAACTCCAGGTGTACAAAACGGCGGTCCACGCCGAAGGCCTTTACCGTTTTCCGGCCCAGTTCCCGCAGCTTTTCAGGAACTTCCGGGCAGGTATAGTACATCAGGTCCAGATCCTTGTTGACGATATCCATCACCGGAGGCCATACCGTCATGCTTTCAAACAGCGGCTCGCACCGGGAATCCAGGATCGCGTCGTAGGAGCAGATCTCTCCCTGGATAAACTCTTCCATCACATACGGTACATCCGGAGGGTTGTCATAAAACGCTTCCAGGTCCGCGTCGTTTTCCAGTTTCCAGGTATGCGTCGCCCCGACGCCAACGTCCGGCTTCACGATCACGGGGTATCCGACCTTCCGGATAAATGCTTTTCCGGCTTCCCGGTCTGAAACAATATGCTGCCTGGCGGTTGGAATCCCGGCTTCCAGATACAGTTTCTTCATCAGGCTCTTTTCCTTGATGAAGCTGATCCGGTCGGAACGGATCCCGGTCGTGATATTGAAATCCGTCCGCAGGCGGGCATCCTGCTCAAGCCAGTATTCGTTCATGGATTCGACCCAGTCGATCTTTCCGTACCTGAAAGCAAAAAAAGCAACCGCCCGGTATACCTGATCATAATCTTCCAGGCTGTCAACACGGTAGTATTCCGTCAGGGCCGCTTTCAGCGGCGCTTCGAGGCTGTCATACGGAGCGTCCCCGATCCCCAGGACGTTGATCCCGTTCCGGTGCAGCCGGTCGCAAAACTGCCAGTAGGTATGCGGAAAATGCGGAGAAATAAAAACATAGTTCATTGATTTCAGATCCTTTGCTCATTGATCATATACGGCAGAAAATACCGCATCTGCTTAAACCACCAGGGCCAGTCATGATTTACGTCAAAGCCCCAGAAATCACACCAGGCTTCAATGCCCTTCTCCCGGAAAATCCGCTCCAGGTTCCGCAGCGTGCGCACGCCGTCCTCCTCCCAGGCTCCCTGACCGCAGCACAGGATGATCTTCCGTTCGTTGTACATCCTGATCCATGGATGATCCGCCGGCATGTTGGGAAGAAAGCGTTCCGGTGAATTGTCATACAGCGTCGGGTTCATCCAGCCGTCAAAGAAATAATCCGCGTCATAAACCCCGGACAGGGCAATGACGCCTCTGAAAAGATCCGGGCGGCGCAGGAAAGTAATCACCGCGTGATCCGCGCCCATGGAGAAACCGGTTACGGCAGGCGTCCGCGGATTGCGGAATCTGATCAGCGGGATCACTTCGTCCGTAATATAGCGGAAATACTGTTCCTGGCGGGCAGCGCGGATTTCATTGTCCCGGTCTTTGGGAGACCAGCTTTCCCTGTCCACTGTATCCACGACAAACAGCTGGATTTTGTTTTCCCCGATAAAATCCGCCAGGTGATGGATCATTCCGAAATCCTCATAGTTATGGCACATGGAATCCTGTGTCGGAAACGAAAGAAACGGAATTCCCCCCTGGCCGTAGATCATGATGTGCATTTCCCGGTCCAGGTGCCGGCTGTAATGCGTAATCTCTTCCCTGTTCATGGCAAATCCTTTCAGTCTTCCGGCGGATCTGTTCCGCCGGCGGTAAAGACACTGGATATTATGTCACAGGCAACGCGCCCGGTCAATCAGGTCCCGTGATCTTCAGGCTCCTATACGCTTTTCCGCGGGACCAGCCGGGTAAACACTTCAATTTTCAGCGGCTGCTGATTCTTTTCCTCAATCAGCTGAATAATCCGCGTCGCGGCAGTCTGGCCGAGAAAGGCCTTCGGCACCATCACCGTTGTCAGGGGAGGACTTACGTATTCGCAGGCAGGCAGATCGTCAAAGCCGACAACGGCCACATCCTCCGGAACGCGCCATCCCGCTTCTTTCAGTGCTTTTACAGCTCCGATCGCGATCAGGTCGTTATCCGCGAAATAGCAGTCAGCCGGCTGTTCCCCTGCCGCCAGCAGGCTTTTCATATCCTCATAGGCTCCCTCCTGGGAAGGCGTCAGCCGAAGTACGGGAGACTTGGCGGTGGACATTCCGGCCGCGCGGATGGCTTTATAGAAGCCGTCGGCCCGCTGGTCAAAGTTGCTGATGGGGTAAGCTGAACGAAGATATCCCGGCTGTGCCGGCCTTTTCCGGTCTCGGCGCTCCTTACTGGAGCAGCGGTGCCAAAGCCATTCTTTGCGGTATGACCCGGATTACGGGAAAAAACGAAATCGTCCGCGCCGCGCTGGATTGCATTGCCTATCAGATCACCGATGTCGTCAGAATGATGGAACGCAGTGTCCCCTTCCCCATCCGGGAGCTCCGCGTGGACGGAGGGCCGACCGGCAACCGTTATCTGATGCAGTTCCAGAGTGATCTGCTGAACATTCCCGTCAGGATACCGGAAGCAGAAGAATTGTCAGCAGCCGGAGCCGCATACGCGGCGGGGCTGGCTGCAAAGCTCTATAACGGTGATATATTTGACCGTCTCAGGTATGACTGTTTCATCCCCTCCATGGATGAAAGCACCCGAAAAGCCAGGTTCGCCGGCTGGCAGTCCGCTGTCAGTACTGCCTGCCGGGGATAAGCGCGCCTGCTGAATCTGTATGCGGACAAACCTGACTGCCGCCGCTCCGTGGCGGCTTTTTTTCATGCATGCCTTTCAGTACAATGAATAAGCCAGGCGCCGGCACCGGTAAAAAAAATCCTCCGTACTGGCTCCATGGCAAAAAGCAGGCGCGTCAGGCAGCCGCCGGGCGCGCTGAAAAACATATGTATTCGTTTGTTCAAGCAGGACTGCCTCCTTTGGGCAGCTTGCAGGTAAAAACCAGTCGGCTGCCCTCCATCGCCGCGGAGATGCTGCCGCCGTGCTTTTCCGCAATGGCTGCGGCAATCGCCAGGCCGATCCCGAATCCGCTCTGCTTATCCTTGTTCCGGGACGGATCGGCACGGTAAAAGCGGTCGAACAGCTGCCTGCACTGTTCTTCCGTCAGGGGCTGCGCCACGTTATTGGCCACGGTCAGCCGGACATGGTGTCCTTCACCTTTGGCGCTGACCGTAATGCTTTCTTCCTCGGGAGTATACTTGACCGCGTTGTCCAGCAATGTTGACAGCAGCCGCTGGATGGAAGCCCGGTCGCCCTGAACCGTCAGGTTATCATCCGCTTCCACCGTCATGGTTTTCCCCTGGTATTCCGCCATTGCGGCAAACGGTTCCGCAGTCTCCTGAAGAAGCGGAGCAACCGGAAGGGGTTCCATAACAAGCGGCGCGTTTTCTTCCTCCAGTCGGGACAGGTATACCAGCTCATCCACCAGATGCCGCATCTGAGCTGCCTGCCGCTGTGTGCTCTTCACCCATGGGCTGTCCGGCTGTTCCATCTGCAGCAGCTCCATATTGATGGAGATCACGGTCAGCGGTGTTTTCAGCTCATGGCTGGCATTTGTGATGAACTGCTTCTGCTGTTCCATGTTCCGGATGGTAGGCTCGATGGCTTTCCGGCTGGCCAGCGTCACAAACAGCCAGGCCAGCAAAATGCCGCCCGCGCACGCGAGGGCTGAGATCCATGCCAGCGTCCGCACGGCGGTCAGTTTTGTCTCGCAGTTCAGGAACAGTACAGACTGACCGCCCCGCGGATTGTCCCGGATCATATACAGGTAGTCCTGCAGGAAAGCGGATTTCGCGCTGCCTTGCGAAACGGCCTGTCTCACCAGAGCGGAAGCAGTCTGTATGTCAAGCTCCGGAATATTCGCCAGATTGATGTTTCGTACTGTTCCGTCCGGATCGGTAAAGGCGGAAAACCATCTGGATTCGCTGACCAGATTTCGGGCATGCTTGTTTCTTCCGTCCATGCGTCCGCCGATGTCTTCCCGGCTCATGGTGCTGTTTTCCGAGAGGAAAGAAAGCATTTCGGTCAGCTCTCCCCGAACGCTGAACCAGTTGGCGGCGTTGACGATCCCGGCAACAAGCACCATGGCCGCTGTCAGCGCGACCAGCGCGATGCGGATAAATCTCCGCTGCAGTTTCTTGATCATGATCTCTTCTCCAGTGAGTAGCCCGTACCCCGATGCACCCGGATTTCAACGGATGCGTTCAGTTCCGCTATTTTCTTGCGCAGGGTGGAAATGTTGACCCACACCACATTGATCTCCGTTTCGGAATCCCAGCCCCAAACCTTGTCCATCAGCTGCTGTACCGAGAAAAGAATATGAGGGTTCTCCATGAACAATGCCATCATCTGATAGGTCTTGCCCACCAGGCGCACCGTCCGTTCACCGCAGCGGAGCTCATTGGTTCCTTTATCCAGGGAAAGATCTTCAAAGGCAATAACATCCGGCACATAGGCTTCCCGCCGCCGGAGCATTGCGCGGATCCTCGCGAGCAGCTCCTGCGCGTTGAACGGTTTGGGCAGATAATCGTCCGCCCCGGCGTCCAGTCCTGCCACCCGGTCCTCGATGGCGTCGCGCGCAGTCAAAAGCAGGCAGGGGGTTCTCACTCCCTCTGCCCGCAGGCGCCGCAGGACTTCCACCCCGTCCATCCCGGGCATCATCCAGTCCAGGATGATACCGTCATAGGATTCGGCCTGTGCGTAGCTCAGTGCATCCTCGCCGTCAAACACAGCGTCCGCCTGATAGCCGGAGCGGGTCAGCAGTGCCTTTACCGCCGCGTTCAGATCACGGTCATCTTCCGCCAGCAGGATTCTCATCATTCATCAGTCGAGTAGACAGCTCGACACTCCTTTCAAGTATTTCAGCTTGTGAAGGGATGTCGCTGCCCCTCACAGAACCGTACGTGCGGTTTTTCCGCATA
>ONJM01000026.1 GCA_900318145.1 uncultured Eubacteriales bacterium
TTGGCAGATCGTATTTGCGCCTGCGAGGGCGCAAGCTAGTAATCTAGGGCTATGCCCGCATATGAAAAGCCACCGGCTAGGCCGGTGGATGTTTACTTTCAGATTCCGTATAGCTGCATGTATTTGTTCCGAAGGTATTCCGTGTAGATCCCGGCGTCCAGCGGCCCGCCCATAGCCCCGGCCAGCAGCTCCTTCGGCTTTTTCAGGCGCCCGTACCGGTGAATCCTGTCTGCCAGCCAGGCGGTGACGGGAGAAAGGTCGCCCGCCGCGACCGTACCCCAGACGTCCACTTCCTTTTCCATCTGCCGCAGCATCTGCACGCCGCAGGCGCTGCCCAGCGCATAGGAAGGGAAGTATCCGATGCCGCCGAAGGACCAGTGGCTGTCCTGCAGCGCGCCGCGGCGGTCGTCCGGTACATCCACGCCCAGTACTTCCTTATACAGCCGGTTCCATTCTCCCGGAATATCCTTTACGGAGAGATCGCCGGTGACCATGGCTTTTTCCAGCTCGTAGCGGATCATGACATGCAGCGGATAGGTCAGTTCGTCCGCCGTGGTACGGATCAGGGAAGGCCCGGACAGGTTGATGGTGGAATAAAGCTCATCTTCCGTCAGGGAACCGGTCTGTACCGGGAACACTTCTTTCAGTATTTTCAGCAGGGGCGTACAGAAGGCGCGGCTGCGGGCGATGATATTCTCATAGAAGCGGGACTGGCTCTCATGAATGCCCATGCTCGCGCCGCCGGCAAGGCAGGTGAACTGCAGATCATCCCGGATATCCAGCTCGTACAGGGCGTGTCCGCCCTCGTGAATAACGCTGAACATGCTGGAGAAAGGATCCTCTTCGTGGTAATGCGTGGTGATGCGGATATCCCATTTATTGTCGCCGCTGGTGAAGGGATGCTCCGTTTCGCCCAGTGTGCAGTTCATCGGGTTGATCCCTTCGAGCGCCATGATTTTTTCCGAGAAAAGCCGCTGCCGGTCAACCGGCCAGGGACCCCGCATGAAAGCGGGGACGGGCTTTTCCCGGGAGGCAACTTCCCGGATCAGGGGGGAAAGCTCGTCGCGCAGGGTGCGGAAAAACGGATCCAGCATCTCCATCGCCGCGCCTTTTTCATAGTTGTCCATCAGCACGTCATAGGCAGGCTGATCCGGAGATTTAAGGGCTGCGTAGCGGCGGCGGTTCGCCAGGATTCTTTCCAGATAAGGGGCGAACATGTTCCAGTCGCTTTTTTCCTTGGCGTCACGCCATACCGCGCCGGCTTCGTTGGTCAGCTCCCGCCAGGCGATATATTCATCCATCGGCAGTACATGCAGATCGTCATAGCTTTCCTTCAGCACTTCCGCGCGGCGGAAAGTGATCTCATCCGCTTCGCTCCTATGCTGCAGAATTGTCTCCAGCACTTCGCCGGTTCCAGGATTCACCAGCTGCCTGTAGGTAAGCTCACCCAGACAGGCCAGCGCCATTCCGCGGCCTTTCCAGGAATTCTTCGGCGCGACGGTATCCCCGTCCGTGCTCAGCACGCTCTGCGCGTGCCCGAGCGCGTACAGGGTTTTTTCAATTGTGTTCAGTTTTTCAACAGCCTGCTGAAAAGTCATATGAGTTCACTCCCGTTCCGTGATGCTTTCCTACATTGTACCATACCGTTCCGGGAAGGGAAATATGAATGAAACCGTTACAGTTTCCGGCAGATATACAGCAGATGATTCGTGTTTCCCAGAAGTTCCCGTTTTTCCGAAAATGCCAGATACCACTTCACGAAAGCCGGGAAATCCTCATCCGGGATCATGAAATCAGAACGGTCCTCAATGGATTCCACAATACCGTCTGTTCCCGCCGTCGTGATCCATTGAACGGGTTTTCCCTCAAACAGCTGCTCAAATTCCCTGATATCATATCCGGTAAACAGTTGCTCCTTGAAGTGCCGCACACGGTAGTCTTCCGTGAAGTTTTCCTCCTGGCCCGCGGCCCAGTTGCCCTGGAAGTAATTCGCGTACATGATCCCGAAGACAGAGAGAAAAGCAAACATGACAATGCCGTTTTTCCTGGTGACACGGATGGCTTCGTCAATCGCCCGATGGACATCCTCCGCTTCATAAAGATGGTACAGCGGTCCCAGTACAAGCGTTATGTCGAAAGCCTGGTCATCAAAACGGCTCAGATCCGCGGCGTCCCCCTGGTATGAACGGATGCGGCCGGCCGCCTTGCTGTTTTTTCGCAGGATATCCAGATTGCTTTCCACCAGTTCCACCGCCGTTACGTCCATACCTTCCTTTGCGAGCGCAATGGAATACCGTCCCGTTCCCGCGCCGACTTCCAGCACCTTATCTCCGGGCCTGATAAAACGGTGAATATAGTGCATCGTGACAGCGTATTCCAGCTGTCCGTGCCTGCTTCGCTGCAGCCTGCTGTCCTCGTCAGCCTGGTTATAGAAGCTGCTGATGATTTCCATTCTTGTGCTCAAGGCTGTTCTCCGTTCTTCCGGTGCGGGCGGCGGTCACCGGATTATCTGAATTTCACTGCGGTGCCGTATACCATAATCTCGGCTGCGCTTTGCATAATGGAGGAAGTTGCGAATCTGGTGCAGATAATTGCATCCGCGCCGAGCTTTTCCGCTTCCGCGACCATACGCTGCGTGGCGATGCTGCGGGCTTTGTCCATCATTTCATTATACTTTGTCAGCTCGCCGCCGATGAGTGTTTTCAGGCCGGCGCCGATATCCTTGAACGCGTTGACGGTCTGAATTGTGCTGCCCTTTACAAGGCCGAGTATTTCTGTCTGCTTTCCGAGGATGTTTTCAGTTGTAGTAATAATCATGTTTTTATTCCTTTCTTTCAGGCCGCAGCCGTTTTCCGGATTATATCATACCCATACGGTTTTTCCAACCAGGCAAAGGATCCCGCCCTCCGCGCGGCAAAGGAACCGCACCCCGCGGGACGGGGTGCGGTCACGGTGCCTCCGGCAGTGAGTATTCATTCCGGCAGTTAAGCGCACAAATGAGAAACTGCCTGTACCCGTCGGGCACAGGCAGCGGAATACGAACCTTACAGAAGCCCTTACCGGTCACTCCAGACTGCGTAAAATTCTTTTTTGGAAATCTCATTCCCGTTAAATACGTATCTGATCCGATCGCATTTGCTGCATTCCAGTTCGCTGTATTGGCCAACACCGCAAATACAAAGGTCCTTTTGGTTAATCCAACGATGGTCTTTGCAGAGATAATCCTTTACCCTGTCCATCGGATTGATATATGGTTCGGTTCCTCCGGAAGCCTGGCCGATCTCTTCAAGGGTTAATGCTTTGGTTGCTTCTGTATTCATATTCATGGTTCATTGATTCTCCTCTTTCTTTCATATCCTCAGGTTTTCATCCACCTGAGTATTATGTATACGCAGCAAAAACGAAGGGCGGCAGCTGTTTCTTTTTTTCTTGCTGCAGCTTGCCGGCCACGCTGAAAGAAATGCCGAGGACAAACGTTTCGCTGAAAGCCTGAAACGGAAGGGAAAATTGCAATTGCTTTTCAGGTGTGCTAAAATGCAGCAGCTTCTTAATTGGAGGAAGGGAATGGATGAAATAACCGGCGGTAACGCTGTGCTGCCGGAAAGCAGCGGCTGCTGCGGACTGGCAGTATTTTTGATGGAGAGAACCATGTACAAGCTTGAATTGCATTGTCATACACGGGAGGTCAGCGCCTGTTCGAACTGCCCGGCGGAGCGGGAGATAGAGATTTACCTGCAGGCGGGCTACAGCGGGCTTGTTTCCACCAACCATATCAACCGGGGCACCTACGAGAAGCTGCCGGCGGACTGGTCCTGGGAAAGGAAAGCGGAGCATTTTCTGGCAGGCTTTGAGGCGCTGAAGAAGGCAGCCGGGGAGGATTTTGACGTCCTGCTGGGCTGTGAGATCAATCTGTCGCCGGTGGAGCCGCTTCCTCCGGCACTGCAGGCAGAAGGCTGGGCCGGCTATGTGCCCAATGACTACCTGATTTACGGGGTGACAGCGGACTGGATCATGAACACCGGCGACATGCGGTATATGACGCTGGAAGAGCTGAGCTGCTCCGCCCGGGAGGCCGGCTTCCTGATCGTTCACGCGCACCCGTTCCGGGTCGGAACGGTCATGCAGAACCCGGATCTGGTGGACGGATATGAGGTGTACAACGGAAACCCCTGGCATGATTCCCACAACGATCTGGCAGACGCCTGGGCGGATCTGAAAGGGAAGATCAAAACCAGCGGTACGGACCTGCACAAGGCGGACGATTATCCCCGCGGAGGCATCGAAACAGAGACCCGCATCCGGGATAACGCGGCCTTGCTGAAAACGCTGAAAAGTGGAAACTATAAACTGATCCGGTAAAATGGGACAGGGGACGGGTCGAGACCACTGAAAGAGTCCGGTTCTCCTTGCCAACAGGTGCCCCGACTGGAATTTACCTAACTATTTATACCTTGCAAGCCCGCATAGTCTTCTCTGAGCATACCGTAAATATTTTAATCGCAATAAACCGAAACCATTTTTTCATCCCGGAATATATCTCTTTATTCCGGTTCGACAATATAACGGATCAGATACTGTTTTCTGTCCTTCAACAAGTATCCTGAGGATGTCAGACAGAGCGCTCCAGAATGTCATCTCCAAGTTCATCCGGATAAAAATGGAAAGCAGCTTTCCAGTTCTTTGCCGCTGTGCTCAGCACCATATATTCAGCGTCTGATTTCACGGCTTCTTCCGCGCATCGGAACAATTGCGCCTCAATGCCCGGGATCTTCTTTCCGGAACAACATACAGCTCTTCAACCTCAAAATACAATGTATCCGACATACGCAGTGCCCGCCGGACTTCGGATGGTCCCGGACCGGGAACAGCGGGCTATCCATTTTTTCTGTTCACCGAACTGAAATTCAGAAACTCCGTCAGTTGTTCTTCCTGCATCGGAAGAAAATGAACTCAGGACGATGAATTGTTCCTCCGAACAAAGCCGGGTACTGCTTTCTCATATCGTCTGATATGTGAGCTTCCTGGCATTCCTCAATCATGAATCCCGCTCTGATCAGGCTGTTGATCAGCGTGGAGACGGTCCGGTGATAACACTCATATCCGTTTACGACCCAATCCACTTTCCGGGGACCTTCCCTGCAGTAATTCCGGAGATTCGCATACAGGCGTTCGCCGGTTTCCGTGCGCGTATATCTGTCATACACCCCGTCCCATGCGGTTACAATAGGATGGGACATACTGAAAACAAATTCGGCGTCATCCTTCATCAGCATACGGATTTTACGCATCAGTCCGCCGAAGTCTTCAACGTAATCAAATACCAGAGAACTGGTAATCAGGTCAAACTGCCGGCGGATCGTTCCGATATCCTCCATGGCCATCCGCTGATAGAAAATGTTCTCCGCACTGTTATGCTCTTTTGCATATTCCAGCATTTTTTCAGAGATATCAATACCAAGCACAGATTCCGCGCCCATTTCAGCATACTGTTTTGCGTGCTGTCCCATGCCGCAGCCAATATCCAGGATCGACTTCCCGCGGAGATCCGGAAGCATGGCAAAAAGGATCGGGGTCTCAATGCAGTCATTGAAATTGACTTCATTGTTTCTGCTGCTCCGAAAATTTTCAAAGAAAGCGTCGTTGTCGTAGACATTCTGCTGCGGCATTCTGAAATCCTCCACAGAAATAATCATTCAAAGCCCGTTATCACCCCGCCGGCGGCCTGCCAGGCCGGAATATCCGCGGGACAGGGACTGCGGGATCTGGAACAGGGGAAAATGGTCTTTTTCGTTTCAGTGGTGAAACGAAAAAGACCGTCCCTCCGTTTCTCGTCAGTGGTGAAACGAAAAAGACCGTCCCTCCGTTTCAAAAAGAAACTGGAAGCCTGATTTCTCAAGGCTTCCAGTAACCGTGGAGCATAGGAGATTCGAACTCCTGACCCCAACACTGCCAGTGTTGTGCGCTACCAACTGCGCTAATGCCCCGAACAGCGGATATATTACCATAAGTCCGCCGCTTTGTAAAGCTTTTTTTTCTGCTCTTTCTGTTTCCGGTGCTCAGCTGCCGGTGGATCTGTAATAGCGCATGGCTTTGCGGAATATACAGTAGATCAGTCCGTAAAAGGCGGCGCCAGCCAGCGGGCAGACAAACGCTGTCCAGGCCGGCCAGCCGTAAATCGGTTTATCCAGAATATAGCTTGCCGGCGCGTGAAGCACCAGGGCGAAAGGCGCTACCGCTGTAAACAGAATACGCAGCGGACGCGGATAAATATCGATGGGGTACTCGCAGGCGCTTCTGCCGCCGTAGCTCAGCGCGTTGACCAGTTCCACGGACTTCACGCTGTAGATGCAGAAGACGGCCTCAACCGCAAACAGACCGAGGATCAGCATGGACCCAAACGCGACGGCTTCCGCCATTGCAGCGGCTTTGAGCAGCGTCCACTGAACCCGCGCAAGGCTGCAGCCGATGATCAGCGACGCCGTCCCGACCGCGATACAGGTAATCCGCCGCGGATCCACCGCGCTGCACAGCACCTGGGTCATCACGCCGCGGGGCCGGAGCAGCAGCGTGTCCAGCATGCCCGTCCGGACCAGGGACGGAAAGTTGCCGGTCAGCCCCCGGCCGAAGCATTCGGTCAGGTAGAACGTTACTGACATGATGCCGAAGAAGAAGAACAGGTCTCCGGCTTCCCACTGGTTTACCTGGTCAAACCGGTCGATAATCAGGATGACGGCCATCATTTCGCCGCCTTCCATCACCAGCTGCGCCAGGGTCTGCAGAATGAAGAAAACGGGGTATTCAAGCTGGCATTTCATCAGCATCCGCATGGAGCGGAGATAAAGCCGGATCGTATTCATCCTTCAGCCCCCCTGCAGTACAATCCGCCGCTGATGGCGGTTCCAGAGCCAGACACCCAGCGCGGTCAGCACCAGGACCCATCCCGCCTGCACGGACAGGATCCGGACTGCTTCCGACGGGGCGGCGTCCCCTGTATACAGCCGGATCGGAGCGTCCAGCAGCTGGGCGTACGGAAGGAAAGCAATGACACGCTGCCAGCTGTCCGGGAAAAGCGTCAGCGGCAGGATGTTCCCGGAGAAGGTCATCATCAGCAGGTTCAGCATTCCCTGAATCCCCCGCGGATCCAGGGTACGCATCGTAAATGCCATCGTAATGTTCTCCAGCGCGGAAACGCACAGCAGTCCGAGCAGCAGCGCCAGCAGGCTCAGGAACAGTCCGGGGACGGAGGACGGCGGAGCGATGCCCCATCCATCGGGAAGGAGTGCCGCAAAAACAAGCATGGGAACCGCCCGCATCAGACTGCCTGTTATTTTCTGGGCCATGATCCGCGCGTAGTAGAACCCGTACAGGCTTACAGGACGGCACAGGTCATAGGCGATACTGCCGGAGCGGATCTTATCCAGCAGATCCGGATCCGACGCGAGAAGCATCCGGAAAAAGGCCTGCTGCAGCCATACATATGTCACCACATGGTTCAGGGGCATCGCCTGCGGTTTGCCTGCGTAAAGCGCCCGGTAAAGGGCGATCAGGATCAGGCCGAAGACAACCTGGCAGATAATCCCTCCGACCATGGCACCCCGATACTGCAGCTCCATCCTGCGCCGGAGGCGGAAAGCGGAAAGATAGCTTCTCATAGATCCATCTCCCGGTACATCGAAGCGATCAGGTAATCGATATTCTGCGGCTGGATGGTCATTTCCCGGATGATACCGGTTTTCTGCAGGCGCGCCAGCAGCTCGGGCGTCGGAATTTCCTGCGGGGCGTACTGGATTTTCAGCTGATCCCCCTCTCTGGAAAGAACGGCGCCGTCCGGCAGGTCCGGAACTGTGTCCGGGTTTTCAAAGCGTACCGTAACCGTCCGGGAAGTATCGTATTTGCGCAGCAGCCCGGTCAGTTCTCCGTCGTACAGCTTCTGCCCGTGACCCAGTACCATGACCCGTGAGCAGAGGGCGGCCACATCCTCCATGTCATGGGTGGTCAGCAGCACGGTGGTGCCGTTTTCCCGGTTCTCCCACTTCAGGAAATCCCGCAGCGCCAGTTTGCTGACGGCGTCCAGGCCGATGGTCGGCTCATCCAGGAAAAGCAGTCCGGGTCTGTGCAGCAGTGAGCCGCACAGTTCCGCGCGCATCCGCTGACCAAGGCTCAGCTGCCGCAGCGGCACGCGCAGCAGCTCTTCCAGCTGCAGCGCTTCGGTCAGCTCGCCGAGCCTTTTTCTGTAATCCGCCTCCGGGATCCGGTAGATTTCCCGCAGCAGCGCGTAACTGTCCAGGATCGGCACGTCCCACCAGAGCTGCATCCGCTGGCCGAAGACAACCCCGATCCGCCGTACATGTTCCCGCCGCTCTTCCCAGGGAATCCGCCCGTCCACAAGCACTTTGCCCCCGTCCGGTGTCAGAATGCCGGAAAGTATCTTGACGGTGGTTGATTTGCCGGCTCCGTTCGGCCCGATATAGCCGACAAGCTCGCCCTGGCCGATCTGAAAGGAAATGTCCTGCAGCGCGGTAACCGTATTCTTTTCTCGCAGCACATGGCCTTTTTCCCGTTTCATCCGGACGGTAAAGGTCTTGCGCAGGTGCTCCACCTGAATATAGCTCATCCGTCTGTTCCTCCATATCACGCAGGGTTCTATTTTACATAAGGCGGCACCACCCGTCAATGCCAGTCTGCTCTGTGACAAAGAAAAACGTCATAAACGGAAGGGGCAGAGAAGGAGGAAAGGGCTTCGGCGGGCGGAAAACGGACGGTATCATCACCGATGCGGCGCAATTATTCCGCTTCGTCCGGATGAGGACATACAGGAACAAGGCGGATTCTGCGCGCGGCGTACAGTCCGCGGTCTGTCCAGAAACAGACAGCCGCGGATCCCGGGATCAGACCCGCGCGGAAATACGCGGTAAGCGTACTTTCCCGGGTGCGGCGGAAGGACTCGCTGTATGCCGTCAGATCATCCGGCTGGCCGTTCTCCAGTCCCAGCAGGGTGAGACCGCCCAGGATCTGGCAGCGTATCAGTTCATCCCGGGCGGGATTCCCCCGATCATCAACCAGTTCAACGTCCGCCTGTACGACCTGCATTCCATCCGCGGCCAGAATGGCGCGGCTCAGCCGGACAATCATCCTGACAGCCGTTCCCGGGGTTGCGAGTATATCGGAGACGCCTGACGCATACACTTTCAGTTCACCCGGTTCATAGGCGGCAATCCAGGCCGCCCTGCCTCCGCGTTCCGCAGACAGGATCTTCTTTCCCAGGCTTTTCCCGTTCAGGAAGAGTTCTGCTTCCCGCTGATTGGTATAACAGGAAATCCGCTTTTTTTCACCCGGAACGCCGTCCCAGCGGAAGGCTTCGCCCCAGGCGCCAGAGTCTTCAGCTTCTCCGGCACCGACCGCAATCCGGACAAACGGTTTCTCCGTCCACAGTGCCTGCCGCTGCGCATACAGGGGCTTTTCCTTTCCCCGCAGATCCAGCGCACCGGCACGGCTGATACGCACCGGCCAGCCCGGGCATTCACCCAGAAAATCCACGCCGGTCCACAGAAACTGTCCGGAGATGAAGTCGTGGTCCGTGACAGCCTGCCACGCCGCAGGGTCATGACTGTTCTCGCTGCCGAGTATTACCCGGCCGGGCCAGGCCGCGTGATCTTTTTCATAGAACTGCTCCCGGTAATTGTATCCGACAATATCCAACGCGTCAGCGTACCCGGTGCGGTTGGAAAGCTCCGGAAAACTGAGAGCGCTGGTAACCGGGCGGGAATCGTCGAGGCGGTGAACCAGTTCCGTAAGCCTGCGGGCGACGGAGGCCAGACGTCCCGCGTCCGGTTTCCGGATATCATAGATCCTTTCAGCCAGCGGTTTATCCGCGTCGTTGTTTCCCATCACTTCATGAAACAGGGGAGTAACGTAGGGATCGTTGGGATAATCAATCTCATTTCCGATACTCCAGAGAATCACACATGGATGATTTCTGTCCCGTTCCACCATGCTCTGCAGATCGCGTTCACCCCACAGCGGGAAATCCTCCCCGTAGCCATAATGCTTTGGAGGATAAACATTATGGCCCTGCCACCATTTGTTCTTGATACCCTCCCATTCATCAAAAGCCTCGTCCATGACCAGAAAACCGAGCTCATCGCACAGGTCCAGCAGATCCGGATCCGGCGGGTTATGGGCGGTGCGGACAGCATTGCAGCCCATCGCCCGGAGCTTTTCAAGCCTTCGGCGCCAAACGGGTTTCGGGACGGCCGCTCCGAGACAGCCCGCGTCATGATGAACGCAGACGCCGCGGATTTTCATGCTTTTTCCATTGAGGAAAAAGCCGCGATCCGGATCGAAACGCGCAACGCGGATGCCAAAGGGGATTTTTACCCGGTCAGTTACTGTGCCGTTCTTCAGCGTTTCCCCGCAAAGTGTGTACAGATAAGGATCTGCCGGACACCAGCGCCGGGGCCGGTGAACATCCAGACGAAGTAATCCGGACGCTCCCTCTCCGGATATTTCAGATACCGCTTTCCCGGCGGGCGTCCGCAGAAAAAAACGGACGGAATCGGCACCTGTTGTAACATAGCGGATACGGAGGACGGCCCGGTTTCCGTCGTCTGACTCCGTTACGGCAAAGATGCCGCTTTCCCCGAAGGCAACAGGATCCGTGAAGGACAGCAGCACATGACGGGTGATTCCGCTGCCGGTGTACCAGCGGGAATCGGCCACTTCCTCATGTTCCACACGGACCGCGATCAGGTTTTCACCCGGGCGGACGAACGGACTGAGATCATATGAAAAGGAAGTGTAGCCATATGCGTGCTGCCCCAGATAATTGCTGTTAATCCATACCTTCGAATGCTTGTATACACCCTGGAAAGTCAGCAGCACACGTCCGGAGGCTTCCTGCTCCGTCAGGGTGAAATGTTTCCGGTACCAGGCGGTTCCACCCGGAAGATATCCGGTACCGCTGGCCCAGCATACGTCGAAAGGATGTTCCACAGCCCAGTCGTGCGGAAGCGTTACCAGACGCCAGGACCGGTCATCCCAGCTCATTGCGCCGGCGTCCGGCGCGTCTCCGGGATGAAAACGCCAGTTTGTATTCAGAAAAATCTGTTTTCGCATGCGCAGCACCTTCCAAACAGAAAATGATTAAAAACGGGGCTGCCGCGGTATCGCACAGCCGCAGGCAGCCCCTTAAAGGAGGTGGGGGTATTACTTTTTGTAAACCGCGTCCAGCTGACTCTGGATTTCGGCCATTACGGTTTCAATGCCCGCGTCCTGCAGCTGCTGACGGAATTCAGCCACCAGCGCCTCGGGATCGTCATTCATGCCGAATACGATCCGGGGCATGTAGGTGTTGTAAACGTTGCTGAGGTTATCCATATATACGCCGACATTCGAATTATCATAGATGTACTGACCGTAGGGGTAGTCAATCTTTACCTGGTCATAGGCCGCGTACATCGCGTCGATGGCATCCCAGTCCAGCTCCGCGTTCTTATATTCCAGATTGTCGTTGCGGCCCCACCAGAAGTTGAAGGACACGCCGTCCGTGGAATCCTCGAAACCTTCGGGACGGGAGAACCGGTTGTTTTCGTCCAGGGTATACATATCACCCTCAAAACCGTACTGCATCAGGTGATAGATCTCGGGATCATTCCGCATGAGGTCGTAGACCATCAGGGCACGTTCCGGATGCAGACTCTTTTTTGCCACAGCCATGGCGCCGTGGGTGATGTTCAGGGAGATCAGGTTGCCCTGTTCCTCGCCGAACCAGAAGAATCCGAGATCAGATCCGGGCTGTTTCCGTTCCATTACCGTGCGCTCACTGGTCCAGGTCTGGGTGTGATGCTGATGAGCGCCGGTCTTGCCTTCTTCCATCTCAACAGCTACGTCGCCGGTGTAGTTCAGCACGTCCGCGCGCCAGTAACCGGCGTCGGCCCAGGCTTTCATTTCTTTCGCGAAGTTAACCAGCTCATCGCCTTCCAGATAGTAACGGCTCAGGGTGTAGGGGTTGTCCTTGCTCTCACCGTAGAAGAGCGATACCGGGAAGCCTTCGATGTTGATGTTACCGGTATGCGAGGCCTGCCAGCCGCCGGCCATCTGGGGACTGTAGGAGGAACCGTTGCCGTTGGCGTCCCACGGAACGACATCCGGCATATTGTCCTTGATATACTGGAAATACTTGCCGAGATCTTCCCAGGAATGCACGCCGTTTTCCAGTCCGGCGGCCTTGGCCCAGTCTCTGCGGTACATAAAGCCATGGTTGGTCCACTGCGCGTAATTGTCTTCAGGCATCAGATAGATTTCGCCGTTGTATTTGCACAGGTTCCAATGCGCTTCGGATACGCTCTCCCAGGTTTTGGGGGCATAGGTTTTCAGCATGTCCTCGCTCAGCGGCATGAATGCGCCTTTCTGGCAATTGGGCCATGCGTCCAGCCAGTCGGTGGCTGTGCCGATCAGGTCGATGTCCCCGCTCTGGGTAGCCAGAGCCAGGTTGTACTGCGTCTGCCAGTCAGTCCATTCGATCCAGCGGAATTCCAGCTCCGCATTGATTTTTTCAGTCAGCAGTTCGTTGATTTTCGCCAGCACTTCATCGGTTCTGTTGGTGGGCATGTCACCCGTAACCAGGTATACGATCTTGACATGCTCGGAAGTGTCGATTCCTTCTGCCGCCGCGGGCAGGATGCAGTACAGCATCATCAGGGACAGGATAAGAGCTACCAGTTTTCTCATGAATGTACCCTCCTTTTTTTATGATTCAGCCTTTTCAGGCGCAAATCCGGCAGCGGTTTCTCCGGCAGATTTCCGCAGGCTCAGCCTTTAACCGCGCCTACGGTCAGACCGGCGACGAAGTATTTCTGAACAAACGGATAGAGCAGGATGATGGGACCGGTGGCGATGACCGCGGTAGCCATCTTCAGGGTTTCACCAGGCAGGTCTTTGATGACCACGTTGGATCCCGCGACGGAATTCTTCAGGCTGGCCACTTTGTTGATAACGTTGTACAGATGGTATTGCAAAGGCCTGTAGGTAACCTTGGTGGTGAGGAACAGGGAACTGTAATACCATTCATTCCAGTAGCTGAGCGCCAGGAACAGTCCGATGGTCGCAAGGGCAGGTTTCAGGTTCGGAAGCACCAGGGAATAGAAGATCCTGAAGTCTCCCGCACCGTCGATTTTTCCGGATTCAGTGATTTCGTGGGGAATAGCCTTGACGAAGTTTTTCATCAAAACAATCAGCCAGGGACTCATGAGCAGCGGCAGCAGAATCGCGAAATAGCTGTCACGCAGATTCAGGTACTGCACAATCAGCAGATAGAACGGCACCAGACCGGCGGAAAACAGGGAAGTAAAATAGATGTAGAACATAATTCCGTTTCTGTATGGGAAATCTCTGCGCTGAAGGGCATAGCCGGTCATGGAAACAATAAATAGGCCGATCAGAGTTCCAACCAGCGTTAGGCCGATTGTCACCGCGTACGCGCCGAGCATCTGATCCGGGCTTCGGAACAGCAGTTCATAGGAATAAGTGGAGACCTCCGTGGGCCAGAGGGTAAAGCCGGTACGGCGGATGCTGTCCTCCGACGCGAAGGAGGAGGCGATGATCATCCAGAAAGGCAGGATGCACATAATGCAGAAGATGGTTACCAGAATGTACGTGACGATATTGATGGTGATCTGGGTTTTGTCCTTTTTAATGCGGGATGTACGCATTATGTGATCGGGAATCCGGGCCTTCACAGTCATTTTTGTCACTCCTTTCTCCGCTGATCAGAACAGCGCGTAATCCGGGTCCAGGTGCTTCACAAAAGCATTGGCTCCCAGAACAATGAAGAATCCGACTACGCTCTGGAAGAGGCCGACCGCGCTGCTCTGGGAGAAGTTGAAGCTGTTCATCATGGAGCGGTAGACGTAGGTTTCGATGATATCGGTGGTCTTAAAGAGCATGGAGTTGTTTCCGACCAGGTTGTAGAACAATCCGAAATTGCCTTTCAGAATACCGCCGATCGCGAAGAGGAAGAGGATAATGACTGTAGGCTTGAGTGTCGGCAGCGTGATATGGCAGATACGCTGCCAGGCGTTCGCACCGTCGATTTGCGCGGCTTCCATCATGGATGAATCCATGCCCGTGATGGCGGCAAAATAAACGACAGTGCCATAGCCTGTGGACTTCCAAAGATGAACCAGCACAATAATGAACGGCCACGCGTTGGCATTCTGATATACCTTCGGCATCTCCGACCCGACGCTTCTGACCAGATTGGAGATGAAGCCGTAATCATAGTTGATCAGATTGTAAACAAGCAGGGAGACCAGAACGTCTGAAATAAAGTACGGCAGGAACATAAGACTCTGCGCTGTTTTTTTGTATCCCTTGCAGGCGATTTCATTCAACAGGATCGCGAAGGTCAGCTGCAGGAAATTCCCGACCAGGATAAAAGCCAGATTATACAGAACCGTGTTTTTCAGCAGCAGTCCAAGCTGCCCGGAGGAAAACAGGAACTGGAAATTTTTCAGACCGACAAAAGGACTTGCGAAGATGCCCTTGTCATACTGGAAGTTTGTAAAGGCGATATAAGCTCCCGGCATGGGAAGGTAGGAAAAGACCAGGAAGAAAAGGATTGCGGGCAGACACATCAGGATCAGTGTCCTGTTCTGCAGAATGGTGCGCCCTACGGATGGTTTGCGGTAATTGACTACCTTTTGCGGTACTGCTTTTTGCAAGATATTCACTCCTTTCAGGTAGTACAGGCGGAAAAGATTTTTGACCGGCTGGCGGCCTGTGAGCCGGGACGATGTTCCGCTGACAGATAAAACAGGGGAAGCGCCAATGATGAAATGAGCGGACAGCACCTCCTCCGGCGGGCTCAGCGCCGATAAAAGTCCGGGATAAACGTGCAATACGATCTCGATATTCCTTTTATTCTGTTTTAATGATAGCAAGACAGGATAAGCGATGGAAATGACAGATTATGAAAAACGATGGATAAAACGGCAATGATTTTCCGGCTGTTTTCAGGAGGTTGTCCGGGACGGCGAAAACTTTTTTTCGACCCCGGAAAGCCTTGAAAAACAATATGCCGGAGCGACGGAGAACGGAACAGACGAGCGTGGATTGACAGCAAATTGTAAATATTTTACAATTTAATCAGAATACACATTCGGTCATGTGTTTTTCCGCAAATTCATGACTGGCCGGGGAAAGAAATATGGAAGAATATACTGTTTTACCACTGTCCCTTGAAAGGCATGTAACTTTAAGCGGCACAAATGTTTATCCAAAGCCCTGCATGTATGAGGACCAGGTTGCGGAAAAACACTGCCTGCTGTATATTTTTGACGGAGAATGGGAAATCGGACAGGACGGGAAAATATACCATCTGCGCAGCGGGGATATGATGCTGCTGCGCGCCGGATGCCATCATTACGGCGTCTCTCCGTGTTCGGTGAACATGCGCAGTCTGTTTTGCCATTTCAGCAGCCTGATCGGAGACCGCGGTGAAGTCCGGCTCAGTCCCGAGGAAGTTCGTTCCATGGCGGAAGGCAACATTGTGTGCCTGCCGACGGTAATTCATTGCGGGATCAATAACCCGGTATCCGTGATTATCCGCAATATCGTCCATGTCTTCTGGTCGCACCGGGATGACTGTGAACGCACGCTGTCGCTGAACATCAACTGCCTGCTCAGCGAACTGGCTTATATCGCCCGTACAAGCCTGTCCCAGTCCGAAGAATGGATTACCCAGCTGCTTCATGAAATGCGGTTCAATCAGTCGCGCTTTATCAGCCCGGAAGAGGCGGCGGAAATGGCGCACATGAGCGTAAGAACGATGTCAACGCGGTTTAAACAGATTATGGGCAAATCCCTGCATGAATATCAGCTGACGGTGAAGCTGGAAATGGCTTATCAGACGCTGCGCGTAAGCCATTATTCCGTGAAGGAGGTAGCCCAGCTTTTCGGTTTCTGCGATCCGTATCATTTCAGCCGGGTTTTTAAAAAAGTATACGGCATATCCCCCAGCGAGGTGAAAAAACAACCCGAATGAAACCGGCACCGGACAACCGTCAGACCGGCAGGCAGGACGCCTGCCGGTTTATGCTTCCTGACATGACGCTGCCGCGTACCTTACGAAATTGTAAGGTTAAAGTCACCTGAAAGTAAGGTCGGCCTGGTACAGTAGGATCAGGAGGGATGCGCCATGAAAAATACGAACGAAAAAGTCCTTTCAGGCTGGTATGACGCGTACGGTACGGATGTGCTCCGCTACTGTTTCATGTTTCTCGGCAACCGGGCGGACGCTGAGGACGCCACGCAGGAAACATTCCTCAAGGCGTGGCGGAATATCGACCGGTTCGAATCGCGGAGCGGATGCTCCCCGAAGTCATGGATTATCCGGATCGCGGGAAATACCTGCAGGGATTATCTGCGGAGAGGCTGGCGGAAGCATGAGTACTGCCGGATCACGCCGGAAGACCTGGAAAGGCTGGGGAAGGCTCCGGAGGAAGACCGGGAGACGATTCTGGACGTGATGAACATGCCGGAAAAATACCGGCAGGTTCTCCTGCTTGTTTTCTGGTGCGGCATGACAATCCGCGAAACGGCGAAATGCATCTGCACCAGTGAATCCACTGTTTTCAGAAGACTGGAAAAAGCGAAGAAAATGATCGCCTGAAACCGGGGCAAATGATAACCGGAAAAAAGCAAAAAAACTCCGGCGGCCGGATTGTTCCGGCGCCGGAGTTTTGTGACTGTACCTTTCAGGATTACTCCGCGGACACGAAGTCCATATCGCTGATGAAGTCCACCAGCATCTGAATCTGCTCATCCGTAATTTCCGCACCCTCGGCGTCCTCGTAGTACATGATGAATTCCAGTTCATAGCCCTTATAGATGGTATAGATATCGGCAAAGGACCTGTCAGCCTGGGTGACCTTCAGCAGGCGGGTGCCGTACGCGGTCTGCAGGTCTTCGAAAATCACATCGTCCATCACCTGGAAGCTGTCCCGGATTCTCTGCACGGTTTCCTCATCCACGTCGTTGAAGCGTTCCACGTCCGCATACTCCTCGTTGTATCCGATCGAGACCGTTACGGTGGGCTTTCCTTCGCCGCCCTTCAGGTCTCCGCCCAAATACAGTTCGCCGGACAAGGTTTCACTGAAGGTATATCCTTCCGGAATTTTGCTCTGAATCGTAAATGCTTCCCCGACTTTCAGGGTTCCCAGCGTGGTTTTTTCAGCGGCGCCTTCAGCCAGCACGGCTGTTGCACACAGGAGCATCATCAGGCTCAGCGCCAGCGCGATCATTTTCTTCATGTGATTCATCTCCTCAATAATATTTGCTTAAAGGTTACTGAAGATAGCTCTTGTAGATAAATCCGACCCTGCCGGTGGTGGGATCCTGCACCTGGAACCAGTCCTTCAGCTCGGCAATGACCGTCAGCTGCTGGTTTGAACCGTAGGAGGCAACCTGAGCGGCATACCGGCTCGGGATCCAGCGCAGATATACCCAGCCGCTGGAACGGGTGGGACGTACCGTCACCATGTAGGGCGTTACCGGCTTTGCGGATGCCAGCAGCGTGTTGATCTGTTCAACGGTGGTAGCGGAGCGGGTGTCAAAGTTCCTGCTGGGATCCGGCGTGGGATTGCCCGAAGGGGTATAGGGCGCAGGCTTGTTCTTTACCAGGAAACGGGACATCACATACCCGCTGAGACTGCCGATTTCAATATAGGTCCAGCCGGATTGACCGCCGTAGGTGAATACCTTTGAGCCGTAGGGCAGGCTTCCGATAATATTTGATTTATCCGCCGCGCTCATGCTGGAACGGACGTACAGGCCTTTCCCGTTCTGGGTATAGACGTACATTTCCCTTCCCTGGCTTTCTTCCGCCATTGCTGAAGCGACCAGCGCCGCCAGCATCATTACAGCCAGCATCAGTCCGATAACCTTTTTCATCTGATAATCCATCCTTTCTTCCGCCCGGTTTCCCGGCCGGTCCGTTTCTTTTGCGTATTATATCAGCATTTTCCTGACTCTTCAACCTTCCGCGGAACTCATTTTCCGTGATGCGCGGATACTTATTCCGCATCGCTTCATAAGACGCGGCTTCAGGGAAGAACTGCCTGCAGAATCAGCGCGGTCAGTATTCCGAAGACGGCGCCGACGAAAACCTGGCGTCCCGTATGCCCGACAAATTCCTTCAGCGTTTCTACGGGTGTCAGCTCACCGCGACCCATCGAATCAAACAGCACCAGAAGACTGTTGATCACTTTTGCCTGTTTTCCGGTCTCCTGCCGGACGCCGACCGCGTCATGCATGACGATGGCCGCAAGCACAACAGAAACGGCAAACAAGGGGGAATCCCATCCGCACTGCATTCCAACCGCCGTTGCCACCGCGGTTACAACAGCGGAATGACTGCTCGGCATCCCGGCAGCTCCGAAAAAACGTTCCCAGGAAATCTTTTTGTTGATAATCATATAAATAATGGCTTTCGTGATTTGAGAAACAAACCAGGCAATAAACGCTGTAATCACGATCTTGTTGTAAAACATCTGTTTTCCCCTTTATCTTTTTCCTGCGGGCCCGGCAGGGAGAATGTTTTTTCTGTCCAGGACGGCGTTTCATTTCCCGGTTTCCATTATTCTATCACATCCGCCTGTGTCAGGGACAATAAATTTTCCGGCCCGGATAAGGAAAATTAAATCAGTAAATATCGCTTTCCAGAGCGTTCCTGGCGGCCAGAATATACCTGGCTGTATCCAGCGGATCCACTCCCTGACGGGGAGCGGTGCGCCCGAGCTCCATCGCGTATTCCCGGTACCCGTGCAGGGAGGTGCTCATACTTCCTTTTCCGCCTGTGACGGACGCAAACTGCGCCAGCAACTGTTCCGACAGGGTGGTTTTTCCTGTGTCGACATGGGCAAAAATGCCGATGCTGAGCTGACATAACGATCATCGGAAGCATATTTACATTTTACCGTCAAATACATATTTTGCAATACGGCAGTACGGGGAATAAGGAGCGCCGCTTCCTTCCGGCGGGGAATTCCGTTCCCGGAGGTCGCAGGACGTTTTCAGCGTCCGGAATGCTTCGGCGCAATCCGAAAAAGACTTGCACGTTGCACTGTTTTCTGCGATGATATGAACAGAATAAATACGCATAGGGAAGGAGTGATCCGGATGGAGTACCGGCACCGTTCCAGGCTGGCAAAAATGTGCGAAGGCTTTTTTTCACCGATGCAGGATGATTCTCCGGAAATCCGGCTGATGCGCTTTGCCTGCGCCGGGCAGGCGGAGGAAGCCGCGAAGCTGTTCGGGGAAAGCAAACAGTTCGGCGGACTGCCGGCGGTGGACACGCCGTACGGACGCTTTGAAGGGGCGGACGGGATCCGGCGGTTCGCAGCGGGATGGCTGGAGCGTTTTCAGGCTGAATCAGCTGAGATCACGCCGGTATGCCAGACACAGTCCGGAGGACGGAGCGTGACGGAGATGAACGTTTCCTTCGTTAAGGACGGAATGATCGACGAGGTTCCAATGTTTGCGGTGGGAGATCTGCGGGCAAACGGAATGCTGGACGAAGCGCGGATTTACTGCAATTTTACCCGCGTGCCGGGACTGACGCCGTACCGGAAGCCGATTTTCCGTTCCGCGCATCTGGAAATGGGAGACCCGAACCTGCTGACCGGTTCGTTCCGGGAGTATTACGAAGCGCTGCACCATGTCCCGAAGGTGGACGTGGAACGGATTATCGCCTCCATGGGAGACGGGTGTGTTTTCGGCGGCTATGAACCGATCACCGGAGATGAACCGGAAACGGAGGATCCGGCACCGATGGACCGGGAGACGCTGACCCGGATCTATACGGATATGAGCAACCATATCCCGCGCTGGGTCGGCATGCGCTATGAAACGCTGATCGACAACGGCATCACCGCGGTGATTGAATGGCAGCATATCGTGACTGACCTGGGTGTGGAGGAAGCTGGCCGGGTCTGCATGTCCGGCATTTCCGCCTATTCCCGGGGAACGGACGGGCGGCTGTGCTCCATCCGGATCTGCGACTACGCGGGATTTGAACGCACGATCGACTGGAGCAAGACGCCGATTTCCCGGGAGGAAGCCTTTTCGATCAACCGGGTTCATGTTTTCCCGGCGGGCGTCGGGAACGGCTGAGAGCGCTGAATCATATTCCGGCTATTTTTCCGGAACGGAGAAATAGCCGCGATTAATCTTCAGGATTGGTGAAGGATTTCGCTTTCCGGACCGTATATGATAGAGGGGCAGAATGATCCGGACGGAAGGAAGGAAACGGAATGGAAACACAGGCGTTATATACGGAGCATCTGACCAAGTATTACGGGAAGGCGAGAGGCATCCGGGATCTGAACCTGGCGGTGGCGCCGGGGGAATTCTTCGGATTTATCGGACCGAACGGCGCCGGGAAATCAACGACGATCCGGACGCTGCTGGGACTGATTACGCCGAGTTCCGGCAGCGCGCGGGTTCTGGGACTGGATATTTTAGGCAAGAACAGGAAGGAAATCCTGCGGCGGACCGGATACCTGCCGTCGGATACGGCGCTGTACGCCGGACTGACAGTAAAGGATATGCTGAAGCTTTCAGCGGGCCTGCGCGGGAAGGACTGCGCGGCGCAGGCATCGGAGCTGTGCGAGCGGCTGCAGCTGGAAACCGGGAAGAAGGTGGAGGACCTTTCCTTCGGAAACCGGAAAAAGGCCGGGATTGTCTGCGCACTGCAGCACCGGCCGGAGCTGCTGATCCTGGACGAGCCGACAGGCGGGCTGGACCCGCTGATGCAGCATGAGTTTTTCACCATCCTGCAGGAACGGAACAGGGAAGGAACGACGGTGTTCCTGTCCAGCCACGTGCTGTCCGAAGTCCAGCGGTACTGCACCCGGGCGGCGGTGATCCGCGAGGGGAGCATTATCGCCTGCGACAGCGTGGAGACGCTGTCCAGGACCAGCGCGAAGCGGGTAACCCTGCGCGGAAAGGTTACGCGGGAAGATCTGCCGGACGCCCGGGAATGGACAGAGCTGGGCGGAACCGTCAGCTTCCTGTACAGCGGGGACATGAACGGACTGATCCGGAAACTGGCGAAGGAAAACATTGACGACCTGACGATTTCGGAGCCGGATCTGGAAGAGATCTTCCTCCATTTCTACGGGAAAGGAGGCGGGGAAGCATGACACTGATCCTGCATGAGCTCAGGCGGGCGTGGAAAACCCTGACGGTCTGGACCTGCGCGATCGGGGCATTCATCGTGATCTGCCTGTTTATGTATCCTGAAATGAAATCCCAGACGGAGAGCATCAGTGCGCTGTTTTCCTCCATGGGCGCGTTTTCGGCCGCCTTCGGGCTGGATACCCTGGATTTCGGCACGCTGAAGGGATTCTACGGAATTGAGTGCGGGAATATTCTCGGAATCGGCGGGGCGCTGTTTGCTGCGCTGGCCGGCGTCAACGCGCTGGCAGGAGAAGAAAAGGAAGGAACCGCTGAATTTCTGCTGACGCATCCGCTGAGCCGGGCGGAGGTAGTAACCTGCAAGCTGGCTGCTGTGATGATCCAGATTGTTTGCCTGAACACGGTGGTATACCTGATGGCCGCCGGATCCATCGCCGCGGTCGGAGAAGCAATTCCATGGAAGGAACTGTCGCTGCTGCACCTGGCGTTTTTCCTGCTGCAGATTGAAATCGCGTGCGTCTGTCTCGGAATCTCCGCCTTCCTGTGGCGCGGAGGCGTCGGCATCGGCCTGGGGCTTGCGATTGCCCTGTACTTTGTCAACATCGTCGCGAATCTGTCTGGCAGCGCGGAGGCGCTGAAATACATTACCCCCTTCGGGTACGCGGACGGGGCGGATATCCTTGGACGCGGCGCGATCCACGGTACGCGGCTGCTTGCCGGGGCGGGCTTTGCCGTATGCGGTGTCGGGGCCGCCTACGCGAAATACTGCACAAAAGACATCGGCTGAACCGCCGCGCCGGGGAACGGAAAAAGGCCTGTTTTCAGGGCCTTTTTTTCGTTCCGGCGGTCCGGGAGTCCACGGCGGATTCAGGAAACAAAACGTGAAAAAACACGAAAACGGACGGCAAAGGGAGTACAGAAGATTCCGCTTGTGTGGTATACTTATAGCAGCGCAACAAAAGACAGCTGAGAGGGAAGACGATGAGGGAAAAACGATCACTGCTGATATATATTCTGATCCTTTGCCTGGCGGTTCCGGCTTTTTCCGGCGGGGAAGGCGCACTGGTGCATGAGCATGAATGGAGCGAGTGGACCGTAACCCGGGAAGCCTCCTGCGAGAAGGAAGGAAGCAGGACACGGAAATGCGCGTCCTGCGGACAGACGGAAAAGGAAACCCTGCTCGCGACGGGGCATGACGTGCAGGCATGGACTGTGACAAAGGCGCCGGACTGCATCCATGACGGAAAGCGGGAAGGAATTTGTTCCCGCTGCGGGAAGAGCGTGGCGGTGAAGCTGCTGAAAAGGGGACACGACCTGGGCGAATGGAAGACCACAGTCCGGGCGACCGACTATACCAAAGGCAGACGCAGCGCCGTATGCAGCTTCTGCGGAAAATCAAGGGAGGAAGAATTCTATCCGGACGGAACGCTTGGAGCTGAACTGGAAAACGATCCGGAAGCGGTGAAGGCGCTCCAGCGGGAGCTGCTGCGCCTGGGGTTCTTTGCCGGCAAGGTATCCGGAAAATACGATGCTTCCACCACTGCCGCGGTAAAGAAAGCGGAACAGGAATGGGAACTCGGCCAGGACGGGATCGCATGGCCGGGATTCCTCAGGATGCTGGGGCTGGCAGGACTGGCCGGCGGGCAGGCGGGAGATCCGATTTACAAAGAATCCGCCGGCCGCAGGCTGGAACTGACGGTGGAACAGACTTCCCCCCGGAAGGATTTTTATGAGGCCGGGGATGAACTGGTCTATTCGTGGACGCTGCGGAACACCTCGGAAAAGAGCGCGGCCCGGGAGCTTTCCGTCCTGCACATGAACGGGCGGAAGTCCGCAAAGAAAACAGATAAAACCATCGAAAAAACAGACAGGCTGGAACCGGGCGCAACCGTGGAAGGAACATTCACCTACAAGGTTACGGCGGAGGACGCGAAAGCGGGAATCTTCAGCCACGGGCTGGTGGTATCCGGAAAGACAGGCGACAAGGCCGTGCGCTCCAACACAGCGTTTTTCGTGAACGCCTCCGCGGAGGATACCGTCCTGAAATACGGGTGGGACGCTTCTGCCTCGGAAACGCTGCAGATAACGAAAACCGCGGTGAACGAGCCCGGGAACGGATTCTTTTTCACGGAGGGTGAAACCGTGCATATTCGTACGGAGATCCGGAACCGGAGCGGCCGGAAAGCGGAAAACGTACAGGTGACGGACCTGATGAAGGGGAATACGCGGGACGTCGGACCCATGGAACGCACAGATATCTGGATCTGCGAAGAGCTTTACACGGTCCGGGCAGCGGACGCGGAAAAGGGAGAGGTGCTCAGCGCGGCGGAAGCATCCTGGACAGAGGACGGGGAAGCGGAACTGCGGACAGCTTCCGTCCGGGTGCCTGCGGGACTGAATACCAACAGCCTGTACGTATACAGCGTGTGTGTCAGCGAACCGGAGAACGGGCGGTATTTCATCCCGGGTGAAAAGGTGGAATTCCGGATTCAGGTGAGCAATCCGAACAGCCGGTACACATTCACAGGACTGGAGGCATACGTGCCGCTGTACAGCGAAGACGAGCCTTTCCGGACCGGCGCGGCGATCTACACCGGCGCGACGGCAATCTATTATTTCAAAACAGCGGTAACCGCCGCACAGAGTGAAGCGGGCGAACTGACCAACAGTGTGAAGGTGGTTTACAGGGATCCTTCAGGAAGGAAGCTGACAGCGCTTTCCAATGCCTGCACGGTTCCCTGCGGGCCGGAGGAGGAACAGGACTGAGGTACCCGGCGGAGGCAAGAAGACAAAATCCTGACAACAACAAAGGAGTATCATCCCGACCATGCGACTGATTTGGAGATATGTCCGTCCGTACCGGCGGTTTATCCTGGCTGTGATGCTGATCAAGCTTCTCGGCACGGGGACGGATCTGCTGATGCCCTATGTGCTGGAGCATCTGCTGGACCATGTGATTCCCGCGGCGGAAAACGCGTGGCCGGTGGTTGCCTGGGGCGGGGTGATGCTTTTCCTGACCCTGATCACGCGCGTGCTGAATATTACGGCCAACCGGATGAGCGTGAAGGTTGCCCGGAACAGCACCTATGCCGTGCGCCGGGACCTGTTCCATACAGCGCTGAACCTTTCCGGGCGGCAGATGGATCAGGTCGGCCTGCCTTCCCTGATTTCCCGGATGACCAGCGATACCTACAATGTACAGAACTTTGTGCGGATGATCCAGACCATGGGCATCCGGGCGCCGATCATGCTGCTGGGCGGCATTGCCATTACCCTGACGATGGATACGGGACTGGCGACCATCCTGTGCATTATGGCGCCGATCATGATCGCGCTTGTGACCTTTGTATCCTGGAAAGGCATTCCCCTCTACAACGAAGTGCAGAAACGGATGGACGCGCTGGTGCGGCGCATGCGAGAGAGCATCACCGGCATCCGGGTGGTCAAGGCGCTGGGCAAGGAACCGTATGAGCAGCGGCGCTACGGGGAGGCCAACGCCCGGATGACCAGCCAGGAAGTGAAAGCCAGCGTGATCATGAGCCTGCCCGGGCCGATTGTTACGCTTTTCCTGAATGTCGGACTGACGCTGGTGGTGCTGGTCGGCGCGCGGCGGGTAAACGACGGGCAGACCGCGCCCGGCGTGATTCTGGCGTTCCTGACCTATTTCAATATGATCCTGATGGGCGTCATGGGCCTGAACCGGATTTTCATGATGATGTCCAAAGCGAACGCGTCGGCAAACCGGATCGGTGAGGTCATCGACCTGCCGGAGGATCTGACGCCCCTGCCCGCTGAGCAGCTGGCGGAAGCGCCGGGAGAAGGGATGCTGATTTTTGACCATGTTTCCTTCAATTACGACGCGGACGCTCCGGAGGAGCTGCACGGCCAGTTCCTGGGAGAGGAAAGACAGCAATGCCTTCGGGATATCTCCTTCCGGGTGCCCAGGGGCGGAAGCCTGGGAATTATCGGCGCCACCGGCAGCGGAAAAACCAGCATTATCAACCTGCTGATGCGCTTCTACGATCCGCAGGAGGGGCATGTGTTCGTGGACGGCCGGGACGTGCGGGCTTACGAAAAGGACGACCTGCACCGGAAGTTCGGCGTCGTGTTTCAGAATGATGTGATTTTTGCCGATACCATCCGGGAAAACGTGACCTTCGGCCGGGACGTCAGCGAGCGCATGCTGGTGAGCGCGGCCAAGGACGCCATGGCCCGGGGATTTGTGGAAGCCTACGAGGACGCCTATGACCATGAAGCCGCCATCCGGGGCGCCAATTTTTCCGGCGGCCAGAAGCAGCGGCTGCTGATTGCCCGGGCACTGGCGGCGGAACCGGAAATCCTGATCCTGGACGACGCTTCCTCCGCGCTGGATTACCGGACGGACGCGGAACTGCGAAAAGCCATCCGGGAGCATCACGGAAACGCTACCACCGTGGTGATTGCCCAGCGGATTTCCTCCGTGCTGTCCATGGATCAGATTATCATGCTGCATGAGGGCGAGATGATCGGCCGGGGAACCCACGCGGAACTGATGGCCTCCTGCCCCGAGTACAGGGACATCTACCGGACGCAGATGAGTGAGGAGGTGAGCTGAATGGCCCGGGATACCGTAATGAAGAAGCCGAAGGACACCCGGGGCACCCTCCGCCGGATGCTGAAATACCTGGGACCCTGGCGGTATGTGATTGCCGGGGTGGTGGCGCTGAGCCTGTTCAGCAACCTGCTGAACCTGTGGGGGCCCAGCCTGGCGGGCTCCGCCATCCGGGAGGCCGCCGCGGGAGCGGGAAAAGTGAATTTTGACGCGGTGCGGCATTACGCCGCGCTGATGCTCCTTTGTTATGTGGGATCTGCGCTGCTGGGGTTCGGGATCAGCCTGATCATGACCGTCGTCAGCAGGCGCGTGGCCCGGCGGATGCGGCAGGATGTGTTTGACAAGCTGATGCGGCTGCCGGTGGGATATTTCGACCGGCACCAGGCGGGGGATATCATCAGCCGGGTCAGCTATGACATCGACGTGATTTCCACGTCCATGGCTACGGATATCGTGCAGATCCTGTCCAGTCTGATCACGGTGATCGGTTCCCTCGTGATGATGATTTCGATATCCCTGCCCCTGTCCGCGCTGACGCTGGTAACCGTGCCGGTATCAGTGTGCTATACCGTCTATATGCGGAAGAAAACGCAGCCGCGTTACGCGAAACGGAGCAAAAGCTACGGGATTATGAACGGCTTTGTGGAGGAAATGCTTTCCGGCCAGAAAACGATCCTTGCCTATGCCTATGAAAACCGGGTGGACGAACGCTTTGACGGCATCAACCGCGGCGCGGCGGACGCGTTTTCAGACGCGGAGCATTACGGGGTGACCCTGGGGCCGACCATGACCGCCATCAACAACCTCGGACTGAGCCTGATCGCCCTGCTGGGCGGGGTGATGTTCCTCAACGGCGCGATCGATCTGGGACGCATCTCTTCCTTCGTGCTGTACAGCCGGAAGTTCGCGGGACCGATCAACGCCGTGGCGGAAGTGTTCAACGAGCTGTTCTCCGCGCTGGCCGCGTCGGAACGCGTGTTTACCCTGCTGGATGAAGAGGAGGAGACCGCCGATGTGCCGGAGGCAAGGCTGCTGACCAACGTCCGGGGGGACGTGAGCACGGAACACGTGGCTTTCGGCTACGAACCCGGCAAAACGATCCTGCACGACCTGAACCTGGAAGCGCCGGCCGGGAAGCTTACCGCCATCGTCGGTCCCACCGGGGCCGGAAAGACGACCATCATCAATCTGCTGATGCGCTTCTATGACCCGGACAGCGGTGTGATCCGCATCGACGGGCAGGAGATCCGCACGGCGGTGCGCCGGAGCGTCCGGGGCGCCTACGCCATGGTGCTGCAGGACACATGGGTTTTCCAGGGAACCATCTTCGAGAATATCGCCTACGGAAGGGAAAACGCCACCATGGAAGAGGTTGTGGCCGCGGCGAAGGCGGCCAGAATTCATCCTTTCATCATGCGGCTGCCCCAGGGCTACGACACCGTGATCAGTGAGGACGGCGGCAATATTTCAAAGGGCCAGAAGCAGCTGCTGACCATTGCCCGGGCGATGCTGTACGACGCGCCGATGCTGATCCTGGATGAGGCGACATCCAACGTGGACACCGCTACGGAACGGGAAATCCAGAAGGCCATGCGGGAACTGATGAAGAACAAGACCTGCTTCGTAATCGCTCACCGCCTCTCCACCATTGAAAACGCCGATCAGATTCTGGTGCTGCGGGACGGGGACGTGGTGGAGCAGGGGACCCACCGTCAGCTGATGGACCGGAAGGGATTCTACCATCAGCTGTATGCCGCGCAGTTTGAATAGAAAAAGAAAAAACTCCCGGAGGAGCAAGTGAAATGAGGATTGTATTCGTCCGCCACGGGGAACCGGATTACGCGCGCGACTGCCTTACGGAGCGGGGAAGGATTCAGGCGGCGGCCGCGGCGGAGCGGCTCCGGGATGAGGGAATTGAGGAAATCTGGTCTTCGCCGATGGGACGGGCGCGGGAAACCGCGGCAGCCACGTCAAAGATACTGGACCTGCCCGTGAAAACGCTGGATTATATGCGGGAACTGCGCTGGGGAAGCATCGACGGAACACCTGTTCCGGCGGACGGCCACCCCTGGGATCTGGCGGATGAAATGGCCGGGCAGGGATGGGACCTGACAAATCCCGCCTGGCGGGAGCATCCTTTTTTCGCGAACAACCTGGTTACCGCGAACGCGGACTTTGTCGCAGCAAAGACGGATGAATGGCTGCTTTCACTGGGATATGCCCGGAACGGCGTGTACTACCGGTGCGCCCGGACGGACAGCGAACAGCGGACGGTGGCCCTGTTCAGCCACGGCGGATCCTCCGCCGCGGCGATGGGGCACATCCTGAACCTGACGTTTCCTTACGCCTGCGCGCTGTTCCATCTGGAATTCACCGGGATCACGGTGATCCGGCTGGCAAGGAAACCCGGCGCGCAGACGCTGCCGTGCCTGGAACTGTGCAACGACGGCAGGCACATCCGGGGGGAATGCTATCACAGGCTGGCTGACCTGTAACGATTATCCGATAATCGTCATGGACAGCAGGCCGAAGAAGAATGCCAGGAGAACCAGCAGGACAAGCTCCTGCTTCCATCTGTTCACGATCAGGCTGATCCATTCGCGGATGAAAGCGTTGGGCCAGAACCACCATTTCGTCCGGCTGCCGATGCCTTCCGCCCGCAGCCCCGCTTCAGCAGCCCACAGGCCGCTGCGGAAAACATGATAGTTTGTCGTGGAGAAGATGACATCTCCGGACAATCCGTTTTCCTCCATGATTTTACGGGAGAAGGAGAGGTTCTGCAGCGTGTCGGCGGAGCGTGTTTCCGGCAGAATCAGTTCCTCCGGAATGCCCTGGTCAATCAGATATGCTTTCATGGCTTCCGCCTCAGGCATGGATTCATTCTTCCCCTGGCCGCCGGAGGGGATCAGGTATGCCTTCCGCCCGGTCTGCGCAAGATGCCTGCGCCAGTATTCAAGGGCGCGGTCCACACGGCCGCGGAGCAGCGGCGGAAGGGATCCGTCTTCCCGGAACCAGCAGCCCAGAATAATGATCACATCCCGGTCCTCCGGCGGACAGTGACGGGCAGCCTTTACGGCGCAGACGGCAGCGCCCGCCAGAATACACTCAAAGTAGACGTAAACGGTGCAGTATACATTTTCCACGGCAGAGTGAAGCCGGTATGCGGAGACGGAACCCACAAAGTTCCGATGGCTCAGCCACAGGCCGAAGGCGCCGCCGAAGAGGAACAGAACGCTGACCAGCAGCCCCAGCACATTCTGGATTCTCGGCCGGTTATGCCGCAGCAGGGCGATATTGCTGACAGCCAGGGAAAGGCAGAAGATCACCAGCAGCGGGCTGGTATACAGCAGGAAGGTGGGACTGGCGTTGCAGAGGGAATAATAGACGCTCAGCATGGAGTATTCCTCCCGCATAACAAGATGGCGCAGCGTAATGTTCAGCATCGTCAGGCCGGTGAGAAGGGCGAAGAAGAAGAAACCGATATAAAAAACAGTGGAATAGGCATAGAAGGCAGAGCCTTTCGCGGAACGGAAACCATGCAGCATCATGGCGCTGACGGCAAGCAGAAAAACAGTCAGCAGGATCATGACCGCGATATCGCCGGTAAAACCTCCTGTTTCCTCATTATAGACGGTTCTGAACCGGTCAACGACCAGGGGAATGTAGTCCATCGTCTCCCCGTTCTGCCCCAGGAGCCGAAGCGCGGTTTTCCCCTTTTTCAGCGGCGCGACATCGATATAAAGCCGGTCGCCTTCCGCAAATATGTTTTCAATCCGGACGATCTCCGGGTCCTCGGTCCGCACAGCCGGAAGGGAATCCGATCCGGGCAGGGGATGCCAGGTAACGCCGGTCCGGTAATTGCCGCCCATCAGCAGGCGCGCAACGATGAAAACGGCCAGCAGTCCCAGGGCCAGCGTCAGCACCCGGCGTGTATATCTTCGCATGGTTTTTCCTCTTCAGCGCAGTTTTCGGATCAGACGCTTCCCGAAGGAAGCGTCAGGTCAAAGTGTAGAGGAAAAAAAGGAAAAGGTCAAACAAAAAGTACGGGAATCCATCCTATAAAATGTTTGTGTTTTCTTTTTGCTTCTGGTAGGATAAAGCCAGAGAACCGGAGGTGATTCCATGGCTGCCACGCTCAAGGACCTTTCCCGTGAAACAGGGCTCGGACTTGCGACGCTTTCCAAATATTTCAACGGCGGAACCGTACGTGAAAAAAACCGGCTGGCGATTGAAGCCGCCGTCAAAAAACTGCATTATGTGCCCAATGAAGTGGCCCGCAGCCTCAAGACGCAGCAGACCCACGCCATAGGCGTCGTTATTCCGGAACTCAGCAACACCTTCATTACCTCGATCATCTCTTCCATGGAAGATATCCTGCGCAAGCGTGATTATGCCGTTATTGTCTGCGACTGCAGGAGCGATCCGAAACGGGAGAAGGAGGCGGTGGAGTTCCTGCTGCACCGCCGGGTGGACGGGCTGATCAACATGGCAACCGACCCCACCGGCGCCCATCTGAAGGCCGCGATGAACGACGGCATTCCGATTCTGCTGGTTGACCGGCTGGTTGAAAACCTGCGGGGCAAGGTCAGCGCCGTCATTATCGACAACGCGCACGCGGCAGGTCAGGCGGTCCGGAAACTGACGGGACTCGGCCACCGGAAGATCGGCCTGATCCTGGGAAGCCCCAACCTGTATACCACCAACCAGCGCCTGACCGGTTACCTGAATGCCCTGACGGAAGCAGGCATTACCCCTGCGGACGAATATATCCGCTACGGGGATTATACCATGGACGGCGGCTATCAGGCCGTACAGGAGCTGCTGAAACTGAAAGACAGACCTTCCGCGCTGTTCGTGACGAATTTCGAGATGACGCTGGGCGCCATGCTCGCGCTGCAGCATCAGAACATCCGTGTTCCGGAGGATCTTTCTGTAATCGGCTTCGACAAGCTGGAACTGTTCGGTGAGATTTTTCCGGATCTGACGCTGATCCGCCAGCCGCAGCTGAGTATCGGCCGGGAAGCCGCCAACCTGATGCTGGATCTGCTTACCAGCCGCGAGGCTGTTCCGCACCGGATCGTTACCCTGACGACGGAACTGGCGGAAGGGAAATCCGTCCGCTCGGTCTGTGACCAGAGCAACTTTGATACAAAGGAATATGGACAATGCTTGTAAATCAAAGGGTTTCAGCACCCTGGTCATCTCCTTTCTGCTGGTCTGATAGTCGGCCCCATACCGCCGATTCCAGATCGTTTCACTCCCCAACGTTACTCCCGGGTTTCGTTGGAGAGTGTAGTTTCGTTGGGGAGTTCGGAGTTTCGTTGGGGAATGTAATCCCCATGGTGATTTTTGGGCACGCAATGTAGATTAGAAATCTATTGCCTTTTCTTCTTCGCCCGGATACCAAGTATGATGCATCAGCTCTCTAAAGAGATCCCGGATACCCATAAGCACAAACCCCAAATGATTCTGGGCTTGAGTTCCGTTTTTCGGATTGATCCAGTTCTGCGGTAGAACTTTCAAGGATCCATCTTCATTAAGTAATTTGCTTTCGGGGATTCCTGCTCCATATATTCCATCATATGGGCTTGCTTCAATAAGAACTGCGTTTTCAGTTTTAAGAAGCTCGTATACCAATCCTATATCTGCCTGGAATTTACCCAAGTTCCCGTGAAACACAATTTCCCGCAAAGATGCATCCCATAGGTCAGAATCAAAGCCCTGTACAGCTCTTCCCAGTTCCTTGCATGCTTTGGGAGATTTTTCCTGCAGTATAAGTGTATAATGATCCTTGTTAAACAATAAGGGATATACTTGTGCAACAAGTGGCGCTTATGATGATTCTCTGAAGTCCGTAGTCAAAACTTATCAATCCAACAACGGAA
>ONJM01000011.1 GCA_900318145.1 uncultured Eubacteriales bacterium
AAAGCGGGAGACAACTATAACCATACCGTTACCGGCGACGGCTGGATCAATGAAGTATGCGCTGACTGCGGCATATCCGTCATGTACAATGAACACACAGCAGTTACCGTGGACTGCGCCCACACGTATGATGAAAATCATCAGTGTACAGTTTGCGGCTGGCAGTGCGGTCACGACGAAAGCACCGCAGTCGAAGATATGTACAGGGTTGATTATGAATGGCTGAACACTGAGCAGCATCTGGCCCGGGCGATCCGGGTCACCCATCTGAACTGCCCTGCATGCGGCATGGACGGAGAACCGGAAACTGACGTCACCGAAGAAATTGAAGACCATACCGACGCGGATGGCGACGGTTTCTGCGACATCTGCTGCTTCGATATTGCGGGTATAAATGATATCGATTGGGAAATCAGCCAGTCTCTGGAGGATTACGGTGAATGGCGCCTGCATATCTCCGGAACCGGCCGGATTCCGTCTTACACGGATTCTGAAACCGCGCCGTGGAGTGATGCAGTTTCGGACAAGAGCAGCGTACGGATCATTATTGATGATGGAATTACCGGTATCGGCAGCGGCGCATTCGCAAATATGCGCGGAACCGTCCGTGTGGACTTCCTGGCCGGGCAGATGCCTTCCGTCTCCACGGAAGCCTTCACCGGAACAGACACAATCTGCCGCTGGTACAGCGAAGATGTGTCCTGGACTGTCGGCACTGCCGGCCGGACCGATGCCAAATGGGTATACCTGCCAATCTATGAGGCAGAAACACCCGGAAGGTTCCCGCTGACATACGATTACCTGGACGGCAGTGATACGCCCTGCTGGCAGGTAAATAACTATGCGCTGACCATGGATCAGGCTGTGGAACTGAGCTACAAAAACCCGCAGCTGTTCATCAGTGTGCTTCCGCTTGAAGAAGACCGGGCGCTGTATGAGAACAGCACAGTTCCGTGGAGGGCCTACTTTGAGCATTCCTGCTCAGGTGAGCTCGTCCTTGATGCCGCCCACGGCGGAGATACCCTGGAACTGCTCTCCATGTTCTCACCCGATCTGAATCTGACCGTGGTGCATGATTCCGCCAGTTCGCAAATCCCGCTGTTCCGGGCTGATATCGGGAACGGAACGCTGCACTACACCGGTGATATCATGAATCTTGAATTCAGGGGCTCCTATGGAGACCGGCCGGGTGATGTAACCATCATCGGCGATATCGGCAGCATGACATTCAACAACGCCGATACGAATACAGGTTCAACATATGTCGCCTACGACGGTGATGTGACGGTCATCGGAACCATCCAAAACGGCTATGAATACGGCAAAAACACAATGACCATTCCGGGAATCGGCGAAAATATTTTACTCGGCAGTTCCCAGATCCGGGCTTTCACAGATCTGACGCTGACGGAAGCAGACGGCAAACTCATTGAAAACGGAGTTTTCATGCGGTCAGACATCCCTGCGGCGTCCAGGAACCTCGAGGACTACATACTGGAATATGTATTCGTAGACCAGGATGAAAACGATGAGTTTGACCGGACACAGCTCCGGCTGCGTCCAATAACCGGAGGTGCCGAAACAGAAATCGATATCCTGGCAAACAATCCGGACTTTACTGCGGACGATATCATCTGGGGATCTAAAACAAACGTTTCCGTCCATCTCTGGGATCCGGACACTCCGGCTGATATCGTTCTGAACGGCGGAACAGACGCGCAGGGAAATAAGCTTGGCATCAATGAACTGTTTACCAATTCCTCCGTCGGATCCATCACGGTAAACTGCCCGGTGGAATGGATCAATGTCTGGCAGGCGCCGGAACGCAATAACGTCCTGCAGCTGGAAATCAACGGCACCGTAAACAGCCGGCTGCTCCTCAGCCTGCGCGGAAACACAAACGTCGTCACTCTTGGTACCGGCGGCCGTCTGCAGTCAGATGGACTCTGGGATCGGTACCTGGGCAGTCAGCGTATCATTCCTGCGGTACAGGGCCCCTGCGTCCTGATTGAGGACGGACGGCTGTGCGTGCTGAGCGCGAAGCAGGGTGAAGGCCTCCGCGCAATCCTGCCGGGCGATTCTGTTCTTGAAAGTGCCGCCGGCATGGACGCGGTAATGGATATCGGTGAAAGCAGTGAAGGGCTGAACGAACAGGAGCAGTCCCGGATTGACGGCCTGCTGGCTGAAACGGAAGATACGGTGGACACCGTATTCGAAATCAATGTCACCGGATACGCCGACGGTATCGGAGAAGGCGCTGCCGCTACGACGCTGACGGAGCTGAACGGAAACGTCCGGATGGCTGTCGAGAACAAAACCGGCGGTGCGGCCTACGTAGCCCGCCTGCATGAGGAAAACGGCGAAATTGCCGCGGAAGTACTGACTGAACCGACGGCAGATGATGTGATCTGGTTTGAAAGCGACCGGTTCAGCAAATATGTCATCATTGCCGACGCTGAGGAAATTGATCCCTCTACGCTGCGGACGCTGGTCCTGCCGGCAGGCCTGACCATCATTGACGACAACGCGTTCGAAGGCGGCGCTTTCGAAGCTGTCATCATTCCGGATGACTGCACCTATATCGGACATGAAGCATTCAAAGACTGCAAGAACCTGATCTATGTCAGCTGTCCGGCCGGCACAGTGATCGAGGAAGACGCTTTCGCGGAATCTCCTGTCCGCAGAAAAGACCTGCGTACTCCGGCTGCAACACGCTGACAAACTGAATTAGGCACACAACATACGGCCCTCCGCAATACTGCGGAGGGCCGTAAACTGTTATCCGGATCGCGTCAGCCATCTATAAGGCTTCTCTCCGTTTCCGGATCGAACAGATGCATAACCTTCGCCGGGAAAGTGATATACATCTTGTTGCCGTAACCCAGGGATTCGCGCTGTTCTTTCGTCAGATCCACCGTGGGCAGACGGACGATGATCTTGTCGTCGTTGGCGCTGGACAGGTGCAGGTGCAGCTCGCTGCCCATCATTTCGTTCACGTCGATCTTGCACTCGATGGCGTTTTCTGTCTTGTCAAACAGCACGGTGGTATGCTCCGGCCGGACGCCGAGGATAATGTCCTGGCTCCTGACGTTCTTCCCGGACAGCACCGCGGTCTGATCCGCGTTCAGCGGAATCTTCGCGCCGAGGATATCCACACAGTAACCGGTTCCTTCCTGAACGAGCTTTGCTTTCAGGAAGTTCATCTGCGGGCTGCCGATAAAACCCGCCACAAACAGGTTCACCGGAGTATCGAACACTTCCTGCGGCGTACCGACCTGCTCAATGAAGCCGTCCTTCATGATCACGATCCGGTCGCCCAGAGTCATGGCTTCAGTCTGGTCGTGGGTCACGTAAACGAAGGTTGTATCCAGCTTCTGCCGCAGCAGGATGATCTCCGCGCGCATCTGGTTCCGCAGCTTGGCGTCCAGGTTGGACAGCGGTTCGTCCATCAGGAACACCTTGGCGTTTCGCACCATGGCACGGCCGATAGCCACGCGCTGACGCTGGCCGCCGGACAGCGCCCGGGGTTTCCGGGTCAGATATTCGGTGATGCCCAGGATCTTCGCCGCGTTGGTGACACGCTCGTAGATCTCATCCTCCGGCACCTTCTTCAGCCGCAGGCTGAAGGCGATATTGTCATACACCGTCATATGGGGATACAGCGCGTAGTTCTGGAAAACCATGGCGATATCCCGGTCCTTGGGCTGCAGGTCGTTCACGACTTCGCCGTCGATTTCCAGCGTGCCGCCGGAAATATCCTCCAGTCCGGCAATCATCCGCAAGGTGGTGGATTTGCCGCAGCCGGAAGGTCCAACGAACACCACGAATTCCTTGTCCGCGATTTCGAGGTTAAAGTCGTGAACCGCCGTAACGTTGTTGTCATATACTTTCTTGACGTCTGTCAGTTTTACGCTTGCCATTGTTTTTCCTTCCTCCCTTCATTATCCTTTGACCGCGCCGCCGGTTACGCCTTCCACGTAATACTTCTGCAGGAACAGGAAGAGAAGCGTTACAGGAACAGCCACCAGCACGCCGCCTGCGCAGAACATGGTGTAATTCTTGTTGATCTGGTCCGGCGTCAGCCAGTTATACAGACCGACCGCCACGTTCATACCAGCAGGATCACCAAAGGAAATGTAACGGGCAAAAACGAAATCTCCCCAGGGTCCCATAAATGCCGTCAGGATCGTATAGATGACGATCGGTTTGGACAGGGGCAGGATAATCTTGTTCAGTACCTGCGCCCGGGTCGCACCGTCCACCCGTGCCGCTTCATCCAACGACTTCGGAATCGTATCGAAGAAGCCCTTGGAAACATAGTAACCCATACCGGAAGACGCCACATATACCAGGATCAGACCGGGCGTCGCGTTAGCCTGGGTCAGTCCCAGATCCTTCAGAACACGGTACAGGATAATCATGGAAAGCATTCCGGGAAACATGCCCAGAATCAGCATGAATTTCATCAGAGGCTTTCGCATCTTGAAGCGGAATCGGCTCAGTGTGTAACTCATACACAGCACGATGATCGTCTGCAGCAGCGCAGTGCACACAGCTGTAACAAAGGTATTGATATACCACCGGGGGAAGTTAGTACTGAACAGATTCCGGTAATTGTCGATGCCCCATTTCTGTGGAATAACATATCCCACCTGCCAGGTGCTTTCCACCCGGAAAGACTGCAGCACAATACAGATAAAGGGAATCAGCCAGATCACGCTGAGAGCAATCAACAGCACATAAATCAGCGTATTTGCCAGCGTCCGGGAGGCCTTCAGTCCCATGTGACGCTTCATGCTGCTTGTTTCACTCATCACTGGAAGTCCTCCTCGTTCTTAATACTCGGCAGCACGTTGTACACAATCAGGGAAATCAGCGCCACCACTACAAATACGAGAATACCGACCACAGAGGCCAGATAATACTTTGAATCAGCACCAGTCGTAATCTTGAACAGCCAGGTGATCAGCAGGTCGGTATAACCCACATTTCCGGCTGCCGAAGATGCTGCCGGATTCAGCGGCGCACCTCCTGTCAGCAAATAGATGACGTTGAAGTTGTTCATATTGCCGGTAAAGCTGGTCAGCAGATACGGTCCGGTAATGAACAGCATATACGGCAGAGTAATCCGGGTATACTGCTGCCAGGGATTCGCGCCGTCGATTCTCGCGGATTCGTACAGGTCGGCGGGGATGTTCATCAGGATGCCGGTAGCGATCAGCATCAGGTACGGAATACCGATCCAGATATTGATCATGATGACCGTTACCCGGGCCCAGATCGGATCCTCCCAGAAGGGAAGCGCTTTTGTAATCCACCCCATACTCAGAAGGAACCCATTCAGGATACCGTCCTTGGCGAACATTTTACTGACATACAACAAAGAAATAAACTGCGGAATGGCGATGGTCATCACCAGGATCGTCCGCCATAGCTTTTTGACTTTAATACCTTTCTTGTTGATGGCCATAGCCACAAACATGCCCAGGAAGTAGTTTGAGAATGTTGCAAAGAACGCCCACATCAGAGTCCAGGACAGAATCTCGCCAAAGGTCGCGGCATAGCTTTGCGTACCGTTAGCACTCTTCCAGGAAAAAAGAGTGTTGAAGTTGTCCATCCCCACCCAGTGGAACAGATTGCTGATATAGCCGTCATGTGAACCGTCATAATTAGTAAACGCCACCAGAATCATAAAGATAATCGGCAGTACCGTAAAAATGATGATACCTGTCAACGGCAATGCAAGCAGTGTCTTATGGAAAGACTCATCTGTAAGAGAATGAAGATCTTCCTTACCGCTCTTCAGTCTCTTTCCGGTTGCCAGAATCTTTTCCGCCATTCTGCTCTGCCGGATATTCACTCTCCATGTATATATGAAGGCAATGATAAAGAAAATGGTCAGCACGCTGTAAAGCAGGATCTGGAAGGAGTTATCGTTATATTTTGTTACGAATACATCATATATTTCGTTGTATTCTTCCGTAGGCCCGACTTTGCCCAAAGAAGGCATCATACTTAGCCAGTATCCGCCGGACAGGACCATGTATCCGATAAATACGATCTCAAACAACAGGAACAGCAGTCCCCGCAGAATCTGTCCTCGGGCCAGGCAGCCAAAACCCATGACCAGATAGCTGACTTTCGTTTTCCAGTCACCCTGGATAAATGAAGTAATGATATCTTTTACTTCCCTGCCGACAGCGGATGCGCCTTTCTTCAGGACATCCCAGATCTTCAAGCCGAGGTTTGCGAATGCCTTGGGAATACCGGCAAAGAAGCGCCCCAGTTTGTACCCGATTTTCCGTCCTTTGGACAGTTTCAGGTATTCCAGATCACTGAGCTGCGCCATATCCGTGATCCACTCCTCTCCTCTTTGGGAAATTGGAATCGGCCGGAGCCGAAATGTGCTTCAGCTCCGGCCGAAAGATGATTGAATCAGTTTTCGCTCACTTTTTCCGTCAGTTCTTCACGATGGTGATGGAAGTGCCATCCCAGGTCAGGGTGTAGTTGCCGGGCTCGACGAACACGATATTGTTATCAGGGTTGTCCGCGCCCAGATCCTTGATCAGCTCGATGCCGGTAGTAACCTGCGCAAAGCCCTTGTCATTTTCCCAGGTAGTGAGCTTCACGATACGGCCACCCATGTAATCACTTTCCGGAACATCCAGCGTCAGAGTTCCGTCTTTCAGATAATAGGTGTCATCCTCATCTGCGTTGTTCCAGCCGTTCCAGGCACCCACGAACAGCAGCGCGTTGGCATCCAGCTTGAAGGTTTCCATGATCTTGTTCTCATAATTCTGCAGAACCGTCTTCAGGTCCTCATCCGTCGTGGCATCCTTGATTTCATCCGCGAATACAGCCGCAATGTTCCACCATGCGCCACTGATCGCGCTCTGTACAACGCCGTAGGGCTTCTGAGCGATCACACCATTCACGAGAATCGGGTCATTCTTAACAGCTTCATCTTCCTGTGCTTCCAGATAAGCAGGCCGCCATCCCTTTTCCGTATGACGCTCCAGAGAGCATTCCTTACCGGTCAGATACTGAGCCAGTCTGTTCAGTACAGCCAGCTTAACCGGATCTTCCTGCGGCTTCACGCCCATGAGTTTAAATCCGAAATAGCTCCCCAGATGATAGTCTGTACCATCCACATTGAAGGAAGGCAGATCCGCAACACCCAGCTTGTCACCCAGGATATCCTTGGCAGCAGCAGAACCCCAGATACCGGAAACCACGATCGCGGAACCGCTCGCAAACGCAGATACATCGTTGCCGTTGTTCCAGGCGGTGGAGTCAACCAGTTTCTTCATGCCTTTCAGGGCAACCAGACCCATATCGCTGTTGAAGTTGTCATCAATTCCACTGAAGGATCCGTCGTCTTCCGCTTTCCAGTTGGATTTGCAGCCGGCGCCGAAGAAGAAGCTGGCGTTGTACCAGGCGTTCCGCAGATCAAAGGTGAAGTATTTCCCGGCAGCTTCGCAGTCTTCAATCAGCTTTTCGAGGGAGTCAACATCCTCGTCCGGGATAATACTCTTGTCATAGTACATGAAATAGTCATTATCCGCAGTCAACGGATAGGCCCACAGGCTGTCACCGGTAGTGACGGCAGTGACAGAGTCAGGATCGTAGTTTTCGGTAACGATCTTAGCAGCACCCTGTCCCAGGCTGCGCAGGGCTTTCGCTGTAATCAAGCGGCTCAACTGGTCCTGTGCAAAGCAGTAAATATCCGCACCTGCGTCCACGTCTGTGATCATGTTGCTGGCCGCATCGCTTTCGCCCTGAGGCTGTACGTCCGCTTTAATGACGATGCCATCCGTATTTGTAGCATTGTAGCGTTCGATCTGAGCTTTGGTCAGTTCAACGATTTCGTTAGCAACCCAGACTTTGATTTCGTATTCTCCGGCCAGGCTGGCCTCCGCAGAAGCGAAAGACACCATGGACAACGCCATGACTGCGGCTAATACGATCGCGAGGAATTTCTTCATAGTCTTTTTCTCCTTTTATTGTTTTTTTTTGCCGGAATCAAAACCAAACGCACGCTTTCACGTGCTGCCTGATTTATTCCGTTCAAATTCGGATTTATTGTAGTTGCATTTCCGGTTTTTGTCAACAGTTAAATTATTGGAACCCTTGATTTTTCAGAATTGGTATCGTTTTCAATATCTTGTGGTCCAGAGCTCTTTTACTGCACAGAATTCAGCAGCGCATCGTCAATTTTCCCCCAGGCGCCGTTCCCGGTTCCCTGGCATTTTACATAGATCCCAACCGTAACCTTCGTTCCCGCTGGATGGTCGAACTCCGGAATGACGCCGGTCTTCCAGTTTTTCCATCCTGTGATCGGAATCTGCTCCGATCGTGCAGTTTCCTTGCCGTCAATTTTAACATATGCATAGATGTCCGTTTCGCCGCAGTCGCCGCCCATGATCGAAATCCGGAAAGAAAACTTCCCTTCAGGCAGATCGGTAATTATCTGTTCCGCAGTAAACTCCACACTGTCCTGAGCCGCGCTCCAGAAATGCAGGTGTTTGCGGCCTGTCAGGGAGTCAGCAGGTTTATCCTCCACATACAGCTCGCTGGCTTTTTTCAGATCTGTAACCTTCCAGCAATTTCCGCCGTCCTCAAAGCTGTAATCCAGAACATAGTTGTATGTTGTATCCGCATTTTCCTCTACCGCAGCAGATTCCTTCGATGCGTCCTGTACCGGTTCCGGGGCTTTTCCGTTTCCTGTCCGCATAAACCGGAAAACTTTCAGGGACTCCAGCGCCTTTCCATCAGCATCGAAAAACGCCTGGTTATCTACGGCGCTTCCGCCGTACCATTGCCCCGCGTCATCAGGATCATACGCCGCCGCATAACTGGAAGCCCAGCCGGAGCCATATTTTTCCCACATCGCCTGATTCTCTTCCCGGCTGTTTCCTCCCACAGTAATCCAGGCGCCTTCCCAATAGCAGACGCCGATCCCAGCCGGAGTACGATTCACCACCGCGTCCGTAATATCCCGGACAGAATCTGCCTGCCCTTGAGAAGAAAATGGATATCCGCTGACCTCGCTTCCTTCGCTGATCGTATTACCTGAAAAGTCCGTATCTTCCCCCGTATAGGCATAAGATGTTTCCATTACCATAACCTTTTTGCCATAGGTTTCTGAAATCTCCGTAAGGATCTCTGCGAGGTTGTCCAGTGTTCCGTGCCAAAAAGGATAATAGGAACTTGCGAAAACATCGTATTGAATCAGTCCGTCCTTTTCGAATTGTGCCAGTCTTTCAGCATAGAATCTGTAGCTGTCCGGGTTCTCCGGATTAGCGAAGTGCACCGCAACCATCGTTTCCGGGAACACTTCTCTCACAGCCCGGGATCCTGCGTCCATCAGCCGGGCAATGTTCTGCCAGTCGCTTTCGCCGCACATCCTGCCGTTTGTTTCATTCCCAACCTGTACCATCCCCACATCTACGCCGGCATTCTTCAGCTGCTGCATGCAGTCCCTGGTGTATTCGTACAGTGCGGTTTCCTTCTCGTCAATATCAATGCCAGCCCAGGCCCTGGGAACCATCTGTTTCCCTGGATCCGCCCAGAAATCGGAATAGTGGAAATCCGCCAGCAGCTTCATACCGCAGGCCGTTGCGCGTTTTCCGATCTCCATGGCAGTTCGGATATCGCAGTTGCCCCCGCCGAATCCGTTTCCGGCTTCATCATAGGGATTGTTCCAAATCCGGACCCGGATATAGTTGATACCATTATCCGCGAGGATCCTGAACAGATCCGTTTCCTTTCCGTCGAAGCCATAGTACTTCACGCCGCTGGCTTCCTCCGCCAGGACGCTGGAAACATCCATACCAAAGATGAAATCTTCCGGCAGGTTTTCCACTTTCTTCACATACAGGGCGGATTCCGCTGCGTTTTCCGCTCCGGCCAGAACCGGCAGGCACAGCGTCAGCGCCAGCAAGGCCAGCAGGATCATTCTTCCGTTCATTTGGTCCCCTCCTCCATGTTCATCAGCAGTTCCGCCGTGTGGCGGGCCTCTCCGTCCTCAAGATGCTGGGAAGCAGCCCCGAGGTACAGTCGGTATGTTTCCTTTTCCCCCTCCGCATTATATAGAAAAGTATCTCCGGCAATGGCTTCCCCGCTCTCCGGATCGTACAGGATTCCGACTTCTCCGCCTTCTGCGAACCATTCTGCATACTGTTCCCGGTCGGAATCCGGCACAATATACAAGTCCCCCGATTTCAGAATCTCCGAGCCGAACATAAAATAGGAAAACGGATGAATCTGCACCATCCGGATCGGTACTTCCAGCTTCTTCTCCAGCCGGGCCGCAAACTGCGCCTCATTCGTGATGCTGCCGTCCATATAGATTGTGATTTTATTCTTCGGATCCGTATCCGTAACCTGGTAAAACACAAAACTGCTGAAAAACACAGCTGCCAGTGCCCAGATCCCCAGAAGCGGAATCAGCTGGGCCATTTTCCGCACGCCTCCAACCCGTCCGAATGCCTGTGCGGTTCCTTCCGCCGCTGAAAGTATCTCCACGCCAGAAATATAGCTATGAACCACCTCAGCGCGGACAAGGCTTCCGTCCGGCGGAAGCCTGGAGATCCATTGCTCGTCCAGATTCAGGCGTTCCGGTTCCTCTCCGCCTGTATCCAGCAGCACTTTCCGGATCCGGATGCTCTTCGGAATCTGAACGCTTTCCCGGGTCAGCGAGATCCAGCCCTCCAGCGTCTCTGCCTCTCCGTCCAGCAGCATTTTCATGTGCCCGGCCTGCGTACGGGTTTCCTGCACACCGCAAATATAGAGGATAATGCAGGCCCATCCGGTTACTGCTGTACAGGCATTGATTATCCAGAGCATGGTTCCTGCATTTTCCGTCCGGATCATCAGGAACAGCACAGTAAACACAACCGCGAGAAAACATAACAGGATCCGAAATGTGAGCGTCAGCCTGCGTCCCTTTCTCTGCATTGCGGACAACTCTCCATCTGTACAAAACCGTTCCATCTGTGGTCCCGTCCTTTGTTTTCCTTTTTCCGCAATATAACATTTTTCATCTCCCTTGACAACCTGCGCCGCATGGTTCATGATACAGAGGAAAGCAGTAGAAAGAAGGGAATATGCATGAAACGGTTCGTGTTGTTTGCATTGGTGTTGGTGATGCTTTTCGGCGTATCCTCCGCAGAAGAGAAGGGACTGGATATGGAAAACAACAGCCGGGTTTTTTATGAGATTTTCGTCGGATCTTTTTCCGATTCAAATGGAGACGGTATCGGGGATATCCGAGGAATCATCAACCGTATGGATTACCTGAACGATGGAGATCCGGCCTCAGGAAACAGCCTGGGAATCGAAGGACTCTGGCTGACCCCTGTCTTCCTTTCCCCGACTTACCACAAGTACGATGTCACGGATTATTATCAGATCGATCCGGACTTCGGCGCACTGGAAGATCTCCAGGAGCTCATCGGCCTGTGCCATGAGCGGAATATAAAGCTGATCCTGGACCTTCCACTGAATCATACCGGTAAAGAGCACGAGTGGTTTCAACGTTTCCGAAATGCGCACTTTATGAATAATGAAAGCCATGAATATTATGACTTTTATACCTGGATCCCGGCAGATGCTCCCGTCCCCGGCGGCCGTCATTTTACGAAAATGAACGGTATGGACATCTTGTATGAAAGCAACTTTTCTGATGATATGCCGGAATTGAATTTTGACAATGAAAAAGTCCGTCAGGCAGTCCTTAAAATAGCAGAATACTGGCTGGATCTCGGCATTGACGGTTTCCGCTTTGATGCCGCCAAGTATCCCTATTACGGAGAAAATGACAAAAATGCCGAGTTCTGGATCTGGTATATGGAAGAACTGAGAAAGATCAATCCGTCAGTTTACACGGTCGCGGAAGTCTGGGATGGGGATTCCGTTATCGACCGATACCTTCCGGCTTTCAACTGTTTCCACTTTTCCACTGCAATGGTGGATGGTTTGATTGCAGAAACTGCATTGGGTGGAAATGTAAACAAACTGGTGCAGTCAACGCAGAAATACCTGGATAGTATTCACAGTATCAATCCGGACGCTATGAACATTCCCTTTATTGCAAATCATGACACAGACCGGGCTGCCGGTTTCCTGACCATCGCCAGTGGCTGCATGCAGATGGCCGCTAGCCTGTATATCCTTACGCCCGGTTCTCCCTTCATTTATTATGGCGAGGAAATCGGCCTGCGGGGTTCCCGGGGCAGTTCCAACACAGACGCCAACCGGCGCTTGGCCATGTTTTGGGGAGACGGAGATACCGTACAGGATCCTGTCGGCAGCAATTATGACAAATCCAAATTCTCCTCCGTAGCCGACCGCGAAAAATCCAAAGGATCCATCCTCTGGCATTACCGGAAACTGATTGCCCTGCGGAAAACAAATCCGGAGATTTCTCGGGGCACCTATACCGCCCTTTCCTTCCCAGATTCCAAAGCTGGCGGCTTCCTGTGCGAGTTGAACGGCTCCGTCGTTGGCGTATTCCATAACACGACTGAAAGTGTTAAAAAGCTGGATCTGTCGGTAATTCCAGACGTACATTTCACCGAAATCACCTTCATCGGCATGGATGAAGCCTTCCTGGACGGAAATATCCTGACCCTCGGCGGCCAGACCAGCGCGATCCTGCGGTAAACACCGTTCTCTCCCGGATTTGAAAAAGGCGGCTCCTTCATCAGGATGCCGTCTTTTTTCCATGCGCTTTCTTCCGGCCGCCGGCCGTTCATCTACAGGTGTCCGTTCATAATGGACAGGATCAGGTTGCCGCTGTTGAACATCGGCGCCAGCGCGCTTGCGCGGATCATGTCGCTCAGTCCTTCCACCGGCACCACCGTCTGGAACAGCGGCACCAGGGCAAACAGCACAAAGCACAGCAGCGCGCCGCGCAGCAGGCCGAAAAGGCCGCCGGCCAGGGCGTTCAGCTGCTTGAGCACCGGAAAGCGGAAAATCGCCTTCAAAAGGTTCACGATCAGGTGAAACAGCACCAGCAGCACAATAAAGGACACGACAAAACACATCACGTTCATCAGCGCCGATACGATCGTCTGCGTCACATAATTTCCGACAGTCTGCGGAATGTCCGTTCCCATGTACACCTGCTGCTCCAGGTTGTTCTGCAGCAGCTTGTCCAGCGGCGCCGGCAGGGACGCCCGGCTGAGGATGGAGGAAATATTCTCCCCCGTCAGCCCTGCCACGTTCATGGAAGAAAGCGCGGAATCCTTCAGGCGCGTAGCTGCGTCCGCGTAGGACATCAGTGTGGTGCTCAGAGTGGTTTTTGTCCGGACCCACTCCGCCAGCTTCGGGCTCACCCAGAAACTGGCCGCCAGGGAAACCAGGCATCCCCCCATGGAAGCAACCGAGGCGATGAATCCCCGGTACATGCCAAACAGTACGCTGACCGCGACAATTCCGAGTATAACCCAGTCGACAGGATTCAATCGCTCACCTCCTTCTTTGCCTGGGGCAGTCCTTCCGCGCCTCCGTCAGGATCGGGTCGTGGTCTCCGCCCTCCGCGTACAGACTGTTGTATTCCAGCAATTCGTTCTTTTTCATAACCGGTCCGCAGGCTGGACAGGCTTTCAGCCCGGAATCCTCCGCCGACAGCTCCGCGTAGGTAACCGTCTGCGGCGATTTCGTTTCCAGCAGCGGGCAGCGGTCCGAGCAATGGTAGTAGTTGTTCTTCCGCGTGTTTGTCCAGAAGACCGTTCCATCCTGCGGAACCGGGATCTGCCTGCCCTGCCAGTCCTCCCAGATCAGGACTTTTGTGTTCTCCCGGTAGTGGTTGTAAACCCAGGCGTGATTCACCCCGTCCTGGTTTGTTTTCCGCTGCACCCGGATGCATCCGTGGCTGGCCCGGGCTCCCAGATACGGTTCCGTGGTTGAGTAAATGATCTTCCCGTCCCTCTCCACATAGGGAATCTCGTGGAGCAGATCCCCGTCGTTGAAGCGCATTGCCCGGGGGCAGAACATATTGTCCGAATAGAATCCGCCCACCCTGCTGATCAGCAGAAACTCTCCGGAGCGCGTTTCATTGAACGGCTGCTTCGCGTTCGCCAGTCCGGTCGAAGCCAGCAGCGTGGAAAAGAGCTTCCCCTCGCGGAACACGTACAGCCGCTGCGTCAGCTTGTCCACCACCAGCCCCATCTCCGGATCCGGGGTGATTTCCTTCAGCAGCCGGGTTTCCACATATCCCTGCACCAGCACGTTCCAGTTCAGCACCGCGGAATCGTGGAATGAGGAAGAATAGCATTCAATCTTCGACCAGGTTTCGCCACGTTCCAGCACATGCACTCCCTGGGAAGCCAGGGTCACCGTACCGACACCTTCGCTGTCCCTGTCCGGTTCTTTCCGGATCACCGTCTGGCGCACCTGGGCCTTTTCCTTGCCGTCGTCCAGCACGGTAACCGGGGCCATCAGCGCCTGCCACACCGCTTCCTCGTCTGTAATGTCCATGGGTACGGTCCATGCGTTCAGAGCCCAGTCATCCCGGACGTCCTTTCCGAGCGGACTGAAGCGTTCCGCAGGCGCCTCCGTCGTCAGCCGGATCACCGCCGGATGGGAGGCGGTTCCGTCTTCCCGGGTCAGCACCATTTCAGCGTCATAGGTTCCGGGAGCCAGTTCCGCGGGAAAGGAAACCGCGTTTTCTCCCGCTTCCGTCCATGTGCGCAGCAGCTCCCGTTTTCCGGCAGTCACGGTCAGGATACCGGCCTCCGTCGCCCAGTAACTGAGTTTAACCTGTTTCCCGGCCGTCACCCGGTCCCGGTCTGCCGCCGGAGAAATCAGGAAAGGAATCATCCGGCTCACTTTCACAGCCGTTTCCGCCGTACGCCCGTTCATCTCCAGCCGCATCGTCCATTCCCCGGGAGGCACCGCCAGCCCTTCCCAGGTTCCGTTCCAGTAAAAGGCGTTGTATCCCGCCGTAACCGGACGGTTCCGCACGACCCCCGACGCCGTTTCTCCCGCTTCGTTCACCAGGAGAATATCACAGAATCCGTCCTCCGGCACCGTAAAGGAAACAATCACGGATTCCCCGGGCACCACTTCGCCGCAGGAAACGTCAATGCGCATCTCCGGCTCCTCCGCCCGGGCAGCGATGCCCGCCAGGCACACTGCCGCCAGCAGCGCGGGCAGCAGTTTCCGCAGTTGTTTCATACGATTCCTCCGATATCAGTAAAGTTCCTTCAGCATACGGATTTCCCGCCCGTATCCGTCCAGCTCGTTGGGCGTTTCCAGGTAGAACGGCAGATTCCGCAGCGCTTCATGGCGCATCACACGCAGAATGGTTTCCGTCCCCAGCGTTCCTTCGCCGATTTTTTCATGCCGGTCCTTCCGGGCGCCGGGCGGGTTTTTGCTGTCGTTGATATGCACAGCCTTCAGTTTCTCCAGGCCCACCGTCCGGTCGAAAGCGGTCAGCACCCCGTCCAGGTCATGAATAATGTCATATCCGGCGTCGCTGACGTGGCAGGTGTCCAGGCATACGCCCATTTTGCTTTTCAGCTCCACCCGGTCCAGGATTTCACGCAGCTCCTCGAAGCTTCCGCCCACCTCGCTGCCTTTCCCGGCCATGGTCTCCAGCAGAACCGTTGTATGCAGATCCTCCGTCAGGATACCGTTCAGCATCCCGGCGATCATGGTGATACCGGCCTCTGTTCCCTGTCCCACATGGGAACCGGGATGGAAATTATAAAGATTCCCGGGCACATATTCCATCCGGCGCAGGTCGTCCGCCATGGTCCGGGCGGCAAAATCCCGGATCCCCGGATCCGCGCTGCAGCCGTTCAGGGTGTACGGCGCGTGGGCCAGAATGATCTCAATTCCGTTCTCCTTCGCGAACGTCCGGAATGCGGCAGCGTCCGCTTCGTCCACCGGTTTCGCTGTGCCTCCCCGGGGATTCCGGGTAAAGAACTGAAAAGTGTTTCCGCCGATGGAAAGGATCTCCTTTGCCATCCGCATATATCCGCCTGACGCGGACAGATGGCATCCGATCTTCAGCATGGCTTTCCCTCCCGATTATTTTTATGGGGCCCCGGCTCCCGGCTGTCAGAAAATCCCGATCATGGCCTGGGTCAGCACGGTCATGGCCGCCGTAATCTCATTCTGCGGCGCGCCTGCGTCAATCAGCGTCTGCAGGTTCGTGGCAGCGTTGACGATCGCGCTGTACTGGGCGCTCGCCGGATCCAGCGCGGCCAGCTGCTGCTGGGCGGCGGCGATCAGCCGGGCGGCATCCTCGGCCTGCCGGTTCGGAAGCATGGTGCCGCTGTTCCCTCCGGATCCGTTTCCGTGCAGCGTACAGACCGGCCCGCCGGCCTCCGCACTCAGTCCCAGGTATTCCTCCAGCACGCTCTGGTATTCAGTCCCGATAAAAGCGGAAAGGTAATGCCCCGCGGGAATGGATACCACGCCCTTCTGCGTCACATACGGGCAGTAGGGCGAAGCGGGCATGCCGCTCTCGGCGCATACGTTCTGGATGGAGTGCATCTGGCAGTACTGGGTCGGCTGGGTGCCTTCCTTCCAGTAATCTGTCACCACGCCGTACCCCATGGAGTCATTCCGGCAGGCGTCCGTCGCCAGCAGCCCACTCACCGGGCAGGTAACGACCTGCACAAGGCCGTACTCAGCCGGGTTACCCTCCAGAATCTCCTTTTTCGGCAGCCCGTCGTGGATCTTGCTCATGTAAGCCTGCCACAGGGGTGCGGCCGCCCCGGATCCTGTGGATTTGGAGGAAAGCGCCTTGTAATTGTCATGCCCGACCCACAGCGCGGACGCATAGTATCCGGTCATTCCGGAGAAAAACACGCCTTTCTGGTCGGAGTTGGTGCCGGTCTTGCCGCCGACAACCTGTCCCTTGATTTTCGCGCCGGTACCGGTACCGGAGGAAACCACGCTCTTGAGCATGTCCACAATAAGCCAGCTGGTACTCTCCGAAAAAACCCTGCGCCGCTCCTGGTGCTGATGCCCATCCCATACCACGTCGCCCCGGGAATCGGAAATACCCAGCACCGAGATAGGAGCCTGATAAACGCCGCCGTTCGCGAGCACGCCGAAAGCCACCGTCATCTGCAGCGGCGTAATGCCGGAGGAGCCCAGGCTCAGGCCGAAGGGCGTCTTGTCGATATGGCCGTCGTCAACGCCCATCCCGTGCAGGAAGCTGACGCTCCGTTCCACACCCACCCGGGTCATCAGGGTCTGCGCGGCCGCGGTATTCTGTGATTTTGCCATGGCCTGCCGCAGCGTCACGGGGCCGGTATATCCGGCGCCTCCGTAGTTCTTCGGCCAGCTGTCATTCCCATGGGAATCCTTCCATCCGCTGATGGGCACGGGCATATTGTACACCACGGAGGCGGGGCTGGCGCCGAGCTCCAGGGCCGGCGCGTAAACAGCGATCGGCTTGATGGCGGAACCGACGGGCATCTTCATGTCCGTCGCCCGGTTCATGGTTTTCCGCGCGGTTACCTCCGACCGGGAACCAACGACAGCCAGCAGTTCTCCCGTGCGGTAATCCAGAACCGCGCAGGCAGCCTGCGGTTGGGGAATTTCCGTATAGGTTCCGTCGGAATTCTTGCTGCGGTAAATCTTGTCGGACGGATCCCGCAGGGAGGGATACTTCGTCCAGTTCTGAAGGGTGCTCTCCACGGTTTTCTGGATATTCGGATCGATGGCCAGCTGTATCTTGTACCCGCGGGTGCGCAGCAGGTTTTCCATGGCCGTGCGGTTCTGGGGAGTATCCTGCAGGCCGTTTATCTCCAGCAGAATCTGTACGCATTCCTTCACCGCGTACTCAATATAATGCGGATATTCGTACATGCCGCCGTTTCCGGTCAGATTTTCCTCCTGCGGCGCCACCGAAGCGGTCTTCGGATCCAGTGCCGTCTCGTACTCCTCCCGGCTGATGAACTGGTTTTCGTACATGCAGCGCAGCACGTAGTCCGTCCGCTGATTGGTGATGGCCGCGTAATCCCGGTCCCCGTCCTTGCGGGTATAGAAGTTCCGGCGCGGATTGTAATAATACGGATTGTTCGTGACCCCGGCTAGCATGGCGCATTCCCGGATCGTCAGCTCGCCCAGTTCCTTGTTGAAGTAGCCTTTCGCGGCCACTTCAACCCCGTAGTAGTTTTCCCCCAGATAAATAGTGTTCAGATAACTCTGCAGAATCTCGTCCTTTGAATAATTGGTCTCCAGCTGCATGGCCAGATAAGCTTCCTGAATCTTGCGCTTGTAGCTTTGCTCCGGAGACAGCAGCGTATTCTTGATCAGCTGCTGGGTGATGGTGGATCCGCCCTGGGTGCCCGATGTGGTAAGGTTCGCGATAAAGGCGCCGGCGATCCGCTTCAGGTCCACGCCGCTGTGCGTATAGAACCTTGCGTCCTCCACCGCCACAAAGGCGTTCCGGAGCCGCTGGGGCACGGCGCTCAGAGGCACCACCACCCTGTTTTCCGAACCGCGGTACACCGTCAGCAGGTTCCGGTTCCGGTCCATGAATTCCGTATTCTGATCCGGCGTGTCCAGCGCCACCAGGTCCAGCTCCGGCGCCGTATCCACATACCCCTTGGCAATGCCGGCAAGCGCTCCAAGCCCGGCCACGCCGGCCAGCACCGCCAGCAGCAGCAGGACGCGCACCGTATTCACAAGAACGCTGAGCACAAAATTGGGTTTCCGGACATCCGGACGGAAAATGCTGCGGGGTTCCGGTTTTTTTGGCTTTTCCGGCGTTTCCGGATCGTCGTAGTACCCGGAGGCAGCGGACGGCATGAAGTCATCGTATACGGCCCCGTCGTCTTCCGGATCCGTTTCATCCCCGTACGCGTCTTCCTGATACGCGTCGTCCTGATACGTGTCCGCCGCGTACGTCTCCGCCTGCCAGGATTCATCTTCCCGCACAGGCGTATATCGTTCGGTTTCGCCGCTGTGGAATTCCCCGTATTCCTCATTTTCCTCCGGGTCGTCCTCCCAGCGGCGGTTCCGTTTCTTTCTGTTGAACATCTCTGCTCTCTTTCCTCCCGCTTTCGTGCCGTCCGGCGCTTGTCTTTTTCCCTTTTCCGCTGCCGGAAAGCAAACAACAGGACATTGTATTATACCACATTCCTTCCGACGGAAACAAGCTTCGGCCGGATACCTATACAACGCGAAAAAAAACAGGAATAATCCCTTGACAACTTCCGGAAAAAGAGTAAAATATGGTTGAAGGTCAAAGTTAGTCAAATTCGACCTTCCCGGAGGTAACTGTGATGAATATGAATCAACTGACACAAAAGAGCCTGGCCGCCCTGCAGCGGGCGCAGTCTCTTGCTGTGGAATACGGCCATGTGGATGTGCAGCAGGAGCATCTTCTGTCGGCCCTGACTGAAAACCCGCAGGATCTGGTTCCCCAGCTGCTGGGCCGCTGCGGCCTGTCGGTGGAAGCCTTCCGCCGGGCCCTGGAGGACGGGCTGAACCGTATGCCCCGGGTATCCGGCTCCGGCGCCGGCCAGCCGGGCTACGCCGCGGACATTGAGAAAGCGCTGCTCGAGGCGGAAAAAACCGCAAAGCAGATGAAGGATGAATATCTTTCCGTGGAGCACCTGTGGATGGGGCTCTGCGCCAAGGCCTCCCCTTCCGTCTCCCGCCTGCTCAAAACCTTCGGTTACAGTCCGGAGGCTTTCCTGAAGGCGCTGCAGGAAGTCCGGGGATCTGCCCGGGTCACTTCCGACAGTCCGGAGGACACCTATGACGCCCTGAAGAAATACGGAACCGATCTGGTGGAGCTGGCCCGGAAGCAGAAGCTGGACCCGGTCATCGGGCGCGACGCTGAAATCCGGAACGTAATCCGGATCCTTTCCCGTAAAACGAAGAACAATCCCGTGCTGATCGGTGAGCCCGGCGTGGGTAAAACCGCCATCGCCGAAGGTCTGGCCCTGCGGATCGTCCGGGGAGACGTGCCGGAAAGCCTGAAGGATAAAACGATCTTCTCCCTGGACATGGGCAGCCTGATCGCCGGCGCGAAATTCCGGGGTGAATTTGAGGAACGGCTGAAAGCCGTACTGGAGGAGATCAAAAAGAGCGAAGGCCGGATCCTCCTCTTCATCGACGAGCTGCACACGATTGTCGGGGCCGGCAAAGCCGACGGCGCGATGGACGCGGGCAATCTGCTCAAGCCCATGCTGGCCAGAGGAGAGCTGCACTGCATCGGCGCCACCACCCTCAATGAGTACAGGAAATATATCGAGAAGGACGCCGCGCTGGAGCGCCGCTTCCAGCCCGTCATGGTTTCGGAGCCTACCGTGGAAGACACCATCGCCATCCTCCGCGGGCTCAAGGAACGCTATGAAGTGTTCCACGGCGTGAAAATCCAGGACGCGGCCCTGATTGCCGCCGCCACCCTTTCCAACCGGTATATCACCGACCGGTTCCTGCCGGACAAGGCCATCGACCTGGTGGATGAAGCCTGCGCCATGATCCGTACGGAGATTGATTCCCTGCCGGCGGAGCTGGATGATATCCGCCGCCACATTATGCAGCTGGAAATCGAGGAGGCTGCCCTGAAGAAGGAAGAAGACTCCCTTTCGAAGGTCCACCTGGATGAAGTGCAGAAGGAACTGGCGGAACAGCGGGAACAGTTCGGTTCCATGAAGGCGCGCTGGGAAGCTGAAAAGGAGGCCATCGCCCGGGTTACCGGCCTGCGGGAGGAAATCGAGCAGGTGAACGCCCGGATTGAGCAGGCGGAACGCAGCTATGATCTGAACCGCGCCGCGGAGCTGAAGTACGGCGAGCTGCCGAGGCTGAAGCAGGAGCTGGAAAAGGAGGAGGCCGTCGCTGAGGAAACCCGCGGGGAAAACAGCCTCCTGCACGACCGGGTCACGGAAGAGGAAATCGCCCGCATCATCTGCCGGTGGACCGGGATTCCCGTGTCCAGGCTCATGGAAGGCGAGCGGGAAAAGCTCCTCCATCTGGAGGAAGAACTGCACCGCCGGGTCATCGGCCAGGACGAAGCCGTACGCAAGGTTTCGGAGGCGATCCTGCGCTCGCGCGCAGGCATTCAGGATCCCAACCGGCCGCTGGGCTCCTTCCTGTTCCTGGGCCCCACCGGCGTCGGCAAGACCGAGCTGGCCAAAGCCCTTGCCCAGGCGCTCTTTGACGATGAGAAGAACATGGTCCGGATCGATATGTCCGAATATATGGAAAAATTCAGTGTTTCCCGGCTGATCGGAGCGCCTCCCGGATACGTGGGTTATGATGAAGGCGGCCAGCTTACCGAAGCGGTCCGGCGCCATCCCTACTGCGTAATCCTGTTTGACGAAGTGGAAAAGGCCCATCCCGATGTATTCAACGTTCTTCTGCAGGTGCTGGACGACGGCCGGATTACTGACAGCCAGGGCCGCACCGTGGATTTCAAGAACGCCATCCTGATCATGACCAGCAACCTGGGCAGTGAATATATCCTCGACGGGATCGAAAACGGGGAAATCCGGCCGGAAACCCGGGAAACCGTGGACCGGCTGCTGAAGACGCATTTCCGCCCCGAATTCCTGAACCGGATTGACGAGATCGTATATTACAAACCCCTGACCCGGGAAGAGGTCCGCAGCATCGTCGGCCTGATGGCGGAAAATCTGAACCGCCGGCTGGAATCCCGCCAGCTGAAGGTAACCTTCACCGACGCCGCCCTCGACGCCGTAATCGACCGGGGTTTCGATCCCAGCTTCGGCGCCCGTCCCCTCAAGCGGTACCTGCAGTCCCATGTGGAAACGCTGATCGCGCGCAGGGTCATCGCCGCGGACGTGGCTCCCGGCTCCGTCCTCACCGTGGACGCGGATGAGCACGGCGATATTGTGGTCCGGTAAAACCGGGCTGGTCAGGCAAATCTGTTTAAAGCAGCAGAGCCTCCTTTCCTCAGCTGAAGGAAAAGGAGGCTCTTTTTTTACCGTTTTGCCCGGATTACCCAGAATCCGCCGGATTTGTCCAGTTTTTCAACCGACGCGCAGATCGTCTGCAGATACCGGATGCAGCTCTCAGCGCCCTGCTGTTTCCGGATCACCAGATACAGCGCGCCGTCCGGCTTCAGGCAGGCCGCGGCGTCCGCGAACATTTTGTAGATCACCTGTTTTCCGGCCCGGATCGGCGGATTGGTGATCACCGCGTCAAAGGCCTGACCTTCAAAGGCCGCCATGCCGTCGCTCTCCGCGCAGATCACCTTCACCCGGTTTCTTTCCGCGTTCTCCCGGCTCAGCTGCAGCGCGCGGTTATTCACGTCCGCCAGGGTCACCCGGGTTTCCGGCCATGTCCGGGCTACGGAAATCCCGATCACGCCCCATCCGCATCCGAGATCCAGGATATCCCCCCGCATCTCCTCCGGCAGCGCTTCCAGCAGCAGCCGCGTTCCGGTATCCACCTCGCCTCTGGAAAAGACCCCCGCGTCCGTCTGAAAAACCATTTTCGTTCCGCGGTAGGTAAATTCGCATTCCGCCGGCCGGGAAGCGCTCTGCGGGTCCCGTGTGTAATAATGATCGTTCATCTGCTTTCCTCGATTCCCGCGGCACGGTGCAGCGCCGCCAGTTCTGCCGACGTAAGCTCCCGCCATCCGCCTTCCTGCAGCAGTGGATCCAGTTCCAGCGGTCCGAAGGACCGGCGGTGCAGTTCAAGCACCTCGTGCCCCGCTGCGGCGAACATCCGCTTTACCTGATGGAATTTGCCCTCGGAGACCGCCGCTTCCGCCAGGGAAACCTCCGCGCCGGCAGACAGGATCGTCAGCCGTGCCGGCTGTGCCGTAAAATCGCCGAGATCCATCCCGCCGGCAAAGGCTGCGACAGCTTCCGGCCCCGGCGTTCCCCGCACCAGCGCCCGGTACACCTTTTCCACATGCCTTCCCGGGCTCAGCAGCCGGTGGTTCATTTCCCCGTCGCAGGTAAAAATCAGAATCCCCGTGGTATCCTTGTCCAGCCGCCCGACCGGCATGCAGCCGATGCTCCTGTAAACCGGAGGCAGCAGATCCATCACGGTCGGCTGTTTCGGATCCCGGGCGGCTGTGAGCACCCCGGCGGGTTTGTACATCATGACATGCCGGACCACGCGCCCGTCCAGCGTCTTTCCCCGCAGGCTGAGGGCGTCTGTTTCCGTTTCAAAAGAAAGGGCGGGATCCCGGATGATCCGCCCGTTCACCGCGGCTTCCCCGCCGCGGATCCATGTTTTCACTTCGCTGCGGCTGCCCGCCCCGAGGGTCGTCAGCCACCGGTCCAGTCTCATTTTCATATGAATTCCGTTCCCTGCCCGTAATTCACCGGCGCAGGCCGTTCACGTACGCCGCCGTCACCATGGAGCGCAGCGGCAGCAGCGGCAGGTTCAGCGCCCCGCCGATTCCGGCAATCAGCAGGGTCGTTCCGGTGGACGGTTTTGCCACATCCCCCGAAATCACGCCGCTCACGTCATTCAGCAGCGGCGCGTACCGCAGGAACACAAGAACCGCAGCGATCATCATGGGCAGCAGAAACACCAGGGAGCAGATCCGGCAGAGCAGCACCTTCGGCCGTTTTCCTTTCAGCAGCCCTTTCTCCTCCAGCACCCAGGCGTGCCGATCCCCGCTGTGGAACCCAGCGCCGAGCGCCGCGAGCATCAGCAGCGCCGCCAGAATCAGCAGAAGATAGATGACGCCGGTCTTCATATCCTTCCCGCCGAAATCGTAAATCATGTTCATGACGGTAAGCCCGTCCGTATCCCCGGAATACTTGTCCCACGCGAAAATCAGCGCGGCAATCAGCGGCGAGGACCACAGCGCCAGCAGCGCCAGCCGTCCCAGCCCGTATCCCGCTTTTTTCAGGTAGTTCCCCGGATCCGCCAGCCGCAGGGAAAAGATCTTCCCGTTCCCCAGGCCGTCCTGCATGGCGGCGGCCGCGTTCAGCCGTGCCGGAACCTTCAGCAGCAGCCACAGCACGGCGGACAGCGCTGCAAGATACTTCAGCGGGCCCTTTTCCGTCAGGAAGAGCAGCGGCGCCAGGCAGATCAGGGTTGTCGCGCCTTCCGCCGCCAGCAGCTTCAGGGTTTCCGCCTTCTGCGCGGTTACGGTCCGTTTCGCGTCCCGGAAAGCCTGTGAGATTGTCATGTCTTCCTCCGTTTTCAATTATCCCCGGGAGCGGATGCGGTTGACCGCCCGCCGGAAAGGATCATGCCCCTCAGGCGCGGATCTCGCTCTTCCCGCCCATATACATCCGCAGAGGCTCGGGAATCGCCACGCTGCCGTCCTCCCGCAGGTTGTTCTCCAGGAAGGCGATAAGCATGCGGGGCGGCGCGACGCAGGTGTTGTTCAGCGTATGGGCCAGGTACTTGCTGCCGTCCGGCGCCTTCACGCGGATCTGCAGCCGCCGCGCCTGGGCATCGCCCAGGTTCGAGCAGGAACCGACCTCAAAATACTTTTTCTGCCGGGGAGACCAGGCTTCCACATCCAGGCTCTTTACCTTCAGATCCGCCAGGTCGCCGCTGCAGCATTCCAGGGTCCGTACCGGGATATCCAGCGTCCGGAAGAAATCCACCGTATTCTGCCACAGCCGGTCAAACCACATCGGGCTGTCCTCCGGTTTGCAGATAACGATCATTTCCTGCTTCTCGAACTGATGGATGCGGTACACACCGCGCTCCTCAATGCCGTGGGCGCCCACTTCCTTGCGGAAGCAGGGGCTGTAGCTTGTCAGCGTTTTGGGCAGGCTTTCCTCGTCCAGGATCGTATTGATGAACTTGCCGATCATGGAATGTTCGGAAGTGCCGATCAGGTACAGATCCTCGCCTTCGATCTTGTACATCATGTTTTCCATCTCGGCGAAGCTCATCACACCGCTGACCACGTTGCCGTGGATCATGAAGGGCGGAATCACATAGGTGAATCCCCGGTCAATCATGAAGTCCCGGGCATAGCTCAGGATCGCACTGTGAAGCCGGGCAATATCCCCGGTCAGGTAATAGAAACCGTTGCCGCTGGTTTCCCGTGCCGGATCCAGCTCGATGCCGTGCAGCCGTTCCATGATGTCCACATGGTAGGGAATTTCCCATTCCGGCACCGCGGGATCGCCGAAGCGCTCGATTTCAACGTTCTCGCTGTCGTCCCGGCCGATCGGGACGCTGTCGTCGATGATGTTGGGGATGACCAGCATCCGCTTGCGGATTTCGGCTTTCAGCTCCTCTTCCTTCACCTCGAGCTCCGCCAGTTTTTCCGCCGCCGCGGCGACTTCCGCCTTTACGGCCTCAGCTTCTTCTGTTTTCTTCTGGGCCAGCAGGGCGCCGATCTGTTTCGACAGCGTCTTGCGCCTGTTCCGCAGGGCGTCCGCCTGCTGCTGGGCGTCCCGGTATTCCCGGTCCATCCGGATGACTTCGTCCACCATGGGCAGCTTCTCATCCTGGAATTTCTTCCGGATATTCTCCCGGACTTTCTCCGGATCATTCCGAAGCAGGTTGATATCCAGCATACTTTTTCCTTCTCTCTGATACTCTTTCCTTATTTCTTGTGTGTAATCACCACATGCCGGTTCGGTTCATCGCCTTCGGAGTGCGTGGTGACGCCTTCATTCTGCTGCAGCGCAAAATGGATAATCCGACGTTCATAGGGATTCATGGGTTCCAGGCTGACCTTCCGGCCGGTCCGCAGGGCGCGGTTTGCCATCCGGTTGGCCAGGCGGATCAGGGTATCCTCCCGCTTCGCCCGGTAGTTTTCGGTGTCCAGGGTAACCCGGATATAGCCTTCCCGTCCCCTGTTCACCTTCAGGCTGGTCAGATACTGCAGGGCGTCCAGGGTCTCGCCCCGGCGGCCGATCAGGATCCCCAGGGAATCTCCCTCCATAAAGCCGTATACATTTCCTTCCGCGTCCGTTCCCATATCAATGGTCACGTCCACGCCCATCAGCTTCGTCAGCTCGCTCAGGAACGCTTTCGCGATACCGGCGGGGCTTTCCGCATCCAGCGCCTCGGCGGAAATCATTGTAATTTCCGGCTTTTCCAGCGTCCGGGGCTCCTGCTTCTCAGCTTCCGCGGGGACTTCCGGTTCAGCGGTTTTCGGCGCCGCGGGTTTCTTTTCCGCCTTCTTCTCCGGCTTTTTGTCCTCTGTTTTTTTCTCGGGCTTCTTTTCCGGTTTCTTCTCTTCGTTCTTCTTTTCAGGTTTCTTTTCGGGTTTCTTCTCCGCCTTCTTCGCGGGTTTCTCCTCCAGCAGGTCTCCCAGCGGATCCTCCTCGGAATCCTTCACCGTCAGCCGTACTTTTACCGGACGGGAGCCGAACAGGCCGAACAGGCCCTTGCTGCCCTCTTCCACAACAAGCACGTCCACGTCACCGATGGAAACGCCAAGCTCCTGAAGGCCCAGTTCGATGGCCTCTTCCTTGGTCTTGGCGGAAGCTTCGTACTGTCTCATATTATTTCACACTGCCCTCTCCGGCCACCGGCGCGGCCTTTTGTTCTTTCATGTCCAGATACTTGTTGATCAGGAAGGTCTGTCCCATGCTTACCAGGTTCCCCGCCACCCAGTACAGGGCGAAAGCCGCGCTGTATCCGATACAGATCCACAGGGAGAACAGCGGGAAGAACCACTGCATGAACTTGCCGGTATTCGGCTGGCCTTCCGCGGGCTGCGGCTGGCTGCCGCCCATCAGTTTGGTCATGGCAATCTGGCTGACCGCGGAAAGAATCGGCAGCAGCAGGAATCCGTTGTACAGCGTCTTCACGGACCAGTTCACCAGCGGAATGGTATATCCCGCGATTTCCGAGATCCCGGTCCGGTAGAATTCGAATGTCCGCATTTTTTCGACAATCAGAATTACCGTGGGCTGCAGATTGTTCCCCGCGAAGCATTCGGCTGTAAGACCACCGCTGATCAGCGATTCCTTCAGCGCTTCCGGAATATTCTTCATCACGTCCGCGCTCAGGGTGCTGAACCATTCCTCCGTAAAGGTTTGGAGTTCCGCGGGCAGCGTGCCGTTGAAACCGCTGAGCCAGTCTGTCCATTCATTGGCCGAGATCATCCGCAGGGTGTCGTAATTCGGCAGCGCCGTATAGAACGGGTTGTCAGGCATCCACAGGTTCTTGATCCAGATAAAGGGCTCCATCACAGGCTGCTGCCCGTTCAGGATCTGTCCCACCTGCGTCAGCAGTTCCTTGTTTGCCGCGGTGCGCATCGCGCCGAACACGGCAATCAGGATCGGCCAGGTCAGCAGCAGGGGCAGGCAGCTGGACAGGGGGTTCACATGTGCTTTCCTGTAAAGCTCGGCGGTCTTCTGATTCAGTTTTTCCTTGTCGTTGGCGTACTTTTTCTGCAGGGCCATCAGCTGCGGTTGCAGCGTCTGGGTTTTGCGCATGCTGGCCCGGCTCTTGATATCCAGGGGCGTCAGGCACAGGCGGATCAGAATCGTGAAGATGATGATGGAGACTCCCCATCCACCGACTCCGCTCTGGATCCAGTTCAGAAACGCGTACAGTCCGTCATTGATCCATCCAAACATTCCGGTTCTATTCCCTCCTTAATGCGGTATTCGGGTCCTCCGGCACCGGATCGTATCCGCCCTTGCTGAAAGGATTGCATCGCAGAATCCTCCAGGCAGCCATTCTCCCGCCCTTCAGCGCTCCGTAACGCTCAATTGCCGTCATGGCGTACTCGGAACAGGTGGGAATATACCGGCAGGTCGGGCGCCGCTTGCGGCGGCTCAGATTCCGGCGGTAAAAACGAATTGATGAAAGCAGGAACCTTTTCATCTGGCGCGGTTCCCTTCCTGCGCCTCCGGATGTTTCAGCGCCCCGTGCTTTTTCAGCAGGTAGCGCATATCCTTCTGCAGCGCGTCAAAGGCGGCCTCAGCGGCTGTAGGCCTGGCGACAATCACGTACAGTCCGGTTTTTACGTCCCCTGTAAAGGGCCGGAAGCATTCGCGCAGGCGGCGCTTGACCTTGTTCCGGGTCACGGCCTTGCCTACTTTCTTGCTGACGGAAAAACCGACCTTCAGCTCCCGCCCGGGGGCGACGAGCATGACCAGGTCACGGCAGGCGACAGAATGCCCCTTGCGGTAGACATACTGAAACGCCCGGTTTTTTTGCAGCCGATAGCATCTTTCCATGCTTTCTCATCCTTCCGCTTTCCGCGGAGTCCCATATAGCGGAAAAGCCCGCCCATTCGGAAAACGGGCGGGCCTCATCCACAACTCAAAAGTCTGTAAGCTGATGCGGATTAAACCGTCAGCTCTTTGCGGCCGCGGCGGCGGCGGGCAGCCAGAACCCGGCGGCCGTTCTTGGTCGACATCCGGGCACGGAAACCATGCACCTTGCTGCGCTGACGCTTTTTGGGCTGATAAGTACGGAACATAGTCAACACTCCTCATAATCGATCTTGAAAAACGGGGCCTGCTGCCCCGATACTCAACAGAACAGCCTCAATAGTATATCCAAGCAAAATGCCGTTGTCAAGAAATTCTTTTTGGCAAAAAAGCCTTAAAAACCAACAACCCGGACCTTTTGTGGATCACTGTCCGCATACCCCCAAGATGCTGTGGATGAGTCCCAAAAGAGTCAATGGGGACGGTTCCGGCTGACTCATTTCCCTGTCAAATGAGCCGGCCGGAACCGTCCCCGATGACTTGCCGCAGCTCTCCGGATTACTTGATCAGTTCGCCCATGGTGCCGTTTACGGCGCAGGCGGCGTTGCTCTCATCCGTATCGATATGCATGGCCAGGGAGAACTTCTCGCTGACGCGGACCACCACATCCCCGAAAGTCAGGGCACGGCCGTTCGTCTCCACCTTCACGGAAACCACGTCCTTGTCCTTCACGCCGTATTCCGCGGCATCGGCGGGGGTCATATGGATATGGCGCTTCGCGGCGATAACGCCTTCGGCCACTTCCACTTCACCGCAGGGGCCGACCAGCTTGCAGGCGCCGGAACCCGCGATATCGCCGGATTCACGCACAGGCGCGGTAACCCCGATGGAACGGGCGTCGGTCAGGGAGAGCTCCACCTGGGTGGCGGGGCGGACCGGCCCGAGGATGCGGACGCGCTTCAGGGTGTTCTTCGGTCCCACGATGTCCACCTGTTCCTCGCTGGCGAACTGCCCGGGCTGGGACAGCCAGCTCTTGACGGTCAGCTCATGGCCGACGCCGAAAAGGGTTTCCAGATCTTCCTTTGTAACATGTACGTGGCGGGCAGATGTTTCCACAAGAATCTTATTCATAGGGCAGAAACCTTCTTTCTGAAGTATTATGGATATTATAGCAAATTCAGGCTGGAAGAATCAAGGGATAATCGCTTGACAAAGCCGTAAGGCCTGTGTATCATACTTCCCGCAAACCTTATCACGAGTGACCGAGGGACGGGCCTGATGACGTCACGGCAACCGGCGAAAGCTTGGTGCCAAATCCCGCAGCGCGTGCACACCCCTTGGGGAGCGCTGGCAGATAAGGCGATCACGCGATTGCGTCCGTCTGGCTTGTGTGCAGGCCGGGCGTTTTATTTTGCGGCGCCGCCCGCCCGACTCCGGAAGAAAGGAAGAAAAATGAGAAAACTGTTTACCTCCGAATCCGTTACCGAAGGCCATCCTGACAAGCTTTGCGACCAGGTTTCCGATGCCGTGCTGGACGCCATCCTGGCTGAAGATCCCAGCGCCCGGGTCGCCTGCGAAACTTTCGCGTCCACCGGCATGGTCACCGTCATGGGTGAGATCACCACCTCCACCTATGTGGACATCAACGCCATCGTCCGCCGGACCGTTACCGAAATCGGCTATGACTCCCCGGAAAAATCCTTCAACGGCAAAACCTGTGCCGTCATGACCGCCATCCATGAGCAGAGCCCGGATATCGCCATGGGCGTGGACGATGCCCTGGAAACCCGCAGCGGCAGCGCGGAAGCGGACACCGGTGCCGGAGACCAGGGTATGATGTTCGGCTACGCGTGCAATGAAACCCCGGAACGGATGCCGCTGCCCATCGCCCTGAGCCACCGCCTGGCCCGCCGTCTGGCGGAAGTCCGGAAAAACGGCACTCTCCCCTGGCTTTATCCCGACGGGAAAACCCAGGTCACCGTTGCCTACGAGAACGATGTTCCCGCCGCGGTGGATACCGTCGTGGTCTCCGCTCAGCATTCCGCCGACGTTTCCCAGGAAACCATCCGGGATGAAATCCTGAAGCATGTGATCGCTCCCGTGATTCCTCCGGCGCTGCTGACCTCCGAAACCCGTTTCTTTATCAATCCCACCGGGCGTTTTGTCATCGGCGGCCCCGCGGGAGATACGGGTCTCACCGGCCGCAAGATCATCGTGGATACCTACGGCGGCTACGCGCCGCACGGCGGCGGCTGCTTCTCCGGCAAGGATCCCACCAAGGTGGACCGCAGTGCCGCCTACGCCGCCCGCTACGCCGCGAAAAACGTGGTGGCCGCGGGCCTGGCGGACCGCTGCCAGATTCAGCTTGCATATGCCATCGGCGTCGCGGAACCCGTCAGCATCCTGGTGGATACCTTCGGAACCGGCAGGGCCGGGGACGATAAAATTGCGGAGGCTGTCCGCAAAGTGTTCGACTTCCGCCCCGCTGCCATTATCCGGGATCTGGATCTCCGCCGGCCGATCTACCGTCAGACCGCGGCCTACGGCCACTTCGGCCGTACGGATATCGATCTTCCCTGGGAACATGAAGATAAAACACAGGCGCTGATTGCGGCAGTCAACGGCTGACGGCCCGCTGCGGACAGAATAAAACGCCTCGGAGAATCTGCTCTCCGGGGCGTTTTGCTGTCTGTATCCGGCTGCCTTCCGCTGATTATTTCAGTTCGCTGGTGCAGTGCGGGCAGCGGGTCGCCTTGATATCGATCTCGCTCTGGCAGAAGGGGCACTTCTTGGTCGTGGGTTCCGCGGGCGCTTCTTCCTTCTTCTTCAGATCCTTGGCTTTGTTGAAAGCCTTGATGATCAGGAACAGGATCAGAGCGGTCAGAAGGAACTCAACCACAACCGCCGCGAAGCTGATCAGGCTGCCGGCGAAACCGGTGCCGCCGCCGTCCATCTTGGGCAGTGCCTCGAGAATGGGGTTCAGGAAAATCTCCACCACAGCGGTGACGACTTTGCCGAACGCGCCGCCCAGAATCACGGCTACGGCCAGCTCGAGCACATTGCCCTTCAGTGCGAAGTCTTTAAACTCGTTCAGGAACTTCTTCATGGTACTCTCTCCTCTTTTGTTTTTATCTGCAGCAAAACTCCGCGTGCAGACCTGCTGCCCGCGCGGGTTTCGCACAGGACCGGTTTATTTCTTTCCGCCGAACAGGCTGCCGATGGCTTTGGTCAGGCTCTTGGTCAGGTTGGAAACAACCTGGCGGGTCGCCGTGGAAATCGCGGTGTTCTTGACACGTCCGGCAACGGAATCATTCCGGCGGGCGCGCTCGGCCGCTTCCTCACGCAGGGCGTCATTCCGGGCGCGGCGCTCGGCGGCTTCCTTCTCGCGGGCCTCGCGTTCCGCGTCCCGCCTGGCTTTCTCCGCAGCCTTCTGCTGCTCGGCCAGCACTTTGGGATCGGTAACCGCCTGCGGCTGCTGCACGGGCACATAGGTGCCGGTGGCGGCGTCATACTGTACGGTCATCATCTGCTGCACCATCTGGCCGGTCGTGGGATCCTGCACCAGCACAGGCATCTGCTGCAGCTGGGGCTGCACCTGGATGGTGGGCACTGCCTGCTGGATAGCCTGGACCACGGGCTGTGCAGCCTGAACCACAGGCTGCGCGGCCTGCTGCACCACCTGCTGAACCGCCTGGGGCGCTTCCTGGACCGCCTGTACCACGGGCTGCGCGGCCTGCTGTACGGCCTGGGGCGCTTGCTGCACTGCCTGAATCACGGGCGCCGCAGCTTCCTGCACGGCTCCGGCAGCCTGCTGCGCCGCTTCCGCGGGCTGAGTCATGCCTTCGATTTCTTTTTCGACATATTGTCCGGTCGCGGGATCAAATACCTTGAATGTTGCCATCTTCTGCTGCACGGTGCTCACCTGCGCCGTGAGAGGGGTCGTTGAGGAAACAGTGACAGGATCTATCTACAAGCGGCATGGATCAGATGATCGGCCACAGATAGCCATTGTACTGGACAAGTTCCCTGTGCTGTCCGAACGGAACAACCTGCCGCAGGACGCCGTTCACAAGCAGGTACTGGGGTACCGGTACGGCTGCGGGCTGTGCGGCAGCCTGCTCTTCCTTCTTCGCGGCAAGAATCTCATAAGCGCTCTGTTCGTTAACCGCCTCGTCATACACGCCGCGGAGCGGGCTTTCAGCCAGGACCTGTGCGCGCTCCTCCGCCGTGATCGCGCCCATATAGCTCTGCGGAGGAAGGATCGTCGCCCGCTCCACGATACCGGGAGCCCCGTGCTCATCCAGGAAGGAAACCAGCGCTTCACCGGTCTTCAGGGTCGTAATTGCCTCTTCGGTGTCGAAGGCAGGATTCGTTCGGAACGTCTGCGCCGCAACCTTCACCGCCTTCTGGTCCAGCGGCGTATAGGCGCGGAGCGCATGCTGGATCCGGTTGCCCAGCTGGCCGAGAATGGTCATTGGGATGTCCGCCGGACTCTGGGTAATAAAGAACACGCCCACGCCCTTGGAGCGGATCAGCCGGACCACCTGCTCGATCTTCTCCATCAGGGCCCGGCTGCAGTTGTTGAAAAGCAGATGCGCCTCGTCAAAGAAGAAGACGATCACCGGTTTTTCCCCGTCCCCCCGTTCAGGCAGCCTGTCGTACAGCGCCGTAAGCATCCACAGCAGGAAGGTGGAATACATCGTCGGATTGTTGAAAAGCCGGTCGGCGGACAGGATATTGATGGTGCCCTGTTCCTTTCCGTCGTCATTCACCCGGACCCGCAGCCAGTCCCCGATATCCAGCGCAGGCTTGCCGAAGAAAGTGTCTCCGCCCTGGTCCTCCAGAATGGCCACCGCACGCTGGATCGCACCGACGCTGGCTGAGGAAACGTTGCCGTAATGCAGGGTGTACTCCTTTGCGTTTTCCCCTACATGCACCAGCATAGCCTTCAGATCCTGCAGGTCACAAAGTTCATATCCCTCGTTCCGGGCTACACGGAAAAGGATGTTCATAACACCGCTCTGCGTCTCGTTCAGGCTCAGCATCCGGCTCAGCAGCAGGGGACCCATCTGCTCCACAGTAGCACGGATCGGATGCCCCTGCTCCGCATAGACATCCCAGAACACAGTGGGATACTTTTTGTATTCGAATATGTCCGGATCAATGCCGCAGCCGGCCAGCCGTCTGTCCAGGCTCTCGCTGCGGACCCCGGGCTTCACCATACCGCTCAGGTCGCTCTTGATATCGCTCAGAAAAACAGGCACGCCCATGTCGGAAAAGCTTTCCGCGAGTACCTTGAGGGAAACGGTTTTCCCGGTACCGGTCGCTCCGGCAATCAATCCGTGCCGGTTGGACATGGAGGGCAGCAGAAAAACAGGATCACTGCCGCTGGTGCCAACCCATATCTTGTTGCCCTGCAGCATCTTTGGCCCCCCTTTTCCACTATAGCTTGTTTCTTTCGGTATTTTACACTTTTTTTCCTTTGCACGTCAAGGCTTCCGGGGCTTTTAATGCCCCGGTTTCCGTATTTTTCCGGGTTTTTCCGGCCTGTTACCCTTCCCGGCTGATTTTTGCCATGATTTTCGCCATTTCCCGGGCTGCCCGTGCGCGGTGGCTGATCTCGTTTTTCTCCTGTTCGTTCATCTCCGCGTAGGTCTTTCCCATGGGTTCATACAGGAACAGCGGGTCGTATCCGAATCCTCCGGTACCCTGCCGTTTGTGCAGGATCGTTCCGGGACAGCTCCCTTCAGCAATGTAGGGCTCCTTTCCCGGGAACTTCAGCGCCAAGGCGCATATAAAGCTGGCCCGCCGGTCCTCTTTGCCTTCCATCCGGCGCAGCAGCAGGTCGTTGTTCGCCTCGTCGTCTCCGTGTTCCCCGGCATAGCGGGCGGACAGCACGCCCGGCTCTCCGTCCAGCACCTCGACGCACAGCCCGCTGTCGTCCGCGATCGCGGGAAGTCCGGTTGCGGCGCATACCGCCTCCGCTTTGATCACGGCGTTTCCCGCGAATGTGGAGGCGTTTTCATCGATGGGACCGTAGAATCCCGCCGCTGACATCGGCGCCAGTGTATAGTAGTCCCGGAACATCTCCTGCAGCTCCCGCAGCTTATGCTCGTTGCCTGTGGCAGCCAGCAGCAGCGGCTTTGGCGCGATATGGCGCGCCCGGTCCCCCAGCGCTTCCCGCTGCGCCTGCATCAGTTCGGCAATCCCTTTCATCCCGTAGCTCATCAGGACCGTCAGCTCCTCATTGCTGAAAGCCCTGCCCTCTCCGGTGCCCTGGAGCTCAATGAATTCCCGGTTCTCATTCATGACGAAGTTCATGTCCGTCTGAGCGCTGCTGTCCTCTGTATAGCACAGATCCAGGCACGGCATATCCCCGACAATGCCGGCGCTGATGGCTGCCACCTGATGGACGATGGGACTCACCAGCAGCTTCTTCTCCCGGATCATCCGGTCCACCGCGCAGGTCAGGGCCACCATGGCTCCGGTAATGGAGGCGGTGCGTGTTCCCCCGTCCGCTTCCAGCACATCGCAGTCCAGCGTAATGGTCCGTTCCCCCAGTGCTTTCAGATCCACCGCCTGCCGCAGGGAACGGCCGATCAGCCGCTGAATCTCAACGCTCCGGCCGTCCTTTTTGATCCCGTCGCGCTTTTTCCGTTCCGTAGTGGAGGCCGGCAGCATGGCGTACTCCGCTGTCACCCATCCCTGGCCTTTTCCTTTCAGGAAGGGCGGCACCGCTTCCTCCACGCTGGCAGTGCAGATCACCCGGGTATTCCCCGTGGCGATCAGGCAGCTGCCGTACGCCGTCCGCACAAAATCCGTCTGGATGCTCACCGGGCGCTTCTCCTCCGGCCGTCTTCCGTCCGCACGCTTCTCCATGCCTGTCATCAATCATTTCCTCCCGCAAAAAGGATTTCTGTCTGTTTCTGTGGAATCTCTCTTCCGGATCAAGATTATTTCCGAAAGAGGCTGAACCGTTTTGAAAGACCGTATCCGCAAGCTGTTTACCAATGTATGGAATGTTCCCAATGTTCTGACGATGCTCCGCATCGTCCTGATTCCCGTATTCGTAATCGTGTTCTTCGGCGCTCCGGAGGGGAAGGACAGGATCGCCGCCCTTGTTGTTTTCGCCGCCGCGAGCATCACCGATATGTTCGACGGGATGCTCGCCCGTAAGCTGAATCAGATAACTGATTTCGGAAAACTTTTCGATCCCCTGGCCGACAAGGTGATGGTTGTGACAGCGCTCATCTGCAACGCGGCTGTCATCCCGCAGGTCTTTCCCTGGACCGCCATCATCATCGTGGCGGCCAAGGAGCTGATCATGCTCGCCGGCGGAATGTTCATGCTCAGCAAAGACGTCGTGGTTTACAGCAATTATGTCGGTAAAACAGCGCAGGTGTTTTTCATCCTGTCGCTGCTGCTTTCCTTTTTCCATCCGTCCCTGGAAGCTTCGGAATTCCGGATCCTCGGTATGACGCCGGATGTGCTCCTGCTGTGGATCACCGTTGCGCTCGCTCTGGCCGCCCTCGCGGTCTATGCTGCCGGAGCGATCAGAACCCTCCGGGCAAAGAAACAGTAACCCGTGTTTTTCCGGGCCGCGCGCCGCGCGGCCCGTTTTTTTATTCTTTCGCGAATCCGAGGCTGCGTTCCACGGCTTTGTGCCAGCCCTTCATATACAGCAGCCTCGTTCCGTCGTCCATCCGACTGGGGAATTCAAGGTCCTGTTTCCAGGCCCGCGCGGTCTCCTCCGCGCAGCTGTATACGCCCGCGCCCAGTCCTGCCAGCAGCGCCGCGCCCAGGGCGGTAGTTTCCAGCACCTTCGGCCGAACGACGGGAATCCCGCAGATGTCCGCCTGAAACTGCATCAGGAAGCTGTTCGCGCTGGCTCCGCCGTCCACCTGCAGCCGCTCAGGCCGGCGTCCGGCGTCCTTCGCCATCGCTTCCATCAGATCCGCGCTCTGGAAAGCGATGGCCTCCAGCGCCGCGCGGACAATATGCGGACGTCCGGTTCCCCTGGTCATGCCGATCAGGGTCCCCCGGCTGTACATATCCCACCAGGGCGCGCCGAGTCCTGTAAAGGCCGGCACCAGATATACCCCGCCTGTTCCGGTTACGGACTGCGCCAGTGTTTCACTCTCCGCCGCGGTGGAAATAATCTTCAGCTCATCCCGGAGCCACTGGATCGTTGCGCCGCCCATGAACACGCTGCCTTCCAGGGCATAGGACGGTTTTCCGCCGATCCTCCACGCCATGGTCGTCAGCAGCCCGTTTTCGCTCTTCACCGGTTTATCTCCGGTATTCATCAGCATAAAGCATCCGGTGCCGTATGTGTTCTTCACATCGCCCGGTTTCAGGCACGCCTGGCCGAACAGGCTGGCGTGCTGGTCTCCGGCCATTCCGGTCACCGGAATCCGCCGCCCCAGAATCGCCGGATCCAGCATACCGATAGGCCCTGCAGAATCTGTCACCCGGGGCAGGCATGCCCGCGGAATGTCCAGCAGCTTCAGCAGATCCTCATCCCATTCCTGGGTATGGAGATTGAACAGCATGGTGCGTCCGGCGTTGGTGGCGTCCGTCACATGGGGCCGGTCCTCCAGCAGATTCCAGCACAGAAAACTGTCCGCTGTCCCGAAGCACAGATCGCCGCGTTCCGCCTTGTCCCGCAGGTTGTAGTAATCCAGCATCCACTTCAGTTTCGTGCCGGAGAAATACGCGTCCGGTACCAGTCCGGTCTTGTCCCGGATCATTTCACCGCACCCTTCGCGTATCAGTTCCTCAACAATTCCCGAGGTTCTCCGGCATTGCCAGACGATGGCGTTCCCCGCGCATTCACCGGTTTTCCGGTCCCACAGGAAAGTGGTTTCCCGCTGGTTGGTTATACCGATGGCTTCAATATCCTCAGGATGAATATCCGCCAGGCGCACAGCTTCCCGCAGCGAAGAAATCTGGGTATCCAGGATATCCCTGGGGTCGTGTTCCACCCATCCGGGTTTCGGATAATGCTGCGGAAACTCCTGCCCGCAGGATGCCACCATCTGTCCGTCCGTCGTGAAGATGACCGTCCGTGAACTGGTTGTTCCCTGATCAAGCGCTGCCAGGTATTTCATTCCCCTGCCTCCTGTTTCAGCGGTTATTTTATCCGGATGCCGACCACAGATTCCGTGCCCTTTCCGGATGTTCCGATAACCATGATATCGTTGTACACCGCGGGAGATGCCAGAATCTTCCCCTCAATCCGGAGCTCCGCCTGCTGCTGTCCGTTCAGTCCGTCCAGCAGCAGCACCGTTCCGTCCTCGGCGCACTGGATGATGTATCCTTTTCCCTGCGCGTCGTATACCGCCACGGGAGAGGATTCGCTACGGTCGCTCAGTCCCCGGCTCCACCGGATTCTTCCGGTTTCCTTTTCAAGGGCCACAACGGCCGCTTTTGTCTCCTCATCCACGCCCAGCGTCTCCCGGCCCTGCGCGTTCAGTCCGGTCACCGTGAAATAGACCAGTTCGTTCAGCCCGCGCTGCCCGATCACCGGGGACGCCTTTACGCCGACGTCTTCCTTTGTCTTCGTGTTCTTGGCCACGCCGATTCCCACGTTCCAGATTTCCTTGCCGCTCAGCGCGTCGTACCGGCGGATCTGGGCGTCCCCGGTTTTCCGGATCGAAAGCATATTGGCCGTATACAGATCCAGTCCGTTGTTTCCGTTCAGGTCCAGCGCCACCGCGGCCATCACTGAGTCTCCCGTTTCCACTGCCCAGACCGTACTCAGATAGTTGGTGTCCACGCACCGGAGCACGCCGCCCATATCCGCGTAGAATACGTATTTGTCGTACATGGCATGGGAGGATTCCACCGCGACCCGTTCATCCTTCTTTTCTCCCTTGGCCCGGGTGGCCAGCACCATTGTGGAAGGTTCGATGCTGAACGTCGCCGCCTGGTAATCAAAGCTGGTGTTCAGGCTCACCAGATACAGCAGCCCGTTTGTCCCCAGTGTAATCATCGTATCGCTGGTCCGGTCGATCAGCGCGGACGTCTCAAAGCTGCCGATCCGGTTGATTCCGCGGTGCATCTTGCCGTCCAGCCCGTCGATAAGCTTCATTTCCTTCTGGTTGTAAAGGTTGTACTGCCGCAGGCCGATGGACCCGGTCTTGTTTTTCATTTTCCGGGTAAACTGACCGACGTTCATATAGGGATATCCCGAAGGATGCAGGCTGGGCGTTCCCTTCATGGGGTAAGTCAGATTGATCGTGCCGCGGGTCATGGTGCCGTCCTCCAGGTCAAAGAAACGGATCACCCCGTCCACCCCGGCAATGATGACCTCCCGCATGGCGGATTTTGTCCTCTTGTCCTCATCGATATTGGAAGCCTGCCGCACCTGCGCGCTCCATTTCGCGATCACCGGCTGCCCCGTCCATTCATATCCGTAGAAGGTCTGGGAAGCGCCCCGGGAACTGCCGGCTTCCGCTGTCCAGATCTGGGTCAGCTGATCCGCTGATTCGATCTCGCCCACCGCCGCGTTCTGCCGGAACGCGTTCCCCCGGAAGGTCAGCACGCCGATCTTTGTCACGGTGTAATCGTCTCCGGCGGGCATGTGAATCAGTTCCTTGGCCGGACGCACATAGCTCTTCTGTTTTTTCGACCCCGAATAGATGGTAGAGGTCGTGATCAGTTCCGGCCCGGCTTCCGGCGCCGCCTCCGCTGTCAGCGCGGGCGTAGGCGTAGGCTCCGGTGTAGGCTCCGGCGTCGGTGTCGGTTCAGGCGTAGGTTCCGGCGTCGCCGTCGGTTCCGGCGTATCCTCTGTCTCTCCGCCCCAGGGAATTCCCCACAGATCATCCCCGTAATCTTCCGGATCTTCAGCGGCTTCTCCGCTGCTTTCCGGTTCTTCCGCGGCTTCCCCGGAGTTTTCCGGATCTTCTGCGGCTTCCTCCTGTCCGTCCGGAGTACCATCCCCGGAGTCCCCGTCCGGCGCTGCGGTTACCTGCGGAGTTTCTTCCGGCGCCGGAGCTTCGGAAGCCGCCAGCGGCGGCGCGATTTCCAGCGTCTCGGAATACTCCGTATCCGTCCATTCCCGTCCGGGCTGCCGCGTCTGCAGTTTCACGATGCCTTCGTATCCGTCCCGCACCCGGAAAGTCAGGGTCCAGATATTGCTGTCGCTGTTCTCCACCAGCGTGGATTCCGCGCCGACATTTACCCCGTCTTCATCCGTCAGCCGCAGTTCCTTTACGGTACTGTCCGTCGTCACGGAGAAAATCACGTCCGCCGGAGCGATGGTCTTTTCGTTGCCTGTCACTGAAAAGGCAAAAATCTTCGCGGGTTCTTCTTTTTTTGCGAACAGGTCTTCCACCGGCTTCGTCACGTTCCGGGCAAGATCCCCGGCGCTGTCGCGCAGGTTGCTGCCTTCCGGCAGCGTAAGAATCACCGCCAGCAGCACCCCGCAGACAACCAGCAGCGCCGTAGCGATCCACATCGCCGGATGCCTTTTCGGCCGCGGATTCCGTTCCTCCGGCCTGCGGGGATCCTGGCCGTATTCCTGCGCGGTCCGGATATCCCGTACATAGTCCTGCGCGGTCCGGGGATTCCGGGCGTACTCCGGCCGCACCCGCGGATCCCGTGTCTCCCGCGCTTCGCGCGGGTCTCTGTTTTCCCGGCCCGCTTCCGAATCCCGCGGGGGCAGACTCATCCGCCCGGGCGCGTATCCGACGGAAATCCGTGCTCCGCTGTTGCTCCGGGACGCCCCTGGCACCCGCTTATTCTCGCCGGAGCGCTGGAAATCAGGCACGCTGGAAGTGTCAAAAGCCCGGGTTTCGTCTCCGTTTATCCGCTCGGGGCGGATCGGGCGGCGCACCGTCGTCACCGGCCGCGGTTCAGGCGCCGGACGGCGTACCGCTGTTGCCGGCCGTGTTCCGGGCCGCCGCGGAACAGCTGCGCCGTCTTCCCCGTAAGGGGCGGCTGTCATTCTCCGGGCTTCCAGGGGCACCCTGCTTCCGGCGTCGGCGCTGTCCGGCATGAGCCGTTCCGTGCCCGCCGGTTCTTCTGCCTTGTCCGCATCCGCCGTTTCCTCCGCCGTTACCCCGGCGGAATATTCCGTCAGTTCGTCTTCCTCGTAATGCCGTTCGCTCCGCCTGCGGCGGCGCGGCGCCTCGTTTCTTTCCTCGTTCAGAGTTTCCTCAGTGTTCAAAACGCTTCGTCTCCTTTGCGCTGAATGTCTATAACTGTACAGTATATATTATACCGGAAATCACCGCCGATCTCAACTGTCTTTGATTCAGCCCGGCATTTGCGTTTTTGACGGTCCGGTCCTATAATGAGGCGTCAGAAATCGGAGGGTTGTTATGGTTTGTACGCTGTGTCCCCGGATGTGCCGCGCCGACCGGTCGGCGCGTGCCGGTTTCTGCGGCCTGGGAGAGGAAATGCGTATCGCCCGTGTTGCGCCGCACCTGTGGGAGGAGCCGCCCGTTTCCGGTTCCCGGGGAACCGGCGCCGTCTTTTTCTCCGGCTGTACGCTTCGCTGCGTCTATTGCCAGAACGGGGAAATCTCCCACACCGGAACCGGCCGTGTTTTCACGCCGCGGCAGCTGTCTGACGCGCTGAAACGGCTCACGGATCAGGGGGTGCAGTCCCTGTCCTTCATCACCGGCACTCCCTTCGTTCCTCGGATTCTTGAAACACTGGAGCTCTGGCGTCCGCCTCTTCCCCTGGTATGGAATACTTCCGGTTATGAAACGGTGGAAACGCTTCGCCTTCTGGAAGGCGCCGTGGATGTCTACCTGCCGGATCTGAAGCATTATTCCGCCCGCATGGGGCAGCTGTGCGCCAAAGCGCCCGATTATTTCCGGGTCGCTTCCGAAGCTGTCCGGGAAATGTGCCGCCAGACCGGACCCTGCCTGTACGGCGAAGAGGGAATCATGACCCGCGGGGTCCTGATCCGCCATCTGATTCTCCCCGGGCTGACCGGGGAAAGCATGAAACTCCTGACCTGGATCAAGGATAACCTGCCTCCCGGAACGCCGGTAAGCCTCATGCGCCAGTATATTCCCTGCAATAACGTTTCAGTACCCGGACTGGACCGCCGGATCACGGAAAAGGAATACCGCCGCGTCCGGGATCATATGGCGCTCCTCGGCCTCCCCGGCTTTCTCCAGGAACCGGATTCCGCCGACCGCGGCTTTATTCCGGCCTTCAATACGCCGGAAAGCTTCTGCTGATTCCCTCAGAGATCCCGTTCAAACAAAATCCCTGCGGACTTCTCAGCGTCCGCAGGGATTTTGCTCCGGCAGTGCCGGGCGCTGCCGCCGCCCGGCATATCTCACTCCGCCTTCTGGGCGGCTTTTGCAACGTGGTATTCAACGCCTTCCTCAAATTTCACGGTTTCCGGCGGTTTTTCCATTTCCTCCGGATTGGCGATCATCCGCATAACGTCCGCGAAGAACGCGGAATAATGCGCTCCGGAGCAGACCCGTTCGTCCGCGGTGATGCCCATCGGCATCCACCGGCGCATCCGCGTTCTTCCGTCCGGTTCCACAAACGCTTCCTTCTGCACGCCGCCCATTCCCATGAACAGGCTTACATCACCGAAGTTGTAGATGTGATGCAGGGGTGCCGGCAGTCCGATGCTCCCGTTGTTGGTAATAAACAGGCCGCTGTAAAACGGAAGCTCCCGGCACAGAATTCCGGGCATCAGGCCGTAGCGGTCCAGCAGCTTAACCGCGGCCACAAGAAACGTGGCCACACCGGGAATCTTCAGCACCGCCCTCGCCAGCCGGATCACGAAATCCCCGTCCGCCGTGGCGCGCGAGGTTTCCACCGCCCGGTTCATCCGGTCCCGTACGTCAAACAGGGTATCCGTCAGGTCAAAACAGATCCGGACCGTTGTTTCGTCGCTTTCCGGATTCTGGGGGTCCTTCAGCACCGTATAGGAGACGGAACAGTTGTTCCGCGCGTAGTACTGCTTGTTGAAAATGAACCGGTTGATCTCGGGATGCTGGCTCACCGCCCGTACATAAGCCGCCACGATAATCTGCATAAAGGTGATCTTTTCGCCTTCGCGGCTTTTGCTCACAATGTACCGGGACATTTTTTCATAATCCAGATTGTGCTGCAGAAAAACCTGTGCGTCGCAGCGCATGGGCATCAGATACGGGGTAATCTGTACAATGGGATCCAGGTGCTTTAACCGTTTTCCGTCCGGCCTGCGCCCAAACATAGTGCCTTCCTCCCACATAAAAAACTAGGATCGGGAAACCGGCTGCTGATTACGCAAACAGATCCGACGCCTTGTCCAGCGCTTCCTGCTGCGCCTGCAGCAGCGCTTCAAACTGTGTCCGGTAATTTTCGGCGGTTTTCCGCAGCGCGGCGACTTCCTCTTCCAGCGACTTCCTTTCGTCGCTCAGTCCGTCCAGCCGCTCGGCTGCTTCCGTTTCAGCCTTCGCGCGGATCGCTTCCGCGTCCTCCTTCGCCTTGCGCAGCGTTTCCTCCTTCACCTGCACAGCCATTGCCAGCACTTCCCGGAAGCTCTGCTCATTCTCGGGGCTGACGGCGGAAGACTCCTGCGGCGCCGTGCGCACCACGGACGTTTTCTGTTTCAGATCCATGATTTCGTTTTCCATCCGCTCCATCTCGTCGCAGATGTCATCCAGGAAATCATCCACTTCCTTCTGGTTGTATCCTTTGTTTGCAAAGGAAAACTCCTTGCGTGAAATCTCATCCACCGTAATTCTGGGCATGTTCGCGTCTCCTTTCAGTTTCGTTTCAGTATCCGTAACCGCCGAAGTTGCCGTATGCCCCGGCAGCTACCGGCATGGTACCGGTGTAGGGATTATAGTTGTCCAGCTGTCCGCTGCGGGCGGCGTTCCAGTCCGCCGCGTTGCGGCCGGTGCGGCGTTCCCGCTGCCTTGGTTCGGCATCCGCGGCCGCGGCCGGAGCCGGCGCGGAATATACCGGCGGCGCCGCTTCCATCCGTACCGGCGTTTCCTCCGGTAGAATCTTCACGCCTTCCGGCGCGATGAGCACCAGCCGGGCGCCCTGCAGCATCCGCACGCTGCATCCCAGGGTAAACGCCGCGCCTGCCAGCATATCCTGGCAGCGCATGCTTTCGTTCTCGTTGGCGATGGCGTCCAGCGCCACAATCAGGGTCTCCCCGTTCTTCATGCACTCAATGGCCTCATAGCAGCTTTTGAGCCCCGTCAGCGTCAGAATATGCTCCACATGGTTGAAAGGCGCGGCTCCCACATCCGGCGTATAACCGGGCATATAGGAAATATTGCTCCTGGGAGCGGCTTCCTCCCGTGGCGGGAACCATCCCCGCTGTGGCCGCGCTGCGGCAGCCGGAGGCTCCTCCGTCCGGATTCTGCCGGTCCGGGCGGGTTCATATGCCGTCTGCTGGGTAAATCCCTGAGGCTGAAACGCCGTTTGCTGTCCGTTCCCGTATTCCTGGGGCCGGTAAGCCGTCTGCTGCGCGTATCCCGGCTGAAAACCGTAGTCCTGGGCGTATCCCTGCGGGGCATATTCCTGCTGAGCAAATCCGTTCTGCTGTCCGTACCGGGCCTGCTGCGGGTAATTCTCCAGACCGAACCCCGTATCGTATCCCGACGCCGGCGGATTCATTCCCGTAAATCCGGTATGGATATATGTCATAGGCTGCTGCTCCTGTTCCCGGTTTTCCGCCTGTGTCTTCCTGCGGATCGGACGGTAGCAGCTGGTTCCCCCGTCAGGACGGCGGCTGGCGTCTCCTTCTCCCCGGGAAAACCGCTTCAGCAGCCTGTTCTTCAGGTCATTCAGCCTCATTTTTCAGTCGCTCTCCTTTTTGCCGGCTCCTTCGGATCCGGTCTGTTTCCTTGTGTCCGTAACCTATTCACCGGGGTTCTCTTGGCCCGAAAATCGCGCTTCCCACCCGGACGACAGTGGCTCCGTGCCGGGCTGCCAGGCGGTAATCGCCGGACATTCCCATGCTGAGCTCTTCCATCTCCACGCCGGGAATCGCGGCATCCCGCATCTGTTCAAACAGCTGCCGCATCCCGGCAAACAGTCCATCCAGATATGCTTCGTCCTCCGTCAGCGGCATCACCGCCATCAGGCCTTTTACCCGGATTCCCTCCAGCGGCGCGATCTGCCGCAGGAAACCCTCCGTTTCCGCGATGGGTACGCCGCCTTTCTGGATTTCCCCCGCGGGACTGATTTCTGTAAGCACGTCCATCCGAAGCCCCGCGCGCAGCGCTCTTTCGCTGATCTCCTCCGCCAGGGGAACGCTGTCCACCGACTGGATCATGTTCACGTCCCCGATGATCTGCCGCACTTTATTCCGCTGCAGCCTGCCAATCAGATGAATCCGGAAGGCGCCGCCGATCTCCGGCAGCTTGGTCCGCAGCTCCTGTACCCGGTTTTCCCCGATCTCGGTGATTCCGATATCCTTCAGAGGCAGGATTTCTTCCGGCGTACGGGTTTTGGTCACAGCCATCAGTCTCGGCGCGGGATACCGTCCGTCTGAAGCCTCCTCCAGCTCCCGGCGGATCCGTTCCACGGACGCGTACATTGCTTCGCGTGTCATACTGCTCCTCATTGTGTTTACAGCTTTCACTCCGGAGTCCCGCTCAGAACAGCCGCACCGTCTGTCCCTCGAACAGAACGCCCTGCTGGATCGCGGCGATGTACACCATGTTATCCCGCCGGTCGATGATGTTTACTGGAATAAACCATTCATAATCCCCGTCCACAACCACGACGCCGGGCATATTGTCCTGGGTGTAGATCGCCCGGGCCGGAACGGTCAGGCTGGCTTTGCTGTCTCCCAGCACACCCGTGCACGCACGCACATACAGCACCGGCTGTACACTGTCCTGCACACTCAGCCGCACTTCCAGCTCGCCCCCTGTCCGGGTAAAGCTCATCACTGTGGCCCGCACCGTAGTGTCCGTAAAGTTTTCCAGCTTCAGGTCGTATTCCGCGCCTTCCACCGGATTCCACCCGCTGTCCCGGATCAGCATCAGCACATACCACTGCCCGTCCTGCACCATACGGTAAATGGTGGTCTTCCCTTTGGCCAGAGCGTTTTCCTTCGGCTTCTGGCCGTTGATCATGGCCCGCACCTCCGCGGGGGAAAACTGATCGTAATTCTGGTTGTTAAGCCCGTATTCATATCCGTCGGAATAGAAGCTGACCACCGCCGAATCCAGCATGGAAACATATTGCTTCGTCCAGCTGCTGATGCGCTGAAGCTGGCTCTGCTCGTCGTCATACAGGCGGGTCATGCGCTGATCGTCACTGTACTTCTCGCGCAGGTAGCTTTGCCGGGCCAGAATCGCCGCCTGCAGCAGGTTTTCCTGGTTTGCCATGTTGCCCCGCGCGCCGCTGATGATTTCCCGAACCTCCCGCGCGCGGGTCATCACTTCGGATTCCAGCTTCTCCATCCACGCGTCGGTATTGATCTCGTTCTGGAGGAGCTTGATCTGGTATTCCTTGATCTGATCCCTGTATTCCTGCAGGGTCGTCAGCTCCCTCGTGGAAAACCCCGACAGGTAAACGTTGCAGATGGTGGTTCCCCGGTATACGGTGGTGCCTTCCTCCGCGATGTACTCCACACTGCTGAGGCCCTCCGCGTCAAACGGGGATTCGTTCCGTACGATCAGGCAGTCGCCCGTGTAGCGGGAACCGATCGTATCCGCTGTGATCGTGGCAAAACGGGCGGGATCCGGCGTCAGCGTCGTAATCAGATACCATGCGGCAAACGCGATCGTCAGCACGATCAGCATGATCTGCGGAACGCTCAGCCGCTTCTTTTCCTGCGGCGTTTCCGGCGGTACCGCAGGCTGCGGCGGGTTCATCTGATACATCCGCTGCCCCCCTTTCCCGGTATTCTCAACAAACTATGATAACATAATCATCCCCTGTTTTGCAAATCGGACATCAGCCAGTCCGCGGGCCTTACAATTGCCTCAGCCGGTTCTCCCTCCGTCACGGAAAGGGTCATGAGGCTTTTTTCCCCGCTGATCCGTTTCTTTTCCGGGGTCACCGTGGCCATCACGAAAGCCATGCCGGCCACCGTCACGTTGAATTCCCGCATCAGCTCCACCATGCCCTTGGCCGTGCCGCCGCCCTTCAGAAAATCGTCCACGATGAGGGCACGCTGATTCTCCTTCACCGCCCGGCGGCTCAGACTCATGGTCTCGATGGATCCGCTGCCGGATACGTAGTTGATGTTCACCGCTGACCCTTCATACACCTTCGAGGAGTGCCGGGCGATCACCAGGGGAATACCCAGGGCATTGGCCGTGGCAAACGCCACCGGAATACCCTTTGTTTCCATGGTCAGCACGAAATCCGGCGCGCATTCCGCGTATTCCGATGCGATGATTTCCCCCATCCGGTTCACAATGTCCGGTGTGCTCAGGATATCGCTGTAGTAAAGGAATCCGCCGGGAAGCACCCGCTCCGTCCCGCTCAGCCGGTCGCACAGCCCCCGGATGGTCTCCCGGGCTTTTTTCCGGCTCACCGCCGGGCAGTAACGTACGCCGCCGGCCGCCCCGGTCACGGTTTCCACTCTTCCCAGGTCAAAAGACTCGCAAACAACGCGCAGCAGATCCACATCCTCGCTCATGGTGGATTTTGCGCTGCCGAACAGTTCACAGAAGCTGTTCAGGGTGAAAATCCGGTTTGGAGCGCCGCTCAGCATCTTCATCATGACGCTCATGCGCTCGTTTCTGCGTATCTTGTCCATGGGCATTCGTCTCCTTGTCGCCGTATTCAGCCAGAAATTATATCACGTTTTCCGAATGTTGAAAAGCTTTGTATCGTTTATTGTTCGTCTTTTTGTGATTTTTCGGCATTCCGCGAATCCGAATGTCCGGTCTTTTCCGATGAAGGCAAAAGAAAAAAGAGATCCGGCTGTTTCCGCTGAACCTCTTTTCCGGTTTCCGGCTGTCATGTGCCGGCAACGGACAGCTGTACGCTGTTCCGTATCACTTATTCCTCCGTAAAAGGCTTGATTTCTTCCAGCAGCGCTGCGCAGTCGTCGCTGTAGATATCCAGTGTGATGGGCCGGCTCAGATCGAGGGAGAAAATCCCCAGGATCGATTTTGCGTCCACCACGTGGCGCCCGGCACGCAAATCCATTTCAAACGGATAGCGCGACACAACATTGACGAACTTGTTGACATTTTCAACCAGGCTCAGACGAATCATGACGGATTTCACGGCAAAGCACCTCCTAACGTGTCTGATCAGCTCCCGTGGAGCCTGCATATCATACCGGATATCGGTATCGATTTCAATCGACGATCCGGCGCTTGTTTCACCCGATTTTACATCCCGCTGCTGCGTGAATCAGGGAATCAGCAATTTCAGTATTTTTCCCTCCGCGTCCCATTCCGCTTCGCCGCCGAGGGCTTTGGCCAGGAACTCTGCGCTGATGAAATGGCCCTCCGCGAACTCGAAATCCGCGGATTCCACCGTCAGCTCGCTTGCGTCCGCGGTTGCCGCAACACCGGCATCTTCATTCATCAGCGCCAGGGTATGATTCTTCGTTTCCAGGATTATGTTGTCCCCGTCGTCCGTCAGCAGCCAGTCGTCCATGAAATCCGCCAGATCGTCCAGGCTGACGCGGATTTTCCTGTCCCGCTTCTGCAGCCGGGGCTGCTGCGCGGCCGCTCCGCCTTCCGTGCCCTCCCGGCGCAGCAGTTTGCCGTTCACGGTCACGCTGCCCTCTGTCTGAACGAATTCAAACATTCCCGGATCGATTTCTTCCACCGACATGGTCGGCTCAGCCACCGGCGTTGCGGTGACCGGCGCTTTCGTCACCGGCGCGCCTGCGGTCCGTTCCGGAGTAGGCGCTTCGGTCGGCGCTGCCGTGGGCGTTTCCGTGGGGACCTCCGTAGGTGCTTCCGTCGGTGCTTCTGTCGGCGCCTCGGTCGGTGCTTCAGTCGGAACTTCCGTCGGTGCTTCCGTCGGTGCTTCTGTCGGCGCCTCGGTCGGTGCTTCGGTCGGAACTTCCGTCGGTGCTTCTGTCGGAACCTCTGTCGGCGTTGCCGTCGGAATTTCCTCCGGTGTCGGTGCGGGCGTGTTCGTGGGAACCGGTGTCGGCGCGGGTGTAGGTTCCGGCGTAGCTGTAGGTTCCGGTGTGGGAGTCGGATACGGATTCACATCCGGATTCTCGTACAGATAGGTCTGGGTCCGCTTGCCGGCAATGCCGTCCTGCGTCAGTCCGTTGTAATACTGGAACGAACGTACGGCCTTCGCGGTCTGGTTGCCGTACACCCCGTCCGCGGATCCCTCCGGCAGGTACCCCAGTTCAATCAGCCGCTCCTGCAGCTGCCTGACTTCCTTGCCCTTGTCTTTCCTGCTCAGATTTCTGTATTTTTTGTTCGGTGTAATCTGCGGCACCGGGCGGGGCGTCTCGCTGGCTCCTGCCGGCGTCACCGCCGCTGTGGGAATCGCCGTGGTTTCGGCGGGAATCCCGGCCGTCTCAACAACCGCCGTTTCCGCCGGCGCCGGCGTCGGGGTCTCCTTCGGCGCGGATGTGCTCTGCACAGACAGCGTCATTGCTGCCGCCATGTAGATGAGCAGGATTCTCATGTAATTCATACGCGCCACTCCCCGTTTCATTTGTTCGGATAATTATATCAAACCGCCGCCTGAAAGACAATCCCCGATTCTGCCTCACAGCTTCCCGCGGCGTTCCCTGCGGATGATTTTTGCCTCCGTTTTCCGGGCATTTTCGGCTTCCGATATATATCCGGGCATCGCCCGCGTAAACGCCAGCAGGGTAATCTCCCGGGCGCCGCCGGCCCGCAGTGCTTCCGCGCAGCGGCGCGCCGTCGTACCCGTGGTCAGCACGTCATCCACCAGGAGTACCGGGCAGCCGGATTCCTCCGCGGGCCGGAACGCCCGGGCCAGGTTCGCCTCCCGGGCTTTCTGCCCGAGCCTTGCCTGAGGTTTTTCCCGGGTTTCCAGCCGGTTCAGCAGTTTCCGGCAGGGCAGGTTCAGCCGCTCCGCCGCCGCTTCCGCCAGCACCTGTCCGTGGTCGATGCACCGCTCCATCCGCCGGCTTTCCGGCATGGGCACCCAGGTAACCACCGTATCCGGGGCAAACCGGATATGTTCCGGAACCGGCAGCAGCAGATCCGCCAGTTTCTCCGCAGCGCATTTTTCCGCATGATGCTTCAGCCGCAGCACCAGCTGCCGCGCCACCCCGGCGTGAGGACGGAGCGTATACGCGTCCAGGTCCGGTTCAAGCTCCTCCCGGTCCCAAGCGTAGGCCATTCCGTCCGTCTGCAGCCTGTCCTCACACGCGCCGCAGAGTATGCCACCCTCCGTGATCTTCCCGCAGACGCGGCATACGGCATGCTCCGGAAACACCGTCTCCAGCAGAAAGGCTTTCACCCGCGGCAGGAAGGCAAACCAGCCGCCGTACAGGTATTCCCCCTTCATCTTCCCAGCGCCTCCGTTTCCTGCAGCCGCAGCGCCAGTGTGGTGTATCGCCGGGCCACATGGTCGTTTTCCACCATGCGCCGGATGATCTCCTCGCTTCCCACCAGTACCACCAGTTCCCGTGCCCGGGTCATGGCTGTATAAAGCAGGTTCCGGGTCAGCAGCATGGGCGGCCCGCCGATCACCGGCATCACCACCACCGGGAATTCGCTTCCCTGGGATTTATGTACCGACAGGCAGTACGCCGGCTCCAGAGATTCCAGGTCCGCGCTTTCGTACACCACTTCCTTCTCTTCGTCAAAGAGTACGGTCAGGGTGCTGTTTTCAGGATCCACCGCGGTAATGAAGCCCACGTCGCCGTTAAAAACGCCGCTTCCCTCCTCCGGGCCGGCCGGGGTTTCCCGGACCCACTCGATCCTGTAGTCGTTTTTTGTCTGGATCACCTTGTCCCCCAGGCGGAAAAGGGTCTCCCCCCAGGTGATCTGCGGCTTTCCCGGCGCGGATGGATTGAGCGCTTCCTGAAGCAGGATATTCAGCGAATTGACGCCGCATTCCCCTTTCCGTGCGGGCGCGAGCACCTGGATATTGCGCACCGAAAGCGAGGCCGTATCCTTCGCTGCGTAGCCAAGGTACGCCGGCAGCCGGCGGGTCACCAGCGCCAGTACGGACTGCGCGGTATCTGCGTATGTGGCTTTGCGTTCAAAGAAGAAATCCGTATCCTTTTCGTTCAGCAGCGGCATTTCTCCCCGGTTGATCAGATGCGCGTTCATGACGATCCGGCTGGTTTCGCTCTGCCGGTAAATATCCGTAAGCTTCGCGCAGGGCACCGCGCCGCTGGCCAGAATATCCCCCAGCACGTTCCCGGCCCCCACGCTGGGCAGCTGATCCGCGTCCCCCACCAGTATCAGGCGGGTGCCCGGCTGAATCGCCCGCAGCATGGACCGCATCAGCATCAGATCGATCATGGACGCCTCGTCGGCAATAATACAGTCCGCCTCCAGGGGGTTCTCGCTGTTCCGGGAAAAGGTGCCTTCCTCTCCTCCGTATTCCAGCAGGCGGTGAATCGTCTTCGCCTCAGCGCCGGTTGCCTCCGTCATGCGCTTGGCCGCCCGGCCTGTCGGAGCGCAGAGCAGCACCTTATTCTCCCCGGACAGCAGCTCCAGGATGCAGTTGATAATCGTGGTTTTCCCGGTCCCCGGACCGCCGGTGATCACGAATACCCCCGTTTCCAGCGCCTGCACGATGGCGTCCCGCTGGTTCCGTGAAAAGCGGATTCCCTTTTGCTTCTCAAAGGAGGCGACAGCCTTCACCGCGCCGGCGAATCTGTCCGGCCGGCCGGCGCACATCAGCTCATGGATCCGAAGGGCCGTCTCCTGCTCCGCCCGCCAGTATTCCGGCAGGTAAATGCGGCGGCTGCCCTCCTCGTCCGCTTCCGCGATCAGCGCGGAAGCAAGCAGCAGGGATGTCAGCGCCCGCTCGCAAAGCTCCCGGGGAACCTGGAGCAGCGCCGCGGAGTTCCTGCACAGCTCCTCCTCCGGCAGATAAACATGGCCGGAGGAAGCTGAAGTATCCCGCAGGATGTATTTCATCGCGCACCGCACCCGGTTGTCGCTGTCCGGAGCCACCCCCAGCGCGATCCCGATCCGGTCCGCCGTCCGGAATCCCACGCCTTCCAGGTCATCGCACAGACGGTAGGGATTTTCGCGTACGATCTCCGGCGTCTGGTCCCCGTAGTATTTTCCGATGCGCACCGCCAGCGCCGCGGGAATCCCGTAGCTCTGCAGGAAGATCATCGCTTTCCGCGCTCCCTGGTGCTCCCGGAAGCTCTCGGAAATCATCGCCATCCGTTTCTGGCCGATGCCGGGAATTTCCGTCAGCCGTTCCGGATGCTCCGAAAGCACCGCCAGCGTCTCCTCCCCGAACTGCCGCACGATAAGTACGGCAGTGGCCGGTCCGATTCCCCGGATCAGACCGCTTCCCAGATACCGTTCAATGCCCAGCAGCGTCGTAGGCGTCTGAATTTCACAGGAAACGCACCGGAACTGCCGTCCGTAGGTCCTGTGTTCCGTCCACTCCCCGGTAAATACCGCCTGTTCCCCGGGGCTCAGCTCCGGCAGGGTGCCGACAACGGTAAACTCGTTCCGCCCCGTCCGCACGGACAGCACGGTCCATCCGTTTTCCTCGTTGCGGAAAACAGTCCCCAGTATCCCGGCTTCCAGTTTTTCCATGCGGTTCCTCCTTCGCTGCCGTGATTCATCCGTATCCCGGGCGCTGCAGCGGTGTAACAGCGCCTGATCATCGTACCGGCCGTTCCCGGTATTTTTTCTATACAATACCATATCTGCGGGAAGTTTGCCACTTTAACTCCCGCCTTTTTGCGGGATCATGGTTTGACAACCTGTACCCTGCGGATTTATTATATAGATTGGTGCATTGCGATTGCGCCGAACACGGATAATTTGGAGGGAATCCCGTGCTTGAATGTATTGTAACCAAATTCGGCGGCAGCTCTCTGGCGAGTGACGAACAGTTCCGGAAAGTCCGGAGCATCCTGGAGCTGGAGCCAACACGCCGTTACCTGATCCCCAGTGCGCCCGGAAAGCGCACCTCCGACGATGAGAAGGTCACCGACCTCCTCTATCTCTGCCATACCCTGAAAAGCGATGGCAAGCCTTTTACCGATGAGTTTGCCAAAATCCGCGAACGGTATGAATCCATCGCCCGGGGCCTGCATCTGAAAGTGGATATTTCCTCGAAGCTGCAGGAAGTGGAGGACGGGATCGCTTCCGGCAAAAGCCGTGCCTGGTGCGCCAGCCGCGGTGAATACCTGTGCGGCCTGCTGATGGCGGATTACCTGGGCTGGCGGTTCCTGGACGCGGCGGAAGGCATTGTCTTCACCGATGAAGGAGTCCTGGACGACGAGGCGACCCAGCAGAAGCTGTCCGCGCTCCTGGCGGACGGGGAATCCACCGTTGTGCCCGGCTTCTACGGCGCGCGGCGGAACGGGGAGGTCTGCACCTTCTCCCGCGGCGGCAGCGATATCACCGGCGCGCTGGTTGCCCGGGCTGTGAACGCCGATGTGTATGAAAACTGGACGGACGTGTCCGGATTCCTGATGGCGGATCCCCGCATTATCAAAAACCCGGCGGAGATCTCCTCCATCACCTACAAGGAGCTGCGGGAACTGAGCCATATGGGCGCTTCCGTACTCCATGAGGACGCGATGTTCCCGGTGCACCGCGCCGGCATTCCAACCAATATCCGCAACACCAACAAGCCCTATCATCCCGGCACCATGATCAGCAGAAACGCGCCTCATGAAGTAACCGTTCCCACCATCACCGGTATTGCCGGCCACAGGGGTTACAGCGTCATCAGCGTTGAAAAAAACATGATGAACAGCGAAGTTGGTTTCGGCCGCAAAGTGCTCCAGGTGCTGGAAAACGAGGGAATTTCCTTCGAACATATGCCCACCGGTATCGACAGCATGTGTGTTGTTGTGCAAAGCTCCGTTTTCGAGCCGCACCGCAGCCAGGTGATCAGCGAAATTGAAAAGCTCGTGGAAGGCAGCGGCAGCGTCACTGTCAGCGACAACCTGTCCATTATCGCCACGGTCGGCCGCGGCATGGTGCATAACTGCGGTACCGCTGCCCGGCTGTTCAGCGCCATGAGCCGCGCCCGGATCAACGTCCGCATGATCGACCAGGGCTCCAGCGAGCTGTCCATTATCGTGGGCGTCAATGACAGCGATTTCGAAGCGACCATTCACGCGATCTATCATGAATTTGTCGGCTGAACGAAAGCGGTCATAAACATGACCGCTTTCATTCAGCCTTTCCTGCCTGTTTCGATCGGAAGGAGAAAAAGCATGAAAGTTCTGGTTACCGGTTCCGCCGGCCTGCCCGGAAACGAAATTGTCCGCCGGCTGGAGGAGCGCGGCGTTCAGTGCCTTGGCGTGGATGCGCCTGAACTGGACCTTGCCGACGCCGAATCCGTCTTCGCGCTCGTGCAGAATTACGCTCCGGACGTCATCGTTCACTGTGCCGGCTATACCGACGCGGACAAAGCGGAATCCCTGCCGGAACAGTGCGCCGCCATGAACGGTCTCGGCACTCTTACCATGGCCCGCGCGGCGGTTAAAGCAGGCGCAAAGATGCTTTACCTTTCCTCGCCGCAGGTTTTTCCCGGCACCGGAAACCAGCCCTTCGCCGTCTCCGACGCCTACGGCCCGAAGAACGTCTTCGGGATGAGCAAGGTCCAGGGGGAGGACGCGGTGCGTTCCCTGCTGACCCGGTATTATATTGTCCGCGCGGACTGGATCTACGGCACCGGAAAACGGGATTTCCTCCGGCCGCTGCTGAAAGCCGCGCATGAAAAGAAATCTCTCCTGGTATCCTCGGATCAGGTGGGTTCCCCCACATACGCGAAGGATCTGGCGCGCCTGATCTGCGATCTGATCGCTACCGACAGATACGGCATCTGGCACGCCCGGAATGAAGGCTACTACTCCCGGGCCGAATTTGCTTCCCTGATCATGAAAAAAACCGGCAATGCCTGCAGGATTATTCCCACAGCCACCGCCGATCTTCCCGGTTCCCTCCGCCGTCCGCTGAATCTGCGGATGACCGGGGAACTGCCTCAGGGATTCGGGCCCATGCCCACCGTGGAGGACGCGCTGGACCGCTGCCTCACGGACATGAATCTGTAAAACTGATCCCGCTGCTTTTCAGACCTTTCAGGAAATCCCCGGGCAGGGGCGCCTGAAAGGTCATTTTTTCGTGAGTGCGCGGATGAGCGAAACTCAGGCTCCTTGCGTGAAGCATAAGGCAGGGCACCTTTGCGCCCTTTTCGTATCCGTACAGGGGATCCCCGCATACCGGGTGCTGAATGCTCCGCATATGCACCCGGATCTGATGGGTCCGCCCGGTAAGGATATGTACATCCAGCAGGGTGCATTCCCTTCCCCGGGCAATCACTTTCCATTCCGTCACCGCTTCCCGCCCGTCCGGATCCACCGCCATCTTTTTCCGGTCTTTTTTGCTCCGGCCGATCGGAGCTTCCACGGTGCCCGCGTCTTCCTTCATGACGCCTTCTGTCAGCGCCAGGTAATGCTTTTCGATTTCCCGGTCCTTCAGCATCCTGCTCAGTTCCGCCTGCGTCTCATCGTTCTTCGCCACCATCATGACGCCGCTGGTATCCTTGTCCAGCCGGTGCACAATCCCCGGCCGCTTTTCTCCCCCGATGCCGCTGAGCTCGTCCAGGTTCCCCAGCAGCGCGTTCACAAGCGTCCCGCCGCTGTGCCCGGCCGCGGGGTGCACCACCATCCCCCGTGGTTTTACCACCACCGCCAGATCCGCGTCCTCATAAAGAATCTCAAGCGGGATATCCTCCGCCTGCGGCACGGGATCCCTCGGCGCGGGAATCGTCAGGATCACTTCCCGCCCCGCCGGGGGCTTCGTACCCGCCTTCCGGCATGGTTCCCCCGCCAGCAGGCAAAACCCTTCCTCCATCAGCGCCGCCGCCCGGCTCCGGCTGATCTCCGCGGCCTCGCTGAGCTGCACATCCAGCCGCCGCCCGTCGGTGATCAGTTGAATAACTTTTTCTTCCATAGCTTTCCTTTCATTGCGGCCGGTGAGTCATTGTTTGATGAACAGCAGACGGATCATCACCAGCGCGCATCCCGCGCACAGGCAGGCGTCCGCCACATTGAAAACGGCAAAACGGACAAACAGGAATTCAATCATATCCGGAACATATCCGAACCAGAGCCGGTCGATCATGTTTCCAGCGGCGCCGCCCAGCATCATCATCAGGCCGGCAAGGCTCAGGGGATGCAGCTGCTTTTTCCGCAGGTACAGAAAAGCCGCGATGATCACCGCCAGGCTGAACACCCCGGGAAGCCGCGGATATCCGTTCAGCAGGGAAAAAGCGATACCGGTATTCTCGGCGTAGCGCAGACCCACCACGCCGGAAATCAGCACCGTTCCGCCTTCCGGAATCCCGGGTGCCAGGATTTTCGTAATCCGGTCCGCAATGAGCACCGCCAGGGCTGTCAGCCATGGCCAGCAGCGTTTCATCAAAGCATGTCTCCTTTTTCTGTGGATTTATCCCTGTTGTTCCTGCCGGCTTTTGTGCCGGACCGCGCCGTCACTCCGCGGCGGTTTCCGCCTTCGGTTCTTCCGCGGCCTTCTGTTCCTCCAGCAGTTCATTCACCCGCCGGCACAGTTTCCGCATCACCTTCAGCCCTTCCGTAACAAGCTCCGCGTCTTTCTGCGCGTCAACCTTCAGCATCAGCCGGAAAGGCGCCCGGGCGGTGAGGGAAAGCCTGCCGTCCGTCTCCGCAATCGCCTGCAGGAACACCTTCGCGTCCGGAACGTACCGCTCGTCCAGCTTCATGGACAGGCCTTCCTTTCCCCTGCTGACGACGCTGACGCCGACCCGGTTGCACAAAGCCCGGAGCTGGCTCACATCCAGCAGGGTTTCCGTCTGGACCGGCAGTTCGCCGTAACGGTCGATCAGTTCGTCCGTCACATCCGCCCGTTCCTCATCCGTTACGACGGAAGCGATCCGCTTGTACATCTCCATCCGCTGTTTTTCTTCCGCCACATAATCCGTACCCAGGAACGCGTCCACCCGCAGGTCCACGCGGGTTTCCAGATCTCTCGTTTCCCGTCTGCCCTGCACCTCCGCCAGCGTTTCCTCCATCAGCCTGCAGTACATGTCATAGCCCACCGCGGCCAGATGTCCGTGCTGTTCCGGTCCCAGAATATTTCCGGCACCCCGGATCTCGAGGTCCCGCATGGCGATGCGGAAGCCGGCGCCGAACTCTGTGAATTCCCGGATCGCGGAAAGCCGCTGCTGGGCAGTCTCCGTCAGAATCTTGTCCGTCCGCACGGTAAAGTACGCGTACGCCTGGCGGTTGCTCCGGCCCACCCGGCCGCGCAGCTGATACAGCTGGCTCAGGCCGAAGCGGTCCGCGTCAAATACAATGAGCGTATTGGCCCCGGGCACGTCCAGCCCGTTCTCAATAATCGTGGTGCACAGCAGCACGTCATAATTTCCCGCGTAGAAATCCATCATCACGTCCTCGAGCTGGTGCTCCCGCATCTGCCCGTGCGCCACGCCGATGTGAGCTTCCGGCACCAGCGCGCGGAGCCGCTCGTAGAATGCCGCGATGCTCCGTACCCGGTTGTACAGGAAATACACCTGTCCGCCCCGGCTCAGCTCCCGCAGAATCGCGTCCCGGATCAGAGCGTCGGAATACTCTGTCACCACCGTCTGCACCGGGATCCGGTCCTCCGGGGGCGTTTCCAGCACGCTCATATCCCGGATACCGGTCATACTCATATGCAGCGTCCGCGGAATCGGCGTCGCGCTGAGCGTCAGCACATCCACCTGCCGCTTCATATTTTTGATGGTTTCTTTGTGAGCTACGCCGAAGCGCTGCTCCTCGTCCACGATCAGCAGTCCCAGGTCCTTGAATTTCACGTCTTTTGCCAGCAGGCGGTGCGTTCCGATGATCATGTCGATATCCCCGGCCGCCAGCCTTGCCAGTATTTCCTTCTGCTCCTTCGGGGTCCGGAACCGGCTCAGGTAGTCCACCCGCGCCCCCGTGTTACGGAACCGCTTCACCACGGTATTGTAGTGCTGCTGGACCAGGATGGTGGTAGGTGCCAGCAGCGCCGCCTGCTTGTTGTCCGCGATCGCCTTGAAGGCTGCCCGCAGGCTCACCTCCGTCTTGCCGTAGCCCACATCGCCGCAAAGCAGGCGATCCATATTCCGGTGGCTTTCCATGTCCGCCGCGATCTCCCGCACGCTCTGCGCCTGATCGACTGTCAGCTCCCACGGAAACTCGTCCTCAAATTCCCGCTGCCACGCTGTATCCGGTCCGAAGGCGTATCCTGTTTCCCGGCTCCGCTCGGCATACAGCGCCTTCAGGTCAAACGCCATCGCCTTCAGGCTTTCCTTGACTTTGCCTTTCTGCCGTGCCCATTCCCCGCCGCCCAGGCGGTTCAGTTTCGGTGTCTGTCCGGGATTGCCGATATACCGCTGGACCCGTTCCAGCTGCTCCACCGGCACATACAGCTTGTCATTCCCGTCATATTGAATCAGCAGATAGTCCCGCCAGGTACCTTCGCTCTGGATCCGGGTCATACCCTGGTAGATACCGACGCCGTGGTCTTCATGAACCACATAGTTTCCGACCTTCAGGTCCGTGAAGGTGGAAATCCTCTCCCCGGAGTATTTCCGGCTCTTGCTCTTCCGGTATCCCTCGCCCCAGATATCCGCGTCGGACACCACCACGGTCCCGGTTTTCTTCAGGATAAACCCGTTCCGCAGCGTCATGGGCAGGATGACAGCCTTTCCGGGTTCCGCCTCCCGGGGCTGCTCGCTGAATTCCGCGCTTTCCCCCAGTTCCCGCAGGCTTTCCTCCAGCCGTTTCCCCCGGGAGCTTCCGCCGGAGAGCAGATAGATCCGGAATCCGGCGGTTTTCCAGCCCGTCAGGTCATTTTTCAGCGTGCGGATCTGCCCGCCGTACCCCGGAATTCCGGTCCCTTCCGTATTGACCACCGTATCCGGCCGGATCCCGCCGAGCCCGAGCAGCATTTCTGTCAGCACGCCGGCGGGAACATCCCCCATCTCCCGGCGCACGGTGTCCCAGTCTGCCAGCAGGTTTTCCTGCCCGTTCACAGCTTCGCCCCTGGCGACGGCGGAAGCCAGATCCTCTGCGAACCCGCAGATCCGTTCTTCAATCCGCGTCCGCAGGCGGTCCGGTTCGCACAGCAGAATCAGGTCCGGACGGAACCAGTCGCATACGGTCGCGGTCTCATCCGTCAGCACCGTGATCCATGCCCGTGTCCGCCGGAAAGGGATTCCGGCTTCCAGGCTGTCCGCGTCCTCCAGCAGGCGGTTCATGCGCCGTTCTGTTTCCGCGGTTTCCGCTGCCCTGTATCCCGCTTCCTTCACCGCGGGCGCGACCACCCTGTCAAACAGTGCTGCGTCATCTTCGTCATCCTCGGGCAGCGGCGGCAGTTCCGGCAGTTCCGGCATCAGGTTCACCGGCTGCTTCCGGCCGCCTTCCTCCCCGAGTGCTTTCCGCATCCGTTCCGCCGCGGCGGGATACGCGTCCTCCTCCAGCAGCGCTTCGCAGGCCGGCGCCAGGACCGCCTGCTCCGCGGCGTTCAGGCTCCGCTGGCTGATACAGTCAAACTCCCGCAGGCTGTCAATCTCGTCGTCAAAAAACTCCATCCGGATCCCCTGGCTTAATGCCGGAGGATATACGTCCAGGATCGAGCCGCGCAGGGCGAATTGTCCCTTGCCTTCAACCATGCCGACCCGCTCGTATCCCATCCGGCTCAGCCGCCGTGACAGCTCCGCCGGGGCGATCCGGTCTCCCGGGCGCAGCGTCAGCATAATCTCCCGGAAAGGTTCCGGCCGGCCCATCCGCTGCGCCATAGCTTCGGCGCCGGTACACAGCACGCGGACTCCGCCCGAGGCCACCGCGCTCAGTGCTTCCAGCCGCCGCCAGCTGTTTTCCAGGCTCCCGGCCGCCCTTGTCAGGTCAATTTCGCCGCCGGGAAGAAAGGCCGCTTCCCCTGTGAGCTGGCGCACGTCGTCCGCCGCCCTGGAAGCTTTCAGGTCGTTCTCCGTGATCAGCAGGGTTCTCTTTCCGGCCTTCGCCGCGCGGCAGGCAAGCACCGCAGCCAGCGTCGCGTTGACGCCCGTCAGGGCAACCGTTTCGCCGGGCGCTGCCGCAAGCAGCGCCTCCTCTCCGGGAATCTTTATTGAATCCAGCAATGTATCATTACCTTTCTTATCATGTATCATGCCGCTGACCGTCCGTGTCACTCCCGGGCAGCGCGAAGGATCCTTATCAGCCGCTGACTTTCCGTTCCGCACACAGGCGCATGGCGGCGTCAATTCCCTTTTCCGCCCATTCCGCCGCGCATTCCGCCGCTGTTTCGAAGGCTTCCGCCATCCGGGGCTGCTCTTCGGGACCCGGGCGTCCCAGCACCCATGAAACAAGGTCTTCCCCCTTCGGCCGATCCCCGGTGCCTACCCGGATCCGCGGGAAATCTTCCCTTCCTGTTTCCGCCACGATGCTCCGCATCCCGTTATGGGTTCCCGCGCCGCCCGATGCCCGCATCCGGACCGCGCCCGGCTTCAGGTCTATGTCGTCGTATATGATCAGGGTGTTTTCCGGCTTCACCCCGTACCGGGCGGAAATCTTCTTCACCGCCTCGCCGCTGTTGTTCATATAGGTCAGCGGCTTGCACAGGATAACCTTCCGCACCCCGTCCGTCCATTCCGCTTCCGCCCAGGGCTGCAGCATCTTTTTCCGCAGCCGCACCCCGTACTTTTGTTCCAGCAGGCCGATCACCTCAAACCCCGCGTTGTGGCGCGTATGGGCGTATTTGTCCCCGGGATTTCCCAGGCCGATGATCAGCAGGTACTTCTTTTCCATATAATCCTCCGTTCGCTCAATGGTCGCCCAAGTCCCTTGGAGCGGGACTTGTTCTTCCTTTCGCGCTGACGATCTCAGATCGCCAAAAACACCTTGCAGCGAAGAGGCTCCGCCCCTCCGCTCCGCACAGTTTCTCATGTTTTCAGGGCAGTGTCAAGAGCCGCCCCGGCACTGAGTACATAAGAAATGCTTTTCTCTTCCCGGTTCCGGTGGTAAACTGACTTTAGTTTTTTTCAGGAGGAATGCAAAATGAATCTGATCATTCCGAAGAATTACAATCCCGTGCTGGATCTGCGGGATACGGAAATCGCCATCAAGCTCGTCAAGGACTTCTTTGAAACGGAGCTGGCCAGGGCCCTGAATCTGACCCGTGTTTCCGCGCCCATCATGGTCACGCCCGAATCCGGCCTGAACGATAATCTGAACGGTGTGGAGCGCCCTGTCTCCTTCGATGTGAAGGAAACCGGCCAGCAGGTTGAAATCGTGCATTCCCTGGCCAAATGGAAGCGGCAGGCCCTGAAAACCTACGGGTTTTCCGTCGGAGAAGGCCTGTATACCGATATGAACGCCATCCGGCGGGACGAAGTGACGGACAATATCCATTCGATCTTTGTGGACCAGTGGGACTGGGAGCGGATCATGGCTCCCTCCGAGCGCAATGAAAGCTTCCTGAAGGACATCGTCCGCCGCATCTATCTGACCCTGCGGAAAACCGAAGGCTTCGTCTGCGCCCATTATCCGCATATCCGTCCGGAGCTGCCGGATCAGATTTCCTTCGTCACGACCCAGGAACTGGAGGACCGTTACCCGGATCTTTCCTCCAAGGAACGGGAATACATGGCCGCGAAGGAATACGGCGCCGTATTCCTGATGCAGGTGGGCGGCGCCCTGAAAAGCGGAAAAATCCATGACGGCCGTGCCCCGGACTATGACGACTGGTCCCTGAACGGCGATATTCTGCTGTACGATCCCCTGCTGGATATCTCCCTGGAGGTTTCCTCCATGGGCATCCGCGTGGATCCGGAAACGCTTATGAAGCAGCTGAAAATCCGCGGCTGCGAGGAGCGGGCGGAGCTGCCCTTCCAGAAGGCGCTGCTTGCCGGCGAACTGCCCCAGACCATCGGCGGCGGTATCGGCCAGAGCCGCATGTGCGTCTATTTCCTCCGCAAGGCTCATGTGGGAGAGGTCCAGGCTTCCCTCTGGCCCGAGGAAGTGCAGCGGGCCTGCCATAACGCGAACATCCCGCTGCTGTAAGCCGCGGGATATCGGTTCCGTCAAAAAAGTATCGCCGGATTTCCGTCTCGGAAATCCGGCGTTTTCTGTATCCGTCAGTCTCCCAGCTGGAACAGGATCAGATTCGGTTCGCTGGACCAGAACTGCATATGACTTTCAACAAGCGTCTTTGCGTACTGGTACGCTTCCCTGACAGAGACCATCCTGTCCCCGTTGCTGTCGCTTCTGACAGTAATCCAGCCGACGTGCTCGCCGCGGTCGTTGCAGTAATCGTATCCGCCCGCGCAGCAAAGCGCGTGAATCGGATTGTTGCGGGCATTGATGACATTGGTCGGAATAAAATTGTACCAGTATCTCTCACTTCCCGCTTCGTCCACCTCGGCGCCGGAAATAATGGTATACTTCCTGCTGTTGTTGAACTCGCCCGCCTTGTTGGCGTTCTCGTCCTCCCTGAACGTGTTGATAAAGTTATTGTTGAATTCTTCCACTTCAGCGTCCGCGTCCGGCTGCGCTTCCGGATCCGCGCTCACTTCCGCTTCCGTGCTGACATTCGCTGCTATAATCGTATCCGTAATCGCTTCCGTGCCCATGTCCGCTTCCGCGCCCGCACGGACATTCTCCCCGGTCAGAACCTCTGTTCCCGTCGTATGATGAATGAAAGCGCCGGAGCCGCAGGAACCGAGCAGGATCACCACATGGTTGCTCTTCACTTTTGAATCCATGTGTTTTTTCAGCTCCGCCGGACGGATATATTTACCGTCCGTTGTACACAGCGCGCCGGCCCACTTTTCACCGCTCCGCACAACGCCGTGCCCGATCCAGACAAAAATACATACGCTGTTGGGCCCCGCTTTCCCGAATGCGGACGTAATCCCGCTGTATACCTCTGACTGGGACGCGTTCATGACCATCTTGATTTTCTTTGTCTGTTTTGAAAAGATCTTTTCCAGTGCCGGCAGGTCAAACTTCGGGCTGCTCAGATTCTGGCATCCTTCCGCTCTTGAATAATCCGATTCACCGACTACAAAAACATAATACCATACGGGCGTAATATGGCTGATCTCGGTCCGCTGGCTCCTGAAACCCTTGCCGGCGGCTTTCACATATGCTTCGTATTCCTTGTGGCTTGTCACGGAAATAGCCGTTTTGGTCTGATCCCCGCTGACTTTCATTACTTTGTATTTTGACGCTCCGGTCTGTTTGTAGTAAACAAAATACTCTTCCGCCCCCGCCACCTGATTCCACCTGACGATCACCTTGTCCTCCGTGGAACTCTTGCTCAGCTTCACGACGCCGGGGGACGCCAGCCGGTATACTTTATCCGCCTTGGAAAATTCACTCCTGGCTCCGGATTTTCCGATTGCCCGAACTCTGTACTGGATGTATACTCCGGATCCTTTTCTGGTCGCGTTTGTTTTGTGGGTAAAGCCTGTCTTCTTCACCGTGCCGGCAAGCTTCCAGTCCTTCATCCCGTCTTTCTTCGCGTATACTTCGTATTTCGTCGCGCCGCTGATCTCGTTCCACTGGATGCTTACGCCGGTATTATTCTGCGCTATTTTCTGAATGACCGGCGTCTTCAATGAGGCGGCAGCGGTATACCTGAAGTTCACCGCGTTGCTGTATGTGCCGGCGTACCGGTTTCCCTTCAGCTTGCGGAAAGGAATAACCAGGTAATCATATGATTTTCCGTCCGAAACTTTGGTATCCGTAAACGCGGCTGTCGCTCCTTTTGTAATCGTCCTGTAGGGTTTCGATGAATACGCGCTCTGGGTATCCTGTTTCCGGTAGATATAATAACCCGTAGCCCAGTCCACCTTTGTCCATTCGATTCTCGGATATCCCTTGCCTGATTCTTTAACCGTCACCTTGCTCATCTTCAGCGCGGATACACGGCTGACGTCCGATACCGCTCTGACCTTTTTTGATTTCAGAACCCGGACACGGTAATCGTATACATGTCCTTCCGTGAATTTGTAATCATTGTATTCAAAAAGCCCGTCATTGTTCCCCGCCGGTTTGTAGGAGGACGGTTTCCGCGTGGCGACGGTTTCCCATTTCCCGCCGTCCGTACGGCGCTGCAGCTCATAGGCGGATATATTGCTGAAACTGGCCAGCGCGTCCGTCCATGCGGCGTAAATGACAGGTTTCTTCACACCGGGATAATAGCCTACAACCGGCTTGGGCGCCTTCATGGTTTTCGTTTCGGTCGTGCTGCTCTCCTGGTCCTGTATAAACATGGGCATATCAGCCGGAAATTCGGTTTCGCCCTGCTCCGAATCATTGAAATCCTCGGCCGGTTCCTCCACTTCGGCGTCCGGATTCAGTTCTTCCGGCTCTTCCGTATCTTCCCCGTCCGCGGCCTCTTCCTCGGCTTCTTCTTCCTCTGCAGCTTCCCCGTCTTCCGGTTCCTCTTCCGCGAATTCGCCGTCCTCCGGCCACGCCTCCTCCGCTTCCTCTTCCGGCTCTGCTTCCGGGAATTCCTCTTCCGGTTCTTCCTCTTCGGGCTCCTCTTCCGCGGATTCTTCTTCCGTGGGTTCGCCGTCTCCGTATTCTTCTTCGATTAAATCCGCTTCTGTGGCCGTTTCTGTCACATATTCCTCGATTTCCGGCTCTTCCTCCTCAAATCCGATGTCCGTCTCCTCCTGTGCGGTATTTGTTCCCTGCGGAATACCTTCTTCCGCGCGAGTATACGCAGGAAGTTCGCACAGCAGCATGGCAAGCGCGCAAATCAGGGATATCAGCTGTTTCCGGAATCTGAACATATTAACCTCCAGAGGATATGTTATTTTTGAGTATTTTCCTCTTCCGCCATTTTATCATTTTCAGCCCTGAAGGCAATGTTTCATCTGGTATGCCGGCAGAATACAGGAAAAACCGGCCTCAGGCCGGTTCTTCCGATCCATGTTTTCGGTTGTATATTTACCGGTTGTTTTCCTCGTTCAGTTCGTCGATGACATCTTTTCTCGGTTCCGGACAGCAGCGCGGGCAGGGTTTCAGGCGGCTGAACGGGCTTTCGCCCAGCTGTCCGTAGTGGAACGGTTCCATCGTCGGATGAGTTCCGTTGTCCAGGACGTAGGTGGAGCAGGTAGGCGTCGCATGGTAATACTGTGCGTGCTTGCTGGGATTATAGTAGAGCACCAGCATGTCATCCGGATAACCCAGCGTCCGCCCCGCGTCGTCCCAGATGATGACCTTCGTCGGCGCCTTGCCCCGCGAAACGCCGTCGCTCAGATGCTCCCACAGCCATTTGTGGCATACGCCGTCGATATTGGCCTGCCGCTGCACGCGGATACAGCCGTGGCTGGCCTTCTCGCCCAGGAAGCGCTCGCACTGGTCATAGGTCCAGTTTCCTTCCTTGTCCTGCATCTGCGGCACCTCATGGATCAGGATGCCGTCGTTGATCCGGATTGCTTTCCTGCACCACATGTTGATCTCGCCGTCATCATTCTTCAGGGAGAAGTCTCCCGTCCAGCTGATGCACAGGAACTCGCCTGCCGGCGTTTCATTCCATCTGGTTCCCTTTTTCGGATTGTAGTACCCCGTGGAGCACAGCAGCGTGGAAAGCAGGTGCCCTTCCTCATATACGTACAGCCGCTGTTTCTGCTTGTCAATGACGAGGGCATACTGCTGATCCACCGGTACTTCCTTCAGCAGGGATGTCTCCACATATCCCTGGAATTTTTCAGCGTAAACCTTGACTTTGGAACCCTCCGGCGAGGAGGAATACGCCTCGATCAGCGTCCATTCCTCTCCCCGCTCCAGCACGTGCACCCCCTGGCTCGCGCCGGTAACCTCTCCGGTATACACCGTGCAGTCCCCGTCCGGCTCTTTCCGGACTTTGTACTGATGCCGCTGGTTTACGTCCAGCACCGTCACCGGGGCGGTAAGCACCTTCCACACAGCGGCTTCATCCGTGCTTCCCATGGGCAGCTTCCAGTAGCAATCCTCATGTTCGCACTGCACCGGACTGCCTTCACCCGGGGTGTGCCATTCAATATCGTGAGCCAGCAGGCTCTCCGAAGGATCCCGGATCGTAACCTCCTCCAGATCCAGGTTTCCCAGCAGATCCGACAGATCCAGCTCTCCCTCTGCCCTGCCGGCGCTCAGTCCGCAAAGCAACGCAAAGCCCGCCAGCAGGGCTGTCAGCCTGCGGGCGGGGCATTTTTCGTTTGCCCGGTTTCCCGGAGTTCTTTTTTTTCTCATATTTTACCGGTCCCGTTGATTTCTTTCCGTATCAGTAAACCATCTTCCGGGTCGCCGCCCATCCGGCGTCAATGGCTTCCTGATGGCTTGTGGCATACGGCCCGATGGCGGTTACCTGCTCCTGCGTCCGCGGGAAATGGAGGCAGGCGTGGCCGCTGAAGTTGTTGTCCTGATTATGGGATGTTCCGTGGGGCGTGTCGTGCGTCGACGCCATATAGACGCTTCCGTCCGCGAAGATCACCCACACCGGCTTCGGGTTCCAGGTTGTTTCGTCTCCGAAAGCCCGGCGCATCCTCATCGTATCGTTGGCCGTCACAGGTTCAAAGTCCGCGTGCGCGCCCAGGGAGAAAATGTGAATCTGCCAGGAGATCCCGGTCGTATAGTCATATACCGTCGCATAGGGATATTTCCGGCATACGTCTTTTACCGTGGTATACCAGTTGGCGTAAATCACGCGGGAGGCATTCGGTCTCCCCGCGATGGCATCTCCTCCGCCCGGTGCCAGTGTGGGAGCAGGGGTCGCCGTAGGTTTGGGCGTCACAGCGGGAGCAGGAGTGGACTTGCTGGCATTCAGCAGCGTCTGCAGCGTCCTGTTCCCCGCGATGCCGTCCACCGTCAGCTTATTCGCTTTCTGAAAGGCTTTTACCGCCGCCAGGGTTTTCCGGCCGAAAATCCCGTCCGCTTTGCCGGTCAGATATCCCTGCTCAATCAACTTTTCCTGCAGGGATTTGACGCTTGTCCCGGTGCTCCCCTGACGCAGGGAACCGCTGGATGAGGATGGAGCAGGCGTGGCTGTTTCCCCCTGGTTTTCGGCAGGCTTCGCGTTGCCGCCGTAGAGCATCTTCAGCGTCACCGCGCCGGCCACTCCGTCCGCCGTCAGCCGGTTGGCTTTCTGAAAGGACCTTACGGCCGACATGGTCTGTATGCCGTAAACGCCGTCCGGTTTTCCCCCCAGGTATCCGAGCTGGATCAGGTTTTCCTGCAGCTGCTTCACATCCGTGCCCCGCATCCCTTTCCGCAGGGTTGTCCACACGGTGCTCCCCTGGTTTGAACCGGGAGCGGGTGTCGGGGCGGCCGTTGCGGGCGCTTCCGTATCCGGCACCCGGAAAGGAATCGCGGCGGTACTGTACAAAACCGCGTAGGTGTCCTTCCCGGCAACGCCGTCCGCCTTCAGGCCGTTGTTTGTCTGGAAGCTTTTAAGGGCGTTCACGCTGGCCCGGAAAAATTTGCCGTCGATATTCCCCCGGTAGTATCCCAGTTCCTGCAGACGCTGCTGCACGTTCCGGGCGTCTTCTCCCTCGGATCCGTTCTGTACCTTCGCGCCGGGAATAACCCATGCGGGTGCCGGCGTCGCGCTCGGCGCGGGGGGCGGCGTAGGCGTTGTTTCATCGTTCGGACCGAGTCCCTGGCCGCTCTCCAGCAGCTTCCGGGTCTCCGCGCCGGCCAGTCCGTCCGCCTTCAGGCCGTTCTTCTTCTGGAAAGCTTTTACGGCGCTGATCGTGGCCGTATCGTAAATATTGGTGATTTTTCCCTTATAGTATCCCTTGCCGGCAAGCATCTGCTGCAGTTCGCCCACCAGGGCTCCCGTATTGTTTCTCCGGATCGTGGCGCCGGCCGCGGGGCTTACGGTATTTACCTTCTGGGCGTTTCCTTTGGAATTCCGGGGTTTTCCGGAATAAATGAAAGCCTGCAGGTTCGCGTCCACCAGCCCGGTATCCGGATAATCGTTTTTCTGCTGTAAGGCGATCACCGCCTTTTCTGTCGCGTCCCCGAAATTACCGTCCGCCGCGAACCTGCTGTTCAGAAAGCCCAGTTCCGCCAGCGCTTCCTGCAGACAGCGCACTTCCACGCCTTTCATGCCTTTTTTCAGCATGATATATCCGCCGGCGTTCTCCTCCGGTGTCAGGGTCGGAATCGGCGTAGGCGTAGGCGTTACCCGGATCTTCTTTACCGTTTTCAGGACGATGTACTCGCCCCGCAGCCAGCCCTTGTATTTTCCGTATTCCACATGAACCCAGTTCCCGTTCTTCTCCGTCACGGTAATCTGCATACCCGCGGGAATCCGGTAAATCAGTTCCGAATTCACGGACCGGCTTCTCCGCAGGTTCACCTTCACCTTCGTCACCGTGGTGTAAGGATAGCTGGGAACGATCTCCTGCTCTTCCTCCGCCGCCGCGGGTTCGATGGATCCGGTTACTGCCGCGCCTGTCAGGCAAAGCACAACCGCCAGCATGGCTGCCAGCCCCCGGAGCAGATTCTTTTTCAGCTGAGTCATGGAATTCCCTCCCGTTAGAAAAAGGCATAAAAATCCCGTTGGCATCCGATACAGAATTATTTTACCCTCTCTGTTTCGAAATGTCAACGGAAACTTTACGATTTTATGACGTTTTTGTTAATGGGCAATGCTTTGCCTTCCGGGCAGCCCGCAGCTCCACATAGCATCCGCAAGCAGCGCAGGTACCCTCGTGCAGCTGGCCGCAGCGGCGGCACTCCCGCAGCCTCGCCCGGTATTCCTCGTCGCTGACCTTTTCTTCCGGGGGAATCTGTTCCAGCCGCTCTTCCAGGATTTTCCGCAGCTCCGCTCCCCGGGGAAGATCCGCGATCAGGCATTTCCGGCAAACCGGATGCCCGTCTTCCGCGGCGCTCCCGCTCACAGGCGGATCTCCGCTGTGGCGCACGCCGGCATCTTCACCAGCAGCGCACCGTCCCGGATCCGGAAATCCGTGAAGCTTTCCGCTTTCAGCGGAGCGTTGCCGAAATCATTGTATTCATCCATCCTGCCGGTAAGAATCCGCCCCTGCGCTTCCGTAATCTTCTCGTCCCGCAGGGAAACCAGCACTTCCTCCCCTTCGTCGGGATTCAGGTTGGTCAGGGTCACGGTCACCTTTCCGTCCTTCTCGGAAGCGGAAGCGGAAATTCCGGGCACCTGATACTTTTCATTGCCCAGCTGTCCGGCTTCCACGAAGCAGTCCAGCTCCTTCGCGTCCATATGCGCCTTGTACAGGTCGAACACATGGTACGTGGGCGTCAGCACCATCTGTTCGCCTTCCGTCAGGATGATCGCCTGCAGTACGTTCACCGTCTGGGCGATATTCGCCATGAACACCCGGTCGCAGTGGCGGTTGAACGCGTCCAGGGAAACCGCCGCCACCATGGCGTCCCGCATCGTGTTCTGCTGGTAAAGGAATCCCGGGTTCGTATCCGGCTCCACCTTGAACCATGTGCCCCATTCGTCGATTACCAGGCCGATCCGCTTCTTCGGATCGTACCGGTCCATAATCTTTGCGTGCAGCATCAGCTTCCGCTCGATATCCTCCGCAAAAGCGATGGTTTCCCAGTAGTCGTCCTTCGTAAACTTTGTGGCGCTGTTCTTGTTGTTCCACCCTCCGGGAATCGTGTAGCTGTGCATGCTCAGGCCGTCCATGCAGAAGGCCGCGTTCTTCATCAGGACTTCCGTCCAGTTTTCATCGGCGTCGGAAGGGCCGCAGGCAATCTTGTACAGCTTGTTTTCCCCGTACTGCCGGCAGAAATTCTGGTACCGCCGGTACTCATCCGCGTAGTATTCCGGGCGCATCAGTCCGCCGCAGCCCCAGCTTTCGTTGCCTACGCCCCAGAAACGTACGCCCCAGCTGTCCTGCTGTCCGTTCGCCCGGCGTTCGCGTACCACGGAGGAATCCCCGTCAGAGTTCAGGTATTCCACCCATTCGCTCATTTCCTTCACGGTGCCGCTGCCGACATTCCCCGTAATATAAGGGTCGCAGCCCACCTGGCGGCAGAGCTCCAGGAACTCGTGCGTACCGAAGGAATTGTCCTCCGTCACGCCGCCCCAGTTGGTGTTCACCATCCGCTTGCGGCTCTCCTGCGGACCGATTCCGTCCCGCCAGTGGTATTCGTCCGCGAAGCAGCCGCCCGGCCAGCGCAGCACGGGCATGTTCAGAGCTTTCATGGCTTTCACCACGTCCGTCCGCATCCCGTTTACGTTGGGAATATCGCTGTCCTTCCCGACGAAAATCCCGCCGTAGATGCACCGTCCCAGATGTTCGGCAAAATGTCCGTAGATGTAGCGTGAAATCGTCCCGCAGGACCGCTTCCGGTCAATGCTGATCTGTGCCATGCAGTCATCCTCCTTTATTTTCGCCGGTCAGCGCGCGGTGCCGAGCAATTTCAGCGCGTCCAGCGCCGCGGCCTGTTCCGCCTGTTTTTTTGTCTTTCCGGTACCGCGGCCGATTTCCTGCTCCCCGCGGTACGCTGCCGCCTCGAATACCGGATTATGCGGCGGCCCGCTTGTGCCGGTAATGCTGTAGGTCGGCGTTTCTCCGCCGTTCTTCTGCAGCAGCTCCTGCAGCTGTCCCTTGCTGTCCTGCATGGGGCGGCTCACTTCGCCTTCCTCCGGCCAGTGGACTTCCACCACCTTCCGGGCCGCTTCCATGCCGCCGTCCAGGTACACCGCCGCCAGCACCGCTTCCATAGCGTCGCACAGCACGCTAGGCTTTGTGCGCCCGCCTGTCAGCTCCTCGCCCCGGTCCATCCGCAGCGCCTCGCCGATGCCCAGCCGCCCCGCGATCTGGCTCAGGGCCGCCTCACATACCAGCAGGGCCCGCATATGGGTCAGGGATCCTTCCCGGTCGTCCGGATGGTTCCGGTACAGGCGGTCGCTCATGATGTACTGCAGTACCGCGTCCCCCAGGAATTCCAGCCGCTGGTTATCCTCTTTTCCCATGGATGGGTGCGTCAAAGCGCGGCGAAGCAGCGCTTCGTCGCGGAATGTGTATCCCAGCGCGTCCATCACGCGCTTCAGCTTTTCCTGCATGGGCTGTGCCGTCTCAGCCTTTCACGCTCGCCACGTAAGCCGCCACGTCGCCGACCGTCTTCAGCTTCATGATCTGGTCGTCTTCAACGGTGATCCCGAAGCGGTCTTCCAGATCCATGATCATCACCATGATATTGGCGGAATCCGCGCGCAGATCCTCAATCAGGCGGCTCTCCGGCTTAATCTCATCGGGATTCACCTTCAGCTGTTCCGCGATCATACCCTTGATAGTTTCGAAATCCATTTTTGTTCCCTCCTGTAAATAATTAAGTCAACACCTGTTCACCGCCGGCTGCCGGTCACTGGCCGCCGATCTTCCCGATGCCGTCGCGGATGATATCCACAACATGCCCGTCGATCATTTTGATACACTGGCCGATAGCGCTGCAGAAAGCGTAACCGTTGCTGGAGCCGTGGGCCTTCACCACCGCTCCCTGCACGCCAAGCAGCGGCGCACCGCCGATTTCGTCGGAATCCATCGCCTTCTTCACGCGCTTGAAGGCGGGTTTGGCGATAAGTCCCGCGATCTTTCCGCGGGTGTCCGCGACCAGTTCCTTTTTGATCAGCCCGAGCAGCGCCGTAGCCAGGCCTTCCGTATACTTCAGGATCAGGTTGCCGCCGAATCCGTCTGTCACCACCACGTCCGCCTTGTCCAGGGGAATATCCCGAGCTTCAACGTTGCCGATAAAATTATAGGGCGCCTTTTCCATCAGAGGATAGGTTTCCTTCACCAGCGCGTTGCCCTTCTCGGCCTCCGCCCCGATGTTCACCAGGCCGATCCGGGGGTTCTCCATTCCCACCACGCCCTTCATGTAGGCGTCTCCCATGACGCCGAACTGCACCAGGTATTCCGGTTTGCAGTCCACGTTGGCGCCGCAGTCGATCAGCAGGAAATAGTTTTTGCCGTTCGGTATAAGGGGCGCCAGGGCAGGGCGCTCCACGCCCGGAATTCTGCCCAGCCGGAACATGCCGCCGGCCAGGGTGGCGCCGGTGGAGCCCGCGGATACGAACCCGTCTGCCTCACCGCTGCGCACCTTCAGCATCCCCTGCACGGTTGCGCTGTTCACCTTTTTGCGCACGCCCATCACCGGGCTTTCATGGTTGGTGATCACCTCCGGCGCTTCCTCCAGCGTCAGCCGGTCTTTCACGTCGCTGTAATCTCCCAGGAAAGGCTTCACCTCGTCCAGTTTTCCGGCCAGGATAATCTCCAGCTCCGGATACTGCCGCAGGGCTTTCAGCGCCCCCGTAACCGGCGCTTCCGGCGCCAGATCGCCGCCCATTGCGTCCACGTAAATTTTCAACTTGCCGCCTCCTCAGTACGCCTTTGCGAAGTACATGACCTTTTCGGCTTTTTTGCCGCAGCAGACGCAGGTATCGCCGAATTTCGCGCCAGCCTGGTCAAAGGGCATATTCCTGGAGGAAGCGTTGAACCTGTCCTTGATCTCATCCTCGCAGGCTCTGTCTCCGCACCACATAGCTTTCGCGAACCCGTTCTCCACAGCCTTGCCCAGCTCGTCCATATTATGCACTTCGCTGGTCCGCTCATCCCGGAAGGCCTTTGCCTGGGCGTAAAGGGTTTTCTGCACGTCCTCCAGCAGTTCCTGCACCTTTGCCGCGATGCCTTCGAGCGGTACCGTGAACTTTTCCAGCGTATCCCGGCGGAAAACGGTTACAACGCCGTTTTCCAGATCCCGCGGTCCGACCTCCAGCCGCAGCGGAACGCCCTTCAGTTCCCAGTCGTTGAACTTGAAGCCCGCGCTGACGGTGTCCCGCGTATCCAGCTTCACCCGGATTCCCGCCCGCTTCAGTTCCTCCTGTATTTCACCGCACTTCTCCAGCACGCCGCCTTTATGGGCCGCGATCGGCAGGATCACCGCCTGGATCGGCGCGACCTTCGGCGGCAGCCGCAGTCCGCGCTCGTCCCCATGGGTCATGATGATCGCCCCGATCAGCCGCGTGCTCACGCCCCAGCTCGTTTCATGGACGTACTCCAGTTTCCCTTCCTTGCTCTGGTACTGGATATCGTAGGCTTCGGCAAAGTTTGTGCCGAAGTTATGGCTGGTTCCGGCCTGCAGCGCTTTTCCGTCCTGCATCATGGCTTCCATGGAATAGGTCGCCCGGGCGCCGGCAAACTTTTCCTTGTCGCTCTTGCGGCCTACATAAACCGGCAGCGCAAGCACGTCCTCGGCAACCTCGCGGTAGACTTCCAGCATTTTCAGGGTCTCTTCCTCGGCCTCTTCCGCTGTGGCATGGATGGTGTGGCCTTCCTGCCACAGGAATTCGCTCGTCCGCAGGAAGGGCCGCGTAGCCTTTTCCCACCGCATCACGGAACACCATTGGTTGTACATCATCGGCAGATCCCGCCAGGTCTGCACCCACTTGGAATACATGGAGCAGAAAATGGTCTCGCTGGTGGGGCGCACTGCCAGCCGCTCCTGCAGCGTTTCGCCGCCTCCCTGCGTCACCCACGCCACTTCCGGCGCGAAGCCTTCCACGTGCTCCGCTTCCTTCAGCAGCAGGCTTTCCGGAATCAGCATCGGAAAATAGACATTCTCCGCTCCGGTTTCCTTGAAGCGCGCGTCCATCTCCGCCTGAATCCGTTCCCAGATGGCGTAGCCGTAGGGACGGATAATCATGCATCCGCGCACCGGCGCGTAGTCGCACAGCTCCGTCTGCTTGATCACGTCCGTATACCATTGTGAAAAGTCTTCGCTCCTGGGCGTGATGTGGGTAACAAATTCCTGTTTCTGTTCCTTAGCCATGATTTACAAATCCTTTCTTTACAGCTCACCGGCCGCTGGTCACTGACTGCAGGCCGCAGGTCACCGAATTACTGCGGAAGCGTCAGCGCGTACATGGATTCTCCGCTGGCCAGCAGCATCTTTCCGTCGCTTGTGATCCCGTAGCACGCCGTGGTGTCTCCGTTCATATTTCCCGGAATCCGGTAGGCGAAGAAGCGCTGGCTTCCGGTATCCGCCCGGTAAACATAATTCGCGGCCACGGCGTAAATGTTCCCGCTATAGATGTTTGCGCCCACGCATTTCGCCGGAAGGGTATACCGTTTGTCCCGGTCCCCCTCCAGCACCCGCAGTTCACTGATCACCTGCGCGCTGGATGTCTGGCTGGTAGGCGCCAGCAGCAGCTTCGCCCTTCCCCGTTCCGGCACCTCGTAGTCAATCAGCTTCCAGCCGTACACAAGCATCGTGGAATTGGTATCCTGCACGCACTTGTAATCGTAGGTGTAAACCTGCTGCGTACTGAATACCCGCAGCCGGGCGTTCTCATACAGCACCTTGTACGTCATGGATTCGCCCAGGGAAACCGCGCCGGTATTCATCTTGCCCACCTGGTAGGTGTTCAGCACCGTGTTCGGCGCCGTGCCGAACACGTCCAGCGCCAGCGTCCACAGATATTCGCCCCTGTCTCCGAAGAAGCCCGCGTCCAGCAGCATCAGTCCGCTGTAGGCGTCCGCTTCCACGTCCACCTGTCCGCCGTTCAGGTCCTTGATGTTGAGCTTCGGCGCCGTATCCGCGCCTACCGCCACAGCGACGTACCGCTCCCCGACCCGGGCGAACTGCACCTCGCCTTCCAGGCTTTCGTTATAGGTGGAGTTTCCGTTCCGGTCCACCAGGTACAGCTGCCGTCCGGTCCATACCGCCACGTGGGTCGGCCCCACGCTGAAATGAATGTCGGTGCCTGCCGGGAAGCTCCATCGGATCGTGCCTCCGCTGGACAGATGGTGAATCGACGCGCCGTCATAGTAGATCAGCCCGTCCCGGAAAGGCGTCACGCTCTGGTTCGCGTAGCAGGGCAGGCTCACCAGGCTGATTTCCTTTCCTTTGCCGTATCCGCGCAGAAAGTGGACCCCCAGCACCACCGCCAGGATCACTCCCACCAGAATGATCCAGCTGCGGATCTGCCGCTTCCGGATAACCTCCTGGTTCATCAGCCGTTCCGCCGCCGCGTTCCGGCTCTGCCTGCGCTGCAGCTGATCGCTCATGATCTGCTTTGCCATGTGTTTTCCTCTGCTCTTACTCCTTAATGATCCGTTTCGGACAGTTCTCCACCGCGTCCATCACCGGATTCATCCAGTCTTCATTGAACAGCTCAATCACGCCGGTATCGCACTCCCGGGCCAGCGCCGGATCCAGCGGCAGCCGGGCCAGCAGCGGAATCCGATGCTCCATGGCCACCTGCGCGGTTTTGCTTTCCCCGAACGGATAGATCTTTTTCCCGCAGTCCGGGCAGGCAACCCAGCTCATGTTTTCCACCACGCCGAGAACCGGAATATTCATCATCTTTGCCATATTCACGGCTTTCTCAACAATCATTCCCACCAGCTCCTGCGGGCTGGTGACAACGATAATCCCGTCCACCGGCAGACTCTGGAACACGGTCAGCGGTACGTCCCCGGTTCCCGGAGGCATATCCACAAACATGTAGTCCACCTCTCCCCAGAGCACGTCCGTCCAGAACTGCTTCACGGTGCCGCTGATCAGGCTTCCGCGCCACACCACCGGATCCGTATCGTTCTCCAGCAGCAGGTTCAGGCTCATCATTTTCACGCCTGTGCGGCTCTCCGCCGGGAAAATGCCTTCTTCACTGCCCATGGCTTTATCATGGACTCCGAACATTTTCGGAATGGATGGCCCTGTGATATCCGCGTCCAGCACGGCGGCCTGCATCCCGTTGCGCTGCGTCAGCACTGCCATCAGGGAAGTCACAAGGCTTTTGCCTACGCCGCCCTTGCCGCTCATCACGGCGATTACTTTCTTTACGTTGCTCTGTGCGTTCTGGGGCGCCAGCAGGCTTTCCGGCTTCCGGGAAGCACAGTCCGCTCCGCACGTGGAGCAGTCATGTGTACATTCGCTCATTTTTTCCGGCCTCTCAAAAAAATAAAATATGTTATTCCCCGGTTGATATTACCTTTGTGATTTCAACAACGGGTACCTGCCTGTGCAGTCCCCGCATGGAGATGATCTCCAGAAGCGCTCTGCCGTCTTTCAGTTTTTCCCGGCTGACGCGGATCGTACGTTCCTTTTCCCCGGGGCCCATCAATCCACGGGTCTGCCCGGTACGCTCCCGGTCCGGCATCCTCGCCGCGCCTTCGAAATCCCAGCCTTCCTCTCCCGGAAGCACCAGCCGGTATTCCACCTTGACCGCTGTTTCGGTCCGGAACCGGAAAGCCAGCGTAATCTGTCCATCCGTTTCTTCCGCGGGTTCGGATTCAAATCCCAGCAGCCGTTCCGGATTCCGCGCCGTCTCCGGCAGGATAAACAGGGGAGCTCCGTCCCCTTCCGGCAGGAATACGGCGCCGGATACTCCGTAGATTTCACGGATCCGCGCCGCCAGTTCGCTGAGGCTTACCGCACCGTCCCCGTCCGGGTCCGTCTGTTCCGGTTCCGAAGCGCGCAGGGCGTTTTCCAGCGCGGCGGTGAAGTATCCCATACCGGTCACTTCTCCCGCCGCCCAGAAATAGCAGTCCTCTTCCGGTCCGCAGCCCGCCAGTACCCGCCATTCCGGCCCGTCAAAAGCCTTCAGGATCGCGCCGGCGTGGCAGCAGTCCAGAATCAGCACTTTCTTCCCCGGGATCCGGTCCATCATCTCCCGGAGCCGCTCCGGTTCCAGCGCTTCCTCCCGCGTCCCGTCCGAAAGGATCAGGGCCGTGGAGGCTGTTCCGTCCTCCTCCTCCCAGATCACCCCGTGGGTGCTGATGTAGAGGTAGGAAGTATCCGTTTCCGCCGCGCCGCTGAAAGCGTTCCGCAGCAGCGCTTCCAGCTCCGCCGCGTTTCCCGGTCCGTTCACCCGGCGGGTGACCCGGGTCCCTTCCGGCAGATAAGCCGCAAACAGCGCAGCCATGGTTTCCGCGTTATTCGCGGAACAGGGAGCCGTCGGCGCTTCGTTCACAAACAGGTCGATTCCCACCGCCAGGCACCGGCAGACCGCCCCGGCGGATGCAGGAGGTACGTCCCGGGCGGCGGGGAAGGCGGACAGCAGCATCGCGCACAGCGCGGCCAGCCATTTCTTCCCCATTCCTCAGCGTCCTCCCCCGGTCCGTCAGTATCCGAACAGGATTTTCAGGGTTTCATGGCCGCAGATGCCGTCCACCTTCAGGTTGTGGGCCTGCTGGAAGGCTTTGACCGCCGCCACGGTGAGATCGTCATACAGTCCGTTTACCACTTCCAGATAGCCGAACTCGACCAGGCATTCCTGCACTTCCACAACGTTCTCGCCCGCTTCTCCGGGACGCACCGTCGGGTATTCGCTGGGAGAGGTCGCGGCCTTCGCGCTGGAAGAATACAGCCTGCTCAGAGTCGCGTTGCCGGCCACGCCGTCCACCGGCGAAAGCCCGTTCATGATCTGGAAAGCCCGCACGGCGTCCGCGGTGGTTCCGCCGTAGATTCCGTCGATGGCGCCGTCGTAGTAGCCAAGCTCATACAGCGTGTACTGCATGTTCCGCACCGCGTCGCCCCTGTCTCCCTCCCGCAGTGTGGAGTAGGTCACCGCGGAATTCGGGCTCGTGCCGTACAGCTTGCGCTGGGTGGCGGGGCCGGCTTTTCCGTCCACCGTCAGGTTGTTGTTGGCCTGGAAGGCCATGACCGCCGCTTCGGTGGAGGGGCCGAATTTTCCGTCCGCGTTGCCGCTGTAGTAGCCCAGGCTCTTCAGCTTGTTCTGAAGCTTGCGCACCGCTTCGCCCTGGCTCAGGTACTCCAGCGTTTCATATCCCGTGGAGGCGATTCCCGAGGTATCCCGGCCGCCCTGGTTCTTGATGTTTGCCGCGTTTCCGCTGGCCTTGTTCGCGCCGCCGGAATACAGCTTGTTCTGCGTCGCTGTGCCGGCTTTGCCGTCCGCCGTCAGGTTGTTGTTCCGCTGGAAAGCGATCACGGCAGCTTCCGTCGCCACGCCGAACTTGCCGTCCGCCGCGCCTGCCAGATAACCCAGCGCCTGCAGCTTCTGCTGCAGTTTGGTCACATCGGCGCCTTCGCTGCCGAACTCAAGAGTCTCCACGGCGTTGTGGGCCGCCGGCTTGCTGGTCCGGGCCGCGCCGGAGGAATACAGGGCCCGCAGGGTGGCCGGTCCGGCGACGCCGTCGGTGTAAATGCCGCTCGTCCGGTCCTGGAAAGCGCGCACCGCCGCCTCTGTCGCTTCGTCAAAGTTGCCTGTCACCTTGCCGCTGAGCCATCCCAGCTCGATCAGCCGGCGCTGCAGCGTTTCCACCCGTGTCCCGGTGTTGCCCAGGCGCAGATAGTATTCCTTGTTCAGGTTCGGGGTGGACGTGGGCCGGGGCGTAGCGGTCGTCTTTTTATTATTGCTGTTGCTGCCGGTTTTGGCCGTCGTCTTGGGCGCGGCTGTGGCGTGAGCCTGCTTGTACGTCTTGGTCTTCCTGTCGTTCAGCTTCTTCAGCGTCTGCTCGCCGACCTTGCCGTCGGGCGACAGGCCGTTATCCTTCTGGAATTCCTTTATGGCCTTGTCCGTAGCGGTACCGAAATCGCCGTCGATGGAACCGCTGTAATATCCCAGTTCCTTCAGCCGCCGCTGCACCGTGCGCACCGCTTCACCCGTGAAGCCAAGGCGCATCGTCAGGGGCGTCGGAGTAGGCGTCGCCACAGCCGGCGTGGTGGGAACCACGGGGCCCGGTGTATTTGTCACGGTCTGAATCGTGCTTTCCGGGCTTCCGGGCACCGGCGTTTCAAACACAATCGTGCCGCTTGTCGGGATCGGCGTGGGCGCGCCGGGGTTATCCGTGTTCCCCCAGTTGTTCCAGGCATTTCCGTTCTGGTCCGGCGTCGGGGTAGCCGTCGCCGTACCGGGGAACACATTCTGTCCCTGATTGTTGGGGTCCGGCGTCGTCACCGTCACCGTGTCCGGCGTCATGGTCACTGTCGCTGTCGGCTGCAGCGTCAGGAAGGGCAGGTTGCTGCCGGCGTTGGTTTCTCCGCCGTTGTTTACGTCGTCGGGAGGGCTGTAGCATCCCGTCAGCGTCAGGCACAGGGCCAGCGCGGCCGCCAGAGCAATAATCCTTGTGTTTCTCCTCATTTTCATCTACCTCCGTTAATCAGACGGATATAATTCGGTAAAAGTTTCATAATGGTCCGGTGAATACCACACATGCCCGTCACTGGAATAAACGATGCGCTCCGCGCCGCGCTTCCCGCCGGTATAGTTGCAGTCACATTCGTAGAATTTCCGGCCTTTGGCTTTCGGAAGCAGTCCTTCATAGTTGCCGTACCGGTCTCCTCCGAGGCTTTTCCCCGGGGCCGCGTCGCTCACGTAATTCCGGCTGCTGTCCCATCCCAGGGCCTTCGCTTCGTCCTTGGTAATGAAATTCGGCGGCAGCTCCCCGTGGACGAAAATGTAATCCGCAATTTCCTGCGGTGCTGTAACCGGTCCCGTTTTTTCCGCGGGTGCGGGAGAAGCGGTCGGCGATTTCTTCGGAGCCTTCGTCGCCTTTTTGGCGGAAGCCTTCGCCGCGGTTCCGGAAGGCGCTTCCGTCGCGGCCTTCGTCACCGCCGCTGTCGCCAGCGGAAGATCCGCCGTCGGATCCGCGAAAGAAACCTTTTCAGGCCCTCCGCATCCGGTAAGGATCAGCAGCCCCGCCAGCAGCAAAGCCGCCAGCGCCAATAGCTTTCGTCTCATCCCGTTCCTTTCTGAATAAAACCAGCCGCTGATCCCCGTGTCATCCTGAGTCCGGCGATGGATCCCGGCCGCTACTTATGGTACCGTTCCCCGGCAAGAATCTTCTCCGCCCGGTACAGCTGCTCCAGCAGCATGACCCGGGCCAGCTGATGCGGAAAAGTCATCCGCCCCATCGAAAACTCTTCGTCCGCCCGGGTCAGCACGTTCTGTCCCAGTCCCAGGCTGCCTCCGATCACAAATACGGTGCGCCCCGTTCCGCTGATCCGCAGCTCCTGCAGATGCGCGGCCAGTCCGGGAGAATCCGTCTGCCGCCCGCCGATCGTCAGGGCGATCACCCGGTCCCCTGCGCGGATCCTGGAAAGCAGCGCTTCCCCTTCCTTTGTCCGCACCTGCTCCTCCAGGGCAGCGCTCCCCGAAGCCTCCGGCAGGTCCGGTACTTCGGCTTCCTCATATTTTCCGAAACGGCTCAGCCGCTTCAGGTACTCGTCCGCCATCTGCCGGTAAGGCTTTTCCTTCATTTTGCCGACGCACAGAATCAGCGTGCTCATTTCGCTTTCTTCGGCAGGCTGTCCCGTTCAATCAGGGTCCAGTCCACGATGGTGCTGTCTTCCCGGTTGCCGGCGATCATCCGCAGGATCTTCCGCGCCGCGATGGCGCCGATTTCATTCTTCGGCTGTCCCAGGGTGGTCAGCGCCGGCTGCAGCATGGCTGAGAAATCGGCGTTGTCGAATCCGATAATGCCCAGATCCTCCGGAATTCTCATTCCTTTTTCCTGCAGCTTCGCCATAAACTGGGCGGCGAAAATGTCGTTGTAGCAGATCAGGCAGTCCGCCTCCTGCTTCATCAGCACATCCAGCAGCGCCATCCCTTTCACGGAATCCGCCAGATCGTTCCGCTCCTCTGTGCTGAAGCACAGCAGCCGCTCCTCCGGCACCTCGACTCCCCGGGTGTACATCTCGTCCAGAAATCCGTTCAGCCGTTCCTTGCCCTGCAGGTCGTCCGTCTTGAACAGGCCCGCCGGTTTCGTGTATCCCTTTTCCAGCGCCGTCCTGGCCGCAAGCCGCCCTCCGCCGTAATCGTCCATCACCACATGGGGGATATGCTCCATCCCCGGGTAATACCCATTCACGAACAGCACCGGAATATTCCGCTGGGCAAACCGAGCCAGCACATCCCGGTTCGGAGTCTCCAGCGCCGTCCGGCAGCCTTCGATAATCAGGCCGTCCACCGGCTCTTCCAGCATGCGCTCCAGAATGTTCCGTTCCGTTTTCACGTCGTTGTACATCGCGTTCAGGCTCAGTACCGCTTCATTTTTGTTCAGCACGGATTCCATTCCCTGCGCGATGGCCGGAAAAATGTAGTCCGTAATAAACGTCGTAATCACCCCGACGTGGATGATTCCCTGGCGCCGCCTCGGCCCGTGGCGTACATAGGTTCCGCTGCCGCGCCGGCGGTCCACCAGGCCGTCAGCCTCCAGCAGGGAAATCGCCTGCCGGATCGTCTGCCGGGATACGTCAAAGCGCATGCGGAGCTCCTCCTCCGTCATCAGCGTCTGTCCGTCCCGGAAAATGCCGTCGGCAATCTCCTGCCTCAGCGTATCCGCCACCTGCAGATACTTTGGCTGTTCAGCCATGACAAACACATCCCTTCTTGGCGAGGTTGTCCCCATTGTATCAGACAACTGTGACTTTTTCAATAGAAAGCCTTTAAAAAGTACGAACATCTTCCAATTATTGTAATATAATGCGTCTTTCGGTATAATAGGAGCGTTTCCTGAGCGCACAGCGATCCGAACCGTCCGGAGGATAAACGTTAAAAAGAATCTGAAAATCATCATCTGCCTTGTTGCGGCGGCAGCGGCGGCCGCAGGCGCTGTGTTTGCCGGGCTGAAGGTAATCCGGCACGAACAGGAACAGGCCCGGCGGATTCAGGCGCTGGAATCCGGAATCCGTCTGCTCACGGAAAAAGGCGCGGAAGCCGGTGAACCGGGCAGCGGTGGCTGTGGATCGATATCTTCCGGAATGTTGAGTTTTATTCCAGCCCGATCGGATATCTGCATATCACCGGGGCGGTACTGGCTGTGTTCGTGGTCTGCGGAGTGATCGACGCGGGAAGGGTGAAATTCCTGGAAAAGCCGTTTTTTGCCGTGCTGGACAGGAAGCTGCCGAAGATCGTCTCATCTTATCGGAACTGGGAAGCAAAAGTCCTACGGAATGTAAAGGATTGAATTTCATCATACGCAACGGGGTGGTTCCATGCCTTCACTGCAGCCTTATGATTCTTCTCTGGATTATTCCTATGCCCCCGGTATCTTTCCGTCCATGGAATGCCTGCTGTACCGGCCCGGTTCCGTGCGCCGCCTGCTGCTGCATTCCGGTTCCGCCGGGCGGGAAGGCGTTTCCCGGCTGATTTCCCTTGCGGAAGCGTGTCATGTCCGTGTGGAGGAAGCGGACCGCGCCCTTTCCCGCGTCAGCGGCAAGGAAAACTGCTGGACCGCGGCGGTCTTCGCCAAGTTTCAGGATACGCTCCTCCCGTCCGTTCCCCATGTCGTGCTCCATAATCCCGGTGACAGCGGCAACGTGGGCACCATCCTGCGCACGTCCCTGGGGCTGGGAATAGAGGATATCGCCCTGGTCCGCCCCTGCGTGGACGTATTTGATCCCCGGGTTGTGCGGGCCAGCATGGGCAGCCTCTTCCGCCTCCGCGTCCATGTGTATGATTCCTTTGAGGCATACCGGGCACAGTTTCCTTCCCGCCCGCTCTACCCCTTCATGCTGGACGCTTCCGTTCCCCTCGGGGAAATCCGGGATGTTCCGGAAGCGTACTCCCTCATCTTCGGCAATGAGGGCAGCGGCCTTCCGGCGGAATTCGCGGCCCTGGGGCAGCCGGTCCGGATTGAAAGCAATGACAAGGTGGATTCCCTGAACCTCGGTGTTGCCGCCGCGATCGGAATCTACGCCTTCACCCGCCGCGGCGTTTGACAGGGCCTGCCGTCCGGATTAAAATATGCGGAAATCAGTTGCGGAAAGTTCGGAGGATTCATGAACAGAAAACGCCTGGGAGAAATCTTTCGGTTTGTTGCCGCCGGCGCCGCGGGCTTCGCGGTGGAGCTGGGCGTCCTGATCCTTCTGAAGGAAAAGGCGGGCCTGGATACCCTGATCGCGACGCCGGTTGCCTTTACCGTTTCCGTCATTGTCAATTATCTGATCTGCGTTCTCTGGGTCTTTCCCGGGGCAAAGGAGCAAAGCCGGAAAAGCCAGCTCGCTTTTTTCCTCACCAGCACCGTTGGTCTGGCCCTCAATGAGCTGCTGATGTTTCTGTTCCGGATTCTGTGGGGGGAGGAAACCGTGCTTTTTACCGTCTTCTCCTTCACCGTAAGCCTGTATATGCTGAACAAGGCCCTGGCCACCTTTGCGGTCATGGTCTGGAACTATTTTACCAAGCGGATGATCCTCACCCGCAGACCGTGAAAGAATCGGAGGAAATGGATGATGAAGGCGCTGATCCTGAATTCCGGGCTGGGTTCCCGTATGGGTGTGCTCACGAAGGAGCATCCCAAATGCATGACAGAGATTGCTCCGGGAGAAACGATCGTATCCCGCCAGCTGCGTCTGCTGGCCCGGGCCGGAATCCGGGAGGTTGTAATGACCACCGGGTTTTTCGCGGATGTACTCCGGGAATACTGCGAAGGGCTGTCCCTCCCGCTTCATATCACCTATGTGAATAATCCCCTCTGCCGGGAAACCAATTATATCTATTCGATTTACTGCGCCCGGGATCTTCTCCGGGATGATCTCATCCTGATGCACGGGGACCTGGTATTCACTGAAGATGTTCTCCGGGAAATGCTGGGCGCGGAATCTTCCTGCATGGCGGTTTCCTCCGCGCAGCCGCTGCCGGAAAAGGATTTCAAGGCAGTGCTGGAAGGATGGCGGGAAGGAAACGCGGCGGGAAAACGGATCCTCCGCGTAGGCATCGATTTTTTCGAAAACGCCGTCGCGGCACAGCCTCTGTATTTCCTCCGGCAGGAAGACTGGAAAAAGTGGCTGGATGAGATTGTCGCTTTCTGCGAAGCCGGAAATACAAAAGTATACGCGGAAAACGCCCTGAACGTCCTGAACGGCGCTGCCGGAATCCGCGCGCTGGACACAGGGGATCGTCTCTGCGCGGAAATTGATAATCCGGAGGATCTGGCGCGGGTTTCCGCAGAGCTGCAAAAACTGGGCTGAGGAGGATCCGGAATGTACGTTTACTGCCTGTTCTGCCGGACCCAGCGGTGCGACCGCATCGCCCGGCTGATGGAAATACGTGGGGTGAACCGGGCCTTCTCTCCGAAAATCCTTTCAAAGCAGCGCAAGGAAGGCGTCAATGTTCCCCGGGAATGGGATCTCCTGCCGGGTTACGTGTTTCTTTTCAATGAGGAACGCCTGCCCTCCTTTGAACCTTTCGCCGGCGTCGACGGCATCATCCGCCGGGTGGGCCGCACCGAACAGGGGTATGAGCTGGACGGCCCGGACCGGGATTTTGCCCTCAGCCTGCTGGAAAAAAACGGCGTCGTCGGCGCCATGAAACTGGTCCGGATCGGAGAAACTGTCCGCCTGGAGGATCCGCTCTTCGAAGGCAGCGAAGGCGTCATTACCCGGATCGACTACCGCAAGGAACGGGCCCGGGTGGATTTCATGTTTGAAAGCAGCGCGTGCCATACGTGGGTTGCGCTGGAAGGGATCGCGAAGCGGCAGATTTGACAAAAAGGCAGCCATTATGATAGGATGCTTTTCGGTCAGCTGCATATTGCAGCTGGCGGATAATTAACGCAAAAGACAATTGCTTAAAAAGGAGTGAATGACATTTGAAGAAACTGACTGCACTGGTTCTGGCTCTGATGCTGGTACTGTCCTGTGTTTCCGCCCTTGCGGATTACGCCGGCGCCACTTCCCTGACCTCCGGTTATTTCACTGAGAATCGCAACATCACCGTTAAGCCCGCCGGGGAAAACACGGTGGCCGACGGCATCAGCCCCGTCACCGGCCTGCCCCTGGCGCAGCAGGCGGCCCGTGCGCAGGATGGTTTCCTGGGCATGGCCATTACCAATGAATACAGCCCCGTTATGGTGCAGCACTGCGGCTACGCCGGTGCTGTCGGAGCTGGTGCTCCCTTCTACGGCAGCTATGCGGACGTGTATTATGAACTGGCGAAATCCCTGACCGGGCATACCCGTCTCTGCATGATCTTCAACGATATCCATCCCACTTATGTCGGCGCCTCCCGCAGCACCCGCGTGGGTTACATCTGGATCCGTCAGGAATGGGGCTGCCCGTACCTGTACGCCGGCAAGCAGGATCAGTCCTGGCCCGGTAAATGGAACACCAAGGTGAGCGACGCCATCACCGCCCTGAAGATCCCCAGCTCCTACAGTGCCGATACCCCTGCTGAGCAGCGCGTGCTCTTTGACGGGACGGACGGCGGCAGCAAGCCCTGGCTTTCCGCCAAGCGCCGTGTGGAAGGCAAAGGCATGGTAAACGCCGACAACCTCGTCTGGGATCTGCCTTATCTTGATCAGAACGTGTTCGGCCAGGGCCGTGTCTACAAGAATCACACCTGGAAGTTTGCGGACGCGCTGCCCGAAAACGGGGATAACGCGAATCTGGTTTACGTCATGTTCAAGAACAACGCGGCGGAGCAGAAGAACACCAACGCTCCCAGCTACTACTACAACAGTTTCTTTGAATATGAGCCGGACGAAAATGTGTATTACCGCTACCTGATCACCGATCTGGACAAGCCGCTGGAAAACCCGATCCCCTTCGTGGAGCAGGTAATGACCAACGCGGTCACCAAGGGCAATGTCGCCAGCGGTGAAGGCACCCTCTCGGGTGACCGTGTGGAAGGCGACCCCATCACCTTTGCCAATGTAATCGTCCAGTTCACGGAGAACAAATGGCCGGCCGGCGAATGCCCCTACCCCATCCTCACGGGTGAAGGCAACGCGGATTACTTCATGGGCGGCAAGCATCTGAAGGGTGTCTGGAAACGCGATACCTATGAAGACCGCACCGTGTTCTACGGTGAAGACGGCGAGGAGATCGCCCTCCAGCCCGGCAGGACCTACATTGTCGTCATGGATTACGGCGAAGCCGAAACCACCAAAGCCCGTGAAATCCGGTACGAATAAATCCCGGTAAGCGGCCTGGAAAAAGGCAATAGGGTAGAGGGAGGGCGTTAACCCTCGCCCCTCCCATTGCACCGTACGTACCGGTCTGGTATACGGCGCTACATCGAAACATGGTTTCAAGTATT
>ONJM01000039.1 GCA_900318145.1 uncultured Eubacteriales bacterium
AATCATCCTGATTCTGATCGGAACAGAGATATTCGTGACCGGAATCATCTGAACCCGGTGACAATCTCCCCGATTTTGCCGGCAGGTATCACCGGGCATAGTTCATGGAAAATGACTGAAGAACCCATATCAGGCTGGAGGCGAAAGAATGATGAAGAAAGTACTGAAGGCTGCATAAGGGAAGAAGGAAAGAAAAACGGAAGGGAAGGAACCGCGCTAGGCGCGTGCCCGTGAGGTGTGCCCGGCGCGGTAACCGGCGGCGCGGCCGGCATGCCGGACGGCGATGCCGCGAGACTTCCTGAACCGGGGTACAGCCGCTCAAAAAGTTATTGACAACGATCAGAAACCGGGTTTATATGAATAACGGAGAAAGAAAAAGAAAAGCTTGCAGGACGCTTTTGTACGCGGAGAACGGGAATTCCCGCACGCGGCGGTTCTCTTCCGGTTCGAACCGGATCGCAGATGAAAAAATGATCACAGGAGGCTGAACATGAAAAACAAATGGACGCGTATTTGCTGCCTTATGCTGACGATCTGTATGGCTGCTGCCTGGACGACGGCGTCCGCCGAAGAAGAATACACGATCGATAACATCCGCCAGTATGTGGCGGGCGTGGATGAACCGGTTGAACTGGCGGACGGCACAACCCGGCCGCTGATCAATTTTGACAACGCGGCCACGACGCCGGCGCTGATACCGGTGATGGATGAAGTCAACCGGAAACTGCTGATGTACGGCTCGATCGGCAGGGGATTCTCCCAGAAATCCAATTACTCCACCGAGCTGTATGAGGAGACGCGCGGCACCGTTCTTTCCTTTGTGGGGCTGGATCCATTGAATGATTATGATTATACATGTTTCTATGTGAACAATACCACGGACGGGCTGAACAAGCTGGCCTCCGCCCTGATCACAGACAAGGAGGATCTGGTGCTATCCACCCGCATGGAACATCACGCGAACGACCTGTCCTGGCGGGAACGGTGCAGGGTCATCTATGCTGAAGTGGATGACCTGGGCCGGGTCCGGTACGACGAAATCGAGAGGCTGCTGCAGGAAAACAGCGTAAAGCTGGTGGCTGTCACAGCGGCCTCCAATGTGACGGGTTATGTGACGGACGTTCACCGGATCGCGAAACTGGCCCACCGGTACGGGGCGATGATCGTGGTGGACGGGGCGCAGATCGTCGCGCACCGGGAATTCTCCATGAAAGGCGAAACACCGGAGGAAAACATTGATTTCTTCGTTTTTTCCGCCCATAAAATGTATTCTCCCTACGGCGGGGGCGCTGTGGTCGGCCTCCGGTTGGTGCTGAATGAGCATATGCCGGCCTTTTACGGCGGAGGTACGGTGCAGATCGTCGGAGATAACAGCGTTTCGTACAAAGACGCGCCGGCGTCGTATGAAGCCGGTTCGCCTGACTATCCCGGCGTCATCGGCATGGGGAAAGCGATGGAGATCCTGAAAAAAGTCGGTTTTGACGCAATCCGGGAGCATGAGCAAAAACTGATCCGCCGGATGATCGACGGGCTGGCGCGATTTGACAACGTGGTGATCTACGGCGATACGGAAAACATCAGCGACCGCGTGGGCGTTGTTACTTTCAATTTCACGGACATCAACTCTTACTTCCTGGCGGAGAAGCTGACAGAGCTTGGCGGCGTCGCCACACGCCGGGGCGCTTTCTGCGCGCACCCGTATGTCTGGCGGCTGCTGGGAGTCCCTGACGATGAACTTTCAAAATATGAAGACTGCGGCGCGAGCGGGACCCCCGGCATGATCCGGGTGAGCTTCGGCATCTACAATACCGAAGCGGAAGTGGATGAATTCCTGAAAGTTCTTTCAGAGGCCATCCCCGCTGCGAAAGCTTATGTCGCAGAACAGATTGAGGAACTGGGCGAGGAATCCCAGGCATTCGATCCCTCATTCTGACGGTATTTGGGTGAAGCGAGGGATCGCGGAAGCGCGAAGCCTGAAATTAAAAACATTCTGTCGCAAAACCGGGTATTTCGCTTTCTGACACGACATTCCGAAATTCTGATTACTATTGCGGATTTCCGAAACGCCTGGAATTCTCAACACTGCCAGAGCAAAAGAGATATCTGTCATTGCATTATCATTGACTTTGTATATATAGTATGGTAAGAATATATAAAGTGCAGGATCATTTCCCGGATGGAAAATACCGCCATACCGCACCGGTATACGGCAGCAATCAGACCTTGATGGCCGTCAGCTGCGAAGAAAATGTGGTCCCTTGCCTGCAAATGAGTGTATATGCCGCATACCTGGGCCAAACCTTAGACAATCTCCATGATCGGAGGCTTATGGACGTACCGGCGAACGGCGAATGGTTCACCGCCGTGTGCAAAAACCGCTACTGGCTGCGCGGGCAGAACAAGCAGTGCGACGCCTGTGCATGGTTCGGGCATTGCGGCGATTGCCGTGCTTCTGGCATCCTGGACGCCGGGGAAGAGACCGACAAATTTGATTACAGTACCTCCGCCCCCCTGAGCTGCCTGTTCTTCAGGGGCAGTTGGTATGAGCCGGTGCGGAAGCTGCCGGATACCGTCACCTCGCCCCGGCTGGAAGGCGAATTGCGTACCGCCGCGAGCGGCGTCAAGGAGCTGTTTTTCGACCTTGCCGACCTGGAATACATCTCTTCCGCCGGGCCGCGGGTGCTTTTGTCTGCCCAAAAGGTGATGAACAAGCAAGGAAAAATGACCATCCGCAATGTGAGGCCGGAGACTATGGAGATCTTCGAGATCACGGGCTTTGCGGACATCCTGAATATCGAGGAATAATGCACGGATGCCGGAAACGGCGGACACCGTTTTCAATCAAGAAAAAGACATAAGGATGGAGTATTCTATGGCTGATTTGAAACGATTTGAACTGAACCGCCCGGAATACGGCATCTACATGAATGAGCTGGCGTTTGGCGGCACGGCAATCAATACCATCGGCTTTCTGCTGCGCCTTCCGACTATTGCGCCGGAGACGTTGCGCGCCGCTGTGGACCGCGTGATCGCCGCAGTACCGGTTTTCGGACTTGCGTTCGACGAAAAAGCACCCTGCCTCATCGAGACGGAGCGCCGGGAGCTGTGTGTAACCGGAACGGCAATGTCGCCCGAGGAGGCCGCTGCGGCGTGGGAAACGCTCTCTGAGAGTCCGATGGGCGGTAAAACGTATGCGTTTTGCGTCAGCGCACTGACGGGCGGCGGCTCGTACCTGACTGCGCGCTTCCATCATGTCATCCTCGACGGTTACGACATGTGTAAGCTCGTCCGCCGCATTCTGGACGAGCTCGCAGGTACGCCGACGGCGTGCGCCGGTACGCTGACCCGCTATGTACCGGCGGAGCCCGACACGACTGCGGAGCGGAACTTCTGGCTCGAATATTTTTTCAACGCCGACTATGAGCCGTCGCTTTTTCCCGTGACGGCGATCAGTACAAAACGGCGCCGATTCCGTTTCCCCCTGGGCATGGAGCTGACGGCACGGATACGGACATTTGCCGCGGAACACGGCGTCACGGAAGCTGCTGTGTTCGCCGCGGCATTGTCGCTGTATCTGGCAAGAGCGTCACAGAAGCAGGAAGCCGTCTTTATCATGCCACGTCTCGGACGTGCCAGCGCGGAGGAACGCGCCCGTTACGGTTGCCACACGACGGCTATCCCCGTCCGCGTAACACTCGAAGACGCCCTGACCTTCCCTGCACTCTGCACTCGTGCTATGGAGCGTGCGCGGGAGGCGTCCGCGCACAAGGACTACGGAATCGACCGCATCCTTGCCGACCTAAAAAACGGCGGCCTCGTGAACGGCGCGGTCAGCGAGTACACGTTGAACTTCTATCAGCCGGAGCTTCCATCGCCTGTCCCGTATGACATCGACATGAGCATGGACGGCGCAATGCACAACCATCTGACGCTGAATGTCACGTCGTTTGGCGGCGCGATCGAGATCACCTACGACGCACGCGACGGCGTTTACGACGAAGCCGCCACACGGCGCTTCCACGACGCCCTGCTGCACTTTCTCACGCTTGGGATGGACGAGCCGGAGCGCCCTGTCGGCGAATACGAGATTGTCGGCGACGCGGAGAGGGCGTTCCTGCAGAACGTGAAGGGGCGGGAGATCACCATCAGTGCTTCCGCGACGATCCCGTCGCTGTTCCGGGCCGCGGCAAAAGAATACGCCGACCGGCCTGCCCTTTATTCAGGCGACCACGCATACACCTTTGCGGAACTGGACAAGCTCTCCAACCGCGCTGCAAATGCGCTCATCGGCGCAGGCGTCAAGCTGGGACAGAGCGTGATGTACAAGCTGCGGCGCGACGAGAAACTGATCCCCGTCATGATGGGGATCTCCAAGGCGGGCGCTGTGTTCATTCCCATCGACCCGGAGTACCCGCAGAAGCGGATCGACTACATTCAGAGCAGCAGCGGCGCGGAAATCATGATTGTGAACGAGCCCGACGCCGAAAGCGGGGACACCACCCGTGCCCTGCGCCTCATTGCCGCATCGGAGCTGCTCGACTACGCCGACGAGCGCGACCCCATGCTCGACATCCCGCAGGAGCGTCCGGCGTACTGTATCTATACCTCCGGCACGACCGGCGTACCCAAGGGGGCAGTGCTCTCGCACCGCGGCATCGCCAATATCACGCATCCGGACAACAATCCCTTCAATCGGGACATCGTAACGTGCGGTACCGGGATCGTTGCAATCGGTTCGGTGTGCTTCGATATCTCGCTTTTTGAGTTCTTCGTCCCGCTCTTTAACGGAAAATTCATTGAGTTTGCCCCGGAACGCGCCATGACCGATCCGGAGGCGCTTGCTGCGCTGATCGTGAAACACGGCGCGAACATGCTGCACTGCACGCCGTCGCGCCTGTCCGCGTATCTCAAAAATGCAAGGTTTTCCACCGCAATGCGATCCGTCAAGGTCATCCTCGCCGCAGGCGAAGCGCTTCCGGGCAGTCTGGTTACAGAACTGAAGGAAACCTACGGGATCCGCGTATACAACGGATATGGGCCAACGGAAACGACCATCGGCGCGACGATTACCGAGGCTGGCGACAACACCTCCATCGGCACGCCGATCGCCAACACCGGTGTGATGATCCTCGACGAGCAGGGGCGGTTGCTGCCCTATGGCGTGATCGGCGAGCTGTACATTTACGGAATGGGGCTGGGCCTTGGCTACCGAAACCTGCCCGAGGAGACAGAAAAACGCTTCGTGGAGCACTACGGCGTCCGTATGTACAGGACGGGTGACCTGGCCCGATACCTGCCGGACGGCAGAATTGCCTATCACGGACGAAATGATTTTCAGGTCAAGCTTCACGGCCTGCGCATCGAGCTGCCTGAGATTGAGAGCTGCATCCGCAGCTTCGAGGGGATCGGCGGCGTCTGTGTGCAGGTGCGAAAAATCGGTATTTCGGAGCATCTGGCGGCCTTTTACTGTGCGAAGGACGGCGCGGCCATCGACGTTGGGGCGCTGAAGGACTACGTCAGAGCGCGCCTGACCTACTACATGGTGCCGGACATTTTCAAAGAGCTTGATCATATTCCCGAAACGCCTGGCGGAAAGACCGATACGAAAGCTCTCGCAGCGATCCCTGTCAAGGCGGAAGGCGTCTATCGCGCGCCGCAGACGCCGTATCAGAAGGCGATTTGCGAGGCGTTTGCGGCCGTTCTGGAGTTGGATCAGGTCGGTCTTGACGACAACTTCTTCGACAACGGCGGCGACAGCCTGCATACTGCCGAGCTGCTGTTCGAGATTGAATCCCGTTTGCCCGAGGCGGAGGCGGCCTATGAGGACATCTTCCGCTATCCCACTCCTGAACTGCTCGCACAGTATCTTTACGTCAAGCAAACGGAGAAGACCCGCAAGCACATCAATCCATTGGAAACGCTTGATTACAGCGGGATCGACGCGCTGCTGTCCCAAAACGCGCTGTGCAACGATGAAGCGCCCGAGCCGCACGGCCTCGGAAACATCCTGCTAACGGGCGCCAACGGCTTCCTCGGCATACATGTTCTGGCACAGTTGCTGCGGCGTCGTGATGCCTGGTACAACATCTATTGCCTTGTTCGCGCCACCAAGCGCCAGACGCCGGAAAAGCGGCTCAAAAGCACGCTCTTCTACTATGAGGAGACGAGTTGCGACGATATTTACGGCAAATGCCTGTTCGCGCTCGACGGTGACATCTCAAATCCGAAGATCTTTGCCGAGCCCTTTGACGGGCGGATCGACACGGTCATCAACTGTGCGTCGGACGTGTCGCATTTCGCCTTTGACGACAAGCTGGACCGCGTCAATAGGGGCGGCGTCCGCAATCTGACGCAGCTGTGCGCCGAACACTGCGCCGCGCTGGTTCAGGTCTCGACGATCAGTATTGGCGGCGCTTACGAATCCGGCGAGCCTCCGCTGACGCTGACTGAGCGGGATCTGTTTATCGGTCAGGAGATTCAAAACCAGTACATTCTCTCCAAGTTCATGGCTGAATACGAGGCGCTGACCGCGGCGGTTCGGCAAGGTATCGCCGTCAAGCTCATGCGCGTCGGCAATCTGCAAGGGCGCATTTCGGACGGCGAGTTCCAGATGAATCGGAGGACAAACGCCTTTACGCGGCAGATCATGTCCTATGCGCAGATCGGGATCGCGCCGGAGAGCCTGTACAATTCCACCGTGAACTTCTCTCCTGTGGACGACGTTGCAAGAATGATTGTTGCGCTCGCGATGCTGCCGAAGGAATACTCGGTGTTCCATGTGTATCCTCCGAAAGAGGTGGAATACCGGCGCCTCTTTGAGACGCTGCATCGGTTGGGACACGAGATCAGGATCGTTCCCGATGAGGCGTTCGAGCGCAGGGTCAAGGAACTGTCCGAAACCGAGGAGGGCCGGAAAGCGCTTGAGGGCATCTTCGTGGAGCGCCCCGATCTGCGCTATCGGCAGACCGCGGTCGTCGATGCGTTTACGCAGGAGACGATCACGGCGCTTCGTCTTGATTGGAACGAGATCACGGACGGGTATCTGGAGAGTTATTTCCGCGCGATGGAAACACTCGGCGCATTCGACGAGAAATAGGACAGGGAGGAGACGGATAAAGATGGTAGTTTTTCTGTGGTCGCTGGCGGTGTTTCTCGCGTCGGTGTTTGCCGGCGTGATCTCCGGTGTGACGCTCACGCCGAAGTATAAGCCCGGCAAGCTTGCGCTTTGGTGGATTTTTGTCGGGATCGTCGGCTTTGCGCTGGCCTATTTAAGCTACAGCATCGACCTGTATAACGACTTGGTGGGCATCCTTGGGCTGACGATCTTGCTTTGCGCCTCGATCCTGTTTGCATACAGAGGAACAACTGCGGCAAAGCTCTTTGTGGGACTGATGTCGGCGCTCATCGCAAACGTCGCCACATTCATGTTCTGCGGCACGACGGATACCTTTGTCGGCGCACGGCTTGGGCTGTTCGCATCCGGCACGCCCTATAATGTTCCGAATATCCTGCTGTTTATCGGGATTAAGCTCGTCGTCTATGCGATCGTCTTTGCGCTGTACATCAAGCTTCTGCGCAACCGTGTGCGCGAGATGCTGGTCATGGCCGGCGACGGGATCAAGACCTATCTTGTCGTGCCGGCTGTCTCGGTCGTAGGCTTCTATGTCATCAATCTCATTACCAATAATACGGGCATCATACCGACGAACACGTGGTTCCTGCCATTATATGTGACGATCTGTGCGATCTTCGTCGTGGAGTATCTCCAGATATTCAACTCTGTTCGTCTTACCGCGGAAAAAATGCAGAGCGAGAAGGAGAAGGAACGCATCGGCGCGGAGCTGAACGTCGCCACGCAGATCCAGGCAGATATGCTGCCCCGTATCTTTCCGGCCTTCCCCGGCAGGAAGGAATTTGACATTTATGCCACCATGACCCCGGCGAAAGAGGTGGGTGGAGACTTCTATGATTTCTTCCTGATCGACGAAAACCACCTTGGCCTGGTCATGGCCGACGTGTCCGGCAAGGGCGTTCCCGCCGCGCTGTTCATGGTAATCGCCAAGACGCTCATCAAGAACCGGGCACAGATGGGCGGCAGCCCTGCGGAAGTATTGCAGGATGTCAACGAGCAGCTTTGCGAGGGCAACGACGCGGAATTGTTCGTCACAGTATGGCTTGCCATCCTCGATCTGTCCACCGGCAAGGGCATGGCCGCCAACGCGGGCCATGAGCATCCGTCCATTCGGCGGGCAGGCGGTGACTACGAGCTGGTTGTCTATCACCATTCGCCCGCCGTGGCGACGATGGAAGGAATGCGCTTCCGGGAGCATGAATTTGAACTGCATCCCGGCGACAGACTGTTCGTATATACTGACGGTGTGACAGAGGCCACCGATGCTCATAACGAGCTGTTTGGCAACGAGCGCTTGCTGACGGCGCTGAACGAAAACCCGGATGCGGACCCGCAGACGCTGCTGCATACTGTGCGCAGGCACATCGACGCATTTGTGGGCAACGCGCCGCAATTTGACGATATTACCATGCTGGGCTTGCTGTATAAAGGTTCGGAGGGAAAAAGCAATGGCTGAACTGACCCTTCTGGCTGTTGTGGAAAACCTGGGTCAGGTGCAGGCCTTTGTGGACGCGGAGCTGGAGAAGCTCAATTGTCCCATGAAAACCCAAATGCAGGTCGACGTAGCGGTGGAGGAGCTGTTCGTCAATATCGCCCACTATGCCTACGCACCCAAAACGGGCAGCGCCACGATCCGCGTTCAGCCAGACGAAAAATCACACGCGGTTGCGATCACATTCTTCGACAGCGGCATTCCCTATGATCCGCTGGCGAAGCCCGACCCTGACGTGACCCTTTCTGCGGAAGACCGACAGATCGGCGGCCTGGGTATCTTCATGGTGAAAAAGAGCATGGACGATATGCAATATGAATACCGGGAAGGGCATAATGTCCTGAAAATAATAAAAATGCTGAAATGAGGTAACCAGAGAACAAGCAATGCAGTGTATTATACAAACATATATTGCATTAGGAGATATTTTGTCACTTTAAGCCTCTGTTGAAGAGTAAATGTACAAAACGGGGCTCCAGTCTATTAATATGAGAAAAGAATGAGATTCAAACACGATCGGCAGAGTCTTTGAAATCATATCTGAAACGCTTAACGATATACACCCGCCGAAATAATGAATCCGGGAGATAGAAACGGACGATCCCGCGGAATGGAAAAGGGCGCCGCGGCAGCAGGGACATCATAAACATATGAACAATCCGGGGCGGGAAAGGATCAGATCAATATGAACAAGCTGGTCGGAACCTGTTTTTCGCATGGAATCTGTATCATGGCCATATTGGAGTGAATGCAGAGAAATACCGGTATTCAAACACACCCTGGTTTTGCAAATGCTTTTTTCGGTTTTTCGGGCGGGCGCTGCCAACCTTCTGTCCTGCTTCGTATTCCTATATGGCGGTTGGATAAACCGCCTGATTAACAGCAGGAAAAAAGAAACAGAAGGAAATATAAAAAAAGAAGAGGTGCAGCAAAATGAAAACAGAAATGTCGTATATGAATGATATGGCAGAAGTGGTTGGAGGAATTGATGTAATAGGGCATAATAGTGGATGCAGCCACTCCGGAAAAGTCCCAACCGGCAACAGGGAAAGACAGATGAAAACATTTTTCTTTCTCACCGTGTACAGGGACCTGGTCGAATATCGTTGCCCGAAATGCGGTAAACATATCTGGGAAGAGGAATAATGAAAACTCATCAAAAAAAGCAAACTCAAACAAGCCTGTCAGCAAATCCAATCCGGAGAAATTCCAAATCTGCTTCCTTGCGCATTCCATCATGGACGATCCAAACAGTAATACGCCACAGGCTGCCGCCTGCAGATCAAGCCGGATGCCGGGATATTTTATATTTTATATCTTGACTTAAAGTAAGCTTCAGACGCTATAATATGAAGGAACATTATATCCGCCATATCTGACAGGATGAAGTATCCCGCTGGTGCTGCTGCCCTGCATGGGCGTTGTCAGCGCGTTCACGACCACCGGTCGGGAACTGGAGCACTGGCTCCGCGGAAAAAATGCCCTCTGCGATTATCTGGTGGATCATACCGTCGAAGCGGTGGAGGAATACGCAAAGGGGAAGGTCTGGAGCCGGGTCATCTGGGATGTTACGGCTGTCGGCTGGCTGCTCAACGATGAGAACCGCCTGATGCTGCACCGGCTTGTGCCAACGCTTGTCCCCGGCTATGATCATCGGTATTCACAGGATCCGTCCAGGCCTTTGTGCAGGATGGTATATCACGTCAATCGGGACGCCCTGTTCTCCGATCTGGTCAGCCATATCGCTGCTCCGGCCGGGGCATGATGCCGGAGCCGAAGGAAAACGGGCGTTTTTCCTTATGTCTGTGCGCGGCTTCACATTTGCCGGAAGCATCTGTTCGGAACCCCTGCTGACGAGGTCTCTGCGCCCTTTGCAGACGCCCGGGATTTACTCATGGCGGCAACAGGCTGAGGAGGTGATACGGATGTCAGCGGTTTTCTGGATTGTGATCGGTGTGATCGTTCTGGCAGCTTGCTCCGGCGGCGGGAAGAAGACAGCTGCCCGGAAGGATCCGTACCGCATTGACCGGCCGCATGTGATTGATCCGGATGATTACGAATGTTCCGTCTGTCACAGGCGGTTCCGGAAGAATCAGATGACCTGCCCGTATTGCGGGGCCAGATTTGGCAAGCAGGTAACGGATGAAGAAGAATTTATCTTTGAGGAAGACGAACTGGAGGCTTGGGACGAGGAAGATGAGATATGAATCATGCCGGCTTTCGTGATTTATCAATCGTCATTCCCGGAACTTTGCCAAATTCGAGTATATTGTCATGAAGAAGCAGCCGGCGGAGGATACGGAACTGATCAACCGGGCGGAGCTCAGTGATTTTGAGTCTGTAAATATGGATGGGAAGCGGGTTGCTTGCAGGAGGTAAGATAGCTGGTGAGGGATCTCTATATCCGCTGGATGGAACTGCTGGAACCTGTTCCGGGAGATAATTATCTGGCACGGTTGCCCGTGGTGAAGCATCTGGCAGAGAAAAAGATAGAGTTTCATAAACAGGTGACTTTCTTTGTCGGGGAAAACGGATCCGGGAAGTCTACGCTTATTGAGGCGCTGGCCATTTCACAGGGCTTCAATCCGGAAGGCGGATCCAGAAACTTTAATTTCCATACAGCAGATACGCATTCTGAACTATACAGTTATCTGCGTGTGGCCAGAGGAGTGATCCGGCATAAGAGGGGATATTTTCTTCGGGCGGAAAGTTTCTACAATGTTGCAACCAATATTGATGAACTGAACATAGCAGAATATTATGGCGGTTCGCTTCATCACAGATCCCACGGAGAAAGCTTCCTGGCACTGGCTGAGGGCGTATTTGGAAGGAACGGTTTGTATATTCTGGACGAGCCGGAGGCGGCACTGTCGCCCAGGGGGATTATCCGGCTGATGCAGAGGATGGATGAACTGGTTGCGCAGGATTGCCAGTTTATCATTTCAACGCATTCCCCAATGCTGCTGTGCTTTCCGGACGCGGAGGTATATCAGATCACGGAAAAAGGAATTGACAGCGTGAGGTTTCAGGATACGGATCATTACAGGACAACCGTGAGATTCCTGCAGAATCCGGAAAGTGCTGTGGCTGATATTCTTGGCCGCGATACAGAGGAATGAACAGTGAATATATTACAACTGAATTCTTCGGGAAACAGTTCTAAGCCGCAGTTGTTAACTGCGTCCGGATAAAGCGGTTACTTCTCAACAGGTTATGGGAAGAGCAAGAAAAGAATTGACGGGTGACCTTTCGTTTACTATAATAGGTGAACGAAAGGTCACTTTTATCCTGCGGAGGTGCATATGGCAAAAGACACGAAGGAAAGAATCCTGACAGCGGCACTGGATTTGTTCTCACATAAGGGATATGAGGGGACCAACATCCGGGAATTGTCTGCATCCCTTGGGCTGGTCAAGTCGGGTATTTACAAGCATTATGACAGCAAGGAAGAAATCTGGAATGCCCTGCTCGACAAAATGATCGCCTATTACGGGGAGCGCTTCGGTTCTTCGGAGCATCTGCCGCCCGTGCCGGATTCCCTGGAAGATTTCGTCTCCATGACCATGCGAATGGTGAATCTTACAATCCATGACGACCAGATCGTGAAGACGAGGAAAGTGCTCACCCTGGAGCAGTACCGTGATGACCGCGCGCGGGACCTGGCGACGAAGCACTTTCTGACCGGGCTGACAGAGATGTTCACGCACATCTTCGCCGGGATGATGGACAAGGAGTTGCTCCGGCGGGACGATCCCGCTATGCTGGCTTTTGCCTATACCACGCCGATCTCCGCGCTGATCCATCTGTGCGACCGGGAACCTGAAAAAACAGAGGATGCGATCCGGAAGATCGAAGCGTTCAGCCGGCATTTTTTAATGGTATACGGAAAGGGAGAGAACAAGCCATGAGATGGTATATCAACAAGCTGCCTGAATTGGAAAACGCGACCCCGATCATTTCCGTGTGTGGGGACGACTGTGCGGTATGCCCCCGGTATTTGGCACAAACAGAGGAAGAATTGCACGAAACTGCGGTCTTCTGGCAAAAGGCCGGCTGGCGGGATCACGTGGTCAGCAATGACGAAATCCGCTGCACCGGATGCGGCTGCCGGCCTGCGTGCAGTTTTATGCTGCTGCCCTGCGCCTGGGAGCACCGGGTCAGCGCCTGCCGTGAATGTGATCAGTTTGAATGTGAAAAAGTCCGGAACACCTTTGCACGTTCAGAAGAGAAAAAAAGACAGTGTGAGCAGGCCTGTGAATCCCCGGAAGAATTCCGGATGCTGTGCCGGGCGTTTTATGAAAAAGAAAAGAACATGCGATAAGCTGATCCGACCATGCATGAATGAGAAATGCAAAGAGACTGCTGTGAAAGCGTATACCGCAAGAGGTGAGGCTTGAGATGATGATCGGTTCCATGGACACGGTCATCGTGCCGCCGCAATACTTCGGAATTGCGGAACGGTTCAGTGTCTTTGCCGCGGCGGGGTTCAATGCTGTTTTGGGGATGCATCTGTTCCATGACTTCAAAGGGATGTAAGAATATGAACAAGATAACTACAGACAGGCTGTTTCTTCGGGAAATGAATCAGCGTGGACAAGGCGCACTGGGGACTCGGTGTCGGGCGGGCTTTGACCGAAGCCTGTATCGAATGCGCCAGGGCAGCCGGGTATGTTCAGCTGGAGCTGCAGGCGGTTGCGGAGAATAAAGCCGCCCTTGCCCTGTACAGAAGCGTGGGCTTTGCGGAGTACGGCAGAAACCCGAAGGGCTTCCGCTCCCGGACGACCGGGTGGCAGGAGCTGGTTCTCATGCGGCTGGAGCTCTGAATAAACATGCGGCTGCTGAACCGGACCTGGCGGGAAGCGAAATGGCCGGGCTGAGACCCGTTGCGGAAGATATCAAAGGAGAAGCTGAACAGGAAACAGAGGTCAGAAGAAATGAACAGAAAAGCACTTGTCGTGATTGATATCCAGAACGATATCACCAAGCACTGCAGGGACATCATTGACAGACTGAATGCCGCCATCGAATGGGCGGTAGAAAGCGGCATGGAAATCGTTTATATACAGCACAACAACCTGTCCGCCGGTACGCGCACTTTCAAGCCGGGCACAAAAGGGGCAGAACTCGTGCCGGAACTCAAGATCGTCTCGGATCATATTTTCATTAAGACAAAGGCAAACGCTTTGACAAGCGAGGCGTTTTCAGAATTCATCCGGTCAAAGGAGATCAGGGAGTTTTACATTGCCGGCGCTGATGCCACCGCCTGTGTGAAATCCACCTGTTTCAACATGACAAAGGCCGGATATGCCGTGCATGTCATTTCCGATTGTGTGACCAGCTATGACTTAAAGAAGATACCGGAAATGCTTGCCTACTACACGGATAAGGGCTGTGAAGTCAGGGACCTTGCCTTCTATATGGGAATAAGATATCAATACAGGAGACTGGACAATAACAATTTCACAGGTCATTCATTGGATGATTTTGTCCGCCGCCAGACTGTTACGGAATGCTGGAGAAAGATCAACAACGATTGGAAGCTTGTGCCGAATGCCTATGAAGAAAACTGGTCACGGGCGCAGTGCCGGGAAATTGCGGAAGAAATGGCGCATCATTTAAACATTGACCAGACCGGCTTTGGCGCGTTCGACGGCGAGCGGATCATTGGTTTTGCGACTGTCTCCCACCACATATTCGGAACTGCGGCAAAATATGCGCAGCTGGTTTGTTTTCAGATTTCAGAGGAATACAGGCGTCAGGGCATCGGCAGGAAACTCTTCTCCCTGGCCTGCGAAGAGGCCCGGCGGCTGGGCGCGGACAAACTGTACATTTCGGCTCATTCCTCAAAAGAGTCACAGGCGGCATACCGGGCACTTGGATGCAGCTTCGCGGAAGAAATCAATGAGGAACTGGCAGCAGCGGGGCCCTTTGATGTCCAAATGGAATACAGATTATAAAAAACAGGAGAAGCGGAATGTATATTGTCAAAGCAGAAGTAAATCAGGTAGAAAAAATCGTAGATATGTCTGTCAGAGCTTTTGAAACAGATGTAGGTGTTGGCGGAGCAAAAGGTGATTGTCCGCCTGAATTTGATTCAGTGGAATGGCATAAACAAATGGCCCGGGAGGGGCATTTGTATCAAGCAATGACAGGAAAAGATCTGGTAGGGGCTGCCATTGTATTCCTTGATGAAGCAGAAAAAAGCGTATACAGCGGCAGGATTTTTATCGATAGCGTCTATCATAGAAAAGGTTACGGAATTCGCTTGATGGATTGCATAGAAAAGAATTTCCCATGGGCTAAAGAGTTTAATCTGGATACCCCATGTTGGAATGAGCGGACAAATGCTTTTTACAAAAGATTAGGCTATCGGATCATAAAGGTTGAGGATGGGTTCATCTTTTACCGGAAAAGAAAAAGCGAACCCAATACCATCCGGAATTTCACATAAAGTAAACTTGCCTTTATTCACGACAGAATGGAGAAAGAAGTGAGCCCATGAAGATTCTTGTTCTTAACGGAAGTCCCAAGCGTGAAAACAGCGACACCCTGCACAT
>ONJM01000006.1 GCA_900318145.1 uncultured Eubacteriales bacterium
AATCTGATCCTCCAGACGGTACTGTTTGGTCAGGTGATCAGACTTCATCAGCCGCAGACGGGCAACATCCACATCCAGATCCATCTTTTCCTTTATGCGTGGATCACCAGCGCACAAAGCCTTGATTTCCGCATAGGAAAGAGCCGTCTCATCAATATCCTCACAGGAACGGACGGGACTTTTGCTTGACATGATCTGGGATATGAACTTCTGCTTGTTCTCAACCGTCTGCCACAGATAACCGTCGAAAGTGCCTTCCGTGACATACCGATAAATGAACACCTCGGGATTCTGATTGCCCTGACGGACAATACGCCCCGCACGCTGCTCCAGATCACCAGGTCGCCAGGGGCAATCGAGATCGTGAAGCGCAATCAGCCGATCCTGTACATTGGTGCCTGCGCCCATCTTCTGAGTGCTTCCCATCAGGACACGCACCTGGCCGGAACGAACCTTTGCAAACAGAGCCTCATGGATAAATGCAATCTGTTCCCGGGGAATGCCCTGATCTACCAGCTTTTCGCGGATATCGTCGTAGATGTTGAAGTTTCCAATACCGGTTTCTTCTGTGGCATCCGCAAGCGCAGCCGCTTCCTTGTCGTTCGTAGCTTTCCCGCGTGGAGTGGATAGATCACAGAAAACGAGCTGGGTAAGTTTTTCTGCATTCCCATCACGCCAGATGCGGACAATATTGCCCACACAGGCATTGACCTTACTTCCAGGGTCATCCGGCAGTAATGGATTGACCAGTCGCTGATCAAGACCAAGTTTTCTGCCGTCAGAAGTGATCTTCAGCATATTATCCTCGCTTGGATCAACTGTCCCGGAATGCACAGCAGCAGCCCGTTCGGACAGCATTCCCACCATTTCCTTCTGGTATTCGGAGGGATGCACGACTACGGTTTCATAGTGTGCTTCGGGCCGGGGCAGGTTCAACTGATCAGCCGTTTTTATGTCAGCGACTTCAGAAAACAGCTTCATCAGTTCGGGAAGATTAAAAAACTTTGCGAACCTCGTCCTGGCACGATAGCCGGTGCCTTCAGGAGCAAGCTCGATGGCTGTTGTGGTCTCCCCAAAGGTGGAAGCCCAGCAATCGAACTGGCTGAGCGCCTTCTGCTGCAGCGTTCCATATTGCAGATAGCGCTGCATGGTGTACAGTTCTGTCATAGAATTGCTCACAGGCGTACCAGTTGCAAACACAATTCCGCGTCCACCGGTCACTTCATCCATGTACCGGCATTTTAGGAACATATCGCTGGATTTCTGAGCTTCAGAGGCAGAGAGGCCGGCTACATTCCGCATCTTGGTGAACAGGAACAAATTCTTGAAAGCGTGTGCTTCATCTACGTACAACCGGTCAACACCGAGCTGTTCAAAGGTGACGACATGATCTTTCTTTTCTTCCGCTTCCAGCTTTTTCAGCCGGACTTCCAGCTGACGTTTGGCTCGTTCCAGTTGTTTGATGGAGTAGCGCTCACCACGGTTCCGCTTCATTTCCATGATACCGTCCGTGATATCGTCGATCTGCTCTTTCAGCAGCCGCTGCTGCCGTTCCTGGGAAACAGGGATTCGTTCAAACTGGCTATGGCCAAGTATGACGGCATCGTAATCACCGGTAGCGATACGTGCGCAGAACTTTTGGCGGTTCGCTTTCTCGAAGTCTTTCCGGGTCGCCACGAGGATATTTGCACTGGGATAGAGCCGCAGGAATTCCGAAGCCCACTGTTCCGTCAGGTGATTCGGCACCACAAACATTGCTTTCTGGCAAAGGCCAAGGCGTTTGGATTCCATGACAGCAGCTACCATTTCGAAGGTTTTGCCCGCGCCGACCTCGTGAGCTAGCAACGTGTTCCCACCGTAGAGAATATGCGCAACTGCATTCCGCTGATGCTCTCTTAGATCAATCTCAGGAGTCATTCCATCAAAGGAAATATGACTGCCGTCGTACTCGCGGGGACGGATAGAGTTGAAGAGCTCATTATACTTTTTTACCAAATCTTCGCGCCTGTCCGGGTCCTTCCAGATCCAGTCGCGGAAAGCTTCTTTAATTGCCTGCTGCTTCTGCTGGGCGAGCGTGGTTTCCTTCTGGTTCAGCACCCGCTTTTCTTTTCCTTCAGCATCCTGTATTGTGTCGTAGATGCGGATATCCCGAAGATTCAGTGTATCTTCGAGTATTCGATAAGCATTTGCGCGGTCAGTTCCGTATGTCACATATGCCGCAACATTATTTGTAGACATCAGGCTTTTCCCATCAATGAACCATTCCGCAGTATATGCAGAGAAGTTTACCTTGATTGAGTGCTTCATATAAAAGGGCGTCTGGAAGGTTTCATACATGAAATCGTTTATATACTTCTTGTCCACCCAGGTAGCACCAAGACGCACATCAATCTCAGAAGCTTCCAGGTCTTTGGGCTGCGCTGCCTGAAGCGCCTGAACATTGATATCAAAATATGGAGACATTTCCGCAGCGTCTTCCGCTTCCCGCAGTTTCTGACGGACATTGCCAGACAGATATTCGTCCGCTGTTACGTAAGTTGGGCGACCGTCTTCGTCTAAAGGCACTGGAAGCATGAAGATTACGCCGGTCAGCTGATCAGCAATTTCTTCTTCATCCATACCGGTCAGTTCTGCCATGAAAGGAAGATCCACACGCGCCTTTTCCGTAATGGACACAGCAAGTGCCTCTGCAGGTGTGTCCACATGCGTCACAGGGGTACTATGACGAATTGTGCGTTTGATGAACATGTCGGCTTTCCGTTCCAGTTCACCTTTCTCGTTCACAATTTCGAGTGAACAGAGCAGATAATAGGAAGCATCCGAAGAGAAGACATTCGCATTCCCACGGGAACTGATCAAGCCGTATTTTGCCGAAAAAGCGTCATATGCATCATTCAGCCGGCGCTGCTGCATCTCAATCGCTTCATCAGGGGCGTTATCCATGTTTACAATACTGCGCAGGTTCACGAGACCTTTTATCCGTTCCTTTGCAACGTCACCAAGATCTGGCTGCACCATCACAGAATTCTGGCGGTAGTACACTTCACCATTCACAACCGTGAAGGAGTAGTTTTTCACAGAGGGATCAGCAGGGATCGTCTTCTGACTCGGCACATCATCGCCGACTTCGGGAAGCTCAGCTTCGTTGTACCGCCCTGTGATATACAGGATGGCTTCAGTGAGCTGATCTGCCAGATTCGCACCGTCAAAGGGAATGCAGGAAGATTCAAGACTTCCGTACATGCTCTCGTCCATGATCATCTGGCCTAAAACCATTTCAGGGTGGTCAACAAAATAACTGTTGATCGTAATCCCATCCGGGTTTTTTCCGAGATGCACCCAGTCGGGCTCAATATCAATGACGCGATCCCGCTTCTGCAGGAAGATGATATCCGAAGTGACGTAAGTATTCGCGTTCGCACTGAAGGCTGTATTAGGCAACCGGATGGCACCCAGCAGCTCAGCACGCTGAGCAATATACTTGCGTACTTCAGGGCTCTGCTTGTCCATAGTGCCCTTAGAGGTGATAAAAGCAATCACACCACCGGGACGCACCTGGTCAAGCGCCTTGGCAAAGAAGTAGTCGTGGATCAGGAAGTTATAACGATCAAATGCCTTGTCCGGCACCTTATACGCTCCGAATGGAACATTGCCGATCGCAACATCAAAGAAATCCTTCCGATCTGTGGTTTCAAAGCCGGCAATGGTGATATCCGCTTTCGGATAGAGCAGGCTTGCAATCCTGCCCGTTACACTGTCCAGTTCCACACCATACAGGTTACTGTTCTGCATGGACTCAGGAAGCATGCCGAAAAAGTTCCCTACGCCGCAGGAAGGCTCCAGAATATTTCCTGTACGGAATCCCATTTGTTCAAGAGCCTGGTACATTGCCCGGATCACAGTCGGGGAAGTATAGTGAGCATTCAATGTGGAAGAGCGTGCCATATCATATTCATCCTTGGTCAGCAGCTCTTTCAGTTCGATATACTCATTGCCCCAGTTTTCATTATCCTCATCAAAAGCCTGAGGTATTCCGCCCCAACCAACATATCGGGAAAGAATTTCCTGCTCTTCGGCAGTTGCGCCACGGTTTTCGGCTTCAATGGTTTTTAGCGTCCGGATCGCGGCAATGTTATAGGCATACTTGGTTTTCTGACCGCCTTCACCCAGATGATCATCCGTGATGTGGAAGTTTTCTCCGCTGACAGGCACAACAGGTTGAACGTCAGGGACTGCTTCTGGCGTTTGAGGCCAGAAGCCTGGGCGATAGACATCATTCCGAACATCCAGACCCAGCAGGCGTTGGAGCATCTCCTTGCTTTCAGCCCTGAGTACAGGATAAGTTTGAGAAGGGTCACGAAAGCTCACATCAAAGAGGCCGACGTTTTCTACTACAAACGCTTGATCGCCAAGGTAAACAGTATCCCCAGGATGAAGATCATAGGAAAAAACAGGCGGTTCCTGCTCACGAGGAGTCAGATCCACAACGATTTGCCGCATAGCGGGAATCCCGTCATGCTCGGGTATTCTGCTTTCGCCGGGACGCAGGGGTGGAATAGTAGATTCTACGGTCTTCTCAGCTTCAGAAGTGATTGTTTCAGCATTAGTTTCCGTTTGTTGAACGACAGGAGTGTTTTCCAGCGCTTCCGGATCGGCCACTTCATCATTCGCAATACTGTCCCCGGTGAGATCTTCCCGGATAGCAACAGGATCAGAATCATTCAGATGCTCCTGTTCTTCTTCGGTATAAAACTGGTTATCCCATACCAGACGGTTCAAGGCGTTGGCAGCATCAGTCCACGGGACTTCACGCTGAACGTCGTTCACCATGACAGGAAGAGAAGGCAGATCTCCGCCAAATTCAGCACGCAGTCTTTCTGCGATCTCCTCGGTAGAATGCCCTTCCTGCACAAAGCGCGTCATAGCATGTTTGCCTTCGATATGCCCGTTCCATTCCCGGAGGGTACGCTCGATATCCATCTGGGTAATAATCCCGTTGGTAGAGCGATAGCCCTGGGTCAGGGTTTCCGGTTCGACAGGCGGATAATGCATCCGGGGCTGCGGAAGCGGCATTTCAGCGTCTAAAAAAGCGCTCTGCATTTCTGCAAAGCGCTGCTGTTCCTTCGGAGTCAAGTAGGTTCCTTGCTCCATCATGTTTCGGATGTAGCGTTCGACCGCATGCCATCGTAGGGTATATTCCTCATTGGTCTTCCAGCGCCGGAACTGCATTCCGCGGCTGTTATAGTCAATGAAACCGCTGGTACCATCCAGAAAGGTGTGACTGTGACCGCCGACACCATATTCATTGCTCAGGAAAACACGGGCGTCAACGGGAGTCGGATTCTGCGCGTATAGAGCAGCGATCCGCAGTTTCCCGCCTTCAAAACCGGAACCGCGACGAAGAACATGTTCAATCTCTTCGTCAGATAAATGAAGAACGGGGCGGTCACTCCGCTCCGTTCCAATGGGCCGATGAATGAGTCTTGCATCCAGAGTTCTGATTTGCTCTGCTTCGCTTGGGAACAGGCTAAGCTGTTCCGTTCGCGGCGTCAGGTGAAGATCAGTTCCGAGAAGATCATCTCTTCCGCCTGATTCTTCAGGGAATTCATCCGAGCCACCCAAGCCATCTGGTTCGTCGCCTTCAGATCCTCGGTCACTCCGTTCTGTTTCTTCAGACTCTCCATGATCGTCTCCAGCCTCGTCTGAGCTGTCGATTCGATCTCCTGCAGGTGCTCCATCAGCGTCCCGTTCAGAATCATCCTCGTGTACAGACCCGAGCGATTCTCCTCCAGGTACTTCCGGCGCATCATCCCGTACTTGCCCAGGGGCTTCTGCTCCTGCTCGGTCAAGCCCATCTCCGGGATCAGGTAATCTCCGTTCTGCTTGTAATTCAGCTGCATCATATACAACGCCCCTTTCATAATCTTTGATCGCGATTTCGATCTGCCGGAGAATCTGCTTGCTCATCTGCGTAACAGCATCTCCGAGTTGTCCAACAGCTCCGGGAGTATTCCACTCTCTGATTTCCTGCAATGAATCCGTACTCACATCCGGTTCCATACCGCATCGGGTCTGCAGAATGTACGAGATACTGAACATTGCGGTGTTCAGGAAAGATCTCCCGACTTCGGCTTCATCATATCCGGAAAGTGAAGACCCTGCAACGCTGTCGACGATATCTTTCAAGTGGCTATCCAGATAGTTCGCAGCGGACTCTAGAGAGATCATCTTTAGCCGATCACGGAGATTGTTCATACCAAGCGGAGAAAAGGCATTATCAAGAGCAGTGTTTACGGCATTCGTATGCCGGCCTTCCATTCTCCATATTTCTACAGGGCGTGAATGAAGCAATTCTCCGGTATCAGCAACATCAAAGACATAGCGCAGCTGCATACCGTTATCAGTCGGAGAAAGCAGTGCGATGCCACGAGATCCGCGCCGAATGTACCGGTACATGGTGTTGTTCCAGATCTCATAGCTGGCACAGGCCGTAGCTTCCGGCCGCTGGGCGTAGATCAGCAACTGATCATTGAACGAATATTTATAAAACCTTGCAGAGTGCCGAAGAAACTGCATCCAGGCTTCCGCATCCTGTGTAATACTGGCGGCAGTCTCATTAGCCATTTCCACATAGGCCTGTACCTTACCAGGCATGTTAATCCTCCGTTTCAGTCAATTCCTGTTCCAGTCCGAGATTAAAATGCAGAAGCGCGGCTTCGGGCGAACAGGTCTCGCATAGTTTTTTGTAGTCAGCGCTGGTGAGCTTTTCGAGCTTTGCGATAACTCCTTGCGTCAGATTCCGTAATTCATTTTCATCTGGCATCAGGACAGCCATCATTGATCGAAGCTCATAAATCAGTCCATGCAGGTTGCCAGGATCATACAGATAGATCAGGTTCAATTCTTCGGGAAGGAATTCGGGCACTGGAAACACCTCCAAATTGTCAAAAATGCTGGAAAAACAAAAAGGCAGGTAAAGGCACCTGCCATATTCGCGGAAATATGGTATACTTGCCGAGGGCATCCAGCCCCTGGAAAGGTATATGAATAATGGCGAGACAAAGTGTTTTTGAAATGCCATTTGAAAAGGTTTATCAATGCCTTGTTCAGAAGGCGGAAAGAAAAGGCCGGACACAAGCAGAGGTGGATCAAGTCATCAAATGGCTGACCGGATAACAGGCCTGACATATGGCGATTTTTTGTCGTTAGCGCCTGTCTGGAATTCCAGATCTGAGCTGATTACAGGCTCCATCTGTGGAATTAAGGTTGAGGAAATTGCAGATCCAATGACAAAGAGAATGCGTCAACTGGATAAACTAATCGACGAACTTGCCAAGGGAAAACCAATGGATGTAGTGCTCAGGTGATGATTTATCTTTTGATTTTCCGTGTCATCAGGGACGATAATTACGGTACGAATCGTATCTTTTCCGAAGGGGGCTAATTAATGAAGCAAAAGATTGTCGCCTTTTTTCTCATGGCGATTTCATGCTTTATCCTTATTTCATCATATGCTGAAGGAAAAGATGAGAAAGAGAAAGAAAGCATAAAAGGTCTTATGCATATACAGTCAGATGATGAAATCATATCATACGTGTTATCTGACGATTCGTCTTTTGCTGCCATAATCATCAGGTCAGAAGCTGAGCCCAGCCTTTCGTTTTACATTCTGGAAAAAGATAACAATGGATGGAAGATTTCCACCTGCAATGAATCCGGTATGCTACGGGAATTTGATCCGTTATATTTGCCACGCCTTGGGACTGGTCCCAATGGATCGGAAGAACAGCCCGAAAACGAAATCCATATACAGTATGATTCAGCAGAATCTACTGGATGGGATGAGTCTATAACGATCAAAAAAGACGTGAACGGGTGGAATATTTCGGAATATGCTTTCTTCATATTTGAAGACCACCCGTATTGTCCATTCTGGCTTTTTGTGATCAATGATCCTATTGATCCGGAGTTTAATTGCCTTGCTCAGTGTTCATATTGTCTGAAAAACTGCAGCTTTGATGTTTCAATTTCTTCCTTCAACCGAAACGAACTGAGGAAAGGAATCACAAACATGTTCGATTATGATGCTATCGAGGCGTGGATAACAAGAAACCCTGACATAGAGAATTACAGCAACTATTATGATTGGGCCAGGAACCGTTAGTCGACTATTTCGGAAAATATATTGATTTTTTCTTGCTATCATGAACAGTATTTGCTTATGGATTCGTTTTTTCAAAGGAGGTTTCTGACCATGAAAAGAAAAGCTATAACCTTTCTTTGGATGAGCATTAGCTGCCTGCTGGTTTTTACTGTTTTGTCACTTGGCTACGCGGAAAGCGAAATTAGTTCTGCAGACAGCGCATCGGTATTTATTTCTGTCATTGACGAGTTTCGTGCGGCAATTCATGATCCGCATTATGACAGTAGTTTCAAAGATTCTTTTTTTTCATATGAGTGGCGGGATTATGTCGATAATCCGCAATCAGAACCAGCTTATGCACTGATTGATATTGATAATCAGGAGATGCTGCTGATCGGCGACCGAAAGGATCCGATTGGAATGATTCGCAGAATGTACCGGCAGGCTGACGACAATGTCGTATGTGTCGCGGTAAGCAGTCAGGATGAAACGTGGTACCTTCTCTCTGACGGAACTCTTACCAGGGAAGAAGAATTGACCGGACAGGAAAGTTTCATGCCGGTTGAATGGATCCGCTTCTGGGACAGCCGGAAAGCTATCGTCGCAGCAGAAGACACAGGAGGACTGGTTTCACGAAGTGGATTAGGTGAAGGTTCTTATACGCTGGGAAAAGAACAGACTGGTATGGTTATTGTTGTTGATGATGTGGTGGATGGCTGGGCTTGGTTCCGATACAATGCTACAAAGGAAGGATATGAAGCGTCAGGCTGGGGATATATCCAGGATTCGGGATTGGTTTATCCGGAATCAACAGAACCGTCAGGAACAGCAGTTCTGACCAAGAATGGGAAAACCAGCGGGAATGCTGTGATCAATGTCCGCTTCAGGCCAACTACAAAGGCAAGGAAGATCCTTGAATTGGCTATAGGAACAGAGGTGGATGTATACAGTTCCGAAAATGGTTGGACAGAGATAGAATGGAATCGGTGGCATGGCTATGTTAAAAATGAATTTGTAAAACAACTCGGGCAATAGTAAAGAATATCGGAAGTTATAATTACTAAGCCTATTTGGAGAGAGCAGAGATCTGCTCCCTCCGTTTTAATAATCTTTGAGGCTGCCAGGGGTTTCGAGGAAATTGAACTTCAGCATCTGAGGAATCAGATCCTCGAAGAATATCCCATCCAGAAGACAACACTCTGCACCAGTATAGCCAAACACCGTTTTTTCCATCGTGTCGCCGCGATACTTGTTGTACTGCTCAAGCCGGGGAATCCCATGCTTATCGCAAAGATAATCGATCAGGCCAAGAGAATACAGTGCCTGCGCACATAAGCCGGCCTCATACATGCTTTCGACAAATTCATTCTGAGCAGCGGCATATATGAAAGTTTCTTCATCAACATGTTGCAACACATCCAGAAGATCACCCCTAAAAGCTCTGAAGATATCCGGAGAGCAGAGCTTGTGAAGTTTTCCGCTTTCGTTTTTCTCGGGCACACTCCTGGCTAGAGAATCGAGTTCCATCAACTCGTCCATGCTGAGTCCAATACCATGAGAGAGCTTCTGGATGGTGCGAGCCTGACAATGGGTCAGCTCAGCTTTTCCGCTGAGAATATCGCTCAGCGTAGAAGCAGGAATTCCAGTCGTTTTGCAGAGTTCCTCAAAGGAAAACCCCGCATGATTGATCATGTCACAAATCGTCATAATACTAAATCTCCATTTCTTTGGGCGTATTTTTGCCATGGGGTGAATTGCTGGACAACCGCTTCAGTTCGCTGAGAACCGAAGGCTTTTCTCGTTCAGCAGTCATATGCAAGTCAATTATGGATTCCATCTTTATTCGGGCGACATCGGAAACAGATAGCGTTCCTTCATGCTCGAATGATAGAGGCTGGATATTAGACATTATTTTGAAAATCTTGTCCGCTTCTTCTGGCTTGCGGACAACGATGCTCAGGGTACCTTTGGTATCTTCAAAGTCACAACGGAACTTTGTCCAAACGTTATACCAACCGTTCAGAGCATCACACATCCGGTCTATGGTTCGTTCTGAAAGCCTGTAAAATTCAACTCTATAGCCTTCTCCTGCAATAGTTGAGTCTTCAAGCTTTTTCCATCCTTCGAATATGTTCTTGCGGTACCCGCTGGAGGCTTTCAGTTTGATGGATGATGGTATTGCAGGAGTCATTTTCTGACCGTCCTGCCTAAGCAACTTGTTGCTTTCAGCAGCTTTCAATGCTCCTTCAAAAGCATAGAGAGAAGTTCGGGAGAACTCCCCGAAATAGTCATCCTCATCATGGATGCCATCGCGAAGGAGTTCTCCCTGCTGTTCGAAAAAGCTGCTGGTATCCTGCCGATCCAAGTAGGACGAAAGATCGGACAGTGCATCATGGATGATTTCAGAGAACGATTCGCCGCCGTCACTGTTATATTCCATTTCTTCCGTGCCCATGTCCGGATCTTCAGAATCAAACGCAAGATGCAGATGAACCTGATCTCCATCTTTGGAACAGGTAAGATGTGTGTCATTAGGATAGTCGTGTGAAAAGTCCATTGAAATGGTTTCAGCTGCCGGTTTATCGGTCACACTGATCACCTCTGCATGTCGCTCGTCCGCGGCTTCTCACCGGTCCCATGGACTGCAGGCTGTGCCAGGGCATCACGGATAGAATTCTTTTCCCGGGATTTGTAGCTTTCCATCATGGACTTCAGATCCCGGTTGGAAACCATGCGGGAAGTGTTTTCATAGATGTTCTTGCCATTCTCATCCTGGCCGGTAATCACAGAGCGCGAAACCCGTGTCTGCCCATCGACAGGGAGTTTCATCCACATGCCTTTGCCAAACTTGTCCTCATGCACACGATTGGCACCAACAACAATGGACTCCCAGGGAGTTTTGTCAGCGGGATCTGCATTGGGAATCTTGATGCCGACACATTCTTTGCCGGTCTTGGCCATAAAGGGTTTGCCAACAAGACCTTTACCGAACTTGATAATCAGTTCTTCACGCTTGGGGGTGTTTTTCTCAGTCGTTTCCATTTTCTTTTGCTCCTTTTTAGTGTTCAAGATCAGAATGATCTTTTTTCTCAATTGTCGGGAAAGGATGAGAGTAAGCTTCAATCATGTTGTGGTACTCGCTCAATTCTTCCCGGATGGATCTTTTTTCTCCGTTATTGATGATTCCGTCGATCATGTCGTAATCATCCTCCACGGATATTTCAGCGTTCTTCAGATGGTTTTCCGGAAGAAAGTCTGGAATCTCCTGAAAACCGAATGGCTCTACGAAATAGCAAGCAGCTTTTTCATTCATTCTCAGGGCAATGACATCACTGACACTGACGCTCCGGCCCGTATAGCCTTCAGCATACGTAGTATTGAACTGCGCAAATATGTTTTCCAGAAACGCTTCCGGGTCGCCCATCTTTTCAGAGGGAATGCTTCCGGTGTAGACTCGATCGTAGTTTTCAAAATGAACTGGATTATCCAGAGAACGTGTATCGCAACCTTCAACCCAGCAGCAGCGATCACCGTTGCCGATAATGAAATGAGATCTCTGCAGGAACTCATCCTGAACAACGGCTTTGTCAACCTCATCAGTCGGGATCACATGAAAACCGTCCGCTTCCAGATGCTTTTCCACTTCACTTTTATCCAGAAACACCATGTCATAAAGCTTGACCACTTCATCATGTATCCTGGCGCGAAAACGAGCCGACTGTTTATTTAGCTCTTTGAGAGAAGAAAACCGGAGATGGTGATAGTCATCTCCGGCCTTCAGCTGAAAGATTGCAAAGGTGTTGTCAGGAAGAATAAATCGAGGCTTGTCATGGTCTCTGGCGGCAATCGTTTCAGACACGACGGTTTCCTCCTTTACTTACAGAGAACAAGACCGCTGGTCCTCTCACTTTCAGACAGGATCAGTGCATAGCTTGCTCCATTCACACCGTAAGGTTCCCAGCAGATGCGCAGACCGTAAGTCCGGATACCTTCATCCCTGTAAATCGTGAGTTCAAACTCGGGCTCGTTCCAGTAATTCATCCGGGAAGCATCAAACTTGCAGATAGACCACTGGCCGCTCCATTCCGCGGCATCAGTAGAAAGCTGACCGAAGATATTGCCATTTTCCGTGAACTTCAGATGATCCGCATTCCCGGCATCACCGGCATACACGCGCCAGTCGCCTTCCAGAACACGCATGGCTTCCTCGATGGAATAAACAACCTTTTCATCAGACAGAATGCTGGAAGGAACAAAACCACGGAAGAGTTTGTTGTCTTTCGTGCCTTCAATGTAGCTCCAGTCACCCATAACGCCAAGCTTTGTCACATGACTGTCTGCAGGCAATTCAGTCAGCGTATTTTGATTGCCCAGCGGATCATCTGTTACGTTCACTTTGTCCATGGTAACTGCAGTCTCATTTCCCAGATTCAGATCAGGGACTGTCATTCCAGTGGGGATTGCTTTGGCGGAAATATATCCGATCCGATAGTACTTGTCTTCAACATCATACTGAACAAGCAGCCAATCACCTTCACGACCGAATACCTGAACCCAATCATTGGTGCTTACCTTGGACTTTCCGCCAGCGCCGCGAAGGCTTTTGACATCCGGAGCGGAGTAGACAGCATAGGTCTGGCCGGCATCAAAACCGAACACTTCAGCAGAAAGAGAGCCGATCGGGATTTCCGGAGCGGCTATGCTATCCACAGTTTCATCCGTAGTAAAGGTAATCTGGGCGTTAACCTCGTGGCTTTCTTCTGCAAAAGAACCAGTCATCAGGAAAAGCGCTGCGGTCAGAGCCACCAGCGCGGTCACAAACTTTTTCATTTTCAATTCCTCCAATAATTATTGATTGAACACAGGACTAATCCGTGCACTGCCATCTTCCGCACAATCCAGTACAATCAGGGCATTGTACGTTTTTCCATTTTTGGATTTCAGGCCTTTTGCATGCACTTGCCCTTCAGTAAGCAGAGTATGAATCATCTCCCGAGTAGGTGCTTTGCCGCCGCTCATCAACATGCGGTTTTTCTTCCATAAGCGGAAAGAGCAAGCTCTGTTCTCGCAGAAGAATCCCTGCTCTTTCTCCACAACTGCAGCTCCGCAATTCGGGCATTTCCCAACACTGTTTTTACTCGGCGGAAAGAGCGAATCCGCAATTGGCTCCCGGTGAGCGTCCTTTACCAGGGCGGTGATCATATCATTGATCTCTGAGAGAAACCCCTCGGGGCTTGCTTCGCCTTTTTCAATCTGCTTCAGGCGCTGCTCCCATTCAGCAGTCAGTAACGGTGACTGAAGCTGTTCCGGGAGAACCGCTATCAAGGAAACCCCTTTCTCAGTCGGAATGAGGCTCTTTGCTTTGCCATTACCCTTACGCTCAACAAAGCCTTCATTGACCAGCTTTTCCAGGATTCCGGCTCTTGTCGCAGGCGTGCCAATTCCTTTGCGTTCCGCGTCATCTGGCATTTCTGCGTTGCCTGCATTCTCCATGGCAGTCAGGATCGTAGCTTCCGTGAAATGCTTGGGAGGCGTTGTGGTTCCTTCCTTCACAGAAGCCCTGACGTTCGGAAGAACACTTCCTTCTCGTAGATCTTCCGGTATAGACGCCATGTCCTCTTCATCAAAAGAGCCTTTGGTTCCAATGCCGCCCCGGAAAGTGCTCCAGGGGGCTTTCCAGCCCATCTGATTGATTTTCTTGGCCCGGGAAGTGAAAGCATGACCGCAACAGTCGACGGTTACTGTAATATCCTCATAAAAACACGGCGGGCTGAGTGCGCAAATCATCCGGACGATAATCAATGTCAGAAGGATTCTTTCATGTTCGGAAAGCTTTTCATTCGCACCGGCGGCCTTCCATGTCGGAATGATCGCATGATGGTCTGAAACCTTCGCATCATTGATTACCTGTGAAGGGTTTACCTGGATATGCAGACCAGAGATAAACGGGAGGCTCGCATAGAATGAGGTCGCCAGTTTATGAAGTTTTCCTTCAGCGTCATGCGTCAAATACTGACTGTCTGTACGCGGATATGTGATTAACTGCTTTTCGTAAAGGCTTTGAGCAAGATCGAGCGTCTGCTGGGCAGTAAAGCCGAAGATTTTATTGGCTTCGCGCTGCAGAGATGTCAGGTCAAAGAGCCGGGGCGGTGCTGAGGTTACTCTCTTGGATTCGATTTTTGAGATTACAACATCCTGGCCATCACACTGAGCGCATAGAGCATCAGCATCCTGCTTGTTTGAAAAACGCTCAGATAACGCAATAATCTTTGAGTCCAGCTGAACTGTATAGAACTTTTCGGGGACAAAAGACTGAATGCTCTCCTCGCGATTGACAATCATCGCCAATGTAGGGGACATGACCCGGCCAACCTTCAGCGTTCTGCCATACAGAAGAGAGTAAAGGCGTGTTGCATTCATGCCGACAAGCCAGTCTGCATGATCCCTGCATACTGCCGCTTTATAGAGATTGTCATAATCGGATGAGTCTTTCAGCATTCCAAACCCTTGTGCAATGGCTTCTTTCTCAAGGGACGAGATCCATAAACGCCGGACAGGCAGCTTGCATCCCGCCATTTCATAGACCAACCGGAAAATCAGTTCTCCTTCACGACCGGCATCCGTTGCACAGACAACGCCTGTCACAGACGGATCATGCATCAGCTTCTTCAGTACAACAAACTGCTTTCCTGTCTGAGCAATGACGGTGTGCTTCCATCTGTCGGGGATAATCGGGAGATCTTCGTATTTCCAGATTTTATACTTCTCATCGTATTCTTCCGGGACAGCTGATGCGACCAGGTGTCCAATGCACCAGCTGACGATGAACCCGTGTCCCTGGAGATATCCTTCGTGTTTTTCACGTGCGCCGATCACTTCCGCAATAGATCGCGCAACACTGGGCTTCTCAGCAATGACAAGCTCAGCCATTTTTCATTCCTCCATTTCAAAGCCCCGGCCTGAATATTCAAGCCGGGGCACGTAATGTGTTATTTTTCCGAATCGGATTCTTCTTCCGGTTCATCTTCTTCTTCATCGTCATCATCGAAATCGTAACCAGAAGAAGCTGGAGCGCCTGATTTCTTACCCTTCCCCTTAAGGAAGTAGAAAGCCGCGCCGCCGCCAACAGCAACAATCAGGACAAGAGCGACGATTCCAAGTACGGGATTCTTTTCCTGCTTTTCCGTGGGCTTTTCCGTTTCAACCGGCGCAGTTGTCGGAACCGGAGTCGGTGCCGGAGGCGTTGTCGGCTCCGGGGTAACATAGATCACCTGCGGAGTCGCCGTAGGCATCTCTTCCTCACTCATCAGGGACAGCAGATCCCGTTCATCGACCAGATTCAGGAAGTGGGTTTCATACATTTCAGCATCTTCGTCAATCGGCTTATCGTAGTCGATGACCAGATAGAAAGTATTTCCGCTCTTTGTCTGCATTGTAATGAACTGTTTGTTTGTAGCTGCGGAATATAGTACATCCAGTGTGTGTCCATTGCCATCCGCTAGGTACGGCATACCCGGGCCAATGGGGATATATTCTTTTTCGATCACAGGAGTCGGCGTCGCTTCGGGCTGAATGTAGATGATCTGCGGTGTTGGATCAGCTGTCGGAATATACGGCATACTGGTCGGAGCCCATGTGGGAGTTACCGGAACAGTAGTTGGATTTACCTGCTGTGTAGCGCTGGGCGTGTTCTGAGGTGAACTCGTTGGCTCTACGTAGAAGGGGTTATCCATTGTGACCGGACTGGAAAAGTTGCCGGCATAATCAAATGCCCTTACAGCCAGATGCTTGTATTTGCTCAGCACATCAGGAATCCGTATATCCAGAGTGCCATTCTCGACCGTCGTAAACAGAAGGCCGTTGACCTGTACACCTGCAACCTCGGATTCATCGTCCCAGGACTGAACATGGAGCATCTCACCGCGGATTTCAGCCCGAATACCAGGCTCTGTTCGGTCAAACACGCGGATTTCCTTAGACTCTTCGGATATGAACCCGCGCGGATCAGTCATTCGAACTGTTATCGTTCCGTTTTCAGTCACAGTTGCATTGATCTTTCCATCATGAGACATGAAATACTCTGTCGTTACATCTGTCCAATTGCCGCCGAAATTGTATTCAATCTTCTGAATGCCGGAGCCGCTGTTATCAGTAATCTGAATGGTAACTGTGCCTTTTGCTGTATTTGTCCACCCATTCGGCAGAACAAAGGAAACGGAATAGGAAGATTCTGTTTCCGCAGGCGTCTCCGTAGGGAGCGGCACCGCAGTGGGAACTGCCGTAGGCTCTTCAGCAGCATCCGGTTCTTCCTGCCCGGAGAGAATTCCTTCGAGAATTTCTATCGCCTGGGCATATTCTTCATCTTCTGGCAGTTCTGCAGCTGCAAGCTCCCCGGCAACCACCATCGGCTCTTCGGCTATGCTGATCTGCATGGTCAGCAGCATTACTGCAAAAAGACCAGCCAGCATAGCCTTCAATACTTTATTCATCGTCGTTTTCCTCCGTTTCCATGACATAACCTTCCGAATCAAAGCGTTCGGAAGGCTCATTTTCTGTTTTGCTCAGGATCCTTGACGGCCCAGGAACATTGTTCCGTCTTTCCTCAAAGAACTGTGCGAGTTCTTCAAGCGATACGTTGTACTTTTTCACGGTGTTTACGATTTCGGCGTTCTCCGCTTCTGTTTTAAGCCTGCGAACATCAGCCAGCATTTCCTGACGATCAGCAATTTCGTATTCCAGTCGTTCAGCCAGTTCTTTCAGCTTTTCCAGATCTCGGGGATAACGCCGCTTTTTCACTTCGTCCATGGTTAATCCTCCTCGAAAGGCAGCCGGCCATAGCAATCCAGCCATCCTTGCCATTTTTCATCTTCAAGATCAGCAAACCCCACAGGATCGCCGGCATGAATCATCATATGGTTACCAACATAGATACCTACATGCGTGATTCCCTTGACTTCTTTGCCCATGGTTCCATGAAAAAAGACCAGATCACCCGGGCGAATGTCTTCAGGATCCACTTCATCGCACAGCGTATGCAGCCCGGTAGCTCCGCGTCTGCCTGTGTTATAGACTCCAGAATGAATGAATACCCAGGACACAAAGCCGGAGCAGTCGAATCCTTCTTTGGGGTTGGAAGCTCCGTAAACAAACGGGTATCCGATATACTTGTCCGCTTCCATCATGAGCGCTGCGAAATTGGCATCGGCAAGAAGCAGTTCATCCGGAATCGTGTATTCCAGAAGCTCATTCTTAGACTTAACGCCATTCACTTTCACGTTTTCTCTGCCAACAGAAGTAACAGTATGGAGCTGCACGAGTTCTCCTTCTCCGTCAGTTCCATCCAGGCAGACGAGAACATCATCAATCGTGATGATCCTTTCCGGCTCTTCATCTTCTGTGATAGCGCTTGATATCGGGAGAGTTAACGCCAGTATCACCAGTGCAAGAATCATACCAAGGATTCTGGTTGAAGGACTTTCCCTGATAGTAGAGTGGTTCAATAGCCTTTTCCTCCTTTCATCGTATTTGAAAGGGAGCCTCGCTCTTGCGAAGCTCCCTGTATTGTTAATAAGGCACTCGCCCAAAGGAATGGAAGTGCTTTACCCAGTAGGAATCGTTCAAGTCTGCATATCCGCAGGGTGAACCGCAGTGGATCATGTGGTGATTGCCAACATAGATTCCGACATGCGTGATACCGCCGACCTTTTCACCCATGGTGCCCTCAAAGAACACCAGATCGCCAGGCCGGGCTTCTTCTGCACTGACAGTCCTGCACATACTGTGAAGGCCGTTCGCACCGCGCCGTCCGATGTTATAAACACCGGAAGCTGTGTACACATAGCTAACGAAGCCGGAACAGTCAAAGGATGTCTCAGGTGATGCACCGCCCCAGACATATGGATAACCGACATACTTGTTTGCTTCTTCCATCAGCTTCGCAAACATCGGATCAGCATCCAGTGTTTCCTGTGGAATATCATAGATATACGGGTCTTTCAGCGGAACAGCATACTTCCCGTGGAAGATTCCCTCCATGTTTCCATGAGTCGCCATGTACAGCGCATACATGCCCATAGTGTGATGACTCATGCTGATCACTGGGGTATGTGACAGATCATAGTTTTCAAGCGTCACATTACAGATGGTGTACTCATAAGGGACGTCTTCTTCGTATGTGTATGATTCCAGCTTCTGCTGCCCGGTGTCCGGATCAGTCACCCAGCGTGTACCGGATTGCTGCTCGGTTCGATACCGGGTTTCTGTTACCACTTCTTCTGTGACTCTGTACTGGAGTTTGAAGTATTTATTGATCACCGGCATGGCCTTGTCCATATCCCATTCCTGACCGTCATAGTATGCTGAAATGATCGCAATCAGCACATAGGGGTTATGCCAGATCTCATCCTGTTCGACATGATATTCATCATATCCGGGATGAACATCCTTATAGTGATCCATTTCATATTTCAGTTCCTGCTCCTTGGCCAGGTAAGCCCGTTCAGCTGCACGGACATCATCCTCAGTTGCTGGATAAGTGCCAATCACAACAGATTCCAGAACAGACTGTGCCAGCGGAGTGCAGGATTGAACCATGCCCATGACCATCACAAGCATTCCGCCAAGCAGGCCGAGGATCATCAGCTTTGGCCGTCTGCGAACTGTATTTACAACGGCTTTGATCTTGTCCTTCACTTCTGAAGCGGCTTCTTGGGCTCTCTTTGCTTTGTTGTGTGCGGACGCAGCGGATTTTCCGGCTCTCTTTGCTTCAGCGTACTCTTTTCGGATGGCGCGCTTCTGCTGCCAGCGTGAATAAGGGTTTGAAGTGAAATTGGGGTTTTCCGCATTCCTGGCATTCTGAAGCGTTCGAATGTTTGCTGCATCAACTCTTTTTTCTTCTTTACGGTATGCCCGCAGCTTGTGTGCGTGGAAAGCGTGATCGCCCATCTTAAGGGATGATTCAACTTTTTCTTCCGCCTTCAGGCTGGCTTCGCCGGCGACATTGTTATCTTCATTTGCACGAGCAGCCTTCCGATGCAGTTCTGTGTTGACTGTCCGGGCTATGTTTGATGGATGCTTCAGTTTGGAAGGCGGTTTCTTTCGGTTTTCCTCGAAGGACAGCTTTGGAGCCGGCTTGCTTACACCTTCTTTCGTTACTTCACCAGGTGCGGCTCTGGGATTCCCTGATGCAGACTTTGCTGCTTTACCAGTCTGTGTGGAAGACTTTCCCCAGGAAGACTGCGGACGCTTGCGAGTAATCTTTCCGCTATCAGGTTCAGGGGTGTCATCCTGGAAACGGTTGAAAATGTGTTCTTCAGCAGTTGCTGATGGTCCTTCGGGTTGCAACTCCGGACGCTTCTCATAGAGCTTATGATTACTGCTGCGCTGGTCATTGACCTCCTGATCAGAATCCCGCAGAAAAGAGCGATCCCGCTTGAGCTTGTTGTTCTCAGCGGGAATATGCTCATCTGCGCGATCAACAGGCTGTGTTTGTGGGGATTCAGCTTTCTTCTGTGCCGGCTTTACTTTCTTTGGCTGTTTCTGTGTGGCTTTGGTTGCCTGAGGCCTTTCGTCCGGAGCCAGTTCTTCTTTGGAAAAAAGAAGCTTTGCGGAGCGCGGATGATCAGGATTGATCATGCATCAGCAGCCTCCTTTTCAGGCTCCTCCGTATGATTCGCGTACCAGTGTTCGAACATGGCTTCTTCCTCCCGGTCACACCAGCTTGCGACACGGCAAGCGCAGAAGATAAAGAGGAGCAAAAAAGCGACAAAGAGGCAGCCGATAACAATGAGCACAGTTTTCATATTGAATCCTCCGTTTCTTATCAGGCGGTCTGGGTTTCAGTGGGTTTCGTTGTCATAATGCTGTAGAGTTTCAGATCTTTCGGGAAGCGATCCACAAACGGTAAAATCACATTGCCGTAGAACAGGAGGCCTTCACCTTCACCGCTCTGCGTGACATAGGAAAGCTGATGCTGCGAAATTCCCAGTTTCTTCGCCAGGATCTCACGGTCACCAGCAGCTTGATTCAGCATGTAAATGTAGTCAGAGTTTTCGAAGATGTTCTCAATTTCCTGACTGGCCAGCAGATCCTTTACGTTCTGAGTTATACCGGTCGGGATTCCGCCCCATTTACGGAAGCGCTTCCAGATTTCGACAGAATACGCGGCTGTCTGCTCTTCTTTCAGAAGCAGGTGGAATTCGTCAATGTAGTACCGGGTGGATTTGTGTGCTTCACGGTTGGCGGTCACACGGCCCCACACCTGATCCTGTACGATCAGCATTCCAAGCTTTTTCAGCTGTTTACCCAGTTCCTTAATGTCATAGCAGACCAGCCGGTTATTCACGTCCACGTTTGTCCGGTGATTGAACACGTTCAGAGAACCTGTGACGTAGATTTCAAGAGCGGTCGCAAGTGTTTTTGCTTCCTTCTCATCCTGTTTGCGCAACGTGTTGTACAGATCCTGGAGAATCGGTACATTCTCCGGACGGGGATCATTCAGGTACGGCTGATAGATGATATGCACAGCACGGTCAATAATCGTCTTTTCAATCGGCTGCAGTCCATCGCGCCCACCCACAATCAGTTCACAAAGAGACAGAATAAAGTCAGATTTCAGGGACAGCGGGTTATCCTCATCGCTGTAGTTCAGGTTGATGTCCATCGGATTGATGTAGTTCTTACTGGTTGGAGAAATCTTAACGACCTGGCCACGGAAAGCTTCAACCAGCGGAAAATACTCGCCTTCAGGGTCGCAGATGATCACATCGTCATCCGTTACCAGCAGAACATTCGCGATCTCGCGCTTCGCGGAGAACGATTTGCCGGAACCAGGCGTACCAAGGATCAGACCGTTGGGGTTCTTCAGGTTCTTTCTGTCCACCATGATCATGTTGTTGGACAGTGCGTTCAGTCCGCAGTACAGGGCTTCCTTATCCACCTGGAACAGTTCCTGGGTCGTAAAGGGCACAAAAATAGCGGTGGACGATGTGGTCAGTCCCCGCTGAATACTGATCTTGTTATATCCCAGCGGCAGGCAGGATACCATGCCGCTTTCCTGCTGGAAGTCCAGAGGTACCAACTGGCAGTTATGCTGTACCGCAATGCTCTGCGCCTGTTTTACATTCAGGTTCAGCTGCTTTTTACTTGGCGCGGTATTCAGCATCAGAAACGTGATCAGGAACATTCGTTCGTTCCGGCTTTGAAGATCTTCCAGCAGTTTCTTGGCCTCTCCACCATAAGTGGCCAGGTCAGACGGTATAATATCCATATCATACCCGGAGCGCACAGCCTTCTTCTGCTCATTGATCTTCATTTCATCCAGTTCTGTGATTTTCCGCTTTACATTCTTGATTGCCGCGTTCTGATCGATTGCCTGAATATGAAGCCCCACTACCAGGGAGGATTCCATGGACAAAAGATCCGCCAGCGTACGATCATTCAGATCGGATGCGATGATATTGTAGAAAGAGACTTCTCCGAACTTATCACCAAATCCAAACGAATGCCGGTCCCGGAAATCAAAACTGCTCGGTGCAATGAAATCCTTTGTACTCAGTCCGGTCGGAGCCAGCCAGTCCCAGTTGAAACGGAACGGTGACTGGTTATCCATGTGGAACATGTCATACATGACTTTCAGGCGTTCCTTGCCATTCAGCGGAGATGCGGAAACCCCCAGCCGTTTGAAATTGTTCATCAGGTCGATTTCAATGCGTTCCAGGCGGGGCTTTGCCTCCTTGATGTTCGCCGCCTCAATGCCGAAGGTGATGTATTTCGTTTTCACCAGGCCGTTGTTGCCCTTGGCCAGCTGATTCTGAAGCATTTCCGCATATTCCTTGCGGATATCATCGAAACCGTCATCCCTGTCGGGAATAATAATGGACTGCTCGAAGTTCTCCGCTCCGGCAGTCAGGTTCAGAAATGAAAACTGAAGGTGAATGCTGGAATCGAAATAGTTCAGGAAGTCGCTCCAACCCTCAAAGATTGAAGTCTTATCTTCATTCTGCGCCAGCTGATAATTGATGTCCTGGAACTGAATGGTCTTAGTGTAGTATTTATCCGTTACCCGGCAGACTCCATCCGGCCACATCCGCTCATACGGAATGGTTGCCTGGGTTGTCCGCGGCTGCTTTTTGTCGGGACGGTTTCGCTCCAGCAGCTCCTTCAGCTGCTTTTTTTCCGCTTTGGTGAGCTTGAGTTTTTCCTTTTTCTTTCCCATGGAGTATTAGGTTCACCTCTTTTTTCAGTCTTACGTCACGATCAATTGCGCCGTAAAAGTTATCGGTCTCGTATACCCGGATTCGGGGACGAGTGAATCGGGTCTCAACGATATGCCGAAGGATTACTTCCAGTGGCTGGCCGTGCTGTTCATACATGGCAAACAGGAAGAACGGAAGCATGATCACAATCATCAGCATGGATGCAAACGTGACTCCGATTGATCCTTTTGTCAGGAAGAACACCGGCAGACCGCATACTGCGCCAAGGCCGAAACAAAAGACCTGACGCTTGGTCAGGCCGAAAAGAAACTTGGATTTGACTTTCGTCAGATCCTTGGGGACAGGCACATATGCCATGGCTTATTTCCTCCATTCATTTCTGTCAGTGAGCATTGAACACTGATTTGGCAAGCGAGCTTGTCTTGAACAGTGTGAAACAGAGCAGGACTGTATACCCGATGCATGTCCAGACAGCGCTTGAAACATCCTCTGTAATCGCAATGTTTTGAACCAGAGTGGCATATATCGCAACACAGACCATGATCAGGAAAGCCTGGAAGCCAAGAGCAAACAGGCTGCGAAGATAATTTTGACCCATCTGCCCCCAGTCGCGGTTCATCATGCTTGCCATGGGAATCGGCGCGACAGACGTGACCATGTAGATCTCAATCATGCGGCCATAGATGACAATGAAAATGCAGATTGTCAGCACCCAGGTTACAATTCCCATGAGCATGGACTGGAACCACATTCCGAACAGCGGCCCGATATCCATTTCTTTCAACCGGGCTTCCAGATTGGCAACGACACTGTTCACATCAATTGCGGTGTTTGACCCGATGGAGCCAGCCGCACTGTTTACCACACTTTGGGCGACGTCAAACACACCCATGACAATGTTCCAGGTATTAGTCACAATCAGAACAGCGGCAGCGGCTTTGAACAGCCATTTGAAGAAAATGAACGTATCAAAGTCATGCATATTGTTCCGGTCAATCAGCATCTGTATCAATTCCAGACACAAAACGAACGTCAGGATTATTCCGGCGACTGGAACAACAACATTCTCAGACAACGATTTGATCATGCTGAAAATGCTTCCGTTCCACGCCTGCGGTGTTTTGCCCACATTAGAGGCAATCTCAGTGACCTGTCCGTTGATGCCTTCAAACAGACCGGTCAAGTTGCTCATGATTCCGCTGACCAGCAAGCCCTTGAGCCATTCTGTGATTTTGTCCCAGATAAAGTTCAAAGGGATTCTCCTCCTTTCGGGCTCCCTCCCGAGTTAACGGGAGGGAGCATGGGATCAGCGGTCATCAAAACAGACCGGAGAGGAGCGGCACAACAGTGGTGCCGATCAGGGCAACACCGCCACCGGCCATGAGCTGCTTGATGCCCTGGGATTTCGCGCCGGGGTTATCGTTACCGTAACCCTCAAGCAGGTTTACCAGACCCCAGATGCCGAGGCCGGCACCGATCGCAGTGACGAGGGTCTGCAGTACTTCAACAGTAGACGAAAAGAAAGCCATAGTCGTATTCCTCCTTAAAAAGATAAGCTGCCGTAATCAGCAGCTGTTCGTTGGGATTCATCCGGAGCGCCATCCTCTGGCTCCAGCTCCGCATCGTATTCATCGTCATCGATTGTTATCTCATAGGTATCGTACTCATCCTTATCCTTGAGTTTCAGCCGATGATTCAGGAATTTCTCGATGTCGAAGGTGTTCTTGGGATCCGCATCCGAAAGGTACTTGTAATTGGGGTGCCGGGTTATGTCATACTTGTTTGACAGGAAAGGCCGGACACCGCGGACCTGCAGAATGCACTTGCTGCCGTCCATGACAGCCAGTTCATCTACAGACATCAGCTCCTTTCCGAGCTTTTGATAGTTGAGACTGTGAGAGATCTCACGGCCCCGGCTTTCACCAGTGTTATAGGTATCAATGGTTTCCTTGCCCAGAGTTTCGGCCATCTCTTTCAGAGTGGTTTTTTCTTTCCCGCCCAGGAATACCAGTGAATCCATATTGCCGATAATCGTATCCGCGTTATCCTTGTAGAGTGCTTTGAGCTGACTCTGGGCTTGCAGAACCAGACATGCGGAGATCTCACGGCTTCGGATGGTAGCGACCAGCTTTTCCAGGTTGGGAATCTGACCGATATTGGCGCACTCGTCTATCAGACAGCGAACATGTACAGGAAGCCTTCCGCCGTACACATCGTCTGCTTTTTCGCAAAGTAAGTTGAACAGCTGGGAATAAACCATGCTGATCAGGAAATTGAACGAGGAATCCGTATCGGACATGATCAGGAACAGCGCGGACTTTTCATCGCCCAGCGTATCCAGTTCCAGTTCGTCATAGGATGTGATCTCCCGCAATTCACCAATGTCGAAAACTGCAAGGCGTGCGCTGCAGGAGATCAGGATTGATTTGGCTGTTTTACCGGCTGCAAGTTTGAACTTCTTATATTGTCTGACGGCAAAATGCTCTGGATCTTTTTTGCCAAGCCTTGCAAACATCTGATCCACAGGATTCTGGTAATCCTCATCATCTTCTCTGGTATCCATGGAATTGATCATGTCAATCATGGTTGCGAAGTTCTTTTCATGCTCAGGTGCTTCATAGCAGATATAACCGATGAGCGCACAATAGAGCAGAGTTTCAGCCTTTACCCAGAAATCATCACCGGCTTTTCCTTCGCCTTTTGTGTTCGCGATCAGCGTAGTGACCAGCTTCAATATGTCCTTTTCTGTACGGACATAGGCGAAGGGGTTATAATGCATGCTTTTCTTGAAATTGATTGTGTTGAACACTTTGATTCTGTAGTGTGCCTTCTGCAGCAGTTTTCCACACTCAATAAGAATGCTTCCTTTCGGGTCGGTTACCACATAGGAAGAATGCAGCTGCATGAGATTGGGCTTCAACCAGAAGCGGGTTTTACCTGAACCGGATCCGCCGATGATCAGGACATTCTTGTTCCTGGCATACTTGGGATTTGGAACCCGGCTTTTCATTGTCAGGCCTTCGGTTTGTGTCAGGATGATGTTCTCTCTTGGGTTTGAGTCCATAAAAGGGGCAATGTCCTCTCTGGTGCCCCAGCGGGCTGAGCCATACTCGTGATTCTTTCTGAACTTTTTGGCGTTCTTGCCCTTCACGGTGACCATCAGCTTCAGCAGGGCACCAAAGAGAAAGCCGATCAGGAGATCAAACGGAACAAAGCTTGGGAGCGGCGACTGGAAGGCAGCAGTAAATCCCTCTACTACATGTAATAACTTTTCGGATGCGTTCACTCCTTCCGAAAGCCGCCATGCTTCACCGACTTTTGTAGCGAATAAGCCAAAGAGAGCATATGGAATGTTCAGGATAATCAGCTTTTTCACTCTCGTAGTCATCGGCTGATCTCCTTATGTACGGCACGATCCTTATCCAGTTCAGCTTTATGCTTGAACATGTTCAGCAATCCGAGAACGGACTGCTTTTCTTCCTTGCCGTTCCGTTTCCAGTTCCCGGCACATTCGCTGAAAGCAGCCATCAGCGTATCCTTGTCGCGGGCTTTGAAGAAGATCAGATACTTGCTTTCGCCTTCCTTTTCAGGAAGCTTACGCACGGCATAATCAATGCTGTACTTCCGCGCAACCCGGTCAAAAGCTCGCATATCGACATCATCGCCAACAGGAAGATTCATAACGCCTTCATGCTGGCCAGTCAGCTGCTTCACACTTTGTTTTCCATGCGGTACTACGTTCTTATGCTCCTGTACCTTGTGCTTCGAATAACTCAGGAAATGCAGGATGGCTGATTTCATAGTCCGTCCGGTAAATTTGCTGCTTGATACCATCAGCGTTACGGTGCGGTTTTCAAGATCTTCCTGCATGCTTCATCCCTCCTTCCTGCGAAAAAGGAGATGCCCCCTGGCCAGGGAGGCACCTCCAGTCGATGAAGAAAATAGAGCTCATTTACATTGGATCCAGTCTGTACGCTGGGCAATGTATTTCTTACCCTTGTACTCATAAATCACCTTATACTTGTAGTAGCAATAGCCTTTTGCTACACGAAGGTTGTACATCTCGCCGTATTCGATCCGGAAAGTTCGGGTACCGCACCACAGTCCCTTATCAATTCCGTTGCCTTCTCTCAGCCAGATGCGTTTATCGGTTACAACTTCTCTGGCTTTTCCGCCAGGACCGACCTTACACCAGATGGAAACGTAAACCTTGAAGTCCTTAGCATTCTTGCTTGGTGTCGTAAACTTGATATCAACGCTCTTGGTTCGGGTATCGTTATACCAGTCAGAGCTGATCACATGAGCGCTGCCGGCAGCCATCCCGGAAAACGGGATGGCGCACAACAGAATTGAAGCAAGAAGCATGGCGATGATCTTTTTCATAGGATCAATCCTCCTGCGCTTTTGCGTTCTTTTTCTTTCGGATAATGAACAGGATGCCGCTGACCACAACAAAGACCGCTCCCAGGATCATTACGCCTGTAACAGCGATACGAACGCCGGTCTGAATGATTGTGTAGTTGATCATCTTCGGCATGGCTTCCGGAATCACATAGTTTTCATCCAGAACGATCTTAATGACTTCGCCGGAAACACTGAAGCCTTCCAGCGTTTCGGTTTCCCTGATGTAGTACACGCCGCTGTCCAGGCCGGTAATGCTGACGATGCCATCTTTGTCGGAAACATATTCGCCCAGGTTCGTCCCATGCTCGTCTTCCAGACGGAACTTGACGCCTTCCAGGGGATTGCCGCTGGAATCGGTTTTCAGAAATTCATAGTGATCCGGGATATTCACGCACTTGATCAGTTCGGGCGCAGTCCACTTCTCATCCACATGGATTGTGATGTCCAGCACATTCTTGCAGTAACCTTCGGGCACCTTGGATTCCCGGATGATCCAGTCGCCATATCCGAACTTCGTGAACGTCAGGCGACCATCCTTATCCGTTTTCAGGGTTTCAACGATTTCAGCAGTGCCGGCATTCATGAGCACAAACTCAATGCCTTCCATGGGCTTTCCGGAGGTATCAGTCTTCTGCAGGGGCAGTTCCTGCGGAACGTTCACAAAGGCTTTTGTCGGCTTTTCAGGATTGACATATTTCTCATTCACGGTAACGATGTTTTCTTTGCCGGAAAGCAGATATCCATCAGGGGCCTTGGTTTCACGAACGGAATAGCGACCTTGTTCTACATGCGTGAAACGAATCAGGCCATTTTCGTCAGAAACTGTGGTCATGATCTGTTCGCCATCCTCATTGAACAGGCCAAACTCCGCTCCAGGCAGTACTTTTTCGTCCTGGGTGAGCTTCAGCATCAGGATTTCCGTGGGACAGTTGTTGATGATTGCCAGCGGTTCCTTTGGATTAATGAAGGTTCCATCCACAGTCACGGGTACTCGGGTATAATCACGAACATATCCCGGCAGCGGATCTTGCTCCTGAATGTAGTAATCGCCGTAGGGCACCTTTTCAAAGGTCGCCAAGCCCTTTTCATCCGTGACAGCCGTCTTGACCAGATAGTTGGTTTCTGTCGCATAGAGACCGAAACGAACACCGGCCAGCGGCTTATTGCTCTCATCGACCTTCATGATATAAAAGCGGGTGTAGTCGTCCGCTACATCAGTGCGGCCTTCAACCTTTCCCTCAGAATCAACTGTGAAGGAGAACTCCGTCACGCACAGTTCGTAGCCTTCCGGAGCCAGGATTTCCTTGTAAGTGTATTTCCCGGGCAGTACGGGGAAAGCAGGAACATAACCATCTTCACCGGTATACGCTTTACAGACGATTTCGCCTTCTTCGTTCCTGATTTCAATCAGGGTATTCGGCAGATATTCTGATCCGGCAATATCTACTTTGGCAATCTTAGGAGTTCCATGCACGATTTCGTTGGTTATCGTGCCTTCGAAGGTGAATTCACAAATTCCGTTGTCATTCAGGTATTTGCGATCAATGTCAATATGGAAGGCAGCTGTATTGACTTTCCAGCCTTCAGGAGCGGACAGCTCTTTCAAAGTATAGTGACCATGCGGGAAGTTACCGGCAAAGGAGCCTTTGCCGTCCTGATCAGTCACAGCGACAGCTACCAGGGTGCCCTTGGGGAGAGAGCCGCCGGCATACTTGATCTCTTCATGATTGAAAAGACCGAAGACAAAGCCTTCACCCGGTACAGTCTCGATCTCGCTGGTAACCAGTCCTTTGTCATGCTCCTTGGTTACGATAATCTCTTTCGCCTTGGTGAAATTGACTTTCGCAGGAAGGAATTCATCCGTCACACATACAGTTTCGATGACCACCGGGGTTTTCTGATCCGCAGCCTGCAGGAGTACATCATAGCGGTTTTCATCCACCTTATATCCGGCAGGAGCGCTTTTTTCGGTGATGTAATAATGTCCCAGCGGCAGCAGCGGACTTTCATCCTTTCCTTTGGCAGTCGTGGTGATAGTCGCGGCAACCTCATCAGCTTTGAACCACTGGGTTCCTTCCTTACCAACAATGTCTTCTACAGCACGAACCTCGTAGACAGCGCCTTCAAGGTAGCCTTCATGGTAGTCAGGAGTAAAAACAGTATGGCCGGTTGAATCCTGGGATTCTACAAAGCCGGTCAGCACCATGCCTTTCTTCTCCAGAACGATCTTTCCCTTGATAGGAGTATTCGTTACAAAGATCTCCTGCGTATCTTCCTTGATTCCTTCGCCCAGGACAGTTGCCGGAATACAGACGAGCAACAGCAGCAAACTCAGAAGCAGCGCAGTGAATCCTTTTCTCGTGATATTCATTCGATTTTTACCTCATTTCGTCGTCGTTATGGGCATAAGAAAGGGACAGCAGACTGTTCCGCTGTCCCATATTCCGATTCAATGCTTTCATTCGCCCGGAACTTTGATGGTGACCTCATAGCCATCGTCTATGTAGTCATCCGGAACGTGGGTTTCCGCAACCTTGTACTCGCCCCAGGTCAAAAGCGGCGTCTCAGCAAGGCCGTTTTCATCTGTAGTCAGAACAGCAACGATCTCACCGACATCTTCGCCGTTATGGGAAGGAAGTCCGCTGACCCTGGTCACAGTGAATACCGCACCCGGCAGGCCTTTCTTCGTTTCATCATCGGTCTTGACGATTTTGATCTTGCCCTGCAGCGGCATGTTCTTCACTGTACGCTCAATGGTTTTATCCATAATGACCGTGATCTTTTCACTCCACAGTTCATACTTGTAGCCGACAGGATTCTCGTGTTCCTTGACCAGGTAATCACCGACCAGCAGGTCTTTGGACTGGGCAATGCCTTCTTCGTTTGTTACCATGGTGGAAACCAGATCCCCGGTAGTGCCATCGGCCTTGACCGCGTAGATATCAAACTGAACGCCCGCAATAGCGTGACCGTCCAGTTCATCTATCTTTTTGACCTTGATCCAGCAGGGAGCGTCTTCATTCACAACAGTATCCAGCACTTTGATCGGATTGATGTAAGTGCCGTCCACGTTTAGCTTCCATGTGTTCTTGGAGGCGTGGAAACCATACGGCGCGGAGATTTCCTTGATGGTGTACTTTCCATACGGGATCTTCTTAAACTGCACAATGCCGTCAGCACCGGAAGTTGCTTCCATGATCTTTGCGCCTTTCTCATTGAACAGCCCGAAAACGCAGCCTTCAAGAGGATCGCCGTTCTCACGGGTCTTCAGCAGCTCAACATGGTTTATTTCATCCTTGATCGTGGTATGTCCCACGACTTTACCGTCCTTTGTGACTGTGAAATCCATGATCGCCACATTCAGCGCATAACCTTCAGGAGCATAGGTTTCCTTGAAAGTGTAATTGCCGGGTACAACGGGAATATCCGGAATTTCACCGTTCTTATTCGTGTACTCGCGGTAAATCAGCGTTCTGTTCTCATCGTAAACCTCGATCAGGGCACCAGGCAGCTTTTCCGCACCGGTGATATCCGTCTTGGTAATGGTTACAGGAATGTAGATCAGCTCGTTCAGGATCGGCTCGGCAAGCTTAACCACAATAGTGTTCTCATTGGCGGCTTTGTTTGCGGATGTCAGAACCACAGGAAACTTCTGCGTGCTCAGCTTCCATCCATCCGGTACAGCCAGCTCTTTCAGGTAATAGTTGCCATGCGGATACTGTCCGGAAATAACCAGATTGCCGTTCTTGTCTGTTTTCGCGGTAGCCATCAGGGTGTTCGCCGGCAGTTGCTGGTTATTGGCATAGTTGATAACTGAGCTATTGTAAAGGCCAAAGACGAAGCCTTCGCCGGCAACGACCTCGATCACCTGATGCACCATGCCGTTTTCCAGGTTCGTGATCTTGGTCTGCTCCTTTTTCTTTTCCAGAGAGACTTTTACCGGCAGATACGTGTTGGAAGCGGAGACTTTCACTTCAACCACAGCGGTTTTCTTATCAATCGCGGCCAATGTAAAGTTGCAGCGTTCAGAGCTGTACACATATCCATCCGGAGCGGAAACTTCCACCAGGTAGTACTTGCCCAGCGGAAGCAGACTGGATTTCACGGAGCCGGTGCTTGTAGTCGTCAGCGTTTCGATCTTCTGATCTTTTGTGTAGAAGGTGGTTCCTTCCTTACCAACGATGTTCTCCGCTGCATGCAGCTCAAACTTCGCGCCAGCCAGGTAGCCGTTTTCGTACACAGGCTTCATAACCGAATAGCCGTTGGCATCAGTCTCGTTCTGGAACCGAACCAGCTGGAGGCCTTTCTTTTCAAGGACGACATCTCCGCGAACCGGAGTATTGGTCACATTCAGTGTGACAGTTACAGTATCATCCGCCAGGGCAGTGGGAATGGTCAGATAGGTCAGCAGCATGACCAGTGCCATAAACAGATGAAGAAGACGATTTTTCATACGCATACGCATTGCCTCCATTACTTGATCCAGACATTCACGGTATATCCGGAATCCAGATATCCGTCAGGCACACCGGTTTCAACAATCTTGTACTCGCCCCAGGGAAGCAGACCGGTCTCGGCAATGCCCTGAGCATTTGTGGTGATGGTCGCAACGACCTTTCCGATATCCGAAGCGTTATCCGATTCGGGCCCGGACAGACGGGTTACTGTGAAGGTAGCTCCGGCCAGGGGCTTATGCGTCTGGGAGTCGGTCTTCACAATGCGCACCTTGCCGGAAATCCGCTTATTGGTGAAGGTACACTTTGCCACAGAGCCGGCAACTACAGTCACGTTTTCTGTGGAAGTTGCGGAAAGGCTGTAGCCCTGCGGGGCAGTCTTTTCACGAACCTTATAAGAACCGGGCTCCAGATCTGTGAATTTCGCAATACCGCTCGCGTTAGTTGTCGCCGTTTTGATCACTGTTCCGCTGCTGTTCAGCAGTTCAAAGACAGCGTTCTTCAGCAGGATGCCATCATCGGATTTCTTTGTGACTTCGATTTCGCCAAGGGCAAGTTCAAAGGTCACGCTTCCTTCCTTCAGCGGATACGGAGAACCATAAGTCGGTACCAGGATCTTTTGAATGGAAACCTCAGGAATACCGACCAGGAAGTGCGCTTCTTCAGAATCTGAAGAGATGGATTCCATATTCACCGTGAATTTACGTGCGGTTGAAGTCACACTGATCGTGTCTCCGCTCTTCGCATAGTAGTAACTGCTGTCAGACCCGCCGCTGTTTCCAGTCAGCGTTCCGACACTTTTCGGAATCCGAATCAGATCGGCATCTGTGCTGACAGTAACCTTCCCGATGTAATTGGTACCGGAAACTGTCATACTCGCATTGGAGAAAGTGATCTTTCCGGTAATCTTGGAACGGGCAATACCATTCGCAGCCAGCCAACGGGCATAGGTCAGATAAACAGCAGGAGCGCCGCCGCTGAAAGCATAGAAGTTATCCATATCCCAGTAGCTGCGCACATACTGGGATCCTTCCAACTGCTTGATCACTTCACGCATGGCGAACTGACCTGCAACACGGGACCAGGTATTGTTGTGGGCATCACTGCGGTCAAGCACCATGAATGGATAAGTGTGCCGCAGAACCCAAGCCAGAGCGTGCATCGTTTTTTCACTAAAACGAACGCCTGTCACACCACCGCCGGCGCTGGTGTTGGAGAAGGTATCCATATCGACCAGTACATACGGTCCTTTCGGAGCCTGATTGCTTCCGGAACCTTCGCCGGGACCGTCCTGCGTATGCTCAAGGCAGTAGACTTCAAAGCCGGCCAGGTAATGCGGGGTCGCGTAAATCGTTCCATGAGCGGAAGACTTCGCGATCTGCGGATAATCACTATCCTTGCCGGAACTGCCGTTCAGCCCGCTCTGCCATGCTTCAAAACTGCCCAGGTTCACATGGATTTCTTTCAGGCTAAAACCGTCCATCGCGGTAGGGCTAAAGGATCGCAGCGCTTTCCGGCCGGAGGATGTGCGCTGCATCAGCTGATCTCTGGTGTAAGCATAATCGGTTACGGTGCAGGAAGTCTTTTCGGTGTCTACGGTTTCCTTAGCCAGTACGAATACAGTTCCGTAGGCAGTCCATTTCAGAGAACCGTCTTTGAACACATCGCCGTAAAGATACTGAACTTTATACCAGTAATCGCCGTTATCATCCCGAAGGACTTCTTTGATCTGGACAACTGCATCCCGGACAAACACACCAACAAACAGATCGCTCTTGATCCGGCTGGCTTCCTCTGTTTTATCCATGTCAGTGAAGACCCAGGTGTCTTTTGTAACTTGCACAAAGTCACCAGCCTGGTGAGGCGGAAGCTCTTCCGGTTCTTCCTCAACAGGTTCTTCATCAACGGGTTCTTCTACCGGCTCCTCAATAGTCTCCGGCTCTTTTTCAGGTTCTTCTACCGGCTCCTCGACAGGTTCCGGTTCTTTTTCGGGATCTTCCATCAGCTCCTCAATGGGTTCCTCAACAGGTTCCATTACAGGTTCCTCAGCGGGTTCCTCAGTCGGTTCCTCCGGAGAAAGATCGGTAGGTTCATCGATAAGATCTTCGGGAAGTTCAGGTTTATCAGCTCCGGGTTCTTCGGAAGATTCTTCAGTCGGCACTTCCGGAGCGACCGGTTCTTCAGCGGATTCTGCCGGTTCGCCTTCCGGTTCATCTTCGTCAGCAGGAATGCCTTCATCTTCTTTCAGATCTTCCTCTGCAGGAGGAGCGGATTCATCTTCACCGGGGATATCTTCTTCGGTCGGAATTTCCGCATCCTTTTCCGGCTCTTCTTCAGGCGCAGCGCCAAGAAGTGCTTCGGCCTGAACGATTTCGATTTCTTCATCCATGATAACGGAGAGTTCATTATCGCTTTCCAGCGGCTCTTCAGCTTCCGGTTCTTCAGCCAGGGAAACGGAAATACAGCCGGTAAGCATCAGGGTCAGTGAAAGAATAAGAGAAAGAATACGTTTCACTTTCATTTGCTCGGGTTTCTCCTTTCATTGTTCCACCCCCATGACCAGCAGCCGGCCTTGAACTCCGCCGAAGCTTCGGTCACAGGTAATCAGGGTAAGAATGTGATCGCTTTCGGATACCTCGATTCCGGTATCGTAGAAAGCTTTCCGCTTTGCGCGATTGACGAATTTCAGGAATGCCTCATCATCCTTAAAGGAAGCGGTTGAAGCATCCCAGTCAGAGACTGTGTGATTTATCACAGCAAAAATCCGATAGGTTCGCTTGCCATAGATCGTGTCCAGCTGGATTGTCTGATGAGAGCGCCAGTAATCCTCTCTTTTGTAGTTCATCAGGGTGCTGAACATAGCTGTACTGTTGCTCAGATGATGGCCGTAGATCGCAATGTTTTTGCTGGGTGTCTGATAATCCGATGTGGGCAGAGAGAACAGACATCCCAGTTTGCTTTCCTGGCCGTTAATCATGTGATGCAGATAGTATTCTGTTCGGCTGGAGCGAACGACAGGATAATCAATTACTGTTCCCGGAATACTGATCCAGGCAACATAATCGTTATTTTCTGGTGTTGGTGCTTTTGTCGGCTTTGTTTCTGGCTTCTTTGTATTTTGTGGTTTTGCAGAAGTGGTAGGCTTTACCGGTTCGCTCGTCTGTAATGGAAGCGTCTCGGGCTTCTCAGATGGCATTACCTCTTCGACGATCATTGCCGGAAGTTCTAATTCTATCGGTTCTTCCGAAACAGAACTTTCTTCTGATTCCTCCAGGGGAAGCTCTTCTACCATAAGGCTTTCAGGCGCATCTTCAGGAGGTGTCTCGGATGATTCGTCCGTTGTTTCCTCTGGCAGATCCTCTGGTGATTCATCCGATTCAGCTTCTTCCTCCGCAATAGTCTGCGGTGTCGAAACAGGCTGAGATGCTTGCTGATTCTTGATCTCTTCTGCCAGCATTGCATAGATGTTATTGTCGGCATCGATCTCCTGATGCTGTTGCACCAGAGGGATAAAGATCATGGCAAGACCAGTCAGGAAAATAACTGTGAGGAAGATGATCTGCCGGTAATCGTTTGGCTTTTTCTGCATGGAATTCTCCTTTCGGGAGTAAAAAGGGCATAAAAAAAGACGATCTCTCAATCGTCATCTGGACTGCTCCTGGGCTCTTTGCTTCTTCAGGTAGTTTTCCAGGAGCTTGATTATGATCTGTTCGATCTTCTGGATCGAGTAGGACTTGGGAAAATACTTCTTCAGCGTGTCATGACTGAGCGTAATGGAATCGCGCAGCGGCTTCTTTTCTTCCATCATGATATCGGTGAGCTTTTCTCTTGTGGCTTCACCGCTCTCGCTCATCTTGCGGATGCGCTGTGCCTGGGAAAGTGATGGTGTGTTCTGGGTTTCTTCGAGGGCAACTGCTAGATCTCTCTGCTCTTCCTCTTTTAAGTATGAAAGCTCCACAGCGGGTGTGAATGCTAATCTGCCCTCATCAACCATTTCCTGTAATTCTGGATTCAGGCTGTTCAGACGAATAAACCTTTGAACCTGTGTTTTGCTTTCGCCAGCGTCCTCAGCCACTTGATTTATGGCCCATCCTAACTTCTGCCCAACTTGGTCAGAAGTTAAATCATGCCGTTTTCCTTGGTGTTTCAGAGCTTCAAGTTTCATCTGATAAGCTCGTCCGCGCTCTGTTGGTGGAATCTCATCCCGCTGTTGAAGATTGGAGTCAACCATCAGGATTGTGGCTTCATCGTTATCCAGGTCACGCACAAGAACCGGGATTGTTTTGATGCCTGCAAGCTCACATGCTCGTTTTCGCCGGTGGCCGGAGACAATCTCGTAACCGCCGTCGTCCAGAGGTCGAGCAATGATTGGAATCATTACACCGAATTCTTTCACGCTTTCAACCATGTCCATCATTTTCTTATCGTCTGTTACGCTGAACGGATGATCTTTGAATGGAAAGAGTTCAGAAAGCGGGATCTCGCGGATCTGTTCGTTGGGACCGTTGTTCCGGGTCTCCTCCGTAGAGAAGATATCATCGTATGGGGTCAGACTTATGTTTGCTCCGTTCGGCTTCAAGCTGCATCACCTCCTTTGTCAGAGCGCGATAAGCTTCAGCAACCTTGCCCCCAGGATCGTGCAGGAAAATGCTTTTGCCTTCAGCACTGATCTCGGCAGCTCGCACAGAGTGCGGTATCTCCGCATTGAATACCCTGATCTTGTCGCCGTATGTGTCGCGAATCAGGTTGGAAATCATCCTGGCGTTGTTCGTTCTGCTGTCCACCATGGTCAGCAGGATACCGTCAATCTGCAGCCGTGGATTGATTTGCCGACGCACTTTTGCAATCGTCTGAAGCAGCTGCTCAAGCCCTTTTGCGGATAGGTAATTTGCCTGAACCGGAATGATTACCCGGTTGGATGCCGCCAAAGCGTTGATCGTCAGCATTCCCAGGGAAGGCATACAGTCGATCAGAATATGATCGTAATCCTTCCTGTAATCATTCAGAACAAGCTTGAGCATGGATTCCCGGCTCATTGCATTGACCAGGGAAACTTCTGTACCGGCCAGTGCAATGCTGGATGGAAGCAGATCCATGCCTTCCGCATGGTGAATGATGCCTTCTCCGGATAACGGCGGCTGATCGTTCATGGCTTTGGCCATCAGATCCGCCAGTGTGACCGGCAGATTGTCCGGCTGGGGATTTCCCAGGGCAATTGTCATGGAAGCCTGCGGATCAGTATCCACCAACAGAACTCTTTTTCCTTCCTGAGCCAGTGCTGCGCCAAGATTGATGCAGCTGGTACTCTTGGCAACGCCGCCTTTCTGATTAACCAGCGCCGTCACTGAAGGGGCCATCCGCACACCTCCGTTTCCATCTCCGGCTCCATGTACGCATCTACGTATATGAAGATGATCAGTCCGTCAGCGATAATCAGGATCACCATATGCTGTCCTCCTTCAAAATTGGTATAAGAAAAGCACCGGCTCTTGTGAACCGATGCCTTCCGCCATTTCTGACAGCATAACATTATCAGACTTTCCATTGACTTTCAATAGCCGCGACTGTTCCATTTTGTTCCACTTTGTTCCTTCTCGTCCCGAAATTCAAAATTTCTGTGTAAAGGTCTTGATCTCACATTAAGAAAAAGGCGGCACCTGCTTTTTCTTGCAGATACCGCCTTTGGAAAACCGGGTTATGCGGGCAAATCATCTGTTTTCAAATCTGCCAGGATCTTGTTCAGCTTCTCCAGTGCTATGTCATGTCTCCTGTATACCCAGGTTCTGCCGCGATGCAGCTGTATAGCTACAGTTGAAAGGGAAATATGATGCAGATAGTGATATGTCAGCAACGATTCCTCTTCAGGGTCATCCAGTCTGGTCATCTTCTCTGTGATCATGTCGACCATAGACGTATAGGCGTCCGTCAGATTCCTGAGATCATCCTTTGCCTCAGACAACCTGATGATAGCGTCCTCATTCGAGTGAACGTTCGGAGAGTGAGAAACTACTTCTCCTTCCAGTGACATTGTGATCTTCTCCGCCATGCTCTTGAAAAGCTCAACCTTGCGCGCAGCCGCGTGCACGCTGCGCTCCACCTCATCAATTCTCCTGAAGAATTCAATTGCTGTCATTTGAATCACCCCTTGTCAGACCGCATGCCTTTTGATTGCTGTAATTTCAGGCGCATCCCATACATGGACATACTGATAATTGACATGTCCCTTACGCTTGGCTGGCTGTTTCCTCTGGCATTTCATCTTTGCCGGTGTCCGCTTGTGCGGAACAGGCTTCGACGCATGAGAATTTTTGCCTCTTCGGCGCTTATCGGATGCTATAAGATGGGCTAATGCCCTGCCGGCAGTAGGGTCGGCATAGTGTTCACTGTTTCTATACATGATCGGCTTCCTCCGTTTTCTTTTTTGCTTTGCCCTCGATGTAATTACACAGGGCAATAAGGATCTCAATGGCCAGCGGATGATTGTTCCAGGCTGCACAAACATGTCCCATCTCCTGAACTGTCTCCAGCCACCAGTCACAAGCACACTCGTCATGATTGGCAGGAGGATTACAGTGTGTGGACAGGAAAACATAAGCGTTCCGCATAATCTCTCGCTCTTCAGGAGTTATGATTTGTTCCATGTCCGGCATCCTCCTTAAATGGGAACCCAGGGATTGTAGATGGATCAACCTGGATGAACTTTTCGTGCCAACTGTATCCGGGTATTCCGCCCTTAATGTCCGTCATTGTCTTACAGGTCTTGTCGTAATAAAGCAGGATTATCTCATCCACCACACCGAGATCACGGTTTTTCATAATTTCAATGGCATTCCCGGCATCCGGGGGAATGGTAAGCTTGGGATAAACTTCCTTCACTCTCAGCATGAAATCGGTGTTAATCCGATGAACCATGAAGACGTTATCTGCTGTATTGCTCAGATCGCTTGTACCGCTGATATCGTTCTTCCGAAGAAACGATTCTGTCTTACGCGGGTGGCAGATAAAGTGAATATGAACATTCAATTGCTTGGCTGTTCTGGAAAGAGCCTGAACGATTTGTGTTTGAATGTCATATTTATCAGAAGCCGAGGATGTGATATTCAACGCCATCAGGTTATCGATGATAACCACATCAGCTCCTTTTTCCTTTACCCATTCAAAGATCACAGTTGCGACTGTCTCCCAGTTGTTGCCGTAATCGTTGTTGTAGATCGCAAGCGATCCTCTCAATACCTCGTTCAGGTGCTCCTTTACTCCTTCTTTCAGCCGGTAGTGCCTGGGAGAAAGCTGATCCGGTTCAACCTGATCCCTTCCTGCAGCCTGCAGATACAGCCAGTACTTCACTACCTTCGGCGGCATTTCGCCTGAGAACATGGCTACCTTGTAACCCTGATGTACTGCTTCCAACCCAAGCTGACTGACCAATGTTGACTTGCCGGATGAATTGGCACCTGACCAGATGCTGAGTTCGCCTTTGTTGAAGCCGCCAATCAGAGTGTCCAGTTTTGTCAAACGGGACCGAATTGTCGTGATCTTACTTCGGTCGTAGTCTTCCACATCCGATATATCCAGCATGACAGGAAGCTGAGTTGCGGGAGCAGTTGCTGGTTTCGTGTCATCCGGGAAAGCGATGTCCTGATAAGCATCTTCTGTCACTTCCGATTCCGGATTGTTGGAAATGCTATGGAACTCTGGCATTTGGTTTGTTCTGAATACACTGGTGGAATATGCCAGCGGATCTATCTTTGCCCTGAAATCATGCCAACCGTAATCGGAACAGCTGTTATGAAAACACTTGAACCCCAAGGCACCGTTTTGTCTGACAAAGACTGCTGCATCAGGAGCCTTATGTTCACAATTGAAGGGGCATTCCACCAGGATGTATCTTGTTTGATCACTCAGAATGACTTTCCTGGCGACTTCAATATGATGCAAAGCCAGGAATGCATCCATATCAAAAGCTGTAGCAGAGCGCTTTCCAGATGAAGGCTGTTCCGGCTGAACCAGTTTGGCAATATTGCCCGCAATCTTCCGAACAAGCGACATTGGCGTTGGTTTAAGGACTTCAGGAGTATGGAGAATTTTGCTGGTTCTGTGGGGCCTTTCCGGCGTATTTGCTCCTTTTTGCGCGATGGTTCCATAAAGCTTTGTGATTCTTGAAGGGTTGGAAACCGAAGTATCAATCAACACCTCATCTGAGGAAAACCACATATCCAGTACTTTCAGAAAATCAGCAATAGCTTCTTTGCTGCTTACATCCCCCTGGATTCGGTAGAGCAGATGATAACCATTCCCGCTGTCAGCAACTACGGGATCCGAAAAGCCGTTATTCCGAAGGTGCCTGTAAACTTCGATCGCTGTACGGCGAGCTTTCTCTTTCTCGTCATTCGTTGCACTTACTCCCGAAGGGCGGACTGGATCAGCATCAATCAGAATCCACTGATAGCCGATAATGTCATTGTCCGACGTGGTTTCTTTCGGATAAGTTCGGAGCACTTCGTGCTGGGAGCGCGAAAAGCAGGCTTTGTTGATCACGTTGAGGGTCTGATAGAACGTACGCTCCGGGAAGCGCGCCAACTCTTTGTAGATATTCTGACTGCTCGCTTTGAAATAGCCGCTGACGGCTGGTTTGGGATCAATGCTGCGAATCTCAACGATATCTTCCGGATCATGCAGCAAGGTGATGGCTTTTTCGATCAGTACTCTGTCCATGAGTTTTCCGCCTCACTCTCACTCTGCGTAATGAAATCTTCCCAGTAACCATCCAGCCATTTGACTGCGGTAGGAATAAATCTGCCGCCCTCTCTGAGCCAATCCCTGGATACCTTGGCGTTCTGCAGGGCTGCCATCAGGGTTTCTGCCGGCACATTCAGTTGAAACCAGGCATTCCGCGCTTCTTCCTTGCGTCCATGCCGCGGATACTCTGCCCACCATTTTTCAAACTCAGCCTCGCGCGCGTCTGACGTTTGGGGGTCACGATCTGACCAGCATGTGTCATAATCTGACCCTCGAAGGTCATAATCTGACCATCTTCCGAAGCAGAAATCTGTTCCCAGTCGACTACCGTATAGATCGTTCCATGTGTAGTGTCGGCCTTTGTTACGTAGTTCATGACAATCAGACGATGAAGATGCTGTCGAACACAATTGCGACTCCAGCCCAGAGTTTTCATCATCCCCGTGATTGATGCATAAAACTGTCCAGGAAGCAGGCTGCCGAAGCGATTGTGGGACGCATTTAGCAGGCAGTAAAAGAAAAGTGCTGCGTCATACCCGTCAAGCCAGATGTTTGAATCTAACAGTTTTCGTGAAATCTTGACGTATCCGTTATTTGATTCCATGTTCTTCTCCTTTTCTGCAGATCCCGGGACTGGGACATGCCCCAGTCCCGGGAAAGCACCTCATCAGAAGGGAATATCGTCGTCCTCTGTATTCGGTTTCGGCGATCCCTCGCTGGAAGATCCAGACATGTTCTGCTGAACAGCCTGCACTCCCTGACCCTGCGGGAGAGAGTAGCCACCGGCACGCGGGACCATGACTGTCGGATCAGGCGCGGGAGCATGTTGACTGCCGGCAAAGGGAGATGTGTATCCGTGCATAATGTTGCTGTTTCCGTCTTCCCGGGAAATCCTGCGTCTCATCGGACGGAATGTTCCGTTCCTGATGAAGGCAACCGGGATGAGCTTTCCGATCTCTGTGTAGATCGATCCCTGGTATTCGTTCTCCCGTACGGAGATACCAACCGTGAGTCCGATCAGGGAAGATGCATCCCAGTTCCACACATAGCCGGGGTTGCTGTCAGCGATAGCCCCCAGGGTTGTGTTGAACTTGTCCAGCCGCCATGCATCCTCAGGCTGCATGTTGTCGGTCGGGCAGATGATCCGGTAGATGCCGCGGTACCGGGGTGTGAAAGCACGGTTCTGCGCATCGTAGTCTTTCCGGAAGAATCCGGCATAGGGGCCTTCTGTGATTTCAACCATGATGTCCAGTTCCTGGAATCCATCCACTCTGTTCTCAGCCTTGGCTTTGATGATCTTGCAGATGTACCCGCCGACAGGAAGCATGTCCCGCGGCTTTTCCAATGTGGGATTGAAACCGTCGAAGTGTCTGATTGTGTTTGCTGTCTGACTCATTTTTCTTTTCCTCCTTCTGAGGGCTCTTTCTCCCTCTCATTTCCGCAGGGAGTTGGAGATCTGGTTTGAGTCACTTTTTTGAAAAAAGTTCAAAAGTTTTTTTCGGACGGCTTTCACTCGTACTTGTCCCAATGCTTCTGGAGATCCAGCAGGATCTTCTGGAGCCTGCGATAAACAGTCTTTTGAGGAATGCCGGTTTCATCTGAGATCTCATGAGTGGAGTATCTCCTGTAATGCAGTTGAAAAATGATGCTTCCGCACTCGCATAAGCGATCTGCCTGCCTGAGGATTCTGCTGAAACGGTCTTCATCCGCAATGATTTCAGAAGGGTCCGGGATTTCTTCAACAGGCTTGAGGCTTCTCGCAGTGCAGCCGTTAACAAACAAGTCGTGATACCTTTCATCGTCATAGGAAATGACTTTTCCCTGCGTGTTCCATTTGCATGTGCCACAATCACCGGTACAGATGCGGAAGGAAGGGCACCTGCAAGCGCCGATCTTCCGGGCTTCATACCAGGTTTTATCCTTGGGTTTGTTCCATGCGTCCCGGATCTCTTTGGAAACGGTAATGTCCTGATCGTCGATTCTGATGTAGTACCCTTTGTTTTCCTGTGTGTTCATGGTTTTGTGTCCTCCATTCGGTTTTGCGGAATGGAGAACCCAGGAAAAGAAGGGTGCATTTAATAGCGCTGCCAACCATTGCGAATTCTCCATTCGTTCGGTCTGCAGCAACCCTTGCCCGGGCTGTGCGGGTTATGTCAGCTGACTTTCAGCAGGCAAGCCTCGCGGATCTGTGCACGTCGCGAGGACTTTCAGTCAGCGTCTTAGGATTTATTATTCTTTTTTCGGAGGCATGGCCTTTATCGCCTAGACCTCATGTCCGAAAAAGGATAATAACTAAATTGATGCCACTTTCAGGTGCTCGAAAACGAGCAGCCGAAATTCAACTGGCAGGTAAAATCGTAGTTGAATAATCGACTTTTTTCAGCTCAACGAAAAACATCAGATTTTGTGCTATTATTGCCTCTGTAGTGTTTTCCTGAGCCATAAAGTCGAATTTTGGGAGGTGAAAAAGTTGGACTCCATGAGCAAATATGAAAAAGAGCAGTTCAAAGCAAATAAAAAGGTGGTATTTGCCAGGAAGTTTAATACCTTGATAGAAAAACATGATGGAGAAGAAAACTATGAATCTTTCGCTGAACTTCTCGGTGTGGATCGCTCCACTTTTTACAACTGGAAGTTTGGCAAAGTACTCCCTGGAAAAGAGAGGAGAAAGAAAATTGCATTGATTCTCGGAGCTCCGGAGGATTATTTTGAAAGAACAGATCTCCAGGATGACGAACTGATAAGTCAACGGCACCATATCAAGATGAACATGGAGTATGCTCTCTACGGCGATCAAATCGGAATTAACGAACACTTTGTTCAATTCATCCGTGATAACAGAGAGTTCTCTGATATGATCTCTAATATGCAGGTTATTGATGTAGTCCTGAACTCTATGGATCCGCGAGTCCCACAAACTGCAAATCCCTATCAGTTCACAGACAAAGCCGGAGAAAAGTTTTATCTGAATGAATATATGATCACCGTTCTCCGTGTTATGCAGACGGATGTTGAGGAGTATATCAACATGCTGCTTCAGCGGTATGCGAAGATTATTGATTCTGAGTACAATGCCATGCAGCAAAAAGGAATTCCTTGGCTGTTCGGCTCCGGGAAAGGCTATTTCAACTGGAGATTGAAGTTCGAGGAAGAAGTCAATAATGATAAAGGAAGCATGTTTTGATATGTGTCTGGGTTCGGTATTACTCATCAGATTCAACTCCTATTCAAAAAATAAAGGCCAGGAATGCCATCTCCAAATCGGATAAGGCAAATCCTGGCCGTCCAGCAGCTCTGTGGATTAGAAGATATTCAGTTCGATCTGATGATCATCCCGTTGTTTCCTGATGATACCGGTACACGTTCAGCAAAGAATGCCCTTCACGGCGAATGATTGTATAAGTCTTTTCTTTTGCGAACGTGACCTCACCGCCAATGGGCAGGTAAATCAGAATCTTGTCTTTTCGGTTGGCATGCTCGATGATTCCTCTGTACGGATCAGCGGTACAAAGCATGTGCTGATCAATATCCTTAATCGCTTCCATCTTGTCCTCCTGCGTTAGTCCGTATTTTCCGGGATCACTTCATGGCCTAAGCACCGCCGGAAAAGGCTTATTTGCTGGTTTTGCAGATCGTTTTGCCTTTCTTTTTACCTTTTAGGTAAATCAAGAAGCAAAAAAATAAGCGCAACCGGTAGTCCTCGAAACCTTAGTGGCTTCAAGGCCTCTCCCAATCTCATCAGTGGGAGTGTCTGAATTATAATGCCAGGCCATTATGACTGTCAATACCGATTTCGTAAATTCTTTTGGAATATTTCTTGACAAAAAGGTAAATTAAGTATAGGATACGCTTTGGAGGTGTGTATGTATGACTGTTGGTGAGTATATCCAGACTGCCCGGACGGAGCGTGGCCTTACTCAGACTGAGTTGGGAGAAAAATGTCACGTTAGCGGCGCGGAAATCTCCAGAGTCGAATCTGGCAAACGCCGCGCACCCTCTCCTAAAATGTTGAAAGCAATTGCTAAAGCATTGGTAATTGACTACGCTCAGCTGATGCAACTGGCTGGCTATATTGAGGAAGTTCACGAGGAAGAAAAGACATTTGAGCAGGTCTTCCGTAATCAGGACGGCGAGATCGTGGATGTTGTCCGCGGTGTAAAGGAAATGTTTCAGAAAGATGCTACATGGGCAAATGTCGCTTATCGTGTTTGCAGTGAGCTTCCTGACGCTGACCGCGAGATTTTAACTGGTCTGGCTATGACCTATCTGGAAAAGAGACGGAAGGAAATCCAGACTGAAAATGAAAAAAAGTAAAATAGATGGGTCTTATGATCCAAGGTATTACACGCTGGACAGGCTGAATGAAATAAGCCTGTCCAACGTCAGTTTAAACCTGAAACAGTTTATGAAAGATTATGATATTACAGAATATCCGATAGACTGCTTCAGGCTTGTAAAGAAAATCCAGGATGCCAAGCTGATTCATCTGGAAGTACTGGAAGAAGGAAGGATGTCGGCGGCTTTCAATGCTGTTGCTACATATCTCCCGGAGGTTGACAGTTTTCAGATCGTGATGAAGCCAGTCCCTAAAGATTGGCAGAAACGTTCTTCTTGGAGACGCTGCAATTTCTCCCTGGCTCATGAGCTTGGGCATGTTTTCTGTGGTCATCTGGACGTTCCGAAGAATATGAAATCGCCGGAGAAGCGGCAAATGGAAGATCTGGAAGCAGATGAGTTTGCCGCGCGGTTGTTGATGCCGGAACGCCTGATTCTAAAGAGTCAGTTTTCCTCTTATCAGGAGCTTTCAAAGGAGTTTTTGGTCTCAGATCAGGCTTGTTATAAGCGGTTAAACAATCTGAAAAGACTTGATTTGTGTAGAATTCCTGCTCGTGATACTTGTCCGCAGTGCGGAAACAGTCAGATTTCACCCGTGGCAGATTATTGCGAGATCTGCGGGGAGTATCTCCCGGCAGGCGGCAAGCAGGGAGTTCGGATTGTTGAATACACAAGGACAATGGCAGATCGACACAACCGCGTCATTTTCTGCCCGGTTTGCGGAAATGAGGAATTTGGGGATGGTGCTAAATTCTGCAAGATCTGCGGAACACCAGTTTATAACTTCTGCGGAAACAATAACACCTTCTGGCCATGCAATCACATCAATTCCCCGAATGCTCGCTTCTGTGAAATGTGCGGAAGTGAGACAGTTTATCAGCTTCGCGGATTGCTCCAGGATTGGAAAAAGGAAAAGGAAGATTATATCCGCGCTGTCACTCAGTCCTGAGGAGGTGTGCTGATGATTTACGCAGAAGGTTTCCCGATGGATGATCAGCGCTGTGTAAAGACATGCCCGTATTGCGGAAACAAAAAGTTTTCAAAGAAGTCATCATCTTGCACTGCCTGCGGTCATTCGCGGTTGAATCTATGTCTTGGTAAAGATGGTTCCCGCCATGCAAATGCTGGCAATGCCAGATACTGCGAGATATGCGGGGAAAAGACTCAGTTTTTCGTTGATGGGCTTCTGAAGGCATGGGATGCCGGCGATGAATTGTCATCCATCAGAACAAAAGAAGAATTGCCGTTCTGACAGTTCGAGCAAGAGAAAAAGCAGGTGGTTCATTGAGCCAACCTGCTGTTTTTATGTCAGGATGCATATTGGGGAGATTCAACAAACCATTCACCCGGCTCCTCGTATCCGATGAAGCGTTGCCGTCCATTCAGCCAACAGGAGAAGCGAGTTCCAACACCACCGGTTGCAAAATGGGCATGTTCCTGTGCACTATCAATCTTCTCGATCTGGAATATTCTTCCGTCAGACCAGATTACACACTGCGGAAACTCAATGCCGGAATCAAAGCTCTGGCCGATCACATTGATCTTGTAACGCTCAAAGAAAGAAGGTTTCCGCTGATCGTACAGAGAACGAGGCATCAGCTGAAGCGTTTGTTCACTGAGTTCCAGGCCGAGATACTCGCTCAAATCCACCGGCATTTCCTGCCGGTATTCATCACCAAGCTGGATTAGCCTGAAAAACTGCAACGGATCAAAGCCATAGAAGAAGGACATGGCAGCCAGGATACCATCCAGCTTTTCTTTGTCTGGAACAGCCCAGCCCATTTCAAGACGAATCAGTTCTTCAATACTCATGCCCATAAGAGCGGAAGCTGCGCAAAGCGGATAACCTGTATTGACTCTTTGTTTCCAGAGAATTGCGCCAAAGGGTTCATTGAAGTCAACTGCTTCGGGGTTTTCATGAACATGAACGTGAATGCCTAATGCAGCAAAAGGATCGTTTTCGTTTATGTGCTGCATTGCTGTTTGGGTACAGTTCGGATCATGAAGCAACCAATAACGGAATTTCACATAATCCACTTTCCTCGGTTTGACCTGGCACATTCCGCATCCTCCTCCCGCAGATAATCTAAAAGCATCTTTTCCCTAAGGGGGAAATGGAATCCTGGTGAGGTAATACGGATAATAACACAAAATATGTGTAATGTAAAGCGCTATATGTTGTTGACAATACACAAATTATGTACTATCATGAGGCTGTCATACATATGCCTACCATGGAAGGAGGGACGCTCATGTCCCGCAGAAAGATTGAAAGAGACACCACAAATAAAGGAAACGTCATTGATATGAAAACCGGAGAGCGGGTCGAACAGCCTTCGCTTCCCATTATCTGTGACCGGATTCGCTTCTATCGGAAGAACCAGAGTATGGAGCAGAAAGCATTTGCTGAGAAGATTGGTACACAGGCAAATACCGTTAATAACTGGGAAAAAGGCCGCAGCCGTCCGGATGTCAGTCTTCTGCCCGTGATTTGTGATGTGCTGGGTATCACTCTGCAGCAGCTCTTTGGCCTGGAAGCTTCAGGTGATGCACTTACTGAGCGTGAAGCCAATTTGGTCTCCCAGTATCGGCAGTTGAACAAAGGCGATCAGTATACCGTCGATACGATGGTTAGAACCATGGTCACTGTTGATCAAGCCCGTAAACAGCAGAAGAGCCGCCGCAAGGTATACGAACTTCCTCTGGTTGATCGTTCCCTGGCTGCCGGCGTCGGAGATCCGACAGAATATAAAGGCAGTTCCAGCCCATTCTATCTGTACGATGTGCCGTGGCTTGACCGTGCTGACTGCGTGTTCAAGGTCAACGGTGACAGTATGGAACCAGAATACCACAGCGGGGATTATGTTCTGATTGAACGGATTCCTGACGCACCAGAACTAAAACATGGCGAGATTGGCGCATTTGCCATCGGCAACGAGCTGTACATCAAAGAGTTCCAGGAAGATGGCCTTCATTCCCTGAACACCAAGTATCCTGTCATGACCTTTGATGACGATACCAAGGTTTATCTGATTGGCCGTGTGTTGAACGTTGTCGACCAGAAAGATATTGCGACCGATGAGGATGTCCGCCTGTACCAGACGGTGAAGGAGTGATCGGACATGAGGTTGTTTATTGCGATCAGTCTTAGCGATGAGATCCGTAAGTCACTGGTCAAAACACAGGATTTCCTGTCTCGGCATGGGATTCGCGGTTCACTGGTACCTCGGGAGAATCTCCATATGACGCTGACATTCATCGGAGAGCATCCCGACCCGGATCAGGTACTGGAGGTTATGGAAAATGTAGATTTCCCGGCGTTTTCGATCTCACTGAACGACATTGGGATTTTCAATAATAATGTCCTATGGGCCGGAGTTCATGAGTCAGAATCGCTACAGAAACTGGTTAAGAATCTGAGATATGAACTTGCTAAAGCAGATATTCCCTTTGATCGGAAAGCCTTTATGCCGCACATCACGCTTTTCCGGAATGTGGACGATAGCAAGGGTGTTCCGGAAACTCATGTTCCGGATGTTTCAATGTCTGTTAACAGCATTTCTCTGTTCCGGTCAGATCGCGGCAAGAACGGAATGATCTATACGGAGATCGGAAGTATCAGCGCAGCTGATTAAGCCAGGAGGAATAACAAGATGGATTACGAACGGAAGACGAAAGAGGCACTGCCTGTACTGGCGATTTGCTATGATTTTGACAAGACCCTGACTCCGGATAACATGCAGGCGCAAGGCTATATCCAAAGTGTCGGCTACGATGTCGATCGGTTCTGGGAAGAAACTGACAACCTGGCTCACGAGAACGGGATGGACGGCAATCTAGCCTACATGTATAAGATGGTCGTTGAGGCTGAAGGCAATTTGGTTCTGAACCGGAAAGCATTGATGGATTACGGCGCAAAGGTGAAAGTGTTCCCAGGCGTTGAGAAATGGTTCGATCGTATCCGCGAATATGGCAAAGAGAATGGTGTGATCGTGGAGCACTACATCATTTCATCTGGTCTGCAGGAGATGATCGAGGGAACTGAGATGGCCAGGAACGGTGCTTTTGATCGGATCTATGCCAGCTCCTTCTACTTCAATGAGCGCGGATTGGCTAAATGGCCGGCACAGGTAGTCAACTACACAAACAAGACACAGTTTCTGTTCCGGATTGAGAAAGGAACTCTTGATGTAAATGATCCAGGAGTCAACGATTATTACCCTCCGGATCAAATTCGAGTTCCTTTCAGAAACATGGTTTATATTGGGGACAGCGACACTGATATCCCCTGCATGAAGCTCGTCAATGTGAATGGTGGCCATTCGATTGGAGTTTACAATCCCGAAACCGGTCGGAAGGAAAAGGTCCAGAAGATGTTTCGGGATCAGCGGATCAGGTATTATGCTCCTGCGGACTACACGGAAGGATCTGAACTGGACACTCTGGTCAAAAAGATCATCCTCCGAACATCAGCCAATGAGGCATTAGAAGCAGCACACTTCCAATGCATGCTGGAAACTGACGGAACGGATAGCTGATGCATGATTCTTAATAGGCTTTGAGGGCTTTGCCCTCTTTTTTTATTGCTATTACTGAAGTCAACTACGGTTTTTATAGCGATTGAGTATTGCAATCTTCGCTTGCGTTTTTGATTTTATCGTGGTATAATTCTTGCCATAAATTTAGCTTGAATTTGGCCTTGAAACGAGCATCAAAAGATGCGAGATTGGGAACCGTGAAAAGCCACGTGCGTTGTTAACTGAATAGGAGGTTGTAGAGAAGGGTTATGGCAATCAGTTACAAAAAACTCTGGAAGCTACTGATCGACAAGAACATGATCAAAAAGGATCTTCGGATCGCTGCAGGTTTAAGCACGAACGTTATTGCAAAACTCGGCAAGAATGAAAATGTGTCGACTGAAGTACTTGGCAAGATCTGCAAAGTCCTTGACTGTGAGATTACAGACATCATGGAATTTGTCGACGAAGACAAGTAGAGGAGATAGTAATGGGCATAATTATGAGTCGTATGGACTATAAACAGAACTATGCCAAGTACCATCAAGGTCTGTTCGTTGTCCTTAATCCGAAGCGTTTGCCAAAGGATCAACCTGAAATCAACGTTGGTAAGGCTGTAAGCACGGCATTATGTGATATCCCCAAAGAGCAAAGAAAACTTAGAGTTTCAGAAGCTTTGGAAAATGCCTTGCAACATTACGGTATTGTAACTCTTACGCACATCGAAGTGCTTTTCACTGACTATTTCGAGTTAGACGTTATCAGATCTATTCTGAATCTCTGTAGAAACAGAAAGATCTGTTGCCTATGGCCAGGGCAGTGGCATGAGGGGAAGTTATTGTATGCTACACCGGAATTTTCGGAATATTATGAGTGTGACATTAAGACATTAAATGAAATATACATTATTGCTGACTAAAGGAGAGAATCATTATGAAGTATAAGGATCTAATCCAGTTTGACCCTATTGAATCAGTCATAGTACTGAGGAGCGCTGACGATCAGAAAAAGGCAGAGGAACTTGTTAAGAGCTATGTCATGAGTGACAACATGGCAGAGCTCATCAGCGCAAAGATTCTCTCCCAACTACAGCTGGAAAATGTTGTCGACAATAAGGGGATCTTGCTTGTCGGTAACTACGGCACTGGTAAATCCCACTTGATGAGCGTTGTCTCTGCCGTTGCATCTGACGAGAATATGTTAGCCTTGGCACAGAATGATCGTTTCCGTCAGGAAGCTGTCGTGATAGCAGGCAAGTTTGAGGTGCTGCGCATCGAAATAGGCTCTACCACAATGAGTCTGCGCAATATAATTGTTTCCAATATTGAACAAGATTTGAAGAAGCGTGGGATCTCCTTTAAGTTCCCGGATGTTTCAACCATTACCAACAATAAGGATTCCCTGATGGACATGATGGCAGCTTTTGCTGAGAAGTACGGCGATGAGCGCGGTTATCTGGTAGTCGTTGATGAGCTTCTGGATTACCTGCGCACCCGCAAAGATACGGAGCTAATGACCGATCTGGGCTTCATGCGTGAGTTGGGAGAAATCATCAAGTCTACTCGTTTCCGCTTCATTTCCGGTGTGCAGGAAGCGCTGTTTGATAATTCCGCATTCCGACAGGTGTCTTCATCCCTGCTGAAGATGAAGGATCGTTTCGAACAGGTGCTGATCCGTTCAGAGGATATCGCTTATGTTGCTCAGAAGCGCGTTCTGAGGAAGTCAGCCGAGCAGAAGGCTATGATCCGGGAGCACCTACAGAAGTTCTGCCCGTTGTATCAAAACATGGCATCTCGGCTGGAGGATTACGTGGATATGTTCCCAATTCATCCAGCCTACATTGACACTTTCCAGCACATTGTGACCGTTGAGAAACGCGAAGTGCTAAAAACCATATCTGAAACCATAGGCGCGATCATTGACGAGCAAGTTACTGATAAAGCTCCTGGCATTGTCAGCTTCGATACATACTGGAAGCGCATCAAAGAAAACCCGTCACTGCGTACAGATCCTGCTGTTCATGAGGTGCTCTCTAAGTCCACCGTACTGGAATCCATTATTACTAGCAACTTCCCGAAAGCCGCATATCGGCCCATCGCTCTGCAGATAATCTATGCGTTGAGCGTGCATCGCCTGACTACCGGTACCCTGGATGCTAAACTGGGCATCACCGAGCAGGCGCTGAAGGACGACCTGTGTCTGTATATTCCCATGCCTGTCATGGAGGAGGATTTCCTGCTGGGCACCATCCACACGATCATGCAAGATATCATGAACACGGTGTCCGGCCAGTTCATCGAGTTCAATGGCGATAACGGTCAGTATTACCTCGACCTGAAGAAGGATATCGACTACGATAAGAAGATCCAGGAGAAGGCTGACTTCTTGGGTGATGACGCGTTGGATCGGCACTTCTTTGACATCATGGTGTCCACTCTCAATTATCAGGATACCGAAAAATACGTGCCCGGCTTCAATATCTTCCAGTACAACATGAACTGGCGAGACAAGAACATCTTCCGTCGCGGATATTTGTTCCTTGGCTTGAGTCATGACCGTCCCTCCGCTGAGCCGAAGGAGGATTTTTGGGTCTATATCGTTCCTCCCTTCAGCGGCCCGCAGCAGATCACTAGCGGTCAGAAGGATGAGGTGTATTTCAGCTTGCAGGCTGACAGCAAGGTGTTGCAGCTGATCAAGCTGTACGGCGGTGCCCGTGAGATGGAAATTCTCTCCGCTGCCGGAGAGACTAAAACCACCTATGTGCAGCGTGGCAGGCAGTATTTGACCCAGATCCGCAAATGGATGGATGAGCATCGAACCACTCTGTTTAAGGTAACCTACATGGGTCAGAGTAAGACTCTACTGGAAGCGCTGAAAGGCACATCCCGCATTGGCGACCTAACAGTGAAGGAGATCGTGGAGATCGCTGCATCCAACAGCCTGAACGGATATTTCAATGAGAAGTATCCGGACTTCCCGAAATTCGCCAGCCCAGTCACCCAACAGAACATGCCGGCTGTGCGGATGGACGCACTGAATGCGCTGGTCGGAAAGCCCACCCAGTTAGGCAATTCCGTGCTGGATTCCTTTGGCCTGCGGCTTGATGGGAAGATTCGTCCGGAAAACAGCCCCTATGTCTCTTTCTACATTCAGAAGCTGAAAGAGTTGCCGGAAGGCAACGTACTGAATTACAGCGACATCATGACCACCGAGAACGGTGATGAATACTTCGACAAACGTTATAAACTGGGCTCTGTTTGGATGAGCATTGTCCTGACAGCGCTGGTTTACGGTGGGCATTGTATCCTCGTGGCTGAGAACGGGCAGCGCTATGACGCAGGCAACATGGAAGCTTTGTGTAAGATCAGCCCCATGGACATATACAATTTCAAACGGTTGGAAAAGCCGAAGTCCATGAACCGCCAGATGCTGATGCGGCTGTTTGACGCCTATGGCATTTCCAGCGGTCTGCTAGCCAGCGAATCCACCTATGCAACCGCACTGGAGTCATTGCTGAAGGTGGCTCAGGAAAAGGTAGATGCTGCCTGGAATATGAAAAACTTCCTGCAGAAGCACTATAACCTCTGGGGCAACACAATTATTCCTATGGGTACAGCCAATCAGCTGATCGAAAAAATCACCGCCGTTCATCAGATCGGTGACGACATCCGCAGCCGTTTTACCACCGTCGCCAAGATGAAAAACTTTGACTACGATGACGCCAAGCTAAAGCAGCTGGAAGACGGCCTTGCCTCCATTGCCACTGGTGAGCGTGTGAAGCAGTTCCGGGATGATCTTCTCGATATCTGCAACTATATCGAGACTGCAGAGACTAAGCTGCCGGAAACTTCTGAGCTCCGCCCGGCATTCGCTGAACAGAAAACCGCCTATCAGGCAGTGCAGGCACGATTACTGGAGGATGACTGGGACAGCGAAGAGACCGACGACGTGGTGTTGGCGTTGACCAATCTGAAGAAGAAATACATTGATTGGTACATGGCAGAGCACAAGGCATATCGTCTGGATCATGCGGGCTCTACCAAGAAAGGTACTATCCAGCAGAGCACCACATGGAAGTCTCTGATTTCGCTAAAGGGTATTCATGGTATCCTGCCCACCAGCCAGCTGATGGACCTGACTGGACAGCTGGTAGCGCTAAAGACTTGCTATGAGCTTACCGATCCGGAGATGCAGAAGCAGGCCGACTGCCCGCATTGCCATTTCAATCCTGCGGACAACGACAGTAAGCCTGTACATGGTCGCCTTGGACAGATCGAGGACAAGGCAGATGAGGTGTTGAATAGCTGGACAAACACACTGAAGTCCGCTCTGGAAGACCCGATGCTAGAAGAGCAGAAGACGCTGTTGGGCAAGAATGCCCGCGCTACTATTGATAAGTTTCTGCAGAGCGGCCATTTGCCTATCCCGGTAGACCAACAGTTTATCGACAGTGTCAATTCCATGCTGTCTGGTTTGGAAAGCCTGGAAGTACACATGGATAAGCTGCAGGAAGTTATGACCAGCTGGGGGCCCTGCGCACCGGAAGACTTCAAACAGAAGCTGGCCCAGTGGGTAGACAGTCAAACCAGCGGCAAGGATAAGAGCAAGGTTAGAATTGTGATCAAATAAGATACGGAGGTAAACACCATGGAAGAGCGCAAACTCACCAAGGCCGATATTGACAAGGTTCGCCATATTGAAGGCTTTCCCATTGCGAAGGATGAGGATATCATCGCCCTGTCCCGTCCTCCGTATTATACGGCTTGCCCGAATCCTTTCATCGCAGAGTTCATCCGGGAGAATGGCACTCCTTATGATGAAGCTACGGATGATTATCATCGGGAGCCGTTTGCAGCTGACGTAAGCGAAGGAAAAAACGACCCCATTTATATGGCTCATAGTTACCATACTAAAGTACCACACAAGGCAATCATGAGGTACATCCTTCACTACACAAAGCCCGGTGATGTGGTTCTTGATGGCTTCTGTGGTACAGGTATGACGGGTGTTGCAGCACAGATGTGCGGTTGCCCTGATCCGCCTTTTAAGGCGCAAATCGAAGCTGAGATGCCTGATGTCCAGTGGGGAGTTCGCAAGGCCATCTTGAACGATCTTAGCCCCGCTGCAACATTCATAGCTCATAATTACACAACGTCAGTTGATGCGAGTAAGTTCGAAGAATGTGCCAGAAGCATCCTCAAACAAGGCGAAGAAGCATGTGGATGGATGTATGAAACTATGCACGTCGATTCCGCTGGAAATCCCATCTTAGGGATTGATGGTAAACCGATAATTGGACGTATCAATTACACGGTTTGGTCTGATGTGTTTGTTTGTCCAAGTTGTGCAAGGGAGATTGTTTACTGGGATGAAGCAATAGAAAAGAACAATCGCAATGTACCAAGCTCTTTTCCTTGCCCATATTGCAAAACATTCTTGAAGAAGGGGGATTGTGAGCGGGCATACGTCACCATTCCCAATCCGGAATCTGGTGAAATGAGAAGATTCGCTAAACAGGTGCCTGTAATGATCAATTACACTGCATCAGGACGAAAATATGAAAAGCGGCCGGATTTCCATGACCAAGAAATCATCAACAAGATTGACAGTATGTCCATTGATACTTGGTTCCCGACAACGCCGATGAAAGATGGAGAAAAGACAAGAGATCCGATGAAACTTGGTATCACAAGTGTCGATCTCTATTATACAAAACGCAACCTGGCTGTCTTAAGCTATATATGGTCTGCGTCTGGGACTACAGCATACCAGAATCAGGTCAAATGGATGCTAACAGCAATTCTCATCAAGACTGCTTCTAAGCTACACAACATCGGTTTTAAGGACGGTAAAATCAATCTCGCTGGTGCAATGCCAAATGCGCTTTATATCCCCAGTGCTCTTGCTGAAAGAAATATTTTTATTCTTGTGGAAGGCAAACTCCGTGATATCATGCCCGTTTTTCTTCCGCATAAAGGAAATGATGTCCTTGTATCATGCGGAAGCACTTCTGACTTAAGTCTAATACCAGAAAACAGCATTGATTACATTTTCACTGATCCTCCCTTTGGTGCAAACTTGAACTATTCTGAGCTGAGTTTTATTTGGGAAGGATGGTTAAGTGTTATTACTAACGACAAAGATGAAGCCATCATGAGCCCCATCCAGAAGAAAGGGCTTGCTGAATATCAATCATTGATGGAGCAATGTTTCGGTCAGTATTATAAGGTTCTTAAACCCGATCATTGGATAACAGTTGAGTTCCATAATAGCAAAAACGCTGTATGGAACGCTATCCAAGAAGCGCTTATGAAAACAGGCTTCATTGTTGCCGATGTGAGAACCATCAATAAACAACAAGGAAGTTATAACCAAATGACTTCTCAAGGTGCCGTTCAGCAAGATCTCGTCATTACTGCGTACAAACCAAAGGAGTCATTTATCAGAGACTTCCAACGTAATGCTGGCGATCCGGAGATGGCATGGGCTTTCGTTCGACAACACCTGCATAATGTTCCAGTTACCGCCGATGGTAATCACGATGGCAAACTGGACATAATTGCCGAACGTCAGGACTACCTGCTCTTCGACCGCATGGTCGCATGGCATATTATGAACGGTATCCCGGTTCCCATGGATGCACATACCTTCTATGAAGGCTTGCGGCAACGCTTCCTAGTGCGTGACGACATGTTCTTTTTGCCGGATCAGGTCAACGAGTATGATGATAAACGGGCACATATGGAACTGGACACCGCGCAGTTATCGTTCATCGTAACAGACGAGAAAAATGCCATCGCTTGGTTGAACTACATCTTGGCTGGGCATCCTATGACATATCAGGATATACAACCTCTGTATATGCAGGAACTCCACCAGTCGCGTCAAGAGAAGATGCCAGAACTGCTGGACATGCTGAAAGAAAACTTTGTACAAGATGATAACGGTGCCTGGTATATTCCCGACTTGACAAATGCCGCCGACCTCGCCAAGGTGCGTCGCAAGGCTCTGCTGAAAGAATTCTGGGATGTCTGTGCCGTTGGCAAAGGAAAGCTGAAGGTATTCCGTATGGAGGCGATTCGTGCTGGATTCGATGAGTGTTGGAAGACTCGTGATTTCAAAACTATCGTTTCAGTTGGCGAGCGCTTACCGGAAACTGCGTTGCAAGAAGATCCGGCGTTACTAATGTATTACGATAATGCTTGCAGTCGGGTATAAATGGGAGGGAAAAATGATGGAAGGTATGGAAGATCTTGTTGGCAGAAAACTCAAACCGGAGTTTGTTGAAAAAAGGAAGGATCTTATTCTTTCCCAACATTATGTTATTACTCGCCCTGATTTTTATAGTGACAGCATGCATATTAACATGAGAATTCATGTGAACGATGATTTTGTTATTACGGGATTTAGTGGGGATAAATGTTACAGTGTATACAGAGGTTTGTATAACCGTTCGGCAAGCGTTCATGATCGGGAATTTACAAAAAGAGACATTGCCTATTTTAGAAAATATGTAAAAGAGATTTCAGAATAATCTTTCAAATACTTGTCGAGAGGTAGAGAAACGAATGCTGGCAGTAGGACAGTATGTTACAGACGCTCACACTGGAAAAACTATCAAGATAATTGGCGTTCAACAGGTGTTCGGTATGACTACCTATCAAGTATATGATGCCGATACTGGGGAAATCTATAACTCTGCCGAAAAGGCGTTGAAGACAGACGTTTCTCTTTCTGAACCTTCAATCGCCTTCGTGCGCTTTGCCTCAGTCTATGCACGTGTCCGAAATGAACTGGCTAGTGGCACTGTGGTGGACGTTTCCGAGAGCGTGATCCCGTTGCCACATCAGCGCTATGCTCTGGAACGAGCACTGGAAACCAATGCCTGCCGTTATATGTTGGCCGATGAAGTTGGTCTTGGAAAAACCATTGAAGCAGGTTTGATCATCAAGGAATTGGAGACACGCGGTTTGATTGAGCGCGTCCTTGTTGTTTGCCCCAAAGGTCTGATGACCCAATGGGAAGCAGAAATGCAGGAGAAATTTGGTGAACACTTTACTATCATCCTGCCAGAGGAATATCAGACATTGAAGAAAGTCACTCCTGATGAGAATCCGTTCACCAGCTTTACCCATGTCATCAGTCCTATGGACGCTATCAAGCCCATCGAGGAACGGGCGGGTTGGACACAGGAAAAGGTGGATCAGTACAACCAGGATCGTATCGAATCCGTGGTGGCTGGAAGCTGGGATTTGATTATCATCGATGAGGCGCATCGCGTCGCCGGACAGTCCAGTGATGTGGCTCGACATAAGTTAGGAGCGATGCTGGCTAAAGCTAGTCCACACTTACTGCTTCTGACAGCCACACCCCATTCCGGTAAGACAGAACCATTCATGCGGCTTATGCGCCTGCTGGATGAAGAAGCCTTCCCGAACACGAAAGCCATCGTCCGGGAGCAGGTGGCTCCATTCCTGATCCGTACTGAGAAACGAGAAGCAGTCGATAATGAAGGTAATCCGCTTTTCAAAAAGCGCCATACTCAGGTCATGGAGATCGAGTGGCTGGCACGACACGAGCTGCAACGTCAACTGTATGAGGAAGTGACCGAATACGTCCGTAACGGGTATAATAAGGCGATCCGAGAGAAGCGGAACTATATTGGCTTCCTAATGATCCTGTTCCAACGGATGGTATCGAGCTCTACGGTGGCCATTATCGATGCTACCCAGCGCCGTTTGCAGGTGCTCCAGAACGAAGCGGATCAGCTGCACTCCGGCAACTATGCGGAACTGGTGGAAGGTGATACAGAAGAATCGTTGAAAAATGCGCTCATGCTGCTCTCCACGGGCATTAAGGATGAAATCAAGCAACTATCCGCTCTGCTCTCCTTGGCCAAGCAGGCTAGTTTAGAGTGCCGGGATGCCAAGCAGGAAGCGCTTCTGGATTTGCTTGAAAAAATCAAGCGCCATGAGCCAGGAGCCAAGATTATTTTGTTCACCGAGTTTGTGGCTACTCAGGAAGCAATTCAGCAACTGATGGAATATAGCGGCATCCCGACCACATTGATTAATGGTAGCATGTCACTGGAGGAACGCAATGCTTCTCTGCAGCAGTTTCGAACGGGTAAACAGATGTTGATTTCGACGGACGCTGGTGGAGAAGGTTTGAACCTGCAGTGCGCCCACATTGTGATCAATTACGATCTGCCATGGAATCCCATGAAGATCGAGCAGCGTATCGGTCGTGCTGACCGTATTGGCCAGACAGACGATGTGCAGGTGTATAACTTCATCCTGAAGGACACAATAGAGAACCGTGTTCGCACAGTGCTGGAAGAAAAACTGGCCATCATCCTGCAAGAGCTCGGCATTGATAAGCTTCAGGATGTGTTAGATGAAGGCACTGCCGATATAGACTTCACCAAGGCTTATATCGATTCCATCATCATGCCGCGCTTCCAGGATCTTTACGTGAACGAAGTTGAAAAGAATGCCCAGAAACAGGTGGATCAGTTCCGGCACATTCAGCAAGTAATCCACGAGGATAAAACGCTCGTCAATGATGAGGATTATGAGCGACAGCAGCATTCCTTCCATGTGTTGCTGAAAGAAATGCTCTATGATTATCGCGCGTGGAAGGGCTATGATCCGGACTGGCGGCTGGACTGGGAACTTTCCCTTTCCGATCAACAGATTCAGAATATTCTTGTCCGGAAGCAGATCTGGCATCAGAGTCAGGGTATGCAGCAGATACACTTCCAGAATCTGAGAACAGAGAAAGGTACCTTTTCTCTTTGGGAAGTATCGCTTGGCCCGGAGCCCGCGGACAAAAATATCATTTCTATCTTCATCAACGAGCAGGGTGTGTACCGTCCGGCTGCATCGCGCTTGATCTGGGAAGAACTGCTAAAACCGGAGTGCGCTTTAGAAGCCAGCGATGTTGTACCTGTTGCGCCTGAGTTCTGGACGGCATTGGAACAAAGGGCACAGGAAGTTGCGACTGATGCCTTCCTGCAAATGCAGGACGCTTATCAACAACGCCATGAGCAGCAGTATAAAAAGCAGCAGCGGGCACTGACACTTAGGATCGAAGCAGCTGAGCGCATCGGAATCGAGAATATTCGCTTATCCCGCATTGCCCGGCTGGAAGCAGCATTGAAGGAAGCGACTGACGACTATGAGCGGCATCAGGAGATCTGTCCCACATTCTCTCCTGTAGTCGCCTTTATGACGAGGTAAGCAATGCAGAAGAGGATCTTTTCACGGACGGGCATTCTCCGTATGAACCAGTCCATTCTGCTGGATATAGATTCTCTATGGCAGCGTTTTGGGTGTGAGGAGATAGCCATTGCTGAAGGTTATGAAGTCGTCCATTTTGACGATGACATGAAGCTGCGCCGGTATTATGAGTTTGAATGCCAGGATCAACCGGAAGCCAAGCAGATACTGGTGATTGATCATGGTGCACTTTATGTGCCAATGGACATCACAAGGCGCTATCCGGTTATTATGTTGAGCCTTCAGGAATTATTCCCAACATTGGACTGCGATGTGCTCGCCAAGCTTCCTGGCTTGGATTTTGATCACTTGGCTTTCATTGCTGATCAGCTACCACTACAAAAGATGGACAAGCAACAGACATGGAAGTTGTGCACAGAAAGTCTTCGCACAACTGCTTGTGCGGAATCCTATGCGAATGCGCTCCTTGATGAAGCTGTTTCCCTGGCAAAAGCTGCTGTGTCTCACAGGGACTGGACACCAGTGGCCATCCACTATGGGAAAGCTGCCATGTTCCAGCATTCGGGTATCGCGATCCAGGGCTTTTATATGAAACAGCAGCAAATTGAAGCAGCGTTTGTAAAGTGGATTGACACCAAGTACAGCATGCTTTCTGGAGTGGTTGATCGGAAACGGCCTGTGTTGCTCAGTAAGGTCAATGACTTCATACGCAAAGGGAATGACAAGATTGCCTTGATCGTGATGGATGGGATGTCTTTTGAAAATTTCTTTACCATTCAGCGAATAATAGAGCAGGAACCATTTATCTATGATGTACAGGCATCGTTCTCATTTTTCCCGACGGTGACATCAGTTGCACGGCAAAGCATTTTCAGTGGAAAGCTGCCCCAGGAACACAGCAAGCCATTCTCCCTTGAAAATGAGGAGAAACAATGGGTTGCCTATTGGCGGGAACATGGCTACCGTGATCAGGAAATTGCCTTCTTCAAAGAAGAAGAGCCAGAGATCCCCATGCTGGCAAAAGTAGTCGGCATTGTGGTGAATATATGCGATGATCTGATGCATGATGAGCTTCAGGGCATGAGCGGTCTGCAACAAGGTGTAGAAAATTGGGCAAAGAACATGCATTTGGTCAATCTGTTACAGACACTGCAGGAACGTGGGTTTGCGATTTATTTGACAGCAGATCATGGTAATACGTCTGCTGTTGCAGAAGGACGTTTTGTGAAGCCTGGTGTCCTCGCAGAACCTGCCAGCCGACGTGCGGTGATTTATCAGAGCTTTGCTGACGCGATTGAACTAGATAAGTTCACCACTGAACGTTATAGCGGCACCTACTTGCCAGATGGATACACCGCGTATCTCTTCGATGCAGGAACCAGCTACGGAGACCGTGGCAAAGAATATATTACGCATGGCGGCATGACATTGGAAGAAGCAGTTGTGCCGTTTGTGAAGATTGGAGCGTATAATGGCTGAGCGAATCGGTTTATCAAAGAATGTAACCTTAGAATGGATGGAGCTTGCTGCAAACTGTAAATTGTCTGGCAAGACGCAGGCTGAGGCTTATCCCATCTTGAATGAAAAGATCGGAGAAATCATCCATTCGCCCGTGAACTCAAAGCAGATTCGAGTAATCCTCTTTAATATGTGGTATCGCCCAGAAGATTGGTTTTTGGAAGCCAGCATGAAAGCAGCCGAGAATCTGCCGACAGATGAACGCATCGGTGTTCATTGGGTTTTGCTTCTAAAGCGTTATCAGGTATTTTATGATTTGTGCGTAGTGATAGGCGGGCTGTTTGATTATCGTGATGAGATTACACTTGCTCAAATCCGTAACCGTATCTTTGAAAAATGGGGAGCTCGTGACACCTTACAGAATTGTCTGTCGAAAAATATTCAAACATTTAAAGAACTTAAATCGTTGACATCTGCCGATACACATGGAACCTATCGTCATAACGTGATGATATTGAATAATGCCAAAATAATGCAGCTTATGTGCGTTGCAATCATTGAGCGATCCGGTAAAGAGTACTTGACATGGGAAGAGATTATCCAAAGTCCAGCGCTGTTCCCATTCAGAGTTGAGAATCTAACACAGGCTGATATGGCTTCCTGTGAACATATTCGCCTTGAACGAATGGGTGATGATGTAGTTTTACGCGTAGTTGATAATTACGGGTATGAAAAGGAGTAACTCATGTTGCTTAATCAGGAGACATTCAAGCATCGGTATCGGCAACTGGTGTATTTGACGAAGAAGAAAGGGTCTGAACCCTCTTTTACATCAGGTCTCTGGTTCGATGAAGAAGGTTATAAATATGATTTCTGGGAGAAGGCTCAAGCTGAACTTCAGCTTGAGACGTGGTTACAATTGACAGATTCTGAAATAGTTAAACTAGCGATAAAACCATTTGGTATTTTAATGAGAGGATCATATAGACGGCAAAATCTCGTGTCTGAGCCAAACTATATGAAGGTTATTGATATCTTCTATGAGAATGGACATGAGGCAGCAGAAACACTAAAAGCGGTTTTCTTTGGCAATGATGACAGAGTAGCATTTGATAGGTTCGCAAAACTCCTAACGAAAAAAGCTATGAGTGATCCTATTTCTGTTGCATCACTGTTTTTCTTCCTGAAAAATAAAGAAGAATATGCTGTTGCACACAAACAAGGAACTGGAGAAAAACTAAATAAGCTAGGGCTCAATGCGGCTTGTGTACAGAAATGCACATGGGTGGGATACCAGGAATATATCAGTATTGTTAAAGAAATAAAAAGTTTACTGCCCGCGGAATTGAATGCAACATTGTTGGATGCGCAATCTTTCCTATGGATGATGTGGATGGTGGAGGAAAACACCCCAGAGTATGTGGATGAAGAGCTAGAATTCCATGACTTCGCAAATGGTACTGTTAATATACAGAAAGAACAGTGGATAAACCTGATACGGAATGGAACCATTACGGAAACAGATATCGCTTATCTCGCAAAATTCTATGCTTCTCCAAATCATGCTTCAACGCCCAAACGATTATCAGAGCTGGAAGGAACGCATCCATCATCATACATTTCTCCTTGCACATCATTAGGTCGAAAAATATCACAGTTTTTCCTGATACCGTCAATTCCGAGGGAAGGAAAACCCGATAGCGAAAAGCTTTATCCGATCATTTTCCTTGGCAGACGCATTTCAAATGGGTTGTTTGAATGGAAACTCAGACCAGAGTTGGTGGCGGCATTGGAAGAGACAAGCCCACAAACTCTTGCAGCAGAAACAGTAAGAATGGAAGAAAACGAAGAAGAAGAAGCTGCGCAACTCTCAGTAGATGAGTTGTTGGATAGAGCAAGAAAATGTCATTCCGGTCCAGCAGATACATATACATCAACAACAAAACAGCGTAGGAGAAATCCATTGATGCAGCTCGCTGCAAAAGCAAGAGCAAATGGTGTTTGTCAGCTTTGCGGGATAACGCTGGATTATAAAGACAAACAAGGAAGACCTTATTTAGAAGCTCATCATATTATACCGTTGGCGGAGAATGGCCCTGATGAACTGAGCAATATGACAGCTCTATGTCCAAATTGCCATCGGAAGATGCACGTAGTTGCAGATCGGGATGATATTGCTAGACTTTTGGCCTTGGCAGAGTTTTAAGGTGGAAGATCACAGTATCGGTTGCTGAAATCGCGCATTTGTTGGGAGATCGAGTGGGGCGAATTCGTAAGAGGTGCAAAATGGTAGATCAATATAGAAATTATCCAGATCTCTCTTGGGCTCTGTTTGAAATATGTAATAGAAACCCTACAAGCAGTTTCGAAGAAATGTCACGATCTTTGTTCTACTACGAGTTCTTAAAAGAAACAAATGTGCCTCATTCTGATCATAATCATCCAGGCGTTGAAGTTGAACCAGTACTTGAACCATTGCGTGACGATCAACCAATAAGGCGAAGAGTTAGTTTCCAATCAAAGTATTTTAAGGACCGAATAAACTATACGCAAATAAAGCATTCCATTCAAAAAACAATTCAAAAGTATGCGGGGAAACTTGATCATCTGTATTTATTCTGCAATGAAACGATAACCAAAACAAGCAAACAATATAAGGAAATTGAACAGCTTTTAAGAGAAAATGGAATTACGATACAACCCGTTTCAAATAATGATATATTTCTTCTTGTTCGTAAATATAAGGATGTTGCGCAATACTTTTTTGTGGCTCGCGGAGTTTCACTTGGACACTTGACGGCTAATGTTTCAACAATGGTGTCCATTGATTCATCCATCACAACTGCTTTTGATTCCGACTCTGTTGATAAAGGAAAAGAAGAGTTAACGAGGACATTGATACTTGAAAAGATCACGGAATGCAGGAAAGCAATTGTCGAGATGCGTTTAAAACAAGCAAAATCCATGATAACGTATATTCTTGAATACGATCTTCATGAAATCAAAGAAGCACAAGCACTTTATTACTATAAATATCTCATAGATTTGTTTGATGGACAAAAAGCGACATTCGATAAGCTTCCTACCAGTTATAAACTTGAGGGGGAATGGATACAGGCCTTTTTTGATAATCCCTATGAAGTTCAGAAGCAAGAATTATCAAGGCATTATCCTGAGACTCAGTTGTTCGTCATTGAAAAACTATTTACAGAAAAAAAGTGGGATTATGTGCTTGAACTCTATAACACTTCACAAACTGACGAGTTTACCAAAGAAGTTTATATTCAAATTCAATTCCATGCCGGATTATCGTATTATAATTTACATGATTTAGTTCATGCGTGTCCCATTTTAGATTCTCTTATAGGAGTATACCAGGATGACAAATATAAACTGTTTTCAGTTTGCGCTCATATTGCTTGGATTAATCAGAAACATCGCGAATGCCAAAGAGAACAATATGATGAGCTTATTGACTTGCTAAAGGATTTGGATGAACTCTGTCATTGTGATCAATATAAAAGTAATGAGCTTATGATCGCCACCATCTCACTGGAGGCATACTATAATCTTGGCTTGTTTGATGATAAATTTATTGAAGCTGCAATAAGCAAACAAAAAGAGTTTTCAGAAGCAACACAGAATCATTATTATGTAAGGTATTATTTAGCGCTTTGTCTTGAAGCAAAATGTATGTTCGATGAAGCCATCGATATATACAAATCACTTGACTGGAAAAATGAGGATCTCGTCGCTTCGCGTTATATGTTTTGCCTGTCGCAAAAGGAAGAATTTCAAAGAGCAAAAGAGATTTATCTGGAAATACCTGATGAATCAAAATCGGAGAAAGTTGTTGGAGTTTATCTCCATGTACTGGAGAAAAGCCATGATAATGATTACATCTCGTGCCTAGAGAAAACTATTCAGGAGAATTGTGACTCAATTGAAGCGCTTTTCGCAGCATCGTTCTATATCAACGACAAACAAGCCTTCAAACGATATGTACTGCCAGTATTAGGTCGTAAGATGGTTAACCTGTCATGGGATAATATCCCTTTTTATATCAAAGCTGGTTTGCTGCTAAAATTCTCCCAGTTTGGCCTGTTTAAACAGATGGAACAAGTATTGGTCGAAATTCAGGATCTCCATATGCTCGATCAACATATTGTTAATGAAATCTATAAATCTTTTGCTTCATTTTCGAATCGGCAATTTAACAAGCATGAAAAGACTTTTTCAGCTGATAAACCATTGGATCAAATTGATTTAATGTCTGCTCGCTTTATAACAGAAGGCTTGATGCCCAAACAATTCCTTACGGTAAGATACCTCTGTGCAGGAGCTGCACAAAAACCATATAGCATGCTTAAGTTTGCAAGAGATATATATGATCTGGAACCTCAGCTATGGGTTGCCAGAAGTATAGTGGCTATTCTGGCTGAGCAAGGAGAAAAACGCACCGAAGCATATTCTCCGTATATCAATGCACTGAAAGATTCGCATGTCCCGGATCATTGCATAGTGGTATCCTATGCTCTTCGGCGACAAGGTCAAGACGAAATGGCTGACTATTATATCTATAAAGCCCTATACTACCTTAATGATAAAGAAGACTATACCATACTCAGGAATTGTTTCTCCTTTGCAATTTCAGATATTACAAGAGGTGCTCCGGAAGAGAAAACAGACAGTATTCGAGAAAAAACAATTGTTGTATTACAGAATAACAGAACAAAAGAGAATTCCACTCTTTGCATAGATTCAGAAAGTGAACTGAATGATGCGAACAATCATAGTTTTGGGGCTATTCACGTTAATTCTGGACAGTGGGAACATACTAAGTTGTTAGGAAAAAAATTGCAGCATAAAGTGACCCTTCACCAAGATGAATATACTGTTCTATCAATAGAGAGCAGAAAAGAATTTGTCTGTCGCTATATTTTCAAAAAGCTGCAAGATAACCCTGATAAATTCAAAGGTGTTGCATGGGTAGTAAGTGCAAAAGATGGAGAAGAGTTTATTGCGCAGCTTAAAGCATTAACAAACAGAAAAGATCAGATTAAATCTTTAGTCGAATCCTATGACTTTAGAGATAATTCTTTGGGTTTACCAATAGATGCTTTCATCTTTGGTGATTATTCTCGGTACATAGATGCGTTACGTATGTTGCTGTTTGTAAAGGATCTTATTTATCATGCCGGGCAACCTATTGTTGCAGATCTTGAGGCAGAGAAATTTGTTCCTTCGATTTCAACCTTGGTTTTAGCATCTCAAATGGGGTGGCTTGATTATTTGACACCACTACAAAAGGATTTCTTTATACCTGAAAGCTATAGCGTCTTTTTCAGAGAACGATACCTACATGCTTCTATATCTCCAAGTGTCTCTCCAGGAACAATGTATTTTCAGGATGATCAGGTCTTCTTGGTTGAGCAGGATAAAAAGCTTCCTGAAATCTGGGAAAATATCATAGAGTTTTGTGAAAAGTGTTCATACTGTTCCGTATCCACAGATGAAAGAATCAATCTTGTTTTCGGAAAAGACATTTCTGGTGAAAAACTTATGACAGGATTTAAACTGGATGTAGCACAATTGGACGCGATCATTTTGGCTCAGAAAAAGAACTCGATTTATATTTGTGACGATTTGTTTTTCAGGAAACTTGCATCAACAATACAAGTTAAAAATATAAACTTTGTTTCAATTATGCTTCATTACCAAGATTCTTACTTGTATCCAACACTTAATGCTTTGGCAAAAACCAATTATTTCCTTGTCCCTTTCTTGACAAGCAGCGACGAAGAGGCAACTCAAAGATTTAAAGATAACATGAATGGACAAAGGAAAGCCAAGCACTATGGGCAGTACTTTATGAATCTATCAAATTTAGTACGCTCTTTATTCTCATATAATGATTCTGATGAAGAACATACGGACGAAATTGATGATAATTTGCATCTGGAAGAATAATAACCTCCCAATTCTTAGCAAACGATCGACGATCGCTTTTCTTGAACATCGGTATTGGCACGCTGGGATGTTGAAGGATTTTTAATCATTCCGCCTTGATTAGAACCGCTTAGAAATCTGTTCTAATTTTCGGTTAGAATTTTCTGCAAAATATTAGAAATTGGCTAATCGTAGAAAAATGAAATTAGAATGGGAAAAAGAAAAATCCGCCAGGTTTTCGACGTTTTGTTGCTCCTGGCGGATCTTCCGCACACCCGGCGGGATTCGAACCCACGGCCTGCCGCTTAGGAGGCGGCCGCTCTATCCTACTGAGCTACGGGTGCATGCCTTGATTTATAACGCTTCCGGCATTTTGAAGCTTCACGAAATTGGCGGGTTTATTAGAAAAACCGGGTCAATTTCTAACGAAAATCGGGGGTTTTTGGTGCTTGCGCACCCGACTGGTTCCGAACTCTGCTCCGCGCGCTTCTGTTAGAATTTTCAGCGCCTTCGGCTGGGATCGAACTCCGCACCCTTTTCGGATTATAGCTCATTTGCGAGCGTTCGTCTATTTCTTAGGAGGCGGACCCTCTATCCTGCTGAGGTACGGGACCATGCTCTCGAAAGTCCTTATTTTTCAAGGCTTCCGAGGTTTCGGTGACTGTTCACCGTAGAGGTTAGGGTGCCTTTTTCTAATCAGGAAAGGTCGATTTCTAATCAGCTTTTCTAACTTTGGCGGTAGGACATTTTCCCACATGCTGATTTCGACCTTGCTGAGTAAGGGTGTCGGAGTAACTGGGAAACCGGGTCACTTCCGAACGCTGTTCCCGTTTTCAGTTTCCGGAAAGACGGTAGTCGGCCTACTTCTTAGGAGGCGGCCGCTCTATCCTACTGAGCTACGGGTGCAAAGCAGTGGAATTATAAGCGATTTGGGCTTTTTTGTCAAACCACGGAGAATATTATGGACCTTCACGGAGAATATTATGGACCTTCACGGCGGATGGTATCTGCTGAAAAGTATTTATTGACTTAGCCGCTCAGGACGTGGGAAAATATATTGAGGGCAGGCTGATCCGGCTTGCGGAGCGGTTTCAGCATCATATTTCTGCCGCGGAAGGCGACGGGAAGGAGTTCCCGGAGGAATGCGGCACCGGCTGCCCCGATTACGATTAACGGAGACTGATCAGGAATGGAACAGATCGGAAAAGAAGTCAGGACAGGCACGATTCCCGGACTGGAGCGGCCCGTATCCCGCCTGTTTTTCGGTACGGCAATTCCTCCCGTACTGACTGGTGAACCCGGGGCGGAGGAACTGCTGGATGATGTCCGCGCGGCCGGTGTCAACGCTTTTGACTGCGCGCGCAGCTACGGCCGGGCGGAAGAGGTGCTGGGGCGATGGATGGAGAAGCGCGGATGCAGGAATGAGACGATTGTTCTCACCAAATGCGGCGACATCCGGAACGGTGTCGTCCACGTGGACCGGCAGGTCATTCAGGAGCAGCTGCGGACGAGCCTGGACGCGCTGCGGACCGGATACATCGATCTGTACCTGCTGCATCGGGACGATCCGGATACTCCCGTGGAGGAGTTTATCGATACCCTGAACGAGGCGAGGGAAGCCGGACAGATCAGGGTGTTCGGCGTTTCCAACTGGACGCATCAGCGCATCGCGGAAGCAAACGCGTACGCGGCGGCTCACGGGCTGGCCGGATTCTCCGTATCCAGCCCCAATTACGGACTGGCGCGGCAGATGCGGGACCTGTGGGGCGGCGGCTGCGTCACGCTGTCCGGTCCGGAAAACGCGGAAGCCCGCAGATGGTACCGGGAGCAGCGGATGCCGGTCATCGCATATTCCAGCCTTGCCCGCGGATTCTTCAGCGGCCGTTTCCGGTCAGGTGATTATGAAGGCGCGAGGGCTGTGCTGGACGCGTTCGCGCAGAAAGGCTATCTGTATCCGGAGAACATGGAACGCCTCCGCCGGGCGGAGGAACTTGCCGCCCGGTACGGCGTCACAGTTCCGGAAATCGCCATGCGCTATATTTTCGCGGGAGAGATGAACGTGTTTGCTGTAGTCAGCACTACTTCCCGCGAAAGGCTGCGGATGAACCTGCGGGCAGCGGAAAATCCGCTGAGCGGCGCTGACGTACGGTACCTGGAGGAAGGGGACAGATGAAAAGCGGCAGTTTTTGAATGAAGACGGCCGGATGCCCGGCAAGGCGCTGATCATCACACGCAAAGCCATTCGGACAGACAGGGAAGTGACAGGGAATGGATCCGGGAATTATCCGGTATTTCTCGGAAATAACGGAAGAGGAAAAACAGTTCCTGTCCGGAGACAGGAAGATTGACAGAACGCTGTATATGGACGGAAGCCGGGACGTCATTTCCGGCAGCAAACTGCTGGAAAAGGGAAAACAGATCGCGATCCGCCCCCATACCCGGTTTGTCCATTTTCCGGAGCATACCCATGACTATGTGGAAATGGTGTATATGTGCCGGGGTGAGACGACACATATCGTCAACGGGACAAAAATTGTCCTGAAGCAGGGCGAGCTGCTGATGCTGGGCCAGCACGCGCGGCAGGAGATCGAACCGGCGGCGGAGGAAGACATTGCCGTCAACTTTATTGTCCGGCCGGCTTTCCTGCAGGGGATTCTTTCGTTCCTGGGAAACGAGGAAACGCCGCTGCGCGGATTTGTCCTGAACTGCCTTTCCGGCAATACGGAGACGGGATATCTGTACTTCAGGGTGGCGGATGTGCTGCCCGTTCAGAACCTGATTGAAAACCTGCTGTGGACCATGATCCGCGACCACGCCAACCGGCGGGGAATCTACCAGATGACGCTGGGGCTGCTGATGGCCGAGCTGCTGGAGCATACGGACAGCCTGCGGCTTTCATCTCCGGAGGAGGAAACCATTGTTCAGGTGCTGCGGTATATTGAGGAACACTACCGGGACGGCAGCCTCACCGAGCTTTCCCAGCTGATGCACTATGATTTTTCAGCGCTGTCCCGCCTGATCAAAAACAGGACAGGGAAAACATATACGGACCTGATCCAGGAAAAGCGGCTGTCCCAGGCCGCCTGGTTCCTGACCAATACGGAGAAACGGGTGGACGAAATCGCCTGCCTTTCAGGCTATGAGAATATCAGTTATTTCCACCGCCTCTTTTTCTCCCGTTTCGGCATGTCGCCCCGGCAGTACCGGATCCGCAAATAAGGACACTTTTTTAAACAAGTACCGACATTGCCATTCTTCCCCTTTTCTGTCAGAATCAGTACAGACAGGAAGGGGGCTTTGTTTTTGAAAGTTTTTCTGGCAATTGATATCGGAGCTTCCAGCGGGCGGCATATTGCCGGCTGGCAGGAAGGCGGAGAACTCCGGACGGAGGAAGTATACCGTTTTCCGAACGGCGTCACGGAGGCGGACGGGCACCTAACCTGGGATATCGAAGCGCTGCTGGGACATGTGAAAGCGGGGATCGATGAGGCGCTGAAGAAATATCCGAAGATTGAAAGCCTGTCCATTGACACCTGGGGCGTGGATTATGTGCTGATGAAAGGCGATACAGAAGTGCTGCCCTGCTATGCCTACCGGGACGGCCGCACGGAAACGGTGATTCCGCGGGCGCATGAAAAGATGGCGTTCCGGGAGCTTTACCGGCGCACGGGGATTCAGTTCCAGCCCTTCAACACGGTCTATCAGCTGTACGCGGACAAGCTGGCCGGAAGGCTGGACGGCGCCACCGATTTCCTGATGATCCCGGAATACCTGATGTATAAGCTCTGCGGCGTGAAGAGCCATGAATATACCAACGCCACCACCGGCGGCATGGTGAATGCCGGGACCGGAGCGTTTGATCCGGAAATCATCCGGGCCCTGGAACTGCCGGAGCATCTGTTCCGGCCGCTGCAGCAGCCCGGGACGGTGATCGGGGAATACAAAGGCATCCGGGTCATCCTCTGCGCCACGCACGACACCGGCAGCGCGGTGGAAGGCATTCCCATGGAGGGAAACGAGCTCTATATTTCTTCCGGCACCTGGTCCCTGCTGGGGGTCAAAACACCGAAGCCGCTGACTGACGGGGCAAGCGAAGCCTCCAATTATTCCAATGAAGGCGGCGTGGGGTACAACCGGTACCAGAAGAACATTATGGGGATGTGGCTGGTGAACCGGCTGCGCGCCGAGCTCTGTCCGGACAAACCGTGGGACGAGATTACGGCGGAGGCGGAGGAGAAGCATTTCGACCATCTTGTGGATGTGAACGATCCGGTCTTCCTGGCGCCGGAAAGCATGCGGGCCGCTTTTGACGCAAAGCTTCCGCACCCTCCGAAGTGCACGGCCGGATACTTCCGGTGCGCGTACCGGTCCCTGGCACAGGGATACCGGCAGGCGATTGAAGATATTGAAGCCAATACCGGGAAGACCTATCAGAAGCTGTATATCGTAGGCGGCGGAGCGAAAAACCGCTTCCTGAACCGGCTGACGGAAGAGGCAACAGGCAAAAAAGTGATTGCGCTGCCGATTGAGGCAACGGCGCTTGGAAATCTGAAAATCCAGATCATGAACGGAGGAGAGGAAGCATGAGTTACGAAGAAGCCAAAAAACGCTATGCCGCCCTGGGCGTCAGCACGGACGCCGCCATTGAGAAACTGAAGAAGGTCCCTGTTTCCCTGCACTGCTGGCAGGGGGATGACGTACGGGGCTTTGATACCGATCCCTCGAAGCCTCTGACCGGCGGGATCCAGACCACCGGCAATTATCCGGGCCGGGCCCGGACGCCGGAGGAACTGATGGCCGACCTGGATATGGTGATGAGCCTGATTCCCGGCACGCCCAAGATGAACCTGCACGCCAGCTACGCGATCTTTGAGAACGGCGAATGGGCGGACCGGGACAAGCTGGAGCCGAAGCATTTCAGAAAGTGGGTGGAGTTCTGCAGGGAACGCGGCCTGGGCTGCGACTTCAATCCGACCTTCTTCTCTCATCCGAAGTGCGATCCGCTGACCCTGGCCAGCCCCGACGAAGAAACGCGGAAGTTCTGGATCGAGCACGGCAAAGCCTGCATCCGCATCAGCAGTTACCTGGCGGAAGAACTGGGCCAGCCCTGCGTCATGAATATCTGGACCGGCGACGGTTTCAAGGATATCCCGGCGGACCGGATCGGCCCGCGCGTGCGCTACCGCGAAGCCATTGACGAGATCCTGCGTGAGCCCTACGACTTCAAAAAAGTCAAGCCCTGCATCGAGAGCAAGGTGTTCGGCATCGGCGTGGAAGCCTATACGGTCGGCAGCGCGGAATTCGCGCTTTCCTACGCCGCCATGAACATGGACAAATGTATCCCCCTGATGGACAACGGCCATTACCATCCCACGGAAGTCGTCAGCGACAAGATTCCCGCTCTGCTGACTTTCTTCCCGGAGATCGCGCTGCATGTGACCCGGCCGATCCGCTGGGACAGCGACCATGTGGTGCTGTTCGACGACGAGACCCGGGAGATCGCACGGGAGATCGTGCGCTGCGGCGGACTGGACGGGAAAGTGAATATCGCGCTGGACTACTTCGACGCCAGCATCAACCGCGTTTCCGCCTGGGTGACGGGATACCGCAATCTGCAGAAAGCGCTGCTGTTTGCACTGCTGCAGCCCAATGAAGAACTGAAGGCGCTGCAGGACGCCGGCAATTTCAGCAAGCTGATGGTCGCACAGGAGGAAATGAAGACGCTGCCCTTCGGAGAGATCTGGGACGAATACTGCCGCAGCTGCGGAAAGCCCGCCGACGGCGAATGGTTCCCGCAGATCGAAGAATATGAAAAGAAAGTGCTGGTGAATCGGAAATGAAGGATATTCTGACGGCTCCCTTTATGGTGGAAATGATCCGCACCACGACGAACATGTATGATCACGGCTGGGATGAGCGCAACGGCGGCAACATCAGCCTGCTGCTGGACGAAGACGAGATTTCCGGATACCTGGATACCGGAAAGGTTCTGCGCACGATTCCGACAGGATTTACCGCTCCGGAACTGGACGGAAAGTTCTTCCTGGTTACCGGCACCGGCAAGTACTTCAAGAACGTGCAGTACGCTCCGGATGTCAACCTGGGGATCGTCCGGCTGAAGGATCAGGGACAGCAGGCAGACCTGCTGTGGGGATATTCGGACGGAGGCCAGTTCACCAGCGAGTTCCCGGCGCACATGATGAGCCATGTGGCGCGGATGAAGGTGAACCCGGAAAACCGTGTGGTTATGCACTGCCATCCGGCAAACCTGCTGGCCATGACCTATGTGCATACACTGGACGAGCGGGAGTTTACCCGCACGCTCTGGCAGATGTGCACGGAGTGCGTGGTGGTTTTCCCGGACGGCGTGAACGTGCTGCCCTGGATGCTGTGCGGCACCAATGAAATCGGCGAGGCAACGGCGGAAAAGATGAAGACGGCCCGGCTGGTGGTCTGGAGCCTGCACGGCATCTACGGCGCCGGAAAGGATCTGGACGAGACCTTCGGCCTGATCGAAACCGCGGAAAAAGCCGCCGAGATCTATATGAAAATCGCGCACCTGCCCCGGATCAACACGATTACGGACGAGCAGATGCACCTGCTGGAGAAGAGATTCAGCATCCAGGCCCGGGAAGGATATCTGGACTGAGTATCAGGCCGCGCGGGAAGGCGCGGTCAGCGCCTGCGTCCGGCGCTGTGGCACGCGTCGCACAGGCGGTAGGGCCAGTTCCACGGCAGGCGCCTCCGGCAGGAAGGGCAGGTGCGCTGCTGGAGTTTCTGGGTGGACAGGATATGGACGATACCCTGGGAAATCAGATCCTTCCGGCGCTGGATTTCCGTCATGAGATTGTCAGGTTCCTCCAGGAACAGCCGGACATAGTTGTAATACAGGTCGCAGCGCCGGTAGTCCGCTTCCAGGCCGTCCAGCATACGGATCGTGCAGCTTTCCGGATCCTGCATTTCCGGCAGCTCCGGCAGAACGTCGATATGCTGCTGCCGGCATTCGGCGTGATACATGGCTTTCCACCGGGTCAGCAGATCGGGTTCCTTTTCGTCAAAGGGAATGCACAGAAAACGGTAAAGCAGATGGCGGTCCGTTTTCGGCGTTTCCATCATTGCGGCCAGTTCCGCCATGCGCGCGGTGGAAGCCTTGGAAAAGCATCCTTTATCCTGCATCCGGAGCCACTGCTCCAGGATGCGGGTCAGGGGCAGGGGAATGCCCAGAAGGGAATCCGGGAAACTGATCACGCCCTCCGTCAGCGGCGGCAAAGGCCGGGCGAGGGCATGGGCCACTTCTTTTTTGAAGCCGAAGGCGTTGACATAACCGATTTCGTACTTTCCGTAACGGCCGGCGCGCCCGGCGATCTGCTTGATTTCCGCGTCGGTGAGCATCCGGGTGATATCGCCGTCATACTTTTCCGATTCCAGGAAAACGATCCGCCGGATCGGAAGATTCATACCCATTGCGATGGCGTCCGTGGAAACCACCACGTCCGTTACGCCGCGCATAAAGCGGTCGGCCTGGTTGCGCCGCACGTCCGGCGGCAGGGCTCCGTAGATCAGGGAAACCTTATATCCGCGGCTGCGCAGCTCCGCGGCCACCGCGTGGACCCGTGCTTTTGAAAAAACGATCAGAGCGTCTCCCGGACGGACGGAATTCGGGAACTGGAAGCCGTCCTTTTCCACTTCCAGGGGTGTCATGCGTTCATGATGGACGACGGTGAGCTCGTCCCCGCAGTCTTCAATGATCCGGGTCAGCAGGTTTTCCGCGTCCGGTGACGCGCAGACATGGATTTCTTCCGCGCACAGCCCCAGCAGAGCCGCGGACCAGGCGCCGCCCCTGTCCCGGTCGGCGATCATCTGGCACTCGTCAATGACGGCCACGTCATAACGGGTTTTCAGGTCGGCCATTTCCACGGTGGAGGACTGGACGCGGCTGAAGGGCACCCGGATCTGCTCTTCCCCGGTTACAAGGGAACAGGGGATGTCGTCCAGGTTCAGAGCTTCAAACTGTTCGGCGGCCAGCAGGCGCAGCGGCCCCAGGTACAGGCCGTTTTCAGCGCCGTGGAGGCGCTGCACGCCCTCATAGGTTTTTCCGGAATTGGTGGGGCCCAGATGCAGGAAAAAGCGGCGCTTCATCTGCCGGGCCAGGGGATACAGATCACGGTAATGCTCCGGAATCGCTTCCAGCAGGGCGTTCCGGATCCGCTTTTCGCGGCGGTTCGCGGCGTCCTCCTGTTTCTGCAGCCGGATCAGTTCCGGATTTTTCTCCAGCAGCCGGCGGATCCTGTCCCGGGTGAACTTTTTGTTCAGCGCGTTCAGCATCAGGCGGGATCCGCGTTCCGCTTCCCGGCGGACGGCGGTGGATACGTTTTCCCCGGACGGCAGACGGACGCTCCGGCAGGCGGAAAGCTCCGGATATGCCTTTTCCGCTTCCGAACGGAGAAAGGAGTCCGGCGTTCCGGGGCGGAAGGCCGGCGCGATGTTCTTTTCCGTCAGGCCGCCGGGGAAGCGCGCTTCCAGGATCCGCCGGACAACGGAACGCCCGGAGTCATCCTCTGGCAGGCGGTCGGACAGATCCCCGGCGCGCAGCCAGCGAACAACCCGGTTTTCGGCCCGGGCGGTCAGCTGTCCCATGTTTTCATCGTAATACCGGCGCAGCGCGCCTCCCCGGACGGTTTCCAGGGCGGAATATGCCTTTTCCAGCGGCGCGCGGCTTTTTTCAACGGTTCTCAGGAAGGCAAGGTCAACGCTGTGTCCGGCTTCCAGCTCCCGGGCGATCAGCCGGCTCAGCCGGTCCAGCTCTCCCCGGGCGCCGGGCTGGACCAGTTCCTCGCGCAGCAGCCCCTGATAAATCCGGTCCCGGCGCTGGAGCTGGCGCAGGGTGTTCCGGAAGGAATCGCTGCGGAGGTATTCTTCCTTTTCGGCGGGTTTCATGCTGCGGGTGATGACGCGCACTTTGTTCAGCGCGCTCTGGTACAGCCAGTTTTCCCGTTCAGACAGGACGCAGCGGATATAGGCTTCCGATACCTTCCTGTCTTCCCGGTTCATAGCGTGTTCCCTCCAGATTCCGCGGGATTTTCCGCGGGGGTTTTGTTCGGATTATATCATGACGGCGCCGCGGGGAACAATGCCCCGGCAGGCGAAGAAACGAAAGGCGCCGGCGTCAGCACCCGGCGGCGTTCATGAACGCCAGTACCTGAGCCCTGTCCCTGAGCGCGGCGGAGGCGCCGACCGCGGTGGTGCAGATGGCGCCGCAGGCGTTCGCAAAGCGCAGCGCTTCCCCGGCGGAAGCCCCCCGGAGGATCTCCGAGGCAAACCCGGCCACGAAGTTGTCTCCGGCGCCGGTGGCATCCACCGGCCGGATCGGAAAGGCGGGGAGGCGCAGGGTTTCCTCCCGGTTTTTCAGCAGGCAGCCTTTGCCGCCAAGCTTGACGATGACCTGCCTGACGCCGGCGGCAAGAAAAACGTCCGCTATGGCTTCCGGATCCGTTTTTCCGGTAAAATGGCGCGCTTCATCCTCGTTGGGCGTGATGGTATCGATCAGCGGAAGGGAATCCCGGACATCCTCCAGCGTCAGGAAACGGAAGTTCGGCAGCTTGGTGTCCGCAAAAACCAGCTGGCCGGCTTCCTTCGCGCTGCAGAGCACGGAATGAATGACGGCCGGGTCGTCGAAGGGGGCGCGGAACAGCGATCCGAGGATCAGCGCCCGGGCGTCCGTGAACCGGGACGGATCCTTTTCCGGATGAAAATTATACCGGTGGGACTGGTTGGTGACGGATTTACGGGTTCCGTCCTCCCGGACGAACATGGTGGTGACCGGCGTGCCGGGGCCCCGGACCGCCGGGGCGGTATCCACCCCGCAATTCCGGAGAGCGTTCAGGATCATTTCACCGGCGGGATCTTCCCCCAGCGCGCAGAGAATGCCTGTTTTCATGCCGAGCTTTGCCGCGGCCATCGCTTCGTTGACCGCCTCGCCGCCGACATTCAGGGATCCGGATTCCGCCAGGTAACCGGAGGCGGAGACAGGCTCGGGACTGAAGCCCCGGATAATGGAATCCACCAATGCCATACCGATACAGATCAGGTCATACCGCATCTTTTCGCTGATTTCCTTTCCGAAAATAATTACAGAGCCCCTCGTTCCAGCCGAAGCAGGTATTCTTTTCTTTCCAGGCCTCCGGCGTATCCCGTCAGGCTTCCGTCCGCACCGGTCACGCGATGGCAGGGAATTATCAGAGAGACCGGATTGTGCCCTACGGCTCCGCCCACGGCCCGGGCGGAGATCCGGGGAACCCGCGTCCGCGCGGCAAGCCGGGAGGCGATTTCCCCGTAGGAGACAGTCTCTCCGTAGGGGATCTCCAGGAGCGCGTTCCAGACAGCCGTCCGGAACGCGGACGCGGACAGATACAGCGGCGGCGTGAAGCCGGGATCCTTTCCGCTGAAATAGCAATCAAGCCAGCGGTCCGATTCCCGGAAAACAGGCAGGGAATCATTCACGGGGAGCCGGCATACGCTTTCCGGGAAATACTTCTGTCCCGCAAACCACAGGCCGGCCAGGGCGGATTCCCCGCGGCTGGCCATGAAGATCGTTCCCAGCGGAGACGTGTAACGGTGCATCCAGTCCATGAATCCGCGCTTCCTTCTGTTTTGGTTTCGTATTTCATTATACAGGAAACCGGCGGAGTTTTGAACCGGAGATTGAAAAACACGCGCCCAGCCCTGAAAGAATAACTGCCGGCGGCTGCCGCGGAGGCGATATATTCAGGGCCGGGAAGAGCGGAATACCGCTGGACTTTTTTACCCCGGTCTGATATACTTCACGCGGAAAATATTGGTTATCGCCGCCATCGGTACCGCGGAAAAAACGGAGGGAACTGCACATGGTAAAGCTGTATGATTCCGGTGTATACCTGATAAACGGCCGCCAAATTGCCGAAAGCGCGGAGGAAGCCAGCCGGATCGCGGGCCGCCCCGTGGACAGGGATCAGGCAGCGGAAGGTACGATTGCGTACGGCATCCTGAAAGCACACAACAAAAGCGGTGATATGGATCACCTGCGGATGCGCTTCGACAGCCTGACCAGCCATGATATCACCTATGTCGGCATTATCCAGACAGCCCGGGCCAGCGGAATGAAGAATTTCCCCATGCCCTATGTGCTGACCAACTGCCATAACAGCCTGTGCGCTGTCGGCGGTACGATTAACGAAGACGACCATATGTTCGCGCTGAGTGCTGCCCATAAATACGGCGGTATCTATGTGCCGACGAATATGGCGGTCATCCATTCCTTCAACCGTGAAATGATGGCGGGCTGCGGCAGGATGATTTTAGGCTCGGACAGCCATACGCGCTACGGCGCGATCGGAACCCTGGGCGTCGGGGAAGGCGGCGGGGAACTGGCGAAGCAGCTGGTGGGCCGTACTTACGATGTTGCCCGTCCCGGCGTCGTTCTGATTTACCTGGACGGCGAACCGAACCCGGGAATCGGCCCGCAGGATGTGGCGCTGTCCATTATCGGCGCCGTATACAAGAACGGCTATGTGAAGAACAAGGTAATGGAATTCATCGGCCCCGGCGTGGCAAAGCTGCCCATGGAATACCGCAACGGCATTGATGTCATGACGACGGAGACGACCTGCTGGTCTTCCATCTGGGAAACCGACAGCGCGACAGAAGAATACCTGGCCATTCACGGGCGTCCGGAAGACTATAAGGCGCTGGCTCCCGCTGATACGGCATACTATGACGGGTGCGTCTATGTGGATCTGTCCACGATTGAAAGCACGATCGCCCTGCCGATGCATCCGAGCTACACCCTCACGATCCGTGAACTGCTGGAGAACCCGAAAGATATCCTGCGGGCATGCGAGGAAAAGGCCAACGGGCAGATTGTCGGCGCGAAGGTCGACCTGGTCAGCAAGGTTCATGACGGCGGCGTCTGGGTTGAACAGGGCCTGGTGGCCGGCTGCTCCGGCGGCACCTTTGACAACGTGTGCGCCGTGGCGGATATCCTCCGCGGCAACAGCACCGGCAACGGCGCGTTTACCATGAGCGTATATCCCGGCAGCATGCCGGCCTATCTGCAGCTGATGAAGAACGGCGCCCTGGCGGATATTGCCTCGGCCGGGGCAATTGTCCGTGAATGCTTCTGCGGCCCCTGCTTCGGCGCCGGAGACACGCCGGCAAACGGCGAATTCAGCATCCGCCATACGACCCGCAACTTCCCGAACCGCGAAGGCAGCAAGCCCGGTGAAGGCCAGATGAGCGCCGTCGCGCTCATGGACGCCCGTTCCATCGCCGCGACAGCCATCCATCACGGGAAACTGACCCCGGCGACGGATCTGGATGTGAAGTACACGAAACCCGCGTATGCCTTCGACAAATCCGTCTACGACAAGCGCGTATACTTTGGCTTCGGAAAGGCGGAGCCCGGATATGAACTGAAATTCGGCCCGAACATCAAGGACTGGCCGGAACAGCCCGCCCTCACCGAGGATCTTCTCGTAAAGGTTGTTTCCTATATTACGGATCCTGTTACCACGACAGACGAGCTGATTCCCTCCGGCGAAGCGTCTTCCTACCGCTCCAATCCCGAACGCCTGAGCGAGTTCACACTCAGCCGCAAGGATCCGGAATACGCGGGACGCAGCAAGGCTGTCCGCGCGATCGAGCGCGGCCGCGCCGCGGGCAAAGACCTGCCAGAGGAAATAAAGAAGGTCTACAAAGCCCTTTCCGCATGGGTAAAGGCTGATCCGGAGCATACCGACATCGGTTCCACGATCTTTGCCGTAAAACCCGGCGACGGTTCCGCCCGGGAACAGGCCGCATCCTGCCAGCGGGTGCTCGGCGCTTCAGCGAACCTGGCAAAGGAATATGCCACCAAACGCTACCGCAGCAACTGCATCAACTGGGGCATAGTGCCCTTCCTGGTAAAGGATGAGAAGGTGTTCAGCCTCGGCGACTGGATCTTTATCCCGGGCGTCCGGAAGGCGGTGCTGGAAGGAACGCCGGAATTCACTGTCTACGCGGTGAAGGAGGACGGAACGGTGGCGCCGTTCCCTGTGAGCCTTGGCGATCTGACACCGGACGAACGCGAGATTATCACGGACGGATGCCTGATCAATTACTACCGGAACCATCCGGTTGCGGACTGATCCTGTTTTTTCAGCATGCGCGGCGCGCATGCTTTTTTTTGCGCAACGGAAAACTCCCGCGCCGAACGGAGCGCGGGAGCGGCAGAATCCGATGCCGGAGACCGGCGGAAAGTAAAGTTTATTTGAACGGAGTTACGGACGGGTCCAGATGGCCGTCGCGGAACATTGAGAATTTATCCATCGGATAATTCTTCAGGTTCTCCAGAATCTGCCGGTCATCCGCCCGGCCCAGCAGTTCCTTGCGCGCCTGCAGTACCTGGGCTTCCGCCTGATGCTTGGAGGGACCGCCGATACAGCCGCCCGGACACATCATTCCTTCCACAAAGTCCTCCTGAAGCTTTCCGGCTTTCAGAAGCGCCATGGCCTTTTTGCATTCCGCACCGCCGGAACACTGCAGAAGTTTGATGCCGGAAGGATCTTCCCCCATCTCTTTCATTGCCTGCAGGACAGCCGCGGCGACACCTCCGCTGCCCGCGAATTTCTTGCCGAACAGGGAAGCTTCCTGATAGGATTCGTCCACCGGATCGACAGTGATCCCCCGGGAGTCCAGCATGGCTACGATTTCGCCGTAGGTCAGGGCAAAGTCGGGCCTGTCCGCGATGAATTCGTTCAGCGTTTCGCCCTTCTTGGAAATACACGGCCCGATAAACACCGTCACGCAGTCCGGATCCAGATACTTCAGGTAACGGGATACGGCCACCATGGGGCTGACCGTATTGGATTTATATTTTTCATATTCTTCCGGGAAATGGTGGCGCAGCATGGAAATAAACGCCGGGCAGCAGGATGTGGTCATCTTGCGGCCTTCCTTCCTGGCTTCAATCCACTCCAGCGCTTCATAGGCGGCCGTCATATCGCCGCCGAGGCCGACTTCAACCATGTCCGCAAAGCCCAGCTTTTTCAGCGCCGCCCGAAGGGAAGCCATGGAAACATCCTTGCCGAACTGGCCTTCCGTCGCGGGGGCGCACATCGCGATCACCTTTTTCCCGCTCCGGATTTCCCGGATGATGTCCACAGCGTAAATCCTGGATCCGATGGCGCCGAAGGGGCAGCTGTGAATGCAGTGGCCGCAGTGCACACATTTGTCGTCATCGATTACGCAGATACCGTTTTCCGAATAAGTGATGGCATCCACCGGACAGGCTTTTCTGCACGGACGTTCCATATGGATAATGGCGCCGTAAGGGCAGGACTTCGCACACAGCCCGCAGGACCGGCATTTGTCCGGGTCAATGTGCATCCGGGTGTCACCGGGAGTAATCGCCCCGAAACGGCAAGCGTTCAGGCAGGCTTTTCCAAGGCAGAAACGGCAGATATCCGTCACCAGGTATTCCTGGATCGGACAGTCGTCACAGGCGGCGGGGATCACGGCAACCACGTTGCGGGATTCACTGGCCGCATCCGGATGCAGCCCCATGGCGAGGCGGATCCGTCCGCGGATTATTTCACGTTCCTTATAGATGCAGCAGCGGTATTGCGGCTTGGGGCCGGGGATAAATTCCAGGACAAGCCGCTCACAGGCTTCCAGCGTCAGCCGGTCTTCCCATGCCAGGCGGCAAACTTCCCTGAGGATGGAGTGCTTCAGTTCCACAATACCCTTATCATTGGTAATCATCCGGAAATCTTCCTTTCTGTTTCGCGAGTGCTGTTCTGATGGTGTGAGGGTTGATTCCCAGACGCGACGGGAGACATCACGTCTTTTGTAAATATATTCTATCGGGTTTTCCGGCAGAATTCAATGGTGAGCGGCAAGAAAAAAACGGCGGGAAGGGCGGGGCTTGACGGCGGCGAAGCAAACTGATAAGGTGGTGCGCGGGAATGAGAAAGAGGCGGCGGAACCGCCGGAGGAGCCTGCATGACGAATGATGTGACGCTGAGACATCTGCTGGATTTATGCCGGCGGAGCGAGAAAACAGGCATATGGCAGTATTCCGCATTCCTGTCCCCGGCGGAACAGGAGGATCTGCTCCGCTGTCCGGAGGCTGCCGGTTGTGATTACTTCCTGACCGGCGGATACGAAAACGCCGAGCGGAAGATTCTGGCCGCGGGCAGCGAAGTGGAATGCGGACCGCCGGATCCGCCGGTCCGGGTGATTGCCGTGGCGCCGAAAAACGAAAAATACGCGGAGGAGCTGACCCACCGTGATTTCCTCGGCGCGATTCTCGGACTGGGGATTGAACGCCCGCTGATCGGGGATATTCTGGTGCGTGAGAAGCGGGCCTGGTTCTTCTGCCTGGCGCCTGCCGCGGACATGCTGGTGTCCGGCCTGACGCAGGTGCGCAGGACGACCGTGACGGCGGAACTGAGCGCGCCGGATGTGCCGGAGCTGCAGCCGCGGTACGCGCCGACGCGGCTGAACGTGGCTTCGGAGCGGCTGGACGCCGTTGCGGCAGCCTTCCTGAACATTTCGCGGGGACAGGCGGACAAGCTGTTTGCCGCGGAAAAGGTTTTCGTGAACGGGCGGACCGTAACGGACCGCAGCTTCCGGCTGAAGGAAGGGGACGTCCTGTCCGTCCGCGGTTTCGGCAAGGCCGTGTATGACGGGATTGAGCACGAAACGCGGAAAAACAGGCTCTGGGTAAATCTCCGGAAGTATATATAGGAAAACAGCGCGGCCCCGAAGAAATACGGGGATCCGCGCTGTTTCACTTTACGGGCTGCCGCTCTTCTTCCGGCTTCGGCGCAGCATAAAGGAGCGGGCCACATTGATGCCGATCCGGAAGGGCAGGGGACGCAGCGCCTTATCTGCTTCCTTCAGCTTTTCGCGGATCGGGATGCCCTGGGGACAGTGGCTTTCGCATTTGCCGCAGCCGACGCACTGGGTGGCGAAGGCCGGCTGCCGGGTCAGGCCGACGGTCTGCGCGAACTGGAAGCGGGCGTCGTTTTTCCCCTCTGAATACATGGCGTTATAGCAGCGGAAAATGCCGGGGATATCCACGCCCCGGGGACATGGCATGCAGTAGCGGCAGCCGGTGCAGCCGACCTTTTCCCCGGCGCGGATCAGGGCTTTGACCCTGTCCAGCAGCGCGAAATCGGACGCGTTCAGCTCCCCGGGAGAAGCCGAATCCGCGGTTTCGACGTTTTCCGCCACCATTTCCAGGGAGTTCATTCCGGAAAGAACCACTGTCACTTCCGGCTGGTTGTACAGCCACCGGAAGGCCCAGGCCGCCGGAGACCAGCCCCGTTCGTTTTCCGCCATGGCCTTTTTTGCTTCCGCGGGGAGAAGGTTCACCAGCTTGCCGCCGCGGAGCGGTTCCATGATGATGACAGGGATACCTTTTGCGGCGGCGGCTTTCAGCCCGGCCACGCCGGCCTGGCTGGTTTCATCCAGGTAATTGTACTGGATCTGGCAGAAATCCCAGTCGTAATCCTGCAGGATTTTCAGGAAGTTTTCGGTGTTCCCGTGGTAGGAGAAGCCGATATTCCGGATGGCCCCGGATTCCTTCAGCTTGCGGATCCAGTCCGGGATGCCCATCTGCTTGAGCCGCTCCCACTGCGCTATGTCGGTCAGCATATGCATCAGGTAATAATCGACATGATCCGTCCGGAGGCGCGAAAGCTCCTCCCGGAAGGTCTTTTCCGCGCCGGCGAGGCTGCTGACCATATACTGGGGCAGCTTGGTGGCGATATACACCTGATCCCGGATGCCGTTCCGCTCCAGCACCGTACCGAGCAGCGCTTCGCTGCCGGGATAGATGTAGGCGGTATCGTAATAGTTCACACCGGCCCGGAAAGCCGCCATGATTTCCTTTTCCGCCTTATCCAGGTCCAGGCCGCTTCCTTTCCTGGTAAAGCGCATGCAGCCGAAACCCAGGACGGACAGATCCCGGCCGTATTTATCCTTCCGGTATTTCATACGGTTTCCCCCTTATTCCGGCCCGCTGCCGGCGTTCGGACCGCCGCGCCGCGGGACCTGTATAAAATCTGCCGCTGAAAGAATGGTGAGAGTATACCCCGCGGCACGGCACCCGTCAAGCGGACGCCGGCGGACGGGGCCGCGCCGCCTGCTCAGGGCGTCTTCCGGGAGCCGCTCCCCAGAACGCGCCAGAGCGTGGAACGGCTGATTCCCAGACGGCGGGCTGTTTCGGACTGGTTGCCCTTGTTTGCGGCCAGCGCCTGTTCAATAATGTGCCGGGTGATTTCCTCCAGGGTCATGCCTTCCGCTGAAAAAGCCGCGCTGTCCGGAGCGCTCCGGAAGAAAGTCCGCTCCTGTCCCAGCATTTCCGCGGTATCCGTTCCGGAAATATAGTGGCCGTCTGTCATTACGGACAGCTCGTGCAGCACCCGCTTGAACTGGGCGTAATTTCCCGGCCAGTCATACCGGACCAGCATTTCCAGGGTTCCCGGCTCAAAACCGGAGATCTGCTTGCCAAGTTCCATATTCAGATTGGAAAGATAGACGCTGGCCAGCGCGGGAATTTCGTCCCGCCGGGTCCGCAGCGCCGGAAGCTGCACCGACAGCGGGTTCAGCCGGGAGGAGATTTCCCGGGTAAGGGCATGAACCGCGCGTCCGTCCTGCACTTCGCAGGCGAAAAGGAGCCGCAGCCTTCTGGCAAGATTGCTTTCCTCAATCAGGGACAGCAGGGTGTGCTGCCGCTGGGGCGACAGTTCCTCAAGATGGTGGAAGAATACCGTCGTTCCGGTGGTCCCGAGCGGGGAATCGTCATGCTCTGTCAGATAATTCCAGCTCCTGTCACTGATCCTGGACCCGTCCACCACCACAAAAGGATGGTTTTTCATTTCGCTTTGCAGATACAGTGCCCGCGCCGCCTGCTCCCGGCCGGTTCCTTCCTCGCCGAGTATCATGACAGGATCCCTTTGCCTGGAAAGCGACGCCAGTTTCGCTTCCAGCTCGCCCTCAGGCTTGCTTAAAGTAAAGAAGCTGCCGGACAGAAGCTGCTCGCATTCCGCCGCGTCATAGAAGCGGATGCCGGACTGGGCGGAGCGCAGGGGGATGCGGGCCGGCTGGTCCCGGAACAGATACAGCTGCCGGTTCTGCAGCTGGAAGCGGGAGGCTGTGACCGTATGCAGCGTGGTCCCTTCCTGATGGAAAAACAGGAGGTCCCTGTTCGCCGGGATCGATGAAATCCGCCTCCGCATGGCCGCGACGGTTTCATCCGACGGTCTGCCGGCTGAAGCGTATATCACATCCTTCTCCGAATCCAGCACCATGCACTGCTCCATGTTCTGCCGCAGCATGATCCGGAGCATCGTGTTCTCATTCCTCAACGCGCGGAACCTTCTGCCCTGCTGCAGCGCGCTGCTGATGGCTTCATGCAGGCTTCGTTCCCCGGAGGTGATCAGCAGGGCCTGAAACCCGGAATTCCGGGCTGTCCGGTGCGTGACCGCGTCGCAGATTACGGTATTGATCTGCATTTTGCGCAGGCGGTTCAGCACTTCCGGGACTTCCTCCGGGCTGCGTACCGTCTCGATCGGGATTTCCATCCGCAGCAGATTGCACAGCGTATGCGCGTTACCCGTGACACCGGAAAAACCGACGACCGCCATCCTGTCCGTATAGTTCTCCGCCAGCTTGATCGTCCGGAGCACATCGTTGATAAGCACAGGAATTTCCACCACCGGCAGGTCCGTTGCCTGCTGGATGAGCCTGGCCGTTCCGCCCCGTGAGAGAATCGCGTCAAAGGAGGAGAGATCCAGCCTCCTGACGATATCCGCTCCTTCCTGAAGGTCCCCGGTATAAGTATCCAGCAGTACGTCCGGAAAGCTCTCCGCACTTCTCTGCAGCGACGAAGCCATCGCCTCATACGGCGCGATGGCAAGAATATGTACCGGTTCCGCAAACCTGTCCTGCATACTCTGGTTCCTCCTGTCTGAACCCGATTCAGACTGTTTTTTACAAGTGTATCATAATGAAACAGAAATGTCATCAGCAGAATGCTATATGTTTCAAAAATAAACAGATATTATCCTTGAATTTCCATAATTTATTTATTATGTTTCAAAATAAGACAGAATTGACGGCATTTTTGTTGTATATTCCCGGGAATACCTTTATGATGGATTTACAGAAATGAACACCCGGTTTCAATCAACGCAGCATCGATTCCCCGGCAGAACCCCGAAAGGAGGCCCACCGTGATCAGGCTTTTAATCATCGCGGACGACTTTACCGGCGGTCTGGATACAGGAGTGCAGTTTGCATCCCGGGGGATTCCGACATGCGTGCTGACGGATCCGGAAGCGGATTTCAACGCGGAAGCCGGCGGGTGCGAGGTCCTGGTTGCCGTCGCGGAAACAAGGCACCTTCCCGCACGGGAAGCGTACGAAACGGTCTTCCGTGCCGCCCGGAAGGGCATGAATCTTGGAATTGGACATATCTACAAGAAAACGGATTCCGCGCTCCGCGGCAATATCGGCGCCGAGCTTACCGCGGTGCTTGACGCCGCCCGGTGCCCCCTGCTTCCTTTTGTTCCCGCTCTTCCCGCCATGAACCGGGTCACCCGGAACGGCATTCAGTATATTGACGGGATCCCGGTGGCTGATTCCGTTTTCGGCCGGGATCCTTTTGAACCCGTGAAGGAATCCGACGTCCCCCGGCTGATTGCCCTGCAGAGTGAAACCCCGGCATTCCGGGCGGATCCGGAATCGCTCCGGAACGCTTCAGGAATCGCTGTCCTGGACGCCTCCTCTGAGGAGGACCTGATCCGCGCCGGGAAATGCCTGCGGGATCTTCCGGATCTGCGGGTCTCCGCCGGATGCGCCGGTTTCGCGGCGGTCCTTCCCGAAATGCTCGGCCTTTCCGGGAATAAGTCACCGGAGCTTCCTCCGCTGGAGCCGGGCCTGTTCGTTCTTTGCGGCAGCGTCAACCCCATTACCCAGCGCCAGCTGGACCATGGGGAGGCGAACGGATTTACCCGGATTCATATCGCTCCGGAAATCAAGCTTCATCCGGAAGTTTTCCGGTCGGAAAAAGGCGAAGCGGTCCTCGCCGGCTGGAAGGAACAGATGGCCGGCTGCCCCTGGATGATCCTGGACGCGAACGATACGGATCCCGGCAATGAAGAAACCGCGGAGCTGGCGAAAGCCGAGGGCTTTTCCACCGAAGATGTCCGGCAGCGGATTTCCGAATCCCTGGGAATTATCCTCAGCGCCCTGATGGATTCTCCCGCGGACAGGACGCTGCTGATCACCGGCGGCGATACGCTGCTGAAGAGCATGAACCGCATGAAGATCCACAGGATGCTTCCCATCGCGGAAGCGGCTCCGGGCTGCGTTCTTTCCCGGGTCACCTACCGCGGGAAAAACCGGCCTGTTATCACCAAGTCCGGAGGATTCGGCAGGGAAACCCTGCTTACGGACCTGAAGGACCTGATCCTTACCCGGAAGAACGGCTGAACCAGCCAGAACATCAGCAAAGGAGGACAACAAGATGGATTATCCCCTGATCCCCGGCCTTACTCCCGACGGACGCCTGTACCGCAACGCGGATATGGGCACCCTGGAAGCGTTCCTTCCCACCGGAGGATATCCGACCGCCCATGCTCCCGCCATGCTGGAGCTGCCGGACGGCGCGCTGCTGTGCTGCTGGTTTGCCGGCACCTATGAAGGCAGCGCGGATATCCGGATCATCTGTTCCCGCCTTGAAAAGAACGGAGAAAGATGGTCTGATCCCGTGGATATTTCCGGGGATCCGGAGCGCAGCGAGCAGAATCCATCCCTTTTCGCCGGAAACGACGGCGCGGTCTGGGCCATCTACACCGCCCAGAAGGACCGGCAGGCCGGGAAGGACAACATGCAGTTCACCTCCCAGATCCGCGTCCAGAAGAGCACGGACGGCGGAAAGACCTGGGGGCCCTATGAAACCCTCTTTGCCCGGGAAGGCAGCTTCTGCCGGCAGCCCATCCAGGTCCTGTCCAACGGCCGCTGGATCTTTGCCAACTGGCTCTGCACCGACAGCCCGGACGGACTGAGCGGGGATCCCACCGCCCTGCAGATTTCCGACGACGAGGGCAAAACCTGGCGGCAGGTGGATATGCCCGGCAGCCGCGGACGGGTCCATGCCAACGTTGTGGAGCTGGAGAACGGGCGCCTGGCAGCCTTCATGCGTTCCCGTGAAGCCGATTTCATCTACCGCAGCGAATCGGCCGACTGGGGCGACAGCTGGAGCGTGCCGGTTCCGACGCCGCTGCCCAACAACAACAGCTCCATCAGCGCGGTGAAGCTGCAGAGCGGACGGGTCGCCATTGCCTACAATCCCACCTGCACGCCGGATCCGCAGCCCGGCAAGGCCGCCTGGCCGGGACTCCGCTGCCCGGTGGCCGTCGCATTGAGCGAAGACGGCGGGATTACCTTCCCGATGATCCGGTGGATGGAGCGGGGCGAAGGATTCATGGGTGACGAAAACCGCACCAACAACCGGCAGTACGAATACCCCTACCTGATGCAGAGCCGGGACGGCATGCTGCATCTGGCCTACGCGGCCTATACCCGGACCGGTGTCAAGTACGTAAGCTTCAGCGAAGAGGACGTCATGGGCAAAAAGCGGGAGAGGGTAGGACTCTACAATCCCACCGCGGCCCAGACAAGATGAACGGAGGAGATCAAGGATGCTGACCCGTTACAACCTGAAAATGCCCCGCGCCGTGTACGGCGGGGAAAACGCCATGGAAAACATCACCGGAATCATCCGGTCCCTCGGCGCCCGGAAGGTCGCGATGTTCACGGATCCCGGGATTGAGAAAACGGGGCTGTTCGCCCTGCCGGAGGAAGCGGTGAAGGCCAGCGGCGTCGAGTACTACGTGCTGGACGACCTGAAACCCGAACCGGATTATATGACCGTTCAGAAGCTGATCGACGATTTCAAGGCCCAGGGCGCGGACCTGATCGTCGCCTGCGGCGGCGGCAGTGTCATGGACGCGGCGAAGCTGGCCAGCGTGCTGGTTACGGATGAATACGGCGTGAAGGAACTGCTGGACGAGCCCGGACGCGCGAAGAAGTGCGTGCCCATCGTGCTGATCCCCACCACCGCCGGCACCGGCGCGGAGGTGACGCCCAACGCGATCGTCGCCGTTCCCGAGAAAGAACTGAAGGTCGGCATCGTCAACGACAACATGATCGCGGACTATGTTATCCTGGATGCCCGGATGATCAGGAACCTTCCCCGCAAGATCGCGGCCGCGACCGGCGTGGACGCCCTGGCCCACTGCATTGAGTGCTACACCAGCAACAAGGCGAATCCCCTCAGCGACACCTTCGCGCTGCACGGGCTGGACCTGATCCTGAACAATATCGAGGAAGCCTGCGACAATCCCGAAGCCATGGACGCGAAAAACGCCATGCAGATCGCCGCGTTCTACGGCGGACTGGCCATCACCGCAAGCGGCACCACCGGGGTGCATGCCCTGAGCTATCCCCTGGGCGGGAAATACCACATTGCCCACGGCGTTTCCAACGCGATCCTGCTGGTGCCGGTCATGAAGTTCAACGAACCGGTATGCCGGAAACGCTTCGCGGAATGCTATGACCGCTGCGCCCATGACGGCAGCCGCTGCGAGACGGAAGAGGAAAAGAGCGCCTGGATCATCAGCCGGCTGGATGAGATCGTGAAGCACCTGGAGATTCCCACCAGCCTCAGCAGGGATTTCGGCGTGCCGGAAGAGGATCTGGAGGGCCTGGTGCAGGCCGGCATGCAGGTCAAACGGCTGCTGGTCAACAACATGCGTGAGATTACCCCTGACGACGCGAGACGGATTTACCAGTCTGTTCTGTAAGGAGGAACGAACATGAAGACGAGCGATATCAAAGGCATTATCCCGCCGATCCTCACACCGATGTTTGACGATGCCGAGCAGAGCGTCAACCACAGCGAGCTGCGCAACCAGGTGGAGCGCCTGCTCAAGGGCGGCGTACACGGTCTTTTCCCGGTAGGGACCAACGGCGAGGCGTACATCCTTTCCATGCAGGAGAAGGAAGCGATCCTGGAAACGGTGATCGACCAGGTGAAAGGGCGCGTTCCGGTTTACGCCGGCACCGGCTGCATTTCCACGGCGGAAACGATCCGCATGAGCAAACTGGCGCAGAAGCTGGGCGCGGACGCGCTGTCCGTCGTCACCCCCTTCTTCGCCGCCGCTTCCCAGAAGGAGCTGTATGACCATTATACGTCGGTGGCCAAGGCGGTCGATCTGCCGATTATCCTCTACAATATTCCCCCGCGGACCGGCAACAAGCTGCTGCCGGAAACGGTACAGAAGCTTTGCCGGGACGTGGACAACATCGTCGGCGCAAAGGATTCCAGCGGGGATATCGAAAACCTGAAGGCCTATATCCGCCTGACGCGGGAGCTGGACAAGGAGGTCGCGATCCTCGCCGGGAACGACGGCGCGATCCTGACCTGCCTGAAGGAGGGCGGCGCCGGCGGTATCGCGGGACGCGCCAACATCTGGCCGAACGCCCTGGCAAGCATCTACGACCGCTTCACGGCCGGGGACCTGGAAGGCGCACAGCAGGCGCAGGACGCCATCGCCGCCCTGCAGACGGTATTCAAGTTCGGCAATCCCAACACGATCATCAAGAAGGCCGTCGCACTGCTGGGCTATCCGGTGGGCGACTGCCGCAGACCTTTCAACTATGTTCCCGAAGAGGGAATCGAAGCGCTGAAGCAGGTGCTGGCTGAAGTTTCGGCCAAGGGCCTGCACTGACGGAGGTGGCAGCATGAATAAGCCCATTATCGGAATTACCATGGGAGATCCCGCGTCCATCGGCCCGGAAATCACCGTGAAAGCCCTGGCGAAGCCGGAAGTATACGAAAACTGCCGCCCGCTGGTTATCGGAGATTCCTGCATGATGGAAAAGGCAAAGAAGCTGGTGGGGCATGAGGAGATCAGGATCCATCCCGTAACCGACGTGAAGGAGGCCCTGTTTACGCCCGGCACCATCGACGTATACGAGATGAACCTTGTGGACGCCGATACCCTGCCAATCGGCCAGGTGAGCGCGGAAGCGGGGGAAGCCGCCTTCCAGTATGTGAAAAAGGTGATCGAGCTGGCCAACGCCGACGAAATCGACGGCACGGTGACCAACGCCCTGAACAAGGAAGCCATCAACGTAGCCGGTCACCATTTCTCGGGGCATACCGAGATTTACGCGCATTATACCGGAACGAAAAAGTACTGTATGATGCTGGCGCACCAGAATATGCGCGTTACCCATGTTTCCACACACGTCTCCTTGCGCGAGGCCTGTAATCGCGTAAAGAAAGACCGTGTTTTGGATGTTATCCGCATGTCGCACATGGCATGCAAGGACTTAGGGATCGAAAACCCGAGGGTCGCTGTGGCCGGCCTGAATCCGCACTGCGGAGAAAACGGTCTGTTTGGGGATGAGGAAATTAAGGAAATCACCCCGGCCATAGAAGCAGCGCGCGCGGAAGGAATCGACGCAAGCGGTCCCTTCCCTCCGGATTCGGTCTTCTCCAAGCTGCGCGGCGGCTGGTACGACATCGTCGTGTGCATGTATCACGATCAGGGCCATATTCCGCTGAAGGTGGTGGGTTTCGTCTACAACCAGGAAGCGGGGAAATGGGATGCCGTGGAAGGCATCAACCTGACGCTGGGCCTGCCCATTGTGCGTGTATCCGTGGACCACGGCACCGCCTTTGACCAGGCCGGCACGGGAATGGCCAATGAACTGAGCCTGATGAATGCCATCGACTATGCCATACGCCTGTCCAGAAGCCGCAAGGCCAGGAAAGCGGAATAACCCGCTCTCCAATGTTTACAAAAATACTTAGGAGGAAAAAACCATGAAAAAGCTTATCGCTCTCGCTCTTGTTCTCTGCATGATGCTGACCGGCGCTGCCTTTGCTGAAGAGCTGCTGATCGGTACCCAGGAAACCGGCACCGCCGGCTATACCTACGCCACCGCTATTATGCAGTGCATCCAGACCGTGGAAGGCTATTCCGTATCCCTGGTTTCCAACTCTTCCGGCAACGTTTCTTCCCCTGTGCTGATTCAGGAAGGTGAATGTGACATTACCGTGTCCAACTCCGCTCCCGCGCTGTGGGCCGCCACCACCGGCATTGAATCCGCTGAAATTCCGGTATGCCCCGATGTCCGCTGCATCGCCGGCGGCCTGGGCAAGGACTTCATCAACGTGATGTTCACCCAGAAGTACGTGAATGATACCGGCATCAAGACCATCGAAGAGCTGGTTGAAAAGGAACAGCCCGTCCGCCTGATCATCAAGAAGAACGGCTCCTTCGGCGAACTGGCCGCGGAGCGCGTGTTCGGCGTATTCGGCATTGATATCAACAATCCGCCTGCCTGGATTACCGTGGAAAAGACCTCCGGCGGCGCCATCAAGGACGGCCTGAGCGACGACAACTACGATCTGACCATTGACCACATCGGCGCCGGCCAGGCCAACACCACCGAGCTGTGCCTGAACCATGCCATGTATGATGTGCAGCTGAGCGACGAAACGCTGGCCAAGCTGTGCGAGCAGGGCTACGACTACGTGACGGTTCCCGCCGGCACCTGGAACGGCCAGGATGTTGAGATCAAGACCGTCGGTTCCCAGCAGTGCATCATCGTATCCGCGGAAATGGATGAGGAAGTTGCCTACCAGATCACCAAGGCTCTGTGCGAGAACCGCGACATCCTGGTGAACACCTCCGCCGTGCTGGCCAACTTCGACCCCGCGGTCGCCGGCTCCAAGGCCCTGACCGGCTGCGAACTGCATCCCGGCGCTGCCCGTTACTACAAGGAAATGGGCTACGCTGCCGAATGATTGCGGAATCAAAGCGGAACTGAACAGATTTAAGAGCTGGGGCACAGTACAGGCCTGTGCCTCAGCCGCTTTGAGAGCGATGTAAAAACGGGAACAATGTTCCGCTCCGGGCGGAACCTGTATATAACCATCATTATCAAAGAGAGGAGTGGCCGAAGAATGACGAAGTCCATCCGCAGGACATGCGCGATAGGCATCACGGTGGTTTTCATCCTGTTCCAGATGTATCTGGCGCTGGTCAAGCAGTTTACCCTGATGCTTCAGACGCCGATTCACATGTGCTTTGCCCTGGCGCTCGTATTCCTGTACAACCCGACCGACAAGAACTACCAGAAAAAACTCCGCAAAAAGTGTGAGGCGGAAAAACGCACAGCCACCGAAGAAGAGAAGAACAAATACGCCTGGACCCACTGGTTCGACATCGTGGTATTTGCTGCGATCCTCTTCATCGTCGCCTACACGATTTCGAACGTGGACCGGCTGGCCAGCTACGATATGGCTGTCCATAAGCCCATTACAATGGACTATATCGCGCTGTTCTGCGTAGTCCTTCTGCTGCTGGAGGCAGTCCGGCGCACACTGGGTTACATCCTGTTCTTCTTCATTATCGCCTTCATCGCGTATTCATGGGCATCTCCGTTCCTGCCGGCCGGCGTGTTCCGCACCGTCGCAACCGCCAAGAACAAGACCTTTGAAAAAATGCTGGAGAAATTTACCGAAGGCATGATCATGGCGGAACAGGGCGTGTACGGCACGCCGCTGCAGACTTCCTGCACCAGCCTGTTCTACTTCATTCTGTTCGGCGCGTTCTTCTCTGAATGCGGCGGCGGCCAGCTGCTGATCGACGTCGGCATGAAGTTCTCCAACAAGTCTTCCGGCGGCCCCGCGAAAGCGGCGGTTATCTCCTCCGGCCTGATGGGCATGGTTTCCGGCTCCGCTGTGGCGAACGTCGCCACCACCGGCGTCATGACCATCCCGATGATGAAAAAGATCGGCTACGCTCCGGAAGAAGCGGGCGCCATTGAGGCGGTCGCCTCCACCGGCGGCCAGATTATGCCCCCGATCATGGGCATCGGCGCGTTTATCATGGCTGAACAGCTGGGCATCAACTACCTGACGGTCGCGGCGGACGCCATCATTCCCGCGGTCGCGTATTACTTCGGCGTCTTTGTACTGGTGGACCGCCTGGCCAAGAAACGCGCCAGCCGTTCCGCCGCCTCCGAGGACGTTAAGATTCAGGTGGACCGGAAAATCCTGCCCCGCCTGTACCTGCTGCTGCCCATCGTTGTACTGATTGTCGCTATTCTGAAGGGCTTTTCCCTGATGCGCGCCGGCATGTTCGGTATCTTTGCCTGCCTGCTGTGCAACCTGGTCAGCCTGGTGATCGGCCTGAAAAAGGGCGGAAAATTCAAGCACGACATTATTGAAGGCAACAAGGCCTCCGACTTTGCCGGCCTGAAACAGCTCTGGAAATCCTGCCTGGACGGCGCGAAATCCGCTGCTGAAATCGCCGTTCCCACGGCTGCCTGCGGTATCATCATCAACGTCATGACCGCACAGACGTCCCTGGCTACCAACCTGTCCGGCGTAATTGCCAGCCTCGGTATGACCAGTTTGTTCCTGGCGATGATGATCGCCATGGTCGGCTGCATGCTGCTGGGCATGGCCCTGCCGACGGTTGCGGCGTACCTGGTAGGCGTGACCCTGTTCGTGCCCACGATGCAGAAGCTGGGCATCAGCCCCCTGGTTGCCAACATGTTCGTGTTCTACTACGGCATCATGGCCCAGATTACCCCGCCTGTGTGCGTGGCTTCCTATACCGCGGCCGGCATTGCCGACGGCGACGCCATGAAGACCGGCATACGCGGCATGCTGTTCGCACTGGTCGGTTTCCTGGTTCCCTTCGTGTTTGTTTACAATCCCGCGATCCTGCTGCAGGGCGACGTGCTGTCCATTGCCTGGGGCGGAGCGCAGGTGCTGGCTGCCACATTCTTCCTGGCGATCACCGTGTCCGGCTTCTTCAAGCGGAACATGACCTGGTGGGAGCGCGCGGCGACTTTTGCCGCCGCCATCCTGCTGATGACGCCCGAAGTGATCACCTCGATCATCGGTATTGTGATCGGTGTGGGTGTGCTGCTGCTGGACGTAATCATCGGAAAGACGAAGAAAGCTGCTGCCTGACGGCGGGAGGTAAAGCGTATGCCTGAAATCAAGTATGAACTGGCCCATGTGGGCATCAACGGACAGAATCCCGAAGAAGCCAAATCCATCGCATCCCTGTTTTCGGAGATTTTCAACCTGCAGCCCCGGGAAGGGAACAGCTCCACTTTCGCGGGAAACGCCGTGGAAGTCATGCGGACGCCCTATCTGGGCCGCAACGGCCATATCGGGATGTACACCGCCGACTGTGAAGCAGCTGTGAAGGACCTGGAATCCCGGGGGTTCGAGGTGGACATGAGCACCGCGAAATACAGGCCTGACGGAACCCTCAACGCGGTATACCTGAAACAGGAAGTGGGCGGATTCGCCCTCCATATCGTACGGAAACCCTGAACCGGAAGAATGCTTCCGGGAATAAGACACAATCCAGTCGACCAGCCGGAGCCGCGGGCTCCGGCTGGTTTCATCTTTTTCCGCCGGTTGCTTTCTGACAGGGTACGGCATATAATAATAACAGACAAGCGGAACGCGGAAGAGAGAAAAGAACATCTGCCGGACAGGAGAGGAACCTGCAATGAAGAAGATCGCGGCGTTTCTGGTTGAAAAGCGGCGGATCCTTCTGTGCCTTTTTCTGGCACTGGCGGGGGTGTGCGCGCTGCTGGCTCCCCGGGTGCGGATCAACTATGACCTGACGCAGTACCTGCCGGCGGATTCCCGGATGAAACAGGGAATGCAGCTGATGGAGCAGGAATTCGGAAAGGAATACTCCTCCGAGCTGCGGATCATGTTTACGGGCCTTTCGGAAGCGGAGGAGCAGGAGGTATGCAACTGGCTTTCCGGCCTGGACCAGGCGGCTTCAGCAGCCTGGGGACCGGGGGAGGAATACCACAGGGACGGTCATACCCTGTTTGAACTCACAACGGAATATGACAGCCACTCAAAGGAAGCGGCGGATCTCTACAACGCCGTGCACGCGAAATATGACGGGCTCGGGGTGCAAACAGCCGGGACGATCCATGACGCGAACGTTCCCCTGCTGCCGTTCCACATGGTGGTGATCGCCGTGGCGCTGGTGCTGCTGATTCTGCTGACCCTGTGCGGTTCCTGGTTTGAGACGGTTGTCTTTATGGTGAACATCGGGATCGCGATCCTGATCAATCTGGGAACGAACGTGTTCTTCGCCAGCATTTCCGAATATACAAACTCCATCGTGGGCATTATGCAGCTGGTGCTTTCCATGGACTATTCCATTATCCTGCTGAACCGCTACAAGCAGGAAAAGGAAAGAAATCCCGATCATCCGTCCGCCATGAAGGCGGCGGCGGCCGCGGCGTTTCCGGCCGTCACGGGCAGCTCGCTGACCACCTTCGCGGGCCTGCTCTGCCTGGCATTCATGAATTTCCGGCTTGGCGCGGACATGGGCTTCGCCCTGGCCAAGGGCGTGCTGATCAGCCTGATCTGCATTTTCGGAGTACTTCCGTCTCTGATACTCATGAGCGATGGACTGATCGAGAAAACCCGGAAAAAGGCGCTGCATATCCCGATGGGCCGGTATTCCCGCCTGGCTGTCCGGTACAGGACTGTTTTTGCCGTGCTTTTCCTGGTGCTGTTTACCGGGTCGTTCTTTCTGAAGAACAGCGTGGATATCCAGTATATGCTGCCGATGAACAACCCGGTCGACGCGGTGTTCGAGGCGAAGCATTCCATGGTTCTGCTCTATGAGAAGAAGGACAGCGAACGGATTGCGGAAGCGCTTGCCCCGTTTGAGGAAGATGAGAAAGTTATCGGGATCCAGGGATATTACAACACGCTCGGAAAGGCTTACCGGGCGGAGGAGATCGCGGAGCTCTTCGGAGGCGCGGAGATGGCGGATCCCAAGCTGATTCAGATGATCTACACTGCCTACGGCGCAACGCACGGCATGTCCGGGGAGGTCACGATGACTCCCGCGGAGTTGGTTGCGTTCCTGCAGGACAGCGTGATGGTCAATCCGCTTTTCGCGGGACTTATCACCGATGAGATGCGGGAACAGATCGCGGGCGCTGGGGAGATGATCCGGGAGGGAGCCGCCCGGCTGGAGGGCGAAAACTACGGCCGGGTCCTGCTGACGACGGTCTATCCGGAGGATTCGGCTGAAACCCGGGCTTTCATCCATTCGCTTTCGGAAAGGTGCGAAAGCATGCTGTCAGGCAGCAGCCGGCTGATCGGCGCCTCGGTCATGAATGACGAGATGGCGCAGACCTTTGACGCGGAACTGAACCGGATCACGCTGATTTCGGCACTGGCGATCTTTATCGTGGTGGTGCTGACGTTCCGCTCCCTGGCGGTTCCGCTGGTGCTTGTGCTGACGGTGCAGTGCGGCATTTATATGACCATGGTGTTTATCAGTCTGAGCGGCGGAGCCATTTTCTACCTGGCGCTGCTGATGGTGCAGTGTATCCTGATCGGCGCGACCATTGACTACGGGATCCTCTATACATCCTATTACCGGGAGCTCCGGAGAAACGCGGACCGCGCGGAAGCGATCCGCGGCGCGTACGACGGCTCCCTGCATACCATCCTGACCTCCGCGCTGATCATGATCGTGGCGGCCGGCGCGCTGGGCTTCGTATTCGCGAATCCGGCCATCGGAGAAATCTGCATGACGATTTCCCGCGGCGCGATTTTCGCGACGCTGCTGATCGTTTTCATCCTGCCGGGGGTGCTGGCCGCCATGGACAGGTTTGTCGGCGCGCGGAAAGGAACTGCCGCGAAGAACAGGGGAGCGGACTGACGGACGGTCAGGCTTTTTCGATTTCCGAAAGCCCTTTGCGGCCCAGGGCCGCCAGGCGGCGGCAGTAATCGTCGCTGCGCTTCTGGATGTCGTCCTGGTAGACTTCCAGCTCAGGCATGGACACAGCGAAGAAATCATACCCCACCCGGTCAAAGATATGGCGTTCGCCGAAAATGATGAGCTGGTGGAAGGATTTCCGGGCCATTTCATCGTTTCCCAGGGCGTGGAAAGCCAGACCCTGCCAGTAAATGTAGTCGGAAGGCTGGTCGTTGTAATAGCGCACAGGCTCCGGCACCTGGGAACCGGCGGAGGCCAGCGAGAAATATTCCGCTGCCTTTGCGCCGTCTCCGAGCATCCGGCGGGCGCAGCCCATCAGATAATAAGCCCGGTTGTCCGGTACATTTTCCAGTTTGCCCTCGCCCAGGTTCACGGGGTAGGAGAGGGTGCGCTCCGCGTACGCTTCCGCGTCCTCAGGCCTGTTTTCGGCAAGGGCTTTTTCGGCAAGGGCAAACAGGGCGGTTTTGTATTCATCGGCCACCTTGCCCTCGCCGCCTTCCCACACATGGAAGGTGTACCCCGCCAGCAGATCCAGGGCTTTTTCATACTGCCCGTCGGCGTTCAGCAGGGAAATATAGGCCAGCATCAGCGCGTAACGGTCCGGGAGAATCTCCCGGTGCGCTTCCAGAATGGCCAGACGTTCCTTTACCGGGCGCTCCAGACGTTTCAGAAGCTGATCCTGCTCCAGCAGGAAACGGCTGTTCTCCGGTTCGAGCCGCACGGCTTCGGCGATTTCCGGCGCCGCCGCGGCCCTGTCGCCGTGGTTGAAACAGGCGATGGAAAGATTGCGGTGGGCCAGGGCCAGATCCGGTTTTGCCGCCGCGGCAGCCCGCCAGTGGGCGGCGGCTTCGCCGTACCGCTTTTTGTCATACAGCAGTTCTCCCAGATAATAATGCGCCATGGGGGCCGGGCGGCCGCCGCCTTCCAGCACGGATACGGCGTTTTCCAGAATCAGGCATTCGGTCACCCGGCTGGGGAAGCAGTAATCCGGATCCGCGTTCTCGCCCGCTTCACAGGAACACAGCGCGGAGGGGCGGTTCAGCATGCTTTCGGCATAGCCCAGGGCGTACCAGCGCAGCGGGCTGCCGGCGGGGCAGTCCTCCAGCACATCCGCCGCGTCTTCATAGCAGCCGAAGCCGATGAATTCAAAGGCCAGGTTCAGGTAGTTTTCAATACGCCCGCCCATGGCTCCGCGGTACGCTTCCCGGTCCCGCAGGCGGTAAACAAGGCCGGAATACAGCGGGTCGACTGCCAGGCTTTCCCGCAGGAAGGCTTCCCGGGTTTCAGCGCCGGTATGCAGCCGGTCCAGAATCGCGGCCTTCAGGCTTCGGGTTTTCATATCATGCCAGCCGCGGATCAGGCTTTCATCTGCGAACCGCAGCGCTTCCGCGTCCTTTCCCTGCTTTACGCACAGGCATGCCAGGTGGTGATACGCGGCGCCTGCCGTTTCGGCGCTCCAGGTTGCCTTGAAAAAGGCGTCGAAGGCTTTGCTGTTCTGTCCCAGCAGCTCCAGCGCCAGCCCCAGGTTGAAATACGCTTCCCCGGAATAGGGGTTTGGATTGCGCCAGGTCTGCTTCCGGACGGCCGCCTCAAAATACGGAACGCTTTCCCCGATCCGGGCATTGCGCAGCAGATACAGGCCGTACGCGTTGTTCAGACGGATGTCGGTGGGATCGCGGCGCAGCCCTTCCAGGTAATAATCCTCGGGCCGGAAGGTGGCGTGGCGGTACTGCTCCAGATGCTGCCCCGCCAGGTACAGCTCTTCCAGGGACCGGAGTTCCTCCGGCTGCTTCAGCGCTTTGGCGGGTTCGGGAACGGGCTGGTTTTCCTTCACATATTCCTGATATTCGCAGAGGCACGCGCCGTTTTCGTCCGCTACCGTTATCCGGTAACCGCGCAGAGGGGCCAGCGTGTCGGTAAAAGCGGCTTCGGGGGACAGATCCGCCTTTTTCCGGTACACTTCCTTTCCGCCTTCGCGGATGACGATTTCCGCGTTTCTGTACCGGCCGGTGGCGTAGACCTTTACGCGGGACTTCGCCGCTTTTGCCCGCCCGGACGCGCCGGACTCCCCGCCGCGGGCGAAGGGATCGGGTTCGATGACGCGGCCGTCTGCATCCAGATCATCCACGCCCAGGATCACGTCCCGGGTGGCGTTGCTGACGCGGCCGACAGTCTTGTACGGCATGAAATACTGGACGAAGTTTTTTTCCTCCAGCGGTTTGAGCCAGGAGAAGTCCGGCTGGTTGTCGCAGTACACGCCGGTCATCAGCTCGATATAGGGCCCGTCCTCATCCGTCAGGTTTTTGTCCCACATTCTGCCGAAGTCCCCGCAGCCCCAGGTCCACTGCTTCTTCCCGGGGCTGATGTGATGATCGGCCACATGGAGCAGCCCCGCGTCCCGTCCTTCGTCGAAATTACCGACGAAATCAAAGTCGGAACGGGCGGCCATGTAGGAGGTGGGCACCCTGATGTTTTTGTAGCGGGAGATGTCCACGCCCGCGGAATAATCGGCCTTGTAGTATTCGCCCGTGGCGATGGGGAAGGTGGACACGGCGCGCTTTCCGTGGTCCATGACGGCGTTGACGTCCGGCGGGAACACGGAGAAGGTTTTATCGTTCACGGACACGGCGGGATTGGCCCACCAGAGGAAGGTCTGGGGATAATCGGTGGGGTTGAACAGCCTGCCTCTGATCTCAATATAGGCCTTATCCGGGTACAGCGTCACGGAAGCGCTGCCCCGGGTGCCGTTGATGCGGTCGGTTTCGCTGAGCACCACCGTGGCGGAGCCGTCCGGGTTTTCGGTGAAGGTATAATCCACCGGCATGAAGGTGGAGGGACGGTGGTGCTGGGGCCAGTTGAACTCGATGCCGCCGGAGATCCACGGCCCGGTCAGACCGACCAGCGCGGGCTTGATGACCCGGTTGTAATAAATGAAATCATATCCGTTGGTTTTGTCCAGGGCCCGCTGGATGCGTCCGCCCAGCTCCGGCAGGATCATGACATACAGATAATCGTTCTCCAGAATGACCGCCTTATAATCCGTGTCTTCCTTGGTTTCGCTGATCTTTTCCGTCACCGGCAGGGGATAGACCTTGCCGGTGCTGCCCTGATAGGCCCGCTTTTCGATGAACAGCGGGCTTTTTTCCGGGGCGGCTGCCCGGTAGGTGGGAATCGTAACGATCTGCTCGCGGACCTGTACTTTGCCCATGCTGCGTTCCTCCTGAAATCAGATATTATTACTGCCCGAAACGGGTATAAAGCGGGATCCGGATGCGGATTCATGTATTCTTCCGAAGGATCTCGTCCGAGGTTTCAGGCTGGATCCATCCGGTAAAGGTCAGCACAGAACGGCGCGCGTTTTCGTCATCCGTGCGGCGCCATCGGGAAGGAGAGGCCCCCATGAACCGGAGAAAGTGCCGGTTGAAGCAGCTGAGGGAGGAATAGCCGACGGCCACGGCGATCTCCGCGACGCTGTCTGCGGAGGTCAGCAGCATGGAACAGCTTGTGGCGATCCGGACCTGGTGCAGGAAATCCAGCGGTGTGGTGCCCAGCTGCTTCAGGAAAAGGCGGCGGAAATGGGTCGGGCTCAGATGGCACATATCCGCCAGCGACTCAATATAGAAATCTTCCGCATAGTTTCTGCGGATATAGTCCAGCGCCGGCGTCAGGACACCTGTGCCGGCCCGGGCGCCCGCGCTTTCCTTCGGCGCTGTCCGCAGCAGGAAAACCGCCAGGGAAAGGAGCAGGCCGCGGACGCAGGTTTTGTAGCCGGGCGGACAGTCAACGACCTCCCGGATAATGCCGGATACGAGCGGCGCGGCCCAGGAGCAGGCGTCCCGGTGAAGCATCAGGCCGCCGTTGATGATCATTTCCGAAAACTTCTGGTAGTCCGGAAGCTCCAGGGCCATGCTGTCCAGCAGACGGCCGTAGTCCACAAAAAGATAACTCCACAGGCTGTGGGAATCCGGGGAGGACCAGGTGGTGTGGTGCACGTGAGGCGCCACGAAGGTCACAGTCCCCTCGGAAAAGGAAAGGTGTTCCTCCCCGATGATCATTTCCCCGCTGCCCCGGCGGCACAGCCCGATCTCTACACAGTTATGGAAATGCAGGCGGGGGCTCTGGACCGGACTGATCAGCCAGTTGTCCCCGTGCAGCGCGAGAATCGGGAAATCCGCCGGAAGCTCGTAATTCCGGTATTCAGATATGGTAATCCGCGGTCTGGCCATGGCGCGGCCTCCTCCGGCAGGCTGTATGCTGACGCATCGGGATCATTATACGACGTATGGTGGAAAATGACAAATTTTCTTTTTTTCGGCATAAATCATGTAGATATTGGTATGAATATCGCCTGATCACAAAGTCACGCGGAAGCATTAATGGTTGAAACGAGTCAGTCATGAAGCAAAAAAGGGTTGAAGACGGAAACATTCAGGCGGTATGATAACAACAGAACAAATTGTACCTGACGCGTAAAACGAAAGAGGGGAAGGCGGATGCAGAAGACCGCTGCTGAGCGGAAGCGGATGAGGAATCGTCTGTATTTCAAGGACAACTGGCAAATGTACGTCATGATTCTGATTCCGATTGTTTTCGTGGTGCTTTTCAAATACGCCGCGTATCCGGGACTGCGGATCGCCTTCATGAACTACAAACCGGCAAAGGGCTACAGCGGGAGCGAATGGGTCGGTTTTCAGATTTTTGAGAAAATATTCAAGGACCGGGATTTTATCCGCGCGCTGAAAAACAGCCTGGTTTTCAACTTCCTGGATCTGCTGGTCGGGTTCCCTGTTCCGATTATTCTGGCGCTGCTGCTGAATGAACTCCGTTTTCCCAGGTATAAGAAAATCAGTCAGACCATCCTGTATCTTCCGCATTTCCTGTCCTGGGTCATTATCGCCAGCGTGGCGCTGAGCCTGTTCAAGCCGCAAACAGGCCTGGTCAATATCCTGCTGCGGGATCTTCTGGGCTGGACAGAAAAAGGAGTGCCGTTCCTGACGGAGAAGTGGCACTGGGCGGTCACCTATCTGCTCATCGGCGTATGGCAGAACATGGGATGGGGATCCATCATCTATCTGGCGGCCATTACCGGTATCAGCCCGGACCTGTATGAAGCGGCGACCATCGACGGCGCCGGCCGCTGGCGCAAGATCTGGAACGTGACGCTGCCGTGCATCCGGGGCACGATGGTCACCCTGCTGATCATGAACCTCGGCCGGGTGATGGGAAGCAACTTTGAACGGCTGGATTCCCTCGGGAATGTTCAGGTGAAGGAATTCCAGTACCAGCTGGCGATCTATACCTATGAAAAAGGACTCGCGGGCGGAAACTTCAGCCGGGCTACGGCCGTCGGCCTGTTCCAGTCCCTGGTAGGCCTGATTCTGGTGCTCGCTTCCGACCGGGCGGCCAAGGCGCTCGGCGAAGACGGGCTGCTGTAAGGGAGGGGGAAGCGAAGATGACAAGGATTTCCCCGGACCGGAAGGCCGGAATGTTCAAAGGCATCAGGCGGGTTCACGTGAGCGATTTCGTGATCGCGTTCATCATCCTGCTGCTGTCGCTGACGTGCATCATTCCGTTTCTGCACGTGGCCGCGAAGAGCATCTCCTCCAACACGGCGGTGATGAGCAAACAGGTCTATCTGTGGCCCAAAAGCCTGAACTTCAACGCTTACGAAGCAGTTTTCAAGGACGGGCAGCTGACGCATTCCATGATCTACACGATCTGGATGACGCTGCTGTTTACCGTGATCGGCATGATCATTACGATTCTGGCCGCGTATCCGCTGGCCAGGAGGGAGCTCAAGGGCCGGAGCATATTCGCGTTCATCCTGATGTTCACGATGTATTTCAGCGCGGGCCTGATTCCCGAATACCTGCTGTACCGGGACCTTCACCTGATCAATTCCATGTGGGTGCTGGTGCTTCCGCTTTCCTTCTCCCCGTACAACATGCTGATCATGCGTTCCTTCATCCGTTCCACGATTCCGGACAGCCTGTATGAAGCCGCCAACCTGGACGGCGCGTCCCATTTCCAGATCCTGTTCAAGGTTGTGCTGCCGCTGTCCAAACCGATTCTGGCGACGCTGGCCCTGTTTTATGCGGTGGGCCGCTGGAACGCCTACGCGGACGCCAAATACTACATTACGACGAAATCGCTGCAGCCGCTGCAGTATCTGCTGAGCAACATGGTGCTCAACAGCGGGCAGGAAGCGATGAGCCTGTCCGAGGCCAGCGCGGCGGAATCCACGCCGGAAGTGCTGCAGTCCGCGGTGGTCATGTTTGCCACGATTCCGATTATCCTCGTTTATCCTTTTGTGCAGAAATACTTTGTGCAGGGCACGATGATCGGGGCTGTCAAAGGATAATACGCATCCGGAAATCTGGGCGGAAAGCCCTGAGTGATAAAAAGGAGGTACTCCCCTATGAAGAAACTGGTATCCGTATTGCTGGCGCTGTGCCTGCTCCTGAGCCTGGCATCTGTCGTAACAGCGGAAGAAGCCACCGGAATGGCGGCCTGGGAACCCTTTGCGGAACGCGTGAAGATCACCGTGCCCGTATACGACCGTTCCAAAGCCGGCTATCCCGCTGTGGACGACAACTACTGGACCAAATGGATTCAGGAAAACTTCGGCGAAAAGTACAACATCGATGTTCAGTACGTCGCCATTCCCCGCGGTGACGTGATGATGAAGTACTCCACCCTGATCGCCGCCAAGGAAACCCCGACCATCATGATGGAATACGACTATCCGAAGGTTGCCCAGTGGGCGAACGACGGAGCGATGACGACCATTGATCTGGAAGCCTTTGCCAAGGTCGCTCCCACCTTCTATCAGGCGATGGTGGACAACAATCAGCTGGGCTACACCGACATCAACGGCCAGACCTATTTTGTGCTGACCGAGCGCCCCTACTACAACACCACCTTCACCTACGCCACCTTCGTCCGGATGGACTGGCTGCGCAAGGTGGGCTATGACCATGTGCCGCAGAACTACGCGGAGCAGGTGGACGCCATCAACAAGATGATCGAAGCCGGCCTGACCAAGCACCCCATCGGCGCCGGCATTCCTACCAGCGCCTACATCACCAACTTCGGCTTCCGTGATTTCCCGGTGAGCGAGGACGGCGAAAAGGAATGGGCAATGCATTCCTCCCTGGGCACGCCCGGTTTCCCGTGGTATCCCACGCAGCGCCTGCTGAAGCGCGCGAACGCCGAGTATCACATGGGCTGGTATTCCGAAGAATTCGATCTGGACAAGAACTCCTCCGGTATGGCGACCGACCAGACACAGACCGACTTCATCAACGGCCAGACCTACTCCTACGGCGGATACATCAGCAGCAACATGGCCTGGCTGACCGCTTTCTATGAGAACAATCCTGACGCTGAACTGGCGATCGCCAGCCCCTACGGCGGCGTTGAGGAAGGCATCAACACAGGCTGCCTGCGCGCCGACAACCCCTTCGGCATGATCGTCGGCTTCTCCTCCCTGGCGACGGAAGACCAGCTGAAGGCCGCCTGGATGCTGATGGAGTGGATGATCCAGGAAGAAAACCTCTTCGTGCTGGAAAACGGCGTCGAGGGCAAGACCTATGAGATGGGCGAAGACGGTCTGCCGAAGATGCTGGAGTATACCGGCGAGGAAATGATGAACCACAACAACAACATCGATATGACCTGCCTGGTGCATGCCTCCAAGAAGGTTGGTACCGTTGAACAGACCATTGCCCAGATGAGCCCTGTGGGCCTGCCCCAGGACTTCACCCAGGCGCTGATCGACAACTACTATGAGCTGAAGAAGATCGCGGACGCCGGCATGGCATATTCCGATCCGGTATTCGCGGTAGCGATCGAGAGCGAGAGCGAATATTCCGCTTCCCTGCTCGCCCTGTACCAGGAATACTACGCGAAGCTCGTGAAGTGCGATCCCGCTGAATTCGACGCGCTGTTCGCGCAGTTCAGCCAGGAATTCCTGGACGCCGGATATCAGGAAATCATGGACGAACGCCTGGCGGCGTTTGAGGCCGGCAACACGACCCGCCTGCCCGAATCAGCCAAGTAAGTCAAACAGGTAACAGGAAGATTTTCAAAGGGGGCCGGGCACAGCGCTCCGGCCCCTTTTTCCGTAAATGAGAGAGGAGCAACGCGTATGGCAGCGGAACGGCGGGGGGATTTCACACTGCCCGGGGAAGCCGGATATGAAAAGCTGACGCTGGAAATGGCTGAAAAGTGGGGCGCGGACGTAATCCGGGACAGCGACGGGACGAAGCTTTCACCGGAAATCACGCAGGCCGGATACAAAATATACTCTACCATCTGCATCATCCGGGAGCACAATGCCTTCGCGGAGAAGCATCCGGAAACCCAGCAGCAGTGTTTCCTTTGCTCCGATCCGGTTACGGCTTCGCGGGAATCGATTGAGATCCGGCCGCTGGACGGATACTTTGATGAGCAGTTCCGGCTGAATGACGGAGAGGACGCCCTGCCTTTCTGGCAGGTATGGGACCGGACCGAAAACCGGCTGCTGCCGGCGGATTCCTGGCGCTACGCGGACGGAACCATTACGGTGACCGGCTGCGTTCCTTACCACCGGTATTCCGCCTCTTTCCTGTGCTGGCGGATCTGGGAAGAGATCAATATGTACAACCACACCACCAACAACTGGACCAGCGAGCATCTCCGCCAGCTGGATCCCCGGCATCCGGCGGCCTGGGACTACCTGCGGAGCTGGCTGGAAAAATGGTGTGAGGAGAATCCGCAGACGGACGTGATCCGTCTGACCTCGCTTTTCTACAATTTTGTCTGGATTTTCGGCAGCGACCTCCGGCGGCGGACCCGGTTTACGGACTGGGCCAGCTATGATTTCACGGTCAGCCCTGCCGCGCTGAAAGTCTTTGAGCGGGAGTACGGCTACGCCCTGACCGCGGAGGATTTCATCAACAAAGGAAAGCTGCAGGCAACCCACCGGCCGCCGACGGCCCATAAGCGGGATTACATGGATTTCATCCAGCGCTTTGTGGCGGAAAAGGCGAAGGAACTGGTCGGGATTATCCACAAATGGGGCAAGCAGGCGTATGTTTTCTATGACGACAGCTGGGTCGGCATGGAACCCTACGGGAAGTATTTTGCGTCCGTCGGGTTTGACGGCCTGATCAAATGCGTGTTCTCCGGCTTTGAATGCCGCCTGTGCGCCGGCGCGAAGGTTCCGGTGCACGAACTGCGGTTCCACCCTTATCTGTTCCCCGTGGGGCTGGGCGGTCTGCCGACCTTTTCGGAGGGCGGGCATCCGGAGAAAGACGCCATGGATTACTGGCTCCATGTCCGCCGCGCGCTGGCGCGGCAGAGCGTGGACAGAATCGGCCTGGGGGGATACCTGCACCTGACGGTCGGACAGGACGCGTTCAACAATACCATTCAGGAGATGGCGGACGCGTTCCGGAAACTGAAGGATCTGCACGCTCACGGAGCGCCTGCGGAGCTGCCGGTCACGGTGGCTGTGCTGCACACCTGGGGCGCTCTCCGTTCCTGGACGCTTTCCGGGCATTTCCATGAGACGGACCGGAACCCGCTGATCCATGTGAACGAGGCGTTATCCGGCCTGCCGGTGAAGGTGAAGTTCATCAGCTTTGACGATGTCCGGAACGGCGCCCTGCGGGATGCGGACGTGCTGATCAGCGCCGGCCGGGCCGGGGATGCCTGGAGCGGCGGAGACGCCTGGAAGTCCCCGGAGGTTGTCAGCGAAGTGACCCGGTTCGTCTGGGAGGGCGGCAGCCTGATCGGCGTCGGCGAGCCTTCCGCCGCGGAGGGCGGGGATACGCGTTTCGCACTGGCCCATATTCTGGGTGTGGATCAGGACGACGGTTCCTATGCCTGCCACGCGCCGTGGGAATTCATGACTGAAATGGCAGATCCGTTCTTCGTGGCCGGGGAATCGGTCGGAAAGACGGAGGGGATCCGGCTCACGGATCCGGACACGCGCGTGCTGAACGCCCGCGGGGATACGCCGGTTCTCACGCTCCATTCTTTCGGGAAGGGCAAAGCCGTTTATATGGGGAACTTCTTCTACAGCCCGGCCGGAGCCCGGATGCTGCTGGAGATGCTGCTTTACCTGACCGGAACGGACGGAAGCGCCGCGGGGCTGACGGATTATTCCCTGGCGGAATGCGCGTGGTATCCGGAAACGGGTACGCTGGTGGTGATGAACAACAGCGACCAGGCAGCGGAAGTGAACGTGACCCTGCCCTTCGGAACGGTGCAGGCGCATACGGAAGCGGAAGAAATGCGCTTTATTCCGGTCCGGCGGGGATGAAGCGTCCATAATGAACAGCCGGCGGAACGGATCCGCCGGACAGCGGACGCGGCTCACCTATTTCAAAGAAAGACGCAGGAGGCAGCCTTATGCACGAAGCAAATGAAAACCGTTACAGTGAAATGATCTATAACCGCTGCGGAAGGAGCGGGCTTCTTCTGAGCGCCATGTCCCTGGGCATGTGGCACAACTTCGGATCTTCCGCCGCCTATTCCAACATGGCGGAGATGGTCACAACGGCTTTTGACCTGGGCATCACCCATTTCGACCTGGCCAACAATTACGGCCCTGTTCCCGGCGCGGCGGAGGAAAACTTCGGCCGGATCCTGCGGAAGGAGCTTCCCGCCTACCGGGATGAAATGATCATCTCGACCAAAGCCGGGTATGAAATGTGGCCGGGGCCCTACGGAGACCATGGATCCAGGAAATATCTGATTGCGTCCCTGGACCAGAGCCTGCGCCGGATGGGGCTGGATTACGTGGATATTTTCTATCACCACAGGCCGGATCCGGAAACGCCCATGGAAGAGACCGCCGCCGCGCTGGATTACGCGGTCCGCAGCGGAAAGGCCCTGTATGCCGGCGTTTCCAACTACACGCCGGAGCAGACCGAAAAAATGGCCGCGCTGCTTCGCGGCCTGGGCACCCCGCTGACGGTACACCAGCCGCGGTACAATATGCTGGACCGGGAATTCTTTGAAGGGCTGGAACCGACCCTGGCGAAGGAAGGCATCGGATCCGTCTGCTTCTGTCCGCTGGCCCAGGGCCTCCTGACGGGGAGATACCTGAACGGCATCCCGGCGGATTCCAGGGCGGCATCCTCCTCTCCGTTCCTGAGCGAGAGCCGGATTACGGAGCCTCTGCTGAACAAGGTGCGCGCACTGGCGGAAATCGCGCGAAACAGGGGACAGAGCCTGGCCCAGATGGCGACGGTGTGGGATCTGCGGAACTCCCTGACGTCGGTCATTCTCGGCGCTTCCAGAGCGTCCCAGATCCGGGAGAACGTGGAGGCACTGAAGAACAAGGACTTTACGCAGGATGAACTGGATCAGATCGACCGGATTCTGAAAGCATAATCCGGCGAAGGGATGGTACGGAAACCGGGGAAAGCATATTTCAAAGGGAGCGGACTGCCCATGGACAGGATGTTTCAGACCCACAGGATCCGGAAAAGCCGGGAATGCGCGCCGCTGTGGCGCTTCAGCGCGCCGGACGGGGGAGGGCTGGAGCGGCCGGAAATGATGATGGTTCCGGGAGTGTGGGAAAGCCATCCGCGGCTGCGGGCATACCGGGGACGCGGAATCTATGAACAGACGGTTTCCTGCGGCGGAAACGTACGTTTTTTCTTCGGCAGTGTCAGCTTCCGGGGCCGGGTGGAGCTGGACGGGAGGGAAATTGCCTCCCATTACGGCGCCTATACCGGCTTTGAAGCGGTGGCCCGGAATCTGGCACCCGGAGAGCATTTGCTGCGGGTGGAAGCGGACAACCGGTTCGCGGAGGATTCCGCCCTGCATATTCCGAACGACTATTACGCATACGGCGGCATCTGCCGCCCGGTTACGGCGGAGGAACTGTCCGACGCGTATATCACCTTCTGTCACGGAAGAACGGTGAAAACGGAAAGCGGCTGGGAGGTCCGGACAGAAACGGAAATCCGGAACCTGACGGACCGGCCGCTGGCATACCGGCTGGAGATCTCCGCAGCCGGGGAAAAAGCGGAGCTGCCGGTTCGGCTGCAGCCGGAGGAAACCCGGACGGTGCGCTGTACGGTCGCGTGCGCGGATGTAACAGCCTGGACGCCGGAGCATCCGGCGCTGTATGAGCTGCAGGCGCTCCTGCGGAGGGAGGAAGCCCCTGTGGACGATCTGATCGACCGGATTGGCTTCCGGGAGATCCGGACGGAAGGAACGCGGATTCTGCTGAACGGGGAACCGCTGCGGCTGAAGGGATTCAACCGGCATGAGGAATACGGCGGCTTCGGCATGGCTGTGCCGCCGTCAGCCATGATGCAGGACCTTCAGCTGATGAGGGACCTGGGCGCAAACTGCGTGCGCACCTGCCATTATCCGAACGATCCCAGGTTCCTGGATCTGTGCGATGAAACGGGTATGCTGGTGTGGGAGGAATCCCACGCCCGGGGCCTTTCCGAGGAGCGGATGCGGCACCCGCGGTTCCGGGAACAGCTGGAGATGTGCAACCGGGAAATGGTTGCGCAGCATTTTAACCATCCGTCCATTTTCGTGTGGGGCTGCCTCAACGAATGCGCGGATGATACGGAGTACGGCGCGGCATGCTACCGGGAAAGCTTCCGGACGCTCCGGGCTTCCGATCCCGGCCGGCCGGTGACGGCCGCCCTGCTGGAGCGGCCCGGGGGCCGGGTGTACGGAGAAATGGACGTGATCGGCATCAATCTCTATCCGGAATGGTATTACGCCGGCTCTGTGCGGGAAGCGCTGGACAGGAAGAAGCAGGAGATCCGCTTCGGCGGAGGAAACGGTAAACCGATCATCGTCAGCGAGATCGGCGCGGGAGCCATCTACGGCTACCATGATCCGCTGGGGCAGGCAAAATGGTCTGAGGAAAGGCAGTGCGCGATCCTTGAAAAGCAGATCCGCGGCGTGCTGGCGGATCCGGATGTGTGCGGCATTTTCCTGTGGCAGTTCGCGGATGTGCGGGTGTCGGAGGAATGGTTTGCCGGCCGCCCCGGAACCATGAACAACAAAGGAATCACGGATGCCTTCCGGCGCCCGAAAGCGGCGTACCGGACGGTCCGTGAGCTGTTTTCGGAGACATGAAAAAACGCCTTTCCAGCCCGGAAAGGCGTAACCTTGTTTTATTCCATTTTAAACATCAGCCGCAGCTTCGGCTGGGCGCCGGTTTCCGGATCCATCACTAGATCCAGGACATCCTCCATGTAATCATTCCATTTGTCCACCACCGGACTTCCGGCCTGAGTTTTCTCGGCGAATGCTATGCCCTTTTCACATTCGTAGTAGCCGAACACATCCCGCCCGTCGCTCCAGATCGTATAGTTCCGGATGCCGGCTTCCTTCAGCAGGGATAGCATCTCCGGCCAGATCTCGTCGTGGCGGCGCTTGTATTCTTCCTGCATTCCTTCCTTAATGCGGCCTTTCCATGCGAAACGTTCCATTATGTCAGCCTCCAGTCTGTTTCAGTTTTTATTTTTTTGCCGCGGCGCAGGAAGCGCGCTCCACAAGCTCCCAGTCCGCGGTTTCCTTTTTGTTTTCTCCGCTGATCAGCAGCTGAACCGCCCGGGCGCCGGTGCGCTGCTGGTGCGTGTTGATGCTGGTCAGGGGCGGGAAAAGGTACGGGGCGCAGAACAGGTTGTCGCACCCGATCACCGACAGCTGCTCCGGAACGGCAATTCCGCGGCTCCGGGCGGCGGACATGCATCCCATGGCGACCAGGTCGTTCAGGGCGATGACCGCAGTGGGCCAGTATTCCGGCTTCAGGGAATCCAGCATTTCATTGAAGGCGGCGGTCCCTTCTTCCGCGGTACCACGGCAGTACACCCGGTAGGACGCGGTGTACGGCAGGCGGGCTTCCCGGAGCCCTGCCTCATAGCCGACGTCCCGGCGCAGAGGATCCTGATCCTCCTCCACCCCGCCGATGAAGGCGATTTTTTCATGCCCGAGGGACGTCAGATAACGGACGACCTCCTGTATCATCGCGGCGTTATTGTTGACTACCGCGGGGAAATCGTAGGAAGGCGGGACACAGCCGATCAGCACCACCGGCATATACTGCCGCAGATTCCGCAGGGCGGAAAGTACCTGCTCCTCATGGTCCGGAGGAAGATACTCGACACAGACGATCAGCCCGTCCAGCCGGCGTTCGGCCAGCATGGCGGCCGGATCGTACTCCCGGGTGTCCAGGCTGGACCAAGGGAACAGGCTCATCGTATACCCCGTCTTCCGCGCTTCCTCCTGGGCGCCGGTAAAGAGCATCGCGTAATGCGGGTTCAGAAGCTTCGGCAGGATGATTCCCAGGGAGAAAGTGGTTTTGCTGGTCATGCCGCGGGCGATGGAGCTGGGCCGGTAGTTCCGGCGCTCAATCACCTCCAGCACCTTTTTCCGGGTGGCTTCGGAAACGTTGCTTTCATCACGCAGTACGCGGGACACCGTGGCGATGGAAACCCCGGCATCCGACGCAATGTCATAGATCGTGACATTTTCGCTGCTCACAGCATTCCCTCCGTTTCCCGTAAAATGCAGGTTTATATCAGTTGTACGCAACATCCAATATGAAAGCGCTATCATTATAAACGGTTTTTTTCAGTTCCGCAAGACAAAAATATATTTTCTGGCTATTTTTCAATAATATATTGACATATACAGGAAATGCACTTATACTGAAAGCGCTATCATACCATGTGATAAATACAACCAGGCGGGTGATCAAAATGGCGGAAACCTACCGGCAGACAGCGGATCGGGTGTTGGCGATGCTGCAGCGCGCGGACGGAAACGATCCTTCCCGCGGCCATCTGACCATGAACAACTGGGAATGGCCCACCGGCGTTGCCCTGTACGGGATTTACAAGACCTATCAGCAGAGCGGGGACAAATCCATCCTGGATTACCTGACGGGCTGGTACGACGATATGCTTTCCCGCCCGGAAAAGCCGCACCGGAACGTCAATACCGTAGCGCCGGTGCTGACGCTGACCTGCCTGTACGACGAAACAAAGAATGAAAAGTATCTTCCGGAGATCGAAAGCTGGCTGGGCTGGGTGCTGAACGAGATGCCCCGCACGGAATACGGCGGGCTGCAGCACTGCACGGTATGGAACAAGCATTACCAGCAGCTCTGGTGCGACACGCTGTTCATGGTCTGCCTGTTCCTGGCCAAGGCCGGCACGGTGTTGAACCGGCCGGAGCTGACGGAAGAGGCGGAGTACCAGTTCCTGATCCATATCCGGTACCTGCAGAACAAGGTGAACGGCCTGTTCTACCACGGATGGACCTTTGACCGCCGGCACAATTTCGCCGAAGCGTTCTGGGCCCGTGGCAACGCCTGGTTCACCGCCGCGGCCATCGAACTGTATGACATCACGAAGCGGGACAACGCTGCCATGCGGATGATCCGCACCGCCTGGACGGACCAGGTGCTGGCCCTGTGGAAATACCAACGGGTGAACGGGCTGTACACCACGCTGATCGACGTGGAGGAAACCTACTGCGAAACCAGCGCCACGGCGGCGATCGCCTACGGTGTGCTGAAGGGGATCCGGCTCGGCTGGCTGCCGCAGGAGCCCTACCAGCAGATGGGCGCCCTTTCCGCGAGGGCGGTGCTGGATCAGATCGACGAAACCGGCGCGGTGCAGGGCGTATCCGGCGGAACGGGCATGGGCCACAACCTGCAGCACTACAAGGACATCATCGTGACGCCCACCGCCTACGGACAGGGGCTGACCTTCCTGATGCTGACGGAACTGATGATCCGGGACACACGGCCGGACTGAACAAGACCTGAAAACGGAGAGAGGGGACGCAAATGACGACAAAGGCTGCGGAACGTCGTGCGGTGCACGGGACAGGGAAACAATACTGGCGCCGGCTGGGGAACGAAATCCGGCGGGACAAATGGCTGTACCTGCTGCTGCTTCCCGGGTTCATCTACTTTATTATCTTTAAGTACCTGCCGATGTTCGGCATCGTGATCGCGTTCGAGAACTACGTGCCGTATTCCGGCGTGCTGGGAAGCCAGTGGGTGGGAACGAAGTGGTTTGAATACTTCTTCGGATTCCCGGCCTGGACGAACTACCTGGCCAACACGCTGATTCTTTCCGTGATGAATATCCTGCTGTATTTCCCGGCTCCGATCATCCTGGCACTGATGCTGAATGAAATGCTGAACCTGCGGTACAAGAAAACACTGCAGACCATGCTGTACGTGCCGCACTTCATCTCCATCGTGATCGTGGTTTCCATCACCTTCGTGATGTTCGGACCCAGCGGAATCGTCTACAAGCTGACGCAGCAGCTCCTCGGGCATCCCATCAATTACATGGGAAGTCCGGATACCTTCCGCTGGATGATCATCGGGCAGACGATCTGGAAGGAAACCGGATGGGGCACCATCATCTTCCTGGCTGCCCTGACCAACGTGGACACCCAGCTGTACGAAGCGGCCATGGTGGACGGCGCGGGACGGCTCCGCCGCCTGTGGCACATCACCCTGCCGGCAATCCGCTCCACGATCGTGCTGATGCTGATCCTGCGGATGGGCAGCGTGCTGGACACCGGCTATGACCACCTGATCCTGATGGCCAACCCGCTGAACCGGAAGGTCTCCCAGACCCTGGACGTGTTCGTGTACCAGCAGGGTATCCAGGCCGGCCAGTTCAGCTATGCTTCCGCCATCGGCCTGATGAAATCGGTCGTCAGCGTGACGCTAGTGCTGGCCTCCAACAAGGTCGCCCACCTGCTTGGCGAGCAGGGGTTGTATTAAGGGAGGGGGAAGAAACATGAGCGAAAAGGCATTGGTCTCTCCCGTAAGCGGAAAGAAAATGAAGATTTCCTCCGGCCCGGTGGGCCAGAACAAAACCCCCGGCAGTATTGCATTCAATATCTTCAACTATACGTTTGTGACGCTGGTGGCGATCATTACAATCATTCCGTTCATCTACATCATCGGCGCTTCCTTCGCTACGGAATATGAAATCGCGACCCGGCCGATGTTCCTGATTCCGCAGGACGTGACGGTGAACGCCTACCGGTACATCTTCTCGTCCAGCAAGATCCTGCGTGGCTTCGGAAACAGCCTGTTCATCACGGTATGCGGTACGGCCATCAACCTCTTCTTTACGGTGACCATGGCCTACGCACTGAGCAAGACCCGCCTGCGGGGCAGAAACTTCTTCCTGAACATGGTGATTTTCAGCATGTTCTTCTCCGGCGGCATGATTCCCAGCTACATCGTGACCGCCAACATGCTGGGACTGAAGAACACCTACTGGTCCGTGCTGCTGCCCGGCGCCATCAGCGCCTATAACCTGATGATCGTCAAGAATTTCTTCCAGGGCATCCCCCAGGAACTGGAGGAATCCGCTTCCATCGACGGATGCACAGACCTGGGCGTCCTGTGGAAGATCGTGCTGCCGCTGAGCCTGCCGGTACTGGCTACCTTTGGCCTGTTCTACGCGGTGGGCCACTGGAACGCATACTTCGGCGCCATGATCTACATGACCGGCGCGAAGGAAAAATGGCCGCTGCAGGTGCTGCTGCGGGAACTGATCATCATGAGCAACGGGACGGCGGGCGACCTGAACAACCTGGACCCCGAGTTCGTCCAGCCGCCGGAACAGTCCATCAAAATGGCCGTCATCGTGGTTTCCACGGTTCCGATCATGTGCGTATATCCCTTCCTGCAGAAGTACTTCGTCAAGGGCGTTATGGTCGGTGCGCTGAAAGGCTGAGAATCCAAACAAGGTTATCCGCGGCATGAAAACGCCGCAGGAAAATAACACAAACAAAAGGAGGAAAACCCAAATGAAGAAACTGGCTGCCCTGATCCTTTCCGTGGCCCTGCTGCTCTCGATGATGAGCTTCGCCGCGGCGGAGGAACCTTTCGAGATCAGCATTATGCTGCCCGAGTTCCCCGCGGACATCGACTTTGTGTTTGAGAACAACCCCGTCCTGGAGAAGATCCAGGAGCTGAGCGGCGTGAAGCTGAACATCATCTTCAGCCCCAACTCCACCTACGGTGATTCCCTGAGCACCACGCTGGCGGATCAGAATCCCCCCATGCTGGTGGTCGCAACGGATGCCCGGGCTCCCATCATTATCGATTCCGCCCGCGCCGGCGCTTTCCATGACCTGACCGAAGCGGTGAAGGATACGGAAAACTATCCCTACCTGGCTGCCGGCAGCGCCGCCATCTACAACAACATTTCCGTGGACGGCCATGTGTACGGCATCTACCGGACCCGCGCGTTCCCCCGCGGCGGCGTTTACTACCGTCTGGACATCGCGAAGGAAGTCGGCTTTGACAAGGAAGTCAAGACCATCGACGACCTGACCGAACTGGCTGAGAAGCTGGCCGGCTACAGCGAAGACACCTATGCTCTGAATATGTGCTCCTACAGCGACGGCACCATCAAGTACATCACCATTGCCTACGGCGCGCCGAACGCCTGGGGTGTGGACGAAAACGGCGACGTTTATCCTGCCCACAAGTCTCCTGCCTACCTGGAAGGCCTGAAGTGGCTGCGCCACCTGTACGAAATCGGCGGCATCGATCCCAACTTCGCACAGATCTCCACCTCCGACTGGGACAACATCGAGCGCACCAACAAGGCGTTCATGCGGTTTGACTGCCTGGACAACGCACACCGCCAGCAGGAATGGTTCGAGAAGGAAGCCGGCGTGGAAGAGCAGATCTTCCAGACCGTGGGACCGGTAGCCAAGGCTGACGGAACCATTACCCACTGGGCACAGAGCAACGGCTTCAACGGCGAGATCCTCGTCATGAAGAGGAGCGTTTCCGATGAAAACCTGCCCAAGGTCCTGAAGTTCCTTGACTGGTGCAACAGCTCCGAAGGACAGACCATCATCAACGCCGGCCTGCAGGGCCTGACCTACGAAGTGAACGACGCAGGTTTCCGCTACACCCCCGAAGACAAGGTTGATGAGTTCACCAAGAATTCCCAGATGTACCACAACAACATCAACCAGATGGGCATGGGCGTTCCCGGCAACCTGGAGAACCCCAAGTCCGATCCGTCCTACGGCAGGAAGACCCAGCTGCGTCAGCGCTATGAAGACCTGAACGCTGAACTGACCCAGTACGCGGTGACCAATCCCTGCTATCCCTTCGTGAGCGAGACCTACACCGCATACGGCACCCAGCTGGACACGATCCTTTCCGACGCGGCTGTGCAGTTCATTGCCGGCATCATCGATGAAGACGGCCTGAAGGCTGCCTGGCAGGATTGGGAAGCCAACGGCGGCGCCAAGATCACTGAAGAATACAATGAAGCGTATCATGCTGCCCAGAACTGACCGGTTTCCGGGCAAACGCTGAATACTCCGGGGCTGCCGCAGGCGCGGCAGCCCCTCCTTCTGAAACAGCAGGGAAGGAGAATACAGATGAACCGCATTTATCAATGTTTTCCCGGGGGAAAGCACAAAGCCCTGACCATGAGCTATGACGACGGCCGCACGCAGGACCGCCGCCTGATAAGCATTTTCAACGAGAACGGCATCAAAGGCACCTTCCATCTGAACAGCGGCCTTTTTGAGCGGGGGGACCGGGTGCTTCCGGAGGAGATTCCTTCGCTTTACGCGGGCCACGAGGTAGCCTGCCACACCGTAACCCATCCGACGATCGCCCGCTGCCCCCTGCCGGAAGTGGCGCAGGAGGTGCTGGAAGACCGGAAATTCCTGGAGAAGCAGACCGGTTACCCGGTGCGGGGCCTCAGCTATCCGAACGGGTCCGTGACGAAGGACATCGAAAACCTTCTGCCGGCGCTGGGCATCCGCTATTCCCGGGTGGTGGGATCCTCCGACAGCTTTGCCCTGCCGGAAAACCCATACCGCTGGCAGGCGACCTGCCACCACAACCATCGCCTGCTGGAGCTGGGCGAACAGTTCCTGGGCCTTTTCAAGAAGCAGTATCTGTACCTGATGTACGTATGGGGGCACAGTTACGAATTTGACGACAAAAACAACTGGGACCTGATGGAATCCTTCTGCCGGATGATGGGCGGGAAGGAAGATATCTGGTACTGTACCAATATTGAGTTCATGGACGCCATGGACGATTACGCCCGCCTGCAGTTCGCGGCGGACAACAGCTTCGTTTACAATCCCAACTGCAGGGACTGCTATATATCTGTCAATGACGGCACGGCGATCCGGATTCCCGCCGGAGAAACGGTGCAGCTCTGAGAACAGGCTGATTCGGAGGAAAGCATATGGAAATATACCGCGACGCGGTGACCGGCTACGAAGTCCGCCGGTATACCGACGGGCCTGAAAGAAACGCCAAACTGTACTTCACCTGCGAAAACTTTTCCACGGACGACAAATACTTCTTCTTCATGAAGCAGCAGATGCAGGAGGGGATGAAGGAACTGTCCGGCGGCTGCTACCGGGCGGACGTGGAAACCGGCGAGATCTCGCAGGTGACGGATAATTCCTTCCGCGGCTTCGCGACGGACCGGGAGAAGAATATCGGCTATACCTGCAAAAATGAGACGGAAGTATACGCCGTGAACCTGGATGACAACTCCATGGTCAAAATCGGCGACCTGCCGAAGGGCGGCCAGATCACAGGACACCTGACGGCGGCGGACACCGGCCGGATCGCCTGCAGCTATCACCTGGCCAACAAGTATTACGGCCTGGTTATCATGGACCCCGGGAAGGAAGCGGAGGTCGTTTACCAGAGCGATTACCGGCTGGGACACGCGCAGATCTGCCCTTCGGATGAGAACCTGATTTTCTACATCCATGAGACGGAAGGGGACGCCTTCCAGCGGACATGGATGTTCGACGTGAAGGAACGGTATGTGCGGCCCTACTACGTGGAGCATCCCAGCGAATGGATCACCCACGAGGTATGGTCCTCCGACGGCACGGAAATGGCGCTGATGAAGCTGGACCCGGCAGGGCCGGTGGACGGCGCGAAGGGCGAATTCCATACCGGGAACATCATCATCGGCGACAAGGACGGAAGGCATTTTGACGTGGCGGCCACCAGCACCCAGCTGCTGCATCCATGCATCAGCCGGGACCACAAATGGCTGTGCGCGGACCGGATCAGCTATCTGGGCACGAAGGTCCAGGAGGGCGTGGTGCTGATCGAGCGGGCCACAAAGAAGGCAAAGCTCATCGCCACCACCGGAAACTGCAGGACCGGCGCGGATCATCAGCATCCCTCCTTCAACCGGAAGGGAGACCGGATCCTCTTCTCCAATCCGGATGAAAACGGAAATGCCCAGGTGTGTGTGATCGACCTGAATCAGGTATGGAAGGACTGGTAAGCGTTTATGCCCGCAATTTATATTATCGGTGACTCAACGGTTGAGGATAACAAGCCCCCGTTCCGGGGCTGGGGATGGGCGCTGCCGCGCTATGTGAAGGAAGGGGTGGAGGTGCGGAATCACGCCCTTTCCGGCCGCAGCACCCGCAGCTTCCGGGAGGAAGGCCTCTGGGATCCGGTTGAAAAAGGACTTTCCGCCGGGGACCTGCTGCTGATCCAGTTCGGCCACAACGACGAAAAGGACGACGAGCGTCATACGGATCCGGAGACCACCTATCCGGAAAATCTTCTTCGCTACTGCAGGACCGCGCAGGAAAAAGGCGCGCAGCCCGTGCTGCTGACACCGGTTTCCCGCCGCTTCTTCGTGGGCGGCGGTTCCATGCTCTACACCCACGGGGAATATCCCCGGGCGGTGCGGAAGCTGGCTGCGGAAGAGGGGATTCCCCTGATCGACCTGAAGCAGGCGAGCCGGGATCTCTACCTTTCCCTCGGGGAGGAAAAAACGGCGGAGCTGTTCGTGCGGCTCGCGCCCGGCGAAAACCCCGATTTCCCGGAGGGACACGACGACAAGACCCATTTCAACGCGTACGGAGCGGACATGATCTGCAGGCTGGTCACGGCCGGAATGCGGCAGATTCCATGCTGCGCGGCATTCCTGAAGGATGAGGATGCGTAACACATTTTATTATCACCAGGGATGGCGTTTCCGCTCGGCGGACGTTTTCCCGATGGCGAAAGCGCTTGAAAAGTGCAGGGACAGCAGCGGACACCTGCCCACGGATCCGGACTATGACGACCGGGACTGGGAGCAGGTGACGCTGCCCCATACTTTCAACGGAGGAGACCTGTTTTCCGTGCCCATCGAAGACGGCGGAAGCGGACAGAAACGCACCTGCGCGTTCTACCGGAACACGCTGGAGATTCCTGCCGCCCAAAGCGGAAAGCGGGTCCTTCTCACGTTTGAGGGAGTGCGGCAGACCTGCTGTGTGTACGTGAACGGCCGGTTGGCCGGGATCCATGAAAACGGCGTCGGTCCCTTCGGGTTCGACATCACGCCGTACCTGAAGCCATCCGGGAAAAACTGCATCGCGGTCGCGACGGACAATACCTCCACACGGAACATCCCTTTCTGCATAGCGGAGACACCCAACGCGCCGGGTGCCGAACCGGGCACTTTTCTGCAGAGCCAGGAGGAACAGGTGCCTCCGGAACAGGAGGGCGTCGGGTTTCAGTGGAACTGCAACGACTTCAATCCTTCGATCGGCGGACTTTCCCAGCCGGTGCGCATTCACTTCAAGGACGGGCTTCACCTGACGCTGCCGCTGTACGCAAACCTGCAGAGCCGGGGCGCGTATATCTATGCCGACAGCTTTGAACCGGAAAAGCATACCGCGCGGATCCACGTGGAAGCGGAGATCCGGAACCTGACGCAGGAACCCGCTGCCTGCCGCGTGCAGGCGCGCATCCTCTCGCCGGAAGGACGGGAAACGGCATGCTTTGCGTCCGGGGAGGAGACGGTTCCGCCGGCCGGGGCGTACTGTCCGCCGGTTTCCATGGTTCCGGAGGACGCCTACCGGTACGAGGCGGAGACGGGACGATGGATTCCGCAGGCGGAGGACGAAGTCCTGCCGACCCGTACGGATTCCTTCGGGACAAAGGTGATTCACTTTTCCGCGGCGGTCGGAGGGCTCGAATTCTGGGATCCCGCCCGTCCTGCACTGTACCGGGTGGAGCTGACCCTGACCGGGAACGGCGAAGAACGGGACCGGGAGGAAATCATTACCGGTTTCCGGGAGACCGGATACGATCCGGACCGGGGCATCCTGATCAACAGAAAACCGGTATGGCTGCGGGGATACGCCCAGCGGGCATCGAACGAGTGGGCGGGCAGCGGCATCGTTCCGGAATGGATGCATGACCGGGACGCCCGGTGGATCCGGGAAAGCAACGCCAACCATATCCGGTGGATGCACGTGGCCGCGTGCAAGACGGATATCCGGGCCTGTGACCGGGCGGGCATCGTATGCACCCAGCCGGCGGGAGACAAGGAGAAGGAAGCGTCCGGCCGGCAGTGGGACCAGCGGGCGGAACTGATGCGGGATATAATCATCGCCTACCGCAACCATCCGTCCATCCTGTTCTGGGAAGCGGGAAACAACTCAATTTCCGCGGAGCACATGCGGGAAATGCGGCTGCTGAAGGAGAAACTGGATCCCCGCGGGGGCCGCTTTATGGGGTGCCGGACGATCAACACGGAGGACGTGCTGGCGGAAAGCGAGTACGCCGGGACCATGCTGAACCGCCACGCCGCCAGGTTTCTGGCGGAGCACGGGCCGGTTACGGAGACGGAGTACAGCCGGGAGGAAGCGCCGCGCAGGGTATGGGATGACTATACCCCGCCGGATTACGATTACCGGAACCGGTACCTGGGCAAGGGCGGAAGAAAGCAGAAGGGGCTGGATTTCTACGACCTGACGAGTGAAGACCTGGCCCTGGCCAACGCCCGGGGATACAGCGAATTCTTTTTTGACCGCATTGGCGGCGCTTCCGGGAAAAATCTTTACAGCGCCTGCGCGGCCCTGTGCTGGACCGATTCCGCGCAGCACGGGCGCCAGAGCTGGAGCGAAAACGGGCGCATGAGCGGGCGCGTGGACGCTGTCCGGGTGAAGAAACAGAGTTTCGATGTATTCCGGGTCATGCAGAGCACCCGTCCGGCTGTGAAAATCCTGGGCCACTGGAACTATCCGCAGGAAGGACCGGACAGCTACCGGGCCTTTGAAAAGCGGTTCAACGGGAGCTGGTGGGAGGAAACGGAAGAAACAGTCCGCCGGGATCCGAAACGGAAGACGGTTTACTGTATCGCCAGCTACCCGGTGGCAAAGGTGGTCCTGCGCGTCAACGGACAACAGGCCGGCTGCTGCGAAAAACCGGAGGACGGATTTGTATTTGTTTTTCCCGATGTGGATGTGACCCAAAGCGGCGCGGTGGAAGCGGAAGGCTATGATATTACAGGCATGCCGGTATGCGCGGACCGCATCGAAACCGCCGGGGAACCCGCGGCGATCAAGCTGGAAATGCATACCGCACCGGAGGGCTGGAAGGCGGACGGAGCGGACCTGTGCTACGCGGACGTCACCGTTACGGACGGACAGGGACGGACCTGCCCGCTGGCGGACATGCGGATCGATTTCCGGGTGTACGGCCCTGCCGAATTCCTGGGCGGATACAACAGCGGACGGTTCGACGGAAACGGACGGCAGGACAGCGTGGCCGGGAAGGCCTGGGTTTTCGCGGAATGCGGGACGAACCGGGTGCTGCTGCGCTCCGCGCGGACGCCCGGCAGGATCCGCCTGACCGCCACCGCGGCAGGGCTGCCGCCCGCGGAAGCGGCGGCGGAGACGATCCCCTGTGATCTGAACCCGCTGGTGCCGGAGATTCCGGCGCTGCGGGAGGCGGATATTTATCCCGCGGAGGAAAACCGGACCGCGCCGATTCCGGAGCTGGACCGGATAAAGTATGTTCCGGAGGCAGAAAACTACTGCAAGATCCTGGTGAATGGCCAGGAACCGGACTTCCGGGGCGTGCGGGCCGTGAACCGCGGCGGAAGCGTCTGGGGAAACATTCTGTGCATCCTGGAAAGGATCCGGCAGATGTCGCCGGGACGCATGGAATATACCTGGGATCCCGTGTCGGGCACGCTGGTGATGCTTTCGGGCGGGCACCGGATTGTTGCCCGCACGGGGGAAACCCACCTGCTGGAGGACGGGAAGGAAAACCTGATGGACGGGCAGCCGTACGTTACGGCGGAGGGAATTCCCGTGATGGAGGTCAGCGCCGTGGCGGCGCATATCGAAGGGGCTTCCGTACAGTACGACGACAGGATCGGCGCCCTTCGGATCACCCTGAAATGAGAAAAAGGAGGAGCGACACATGAATATCGGCATTCGCCTTCACGACACAGCGCACGGAACTCTGGAGGAGCGCCTGGCGTTTGCCCGGGCACAGGGATTTTCCTGCGCGCACACGGCGCTCAGCAAGGTGCTGGACGATTTCTCCATGCAGGAAGCGCCGGAGAAACTGACGGAGGCATACGCGGCCCGCGTACGGCAGGCCTTTGACGAATCCGGGCTGGAATGCGCGGTGCTGGGCTGCTACCTGAACCTGGCGGACCCGAACCCGGAGCGGAGGGCGCGGACGCAGGAAATCTACAAAGCCCACCTGCGCTTCGCGGTGATGACCGGCGCCCGGGTGGTGGGAACGGAGACCTTCGCGAATCCGGAATCCCGGTTCGCGGAGCCGGCGCCGCAGAGCGAGGAGGCTTTCCGGCTGTTCATGGACAGCCTGCGGCCGGTGGTTCGCTGCGCGGAGGAATGCGGTGCGGTGCTGGCGGTGGAGCCGGTATGGTACCACATCATTTCCACGCCGGAGCGCGCCGTCCGCATGCTGGAGGAGCTGCCTTCCGACCATCTGCAGATCATCCTGGACGCGGTGAACCTGATTTCCCCGGAGACGGCGGACCGGGCGGAGGACATCATCCGGAACGCGGTTTCCCTGCTGGGGGACCGGGTGCGGATCCTGCACATGAAGGATTTTGTGATCGGGCCGGACGGAAAGATGGACGCCTGCGCCTGCGGGCTGGGCACCATGCGCTACGGGCAGCTGCTTGCCTTCGCGAAGGAAAGGAACCTGCCCATGACGCTGGAGAACACGGTGCCGGACAACGCGGAAGCAGCGCGGCTGTACCTGGAACGGGCCGCGGCGGAACTGTGAGTACAGAGAAACGCGCGGGGAGATGTGAGACTGATGCAGCAGATATTCATTTGCGGCGATTCCACCGCCGCGTCCTATGACCCGGAGAAAACCCGGATGGTCGGCTGGGGGCAGCTGCTGGGGGATTTCCTGCCGGGAGTGAAGGTGGTCAACCTCGCCATGGCCGGCCGCAGCACCCGGACCTTCCTGGAGGAGAAACGGCTGGAACCCGCGGAGCGGGATGCCTGTCCGGGAGACCTGGTACTGATCCAGTTCGGACACAACGACGAAAACGAAAAAAAGCCGGAGCGCTACGCGGCTGCCTGGGGAGCATACCGGGAGAATCTGGCTTATTTTGTGCGGACTGCCCGGGAAAAGGGCGCCGTGCCGGTGCTGCTGACTCCGATCTGCATGCGGATCTGGCAGGACGGTGTCCTGCAGCCGACCCACGGCGAATATCCGGCGGCCGTACGCTCCGTTGCAAAGGAGATGCGGGTGCCGCTGATCGACGCATACGAAGAAAGCTTCCGGATCGTGGCGGAGATGGGGGAGGAAGGCAGCAAGGCGCTGTTTATGCATACGGCGCCCGGCGAGGAACCCGGGCGTCCCGAAGGACAGGAGGATAACGCCCATACGCGGCGGGCCGGCGCGGAACGGTTCGCGGCCTTTACGGCCCGGCGGCTGGAAGCGGCAGGCCTGCTGACGGCCGGCGGACCGGGAAAAGAAAAAGGCGGAAGGGAAGAAGGAGGATACGGAAAGATGGAAAAGGAAGCGAAGCGGAACAGGCATCTTACGGTGGCCTATATCGGCGGAGGATCCCGCGGATGGGCCTGGGGGTTTATGAAGGATCTGGCGGCGGACCCGGACCTGTGCGGTACGATCCGGCTGTATGATATCGACCGGGAGGCCGCGGAGCGGAACCAGGTGATCGGGCGGAAGATCAGCGCGCATCCGGACGCGGTTTCCCGCTGGGAATACGAGGTCAGCGGGAGCCTGAAGGAGGCGCTGCAGGGCGCGGACTTCGCGGTGATTTCCATCCTGCCCGCCACCTTTGACGAAATGGAAAGCGACGTGCACCTGCCGGAACGCGTCGGGATCTGGCAGCCGGTGGGCGATACGGTCGGCGCGGGCGGCTTCATGCGGGCAATGCGTACGATTCCCATGTTCGTGACCATCGCGGAAGCCATCCGGGATTACGCGCCGGAGGCCTGGGTGATCAACTACACGAACCCCATGAGCCTTTGCGTCCGGACGCTGTATGAAGTATTCCCGCAGGTGCGGGCTTTCGGCTGCTGCCACGAGGTTTTCGGCACCCAGAAGCTGCTGTGCTCCATGCTGAAAAGCGAATGCGGCATCGGGGGTGTGAAACGGCAGGACCTGCACACCACGGTCACCGGCATCAACCATTTCACGTGGATTACGAAAGCGTCCTGGGAGGGCATGGATCTGATGCCCCTGTACGCCGCCTTCGCGGACAAGTACGCGGAGGAGGGCTATGAGGAAAGCAAGGACGACAACTGGATGAACAGCTTTTTCAACTGCGCCCACCGGGTGAAGTTCGACCTGTTCCGCCGCTACGGCGCGATCGCCGCCGCGGGGGACCGCCATCTGGCGGAGTTCACAGCGCCGTGGTACACCCGGGATCCGGAAACGGTGAAAGCGTGGAAGTTCGGCCTGACGCCCGTTTCCTGGCGCAAGGAGGATCTGCGGCGCCGGCTGCAGCGCTCCGACGACCTGATCAGCGGGAAGGAACCCGTGGAGCTGACCGGCTCCGGCGAGGAAGGGCATCTGCTGATGAAGGCGCTGCTGGGCCTGGGAGACCTGGTTTCCAATGTGAACGTGCCGAACCGGGGACAGATTCCGAACCTGCCGGCGGGCGCGGTGGTGGAGACCAACGCGGTCTTCGGCCTGGACCGGATCGATCCCGTCTGCGCGGGCCCCGTTCCGTCCAATATTCTGCCGCTGGTGGCAAGGCATGTGTATAACCAGGAAAATACCCTGCGGACAGCATTGCGCTGCGACCGGAAGCTGGGGTTCACCACTTTTATGAACGATCCGCAGCTGGCGTATGTGACGCCCGCGGACGGACAGAAGCTGTTTGACGACATGCTGGAAAACCAGCGGGCATACCTGCCGGAGAAGTGGTTCAGGTGAAGCGGCAGAACAGCCGGCCGGACCGGGATCTTAACGGGCCGGCAGGAATTCCGCCGCGGTTTCGAAGGCCAGTTCCTCCTCCGGCCGGAACAGATCCGAAGCCATATAGTCATATATGGCTTTTTTCAGTGCCCGGACATTCGGCGCCTGCCCGGCGTGATGGAGGCCCATGGAGGAGACCATCAGGCGTCCACCGCCGCAGCGGCACTCGAACAGCTGCGCCATGGGGCGGAGCAGCGCGCAGGAATCCATCTCCGCGATGATGGTTTTCATCGGGTGGGGCAGCAGGATAGCCCGGCTGCCCGCCATGGGCTGCCACTGCCAGGAACTGAAGGATTCCGTGGGGAAATCCCGGAATACGGGGTGCTCCGCGTCGATCAGCTGCCCCATGCAGCCGGACTGGGACGGGAAGGTGCACACCGACCAGAAATCCGGGCTGAACTGCGCCTGTACGGAGCGGGGGAGCGCTTCCGCGGTGCTGTCCGGCGCCAGGTATACCCTGCCGCCGGCGGCAAGCACCGACCGGACTTTTTCATCCAGCGCGCGGCATTCATACACGTCCGCCGGGCAGGCCGGCTCCGCGTCCGGATAGACCCAGACCGGATAGCCGTTGCTGTTTCCGCTGTATTCCAGCGCCAGCGTCAGCCGCGCGGCTTTCCGCAGGCCGGGGAGCCGGATCCGGATTTCGTGTTTTCCGGACAGGGATCCGGCCGGGACCCGGAAAGACGCTGTTTCCCCGGAAAACGCTGCTCCGTCCCCGGTCAGCGACCAGATGCAGGGGCCTTCCAGGTCTGCCCTGCCGTAGTTCGCGATCCGCACGGCGAAGCGGAATTCCTCCCCTGCGGTATACACAAACCGCGGAAGCAGCGCCAGCGGCAGCACGTCCCGGAAGAAGGCGGAAAAGCGTTCCGGCTGCGCGAAACCGAAGGGCTTCGGCACAAGATGGGCGTTCATCATGCCGACCAGCGCGGTGCCCTGTCCCGGGAAATCCTGCAGGCTCAGCAGGGAGATGCCGCTGAAAGCCTCCGTCCGCAGGGCGGCTTCCACTTCGGCGCGGTAGCACTGCAGGGCGTTTTCCCCGGAGGCGTTTACCATCCGGGTCCAGACACCCTCCAGCCCGGCGGCGCGCATCTTTTCCCGCATATGCAGCAGATTGGCGGGGAAGGTGACTCCGCGGTACATCCCGATCTCCCCGAAATCCGGGAGCACTTCATACTGTCCGACCTCGAAGGAGAATACGGGCGCGTCCGAAGACTGCCGCAGGAGCGCCATTTCGGCGGAATAATCCCGGACGGAGGCGGGCGTGTCCCGGTTCAGCCAGCCTTTGAATTCCGCGGAGGCTGCCCGCAGCATCCGTTCCCGGTCGTCGCTGGCGGTAAAGAAATCGCTGTCCGGATCCGGCCCTTTCGCCCCGTAGAAGGCGTTGGAGCCGTTTGCGTACAGGCGCGTGGGATCCAGCTCCCGCAGCTTCCGCAGCAGGGCGCCGGTAAAGGCACAGCAGTTTTCATCGTAATGCAGCTCGTTGCCGAGAGTGAGCATCACGAAGGACGGATGGTTTGCCAGATGCCTGAGAATCCGCAGGGCTTCTGTGGTATAATAGCTTCGGGATTCCGGCGAGGCGAAGGCGTGCTCCGGGTCCCAGTGGGAGAGCTCCGGCTGCATCAGCATGCCCATGCTGTCCGCAGCGGTGAAGGCTGCTTCCGGCGGGCAGTGGCTGTGGAAACGCACGCAGTTTACGCCGTATGCCCGGTAGGTTTCCAGAATCCGCCGCCAGGACGCGGTATCCGCGGGGATATACCCGGTTTCCGGGAACGCCGCGCAGTTCGTTTCCCCCCGCAGGAAGATCCGGCGGCCGTTCAGGGCCAGATGCCCCTCCCTGGCGCAGAAATCCCGGATGCCGAAAGATACGGCGCGGCTTTCCATTCCGTCCGCTGAAACGGTCAGGGAATGGAGGACGCCTTCCCCCAGGTCCCAGCGCGCAGCGTCCGGGCGCAGGGCCGCAGCGCAGCGTATTTCGCTGACGCCGGCTTTTCCCTGTACGGGAACGGTTTCCTCCCGCGAAAGCGCGGGGGATGAAACGCGAAGGAGGATCTGCCGGTCTCCGGCGAGATCCAGCCCGATCCGGATCTCCGCCCGGTTCCCGCGGGGGTATACCCGGACGCCGGAGATGTAATCGGGCAGTTCCGTCCGCAGGCGGAGATACCCTGTGACGCCGTTCCAGTTTGTCTGGGTTTCATCCGAGGCGGCGGAAGCGTAGACGATCGCGTCCCGGGGCCAGCCGGGCATGCTGTTGTCCGAAGTCAGGACGAAGGTATCCTCTCCGGTTACGAGGCCGGTGACCTCAAACACGGAGGGAGCGGACAGGCAGACCGGTTCCGCCGGCGGCGCTTCCCGGCCGTTCACCGCCAGGCGCAGCTGTTTCGTCCGCTCGCACTCGAGAAAGATCCGGCGGCCGGCGGGCGGGTTCCAGCAAAGGGTCCGGCTGAACCGGGCTTCGCCTTCGAAAACCTTTTTGCGGGTGAGTCGGGTGAGGATCGGATCGCCCTCCCGCCAGATCCCGCGCTCCCGGATTTCCGCGGCTTTCCACTGCCGGCGGGGATCGTCCGCCTCACCGAAGCCGTTTTCGTCCAGCGTGCCGGGAAGGACGGCGGTGCCGGACTGCCCGGGAACGGAACATTCCCATATGCCTGAAAGATCGATGAATTCCATGCTGCGCACCCCGTAAACGTTTTATGTTTTAAACCATTATACCATCCCGGGACGGACGGAAACAGCAGGAAAACCGCGGGATCTGAAAAAACAGTCTCCGAAAGGACTGTACAGGGAAGGAGAACGGAAAAAGATGCAATCCGGAGAGATCAGCAGACTGCAGCAGATCACGGACCGGTCGCGCCGGATCGTGTTTTTCGGCGGGGCCGGGGTTTCCACGGCCAGCGGCATTCCGGATTTCCGGTCCGCGGACGGACTGTTCGCGGAGGAGGAAGGCGGCCTTTCCCCGGAGATGATCCTGAGCAGATCCTTCTTTTATCTGCAGCCGGAGCGGTTCTTTGATTACTACCGGAAGCATCTCCTGTATCCGGAGGCGAAGCCCAACGCGGCGCACCGGAAGCTGTTCGAGCTGGAACAGGCGGACAGGCTGCGGGGCATCGTGACGCAGAACGTGGACGGTCTGCACAGAGCCGCCGGGAACATCCGGGTCTATGAACTTCACGGAAATGTGCATGAGAACCACTGCATGGAGTGCAACGCGGCTTACCCGATGGAAGCCATCCTGCGTTCGGAAGGGATTCCGCGCTGCGCTGAGTGCGGGGGCGTGATCCGGCCCGATATCGTCCTGTACGGCGAACCGCTGGAGAAATATGTATGCATCGGGGCGATCCGGGAGATCACAAACGCGGATACGCTGATCGTCGCCGGGACATCCCTGGCCGTGGAGCCGGCGGCGTCATTCATCAGCCACTTCCGCGGGAAGAACCTGGTGGTGCTGAACCGGGATCCGATCCCGGCGGAGGAACAGGCGTCGCTGGTGATCCGCGGGGATGTCGCGGAAATCATGGAACAGTTGACGGTCGGCTGAATCGGTCATACAGTAACAGGGACGGGCAGGTGTCCGGGAAGCCTGTCCGCCGGAGGGAATTATGCAGAAACTGTTTACTGCCGCCGGGGAAGCCCCGGCCGGCATTCCGTGGAACGTGTATCCGAGGCCGCAGATGGTCCGGAAGGACTGGCTGTGCCTGAACGGGGAATGGGATTTCGCGCACGGAAAGCTCCGGGGGAAGATTCAGGTGCCCTTCTGTCCGGAAAGCCTGCTTTCCGGGCTGGACGCGAAGATGCGGTACGGCAGGAAAATGACGTATTCCAGGCGTTTCACCCTGCCGGCGGAATGGCGCGGCAGGCGGATCCTGCTGCATTTCGGCGCCGTCAGCCGGACCGCGGAGGTCCGTGTCAACGGAAAGGAAGCGGCCGTTCACGCGGAAAGCTATCTGCCGTTTTCCGCGGATATTACGGACCTGGTCCGGGACGGGGAGAACGAGATCGCCGTGGACGCCGTGAACGACGTGTCGCACCGGCATCCCTGGGGAAAACAGAAGATCAGGCGCGGCGGCATGTGGTATACGCCGGTGTCCGGCATCTGGCAGACCGTATGGCTGGAGCCGGTGCCGGAGCGGTATATCCGCGGCCTGGTGATTCGGACGGACGGGGATACGGCGGAGATTACCGCGGAAGGCGCGGAAGACGGAACGGCGGAGCTGGACGGCGTCCGCTACCGGATGGCCGGCGGAAAAGTCCGGATCACGGTGAAGAACCCGGTATACTGGTGCCCGGAGAATCCGCATTTGTACCGGTTCACGGCGGAGGCGGGCGAAGACCGGGTGGAGTCCTATTTCGCCCTGCGGACGCTGGAAATCAGGCGGGCGGAGGGAAAGCAGCGGCTGTGTCTGAACGGAAAGCCGTACTTTTTCCACGGCCTGCTGGATCAGGGATACTGGAGCGACGGGCTCTATACACCCGCGTCGCCGGAAGGCTTCGCGGACGATATCCGGGCGATGAAGGCGCTGGGCTTCAACATGCTGCGGAAGCATATCAAGATTGAGCCGGAACAGTTCTATTACGACTGCGACCGCCTGGGTATGGCTGTGTTTCAGGATATGGTGAACTGCGGAGGATACCGGTATCTGCGGGACACCGTGATGCCGACCTTCGGGATCGGGCTGAGGCGGAATGACCCCCTGCTGAACCGGAACCGGGAGAGCCGGCGGAATTTCCTGAACGCGATGGACGCGACCGTCCGGCTGCTCGGAAACCATCCGTCCGTCTGCCTGTGGACGATCTTCAACGAAGGCTGGGGGCAGTTCAGCGCGGACGAGGTGTACACCCGCCTGAAGGCGCTGGACGGAACCAGGTTTATCGACAGCACCTCCGGCTGGTTTGCCCGGAAGCTGAGCGACGTGGAAAGCCTGCATATCTATTTCAAGCCGCTGCGTACCGGGGAGCAGGACCGCCCGCAGTTCCTGTCGGAATTCGGCGGATGGACCCTGAAATACCCGGAGCACAGCTTCAACCTGGAAAAGACGTACGGGTACAGGACTTTTGAGGACCGGGAATCCTTTGTCCGCGAACTGCGGGCGCTGTACCTGGAGCAGGTGCTTCCCCTGATCCCGCGGGGGCTCTGCGCGGCCGTATATACGCAGGTTTCAGACGTGGAGGACGAAACAAACGGCCTGCTGACCTTTGACCGGAAAGAGGCAAAGGTGAGGCCGGAAGAGTTCCGCGACGTTTCGGAACGGCTGCTCGCCGCGCTGCCGGAGGGCGGCGGCAAATAGGGTTTTATAAGCGTGTATCTTCTTCCTTTTCCCGGAAGACGCGATGGCTGATTCTGTATTCGGTGGGCGTGCAGCCTTCCGTTCTTCTGAAAACATGCGAAAAATGGGCGGAGGAGACAAATCCGACGGATTCCCCGATTTCAGAGATCTCCTCGCCGGTATGGGCGAGCAGCTCCTTTGCCTGTTCGCAGCGAATACGGTTATGATAGGCAAGCGGCGTGCAGCCCTTGTTTTTTTTGAATACCCGCAGCAGATAGCTTCCGTTTACAAACAGGCTTTCCGCCATTTTCCGAAGGGAAAACTTTTCCCTGAAGTGTGTTTCAATATACGCTGACGCTGCCTGCGCCAGGGCTTCACTGCCGTTTTTCTTTTTTCCGGATTCAGGGACTTCGCCGTGCCGGACCGGTTCATTTTCCATACGGATCCCCTCCTGCTGGCAGTACAGTTTTGATTAGATTCTTCTAACCAGTTGAATATATTAGCATAATCTAACCAATTTTTCCATCATTTCACAGAAAAAAGGGGAAAAGGTCGATTTTAGACAAACGTTTCTTTTCAAGAAGTCAATAACAGGATAACGCTGTCCCAAAATGTGTGTTAAGATTTTCCATGCAAGTTAGCAGTTGCTAACGTTGCAGGTGTTTAACGAGGTGAGAACGGGCATGCGAAAGAGGTTTTTCACTGGAATACTTTGCATTCTGGCAATTGCGGTGATGGCGTTTCCGGCGTGCGGCGCCGGGGAGGAAGCGGCTTCCACCCGCTGGGCGGATGCCGCGGACGAAATCGATAAATTCCTGGACGCCGCTTTTGAGGCATATCTGGACGGGGATGCCGCGGCAGCCTATAACAACGTAAGCAACGCCTATTTCCGGGTTTACGAAACGACAGGCTTTGAACGCCAGACCATGAGCTACATCAGCGGGAACCGCAAGAACGCGGTTGAAATGCAGTTTTCGGCGTGCAAGGCCGCTGTCAAAAAAGAAAATGAAACAACCGAGACGAAAATCGCCGTCCGCAGCGCGCTGGCAAAGCTGAAGGCGATGATCCGGGAGGACGGAAACAAGCTGGCAGCCATGCAGGGCGGCGTACAGAGCGAAACCAGGTTTTATCTGCGCGGCGAACCGGCCGCGGCCGATCCGTACCCCGAATATTCCGCGGATCCGAACGCAGCGGCAAAGTACGCCAGCTGGTACGAGGCCGCGACGCTGGTCAAGGAGCTGCTGGACACCGCCTACATGGGGTATCTGGACAAAGACTTCGGCGCCGCGTCGGACAACCTGAACACTGCGTATTATTCGGTATATGAAGAATCCGGACTGGATCACGCCATCTATAAAGATCTTTCACTCAAAGAGCGGCAGTCCATGGAAAAATGCTTTTCCGATCTGCGCGGCCTGGCGGCCTCCGGAGCTGAAAAATACCAGAAGAACAAATACCGCACGGCGACCGACAAGGCGAAAAACACCGTCCTGAAATACGCGAAAGCCATCGACACAAAGAACGCCGAAGCGAAAGCCGCGGAAGCCGGTGAGAGTGCCGGCGCCGCGGAAGCGGGTGAAGCCGCGGAAGAAAAGCAGAGCGATCCGAAGCTCCTGACCTTCCTGGGCGCCTTCGGAATCATCGTGCGCGAAGGCCTGGAAGCGATCCTGGTGATCGCGGCGATTATCGCTTACCTGATGAAGAGCGGAAACAGCCGCAGCGTGAAGAACGTCTATATCGGCGCGGCTGCCGGTATCGCGGCAAGCTTCGCCGCGGCGGCGGTGCTGGCGTGGGCCAAGCAGGCGTTTGTAGGCGCCGGCCTGGCGCAGGAGGTTATTGAGGGAATTACCGCGCTGATTGCCGTCTGCGTGCTGTTCTATGTCAGCAACTGGATGATTTCCAAAGCAGAGGCCGCCAGCTGGAGCCGGTTTATCGACGGAAAGGTTCAGTCCTCGGTGGAACAGGGCAGCGCGTTCGCCCTTGCCTTTACGGCGTTCCTGAGCGTTTTCCGGGAAGGCGCGGAAGTCGTGCTGTTCTATCAGCCGATGCTCAGCGAAGGTAATCCCGGAATGGTCTGGGCCGGTTTCGGCGCGGGATGCGTCCTGCTGGTCTTCGTTTACCTGGCGATCACGAAACTGTCCATCAGGCTGCCAATCAAAGTCTTCTTTACAGCCACGTCCATCCTGATGGCGGTGATGTGCGTCAGCTTCCTGGGCAGCGGCATCAAGGAGCTGGCGGAAGGCAATGTCTTTGACCTGACGCTGCGCGTTCCCGGCGTTCCGGAAAACGACGTGATTCAGATCTTCGGAATCTATCCCTGGCTGGAAACGCTGGTGCCGCAGCTGATTCTGGCGATCGTTCTGCTGGTTACGTTCATGATCGCCCATTACCGCGGAAAGATCAGCGCCCTGAAGGCGCAGGCCGCCCAAAACTGATACCCACGCAGCGTGCGGACCACAGGCTCTGCCAGAGCCCGCGCTTCGCCGGAGCCCGGGCGCGCTGTGCCGGATATACAAAATGAACCCAAGAAAGAGGAGGAACCCTGACATGAAAAAGTTGGTTGCACTGCTGCTGGCCGCGATGATGCTCTTTGCTGTTTCCGCTGTTTCCCTGGCGGAAGAGGAAGCCGGTTTTGATGAATATCCCCTGGGCGTTGAAGGTGAACAGGAAGTCGGATTCATGACCATGGATATGGTTTATTTCCAGCCCGTGGATATGGCTCCCGCCGAAAACGCGACCCCCAAGGAAGGTTCTGACCTGCACATTGAAGTGGACCTGACCGCGAACGAGAATCCCTACGGCTTCCCGGTGGACGGCTGGGTGCCCTACCTGAGCATCGACTTCGTGATCAAGGATACGGAAGGCAAGGAAGTCTATTCCGGTTCCATGATGCCCATGGCGGCTTCTGACGGCCCGCACTACGGCAACAATATTCCGCTGCCCGAAGGCGAATACAGCATCACGCTGTACGTCAAGAGCCCGGCCGAGAACGGCTATCTGCTCCACGTGGACGCGGAGACCGGCGTCGAAGCCAAGGACGGTTTCTGGGCCGAGCCGCTGACCGCCACCTGGACGGGCTGGAAATTCGCCAAGGAATGGTAATCGTATAAAGCCTGTACCTGTAAAGGATCCCTTTTATGCTGGCGCTCCATCCGCGGGGGCGCAGGCGCCGACGGCGCCTGCGTCGGTGGGGCGCCAGCATTTGGCATGTTTATGATCTTTGCTTTTTGGAGGCCTTGCTGTGTTCAAGTATCTTTGGATGGTGGTCCAGGATCTCTTCCTTACAGTAACGTATGCCGCTCTGATGCATACGATGCTTTCCCGCGCGGCCAGGCGCAAAGGACGCCGGATCCACGGGGCGGGGCTCTGCGCCGGAGTTCTTGCCTCCGTTATCCTCGCGGTTCTGAAATACAATACGAAGCTGATTATTTCCAGTCACTGGAATCATTATATTTACGCGGTGCTGATGGCGCTGACGGTTCTCTTCCTTGTGTTTACCGTCTGCTTCGCCAGGAGGGAGAAACAGTCCGCGGGAGCGGGCAGCGTCCTGCTGAGCTGCGCCGGCTCCCTGCTGTCCGCCGTGATGATCTTTTACTCGCTGCCCGGCGTGCTGCTGTATCCCTTCAGCTTCAATACCATGGGGCAGGGATATCTTTCCGCCTACTATCTTGTGCGCATGGCCGGATGGCTCGGCGCGCTGGTTCTGCTGCTGATCTATTCGCGCCTGCTTTCACGCTGCGCGCTGGAAATAAAGCCTTACGCGTGGGTTCCTTCCGTACTGAATTTCAATCTAATTGCTTTTTCCGTCTACTGTTTCGGGCGGTTCTTTGTTCCGTGGGTCAACCGGGCGAAATGGCTCGGGTGGTCTGTGAAATACAGTGACGAGGCGTACGGATGGATCGGAAACTGGATGATGTTTACAGCAAAAAACGCCATGCTGTTCCACTGGATTGCCGCCGGAACGGCGGTCCTGCTGCTGGTATTCTTCTTCCGCCAGGGAACCATCCTGCGGGAGAAGTATGACAATCCGGCGCAGCTGCGCAAGCTGAAGGCGCGGAACCGGCGCTGGCGGAGGGGAGCCGCGGGGACGCTGGCCTGCATCCTGCTGTTCTGCCTGATCCTGACGGTTGTCAAAACAGACGACACCCGGCAGGTGGAGCTTTCGGCGCCGGAAAACTACACGGTGGACCGGGACGCGGGCGTGATTCTCGTTTCCGCTGAGGCTGTGAACGACGGGCATCTGCACCGCTTTGAATACAGGACTGAAAAGAATATCGACATCCGCTGGATCGTGGTGAAAAAGCCGAATTCCGCCAGCTACGGCGTCGGACTGGACGCCTGTGAGGTGTGCGGGAACGCCGGCTACTTCGAGCGGAACGGACAGATCATATGCAAACGATGCGATGTGGTGATGAATATCAACACCATCGGGTTCAAGGGCGGGTGCAATCCGATTCCGCTGGCCTATGAAGTGAAGGACGGGAATCTTGTTTTCAGGCTGGAAGACCTGGCTGCGGGTGAGAAAGAGTTCAGATAAGGGGGCTTTCCGATCGCCCCCTTAAACCCCTTCGGCTGCTGTGTGGGAAGAAGTTCAGATAAGGGGGCTTTCCGATCGCCCCCTTAAACCCCTTCGGTCGCTGTGTGGGAAGAAGTTCAGATAAGGGGGCTTTCCGATTGCAGACCCCTTCGGATGCTGTGTGAGAAAGAATTCAGAAAGGATCCCGGTAATATGCTGTTTCGAATGATACGCGGTGTGCTCTTCCACCAGAAGGGAAAAATGCTGCTGATCGCGCTGACGATTGCCCTGGGCGCGTCCCTTGCAACAGGGATGCTGAATGTTGTCCTGGGCGTGGAGGAAAAGGTCAACAAGGAACTGAAAAACTACGGCGCCAACATCGTGGTAAAGCCCAAGGACTCCTCCCTGCTGTCGGATATCTATGATGTCGGCGGGGGAGCGGAGCTGAATACGGCCTATCTGCGGGAGAATGAGCTCGGAAAGCTGAAAACGATTTTCTGGGCGTTCAACATTGTGGACTTTACGCCTTTCCTGGATATGCAGGCGGAGCTGCCGGACGGCAGCACGGCGGAGGTTACCGGCACCTGGTTCAATCACCACCTGGACCTGCCGACAGGTGAAAGCCTGGACGCGGGCGTTGTCGGCATGCGCTCCTGGTGGGATATCACGGAAGGCCGCTGGCTGGATGAAAAGGACGCGAACGCCTCCGAAGAGATCATGGCGGGCGCGGTTCTGGCGGAACGCCAAGGCTGGCATGCCGGGGACGTGATTCATCTGAAGGGAAGCCGCGGGGAAAAGGATGTAACGCTCATTGGCGTATATGACGCGGGCGGAGACGAGGATGAGCAGATTTACGCGACGCTGGACCTGGTGCAGGCCCTGACGGACCGGGAGGACAAGGTGGCTTCGATTGAAGTGTCTGCGCTGACTACACCGGACAACGATCTGGCCCGCCGCGCGGCAAAGAATCCCGCCGCGCTCAGCAGCCGGGATTATGAAACCTGGTACTGTACGGCCTATGTTTCCGCGATCTGTTACCAGATCCAGGAAGTGATCACGGGTTCTGTCGCAACGGCCGTACGGAAGGTTGCCGAAAGCGAAGGAACGATCCTGGACAAGACGAAGCTCCTGATGATCCTGATTACCGGGCTGAGCCTTGTCGGCTCCGCATTGGGCATCTCCAACCTGGTAACCGCCTCCGTCATGGAACGCAGCAAGGAAATCGGCCTGCTGAAAGCGATCGGAGCCAAAGACCGCTCCATCACGGGCGTGGTGATGACGGAGATCCTGATCACGGCGCTGCTGGGATTCGCCGCGGGATATCTGATGGGCTTCGGGTTTGCGCAGCTGATCGGGCAGAGCGTATTCGGGTCGTCCATCGATATGGACCCGAAGGTTGCGCCGATTGTGGCAGGCCTGATCGCGCTGGTTACCGTCGCGGGCAGCCTTCCCGCGATTCGGATGGTGCTGCGTCTGCGTCCCGCTGAAGTCTTACACGGAGGACAGTAATTATGTCAAAGAAAAGAATGTTCCTGCGCATGGTTACGGCTTCGCTGCTGCGCAGGCGGTCGCGGATGCTGATCGCGCTGCTGTCCATCGGAATCGGCGCGACGATTCTGGCCGGGCTGGTGACGATCTATGTGGACGTTCCCCGGCAGATGGGCGCCCAGTTCCGTTCCTACGGGGCCAATATGCTGATCCTTCCGCAGGAAGGCGCGGTCCTGAACCGGGAAGGTCTCGCCGGCGCGCTCGAAAGCATTCCGCGGGATGAACTGATCGGCGCGGCGCCGTACCGCTATGTCCGCCTGGACATGACGTCCCGCCAGCAGTCCTTTACGGCGGCGGGTACGGACTTTTCCCAGGTGCCCAAAACAAGCCCCTATTTCAGCATTGAGGGGGCATATCCGGAAAACACCCGGGAGGTGCTGGTGGGAAAGAGCATTGCGGATACCATCGGCGTAAAGGCCGGCTCCACCATGGAGCTGACTTACCAGCCGGCTGCTTCTTCGGAAGCCGCGGGCCCGGAGGAAAGCCGGGTACCGGACGCGGAACTGGCCGGAAGCGCGGAGGGTTTCGGCGGCGGAATCGTTTATGTCAGCGTGAAGCTGGACGGGCAGGCGGCCATCGCGTCCGTTGAAATCAACGCCGGCACCCAGACGCCGGAATACGGCGGACGGGTTGCGGAGGACGAAGCTTTCCTGAATCAGTTTATCGGAAAAACGCTTCCGCTGACCCTGGGAGAGGACACAGACGCGCTCACCGGCGCGACGGTGACATCGGAAGCGGTGGTGCAGGCGATCAATACCGCCCGGGTGGCGGAAAACGCCGCGAAACCGCAGACGCTGAACTTTACGGTCACAGGCGTTCTGACCACCGGCGGGGAGGAAGAGGATTATGTATTCATGTCCCTGGAGGACATGGAAACCCTCACCGGATCGGAACAGCTGGATGTGGCTGAACTGAGTGTTTCCGCCGGCGCGGAACAGCTGGAAGCGTACGCGGACGCCATTACACAGGGCAGCAGCGGCATTCAGGCAAGGCTGGTCAAGCGCGTCACCCGGTCGGAAGCCTCCGTGCTGGAGAAGCTGACGGCGTTGGTGTTCCTGGTGACGCTGGTGGTGCTGCTGCTGACAATGATCTGCGTTTCCACCACCATGATGGCGGTGGTTTCCGAACGCCGGCGGGAGATCGGCCTGCGGAAGGCGCTCGGCGCTTCCGACGGATCCATCCGGGCGGAGTTCCTGGGCGAAGGGATGTTCCTGGGTCTGCTGGGCGGCGTCATGGGCGGACTCCTCGGCTTTGTTTTTGCGCAGGTGGTCAGCGTGAACGTATTCGGCTCGTCGATCAGCTTCCAGCCGCTGCTGCTGCCCATCGCCGTTATTGTTTCCATGCTGATTGCGGCGCTGAGCTGCCTGCTGCCCATTAAACGCGCGGTGGCGATCGATCCCGCGATTGTCCTGAAAGGCGAATGAAGCGTCAGCACAGTGTGCTGTCCGCCGGAGGTTGCTGTGCGCTGATTGAATGAACGGGGGGAGGAATAACAATGAGCCTGCTTGAACTGAAAAATATTTCCAAAATCTACGGGGAACTGAAAGCCCTGGACAACGTTTCCCTGCATGTGGACCAGGGCGAATGGGTCGCGATCATGGGCCCTTCCGGCAGCGGCAAGAGCACCATGATGAACATTATCGGCTGCATGGACAAACCCACAAAGGGTGAGGTCCTGCTGGACGGCGTGGATATCAGCAAGGAGAGCAGCAAAAGCCTGACGGATATCCGGCGGGACAAGATCGGCCTGATCTTTCAGCAGTTCCACATGGTCAATTACCTGACGGCCGTGGAGAACGTGATGGTCAGCCAGTATTACCACTCCATGCCGGATGAAAAGGAAGCGCTGGAGGCGCTGGAACGCGTCGGCCTGCGGGAACGGGCCCGGCATCTTCCGAGCCAGCTTTCCGGCGGCGAACAGCAGCGCGTCTGCGTTGCGAGGGCGCTGATCAACCATCCGGAACTGATCCTGGCGGACGAGCCGACCGGCAACCTGGACGAAGCCAACGAAAATATTGTCCTGGATCTGTTCGCGCAGCTGCACCGGGAGGGAACAACCCTGATCGTGGTTACGCACGACCCGGAGGTGGCGGATGCCGCGCAGCGTACGATTGTGCTGGAGCACGGCAAGGTGGCGCGCGAAGTCATCAATGAAAACTTCGGAAAGTGACGGGGCCGCATATGAGAAAACAGATCATTCCGGGATGTATCATGCTGATTTCCGCGCTGGTGATCGCCATCGGAAGCTTCACTTTTCTGAGCCCCTGCGTCCATGACGACGGAAGCGTGGGCGCCTGCTGGTGGGCAGGCCGGGCGCTTCTCGGCCTGGGCTGCCTGCTGGCTGTGATCGCTGTGGAGGCGCTGCTTTCCGCGCGCGCCCGTTTCGGGGCATACCTGAGCGGGGCGGCTGTCAGCGTGCTGGGCGTCCTGACGCCCGGAACGCTGATCAGCCTCTGCCGCATGAGCAGTATGCGCTGCCGGGCGGTGACGCAGCCCGCCATGATCATTCTGTTCGCAGCCGCCGGTCTGGCTTCGCTGGCCGGCGCGTGGCTCTGCGCCAGAGCGGGGAAAGGAATAAAGTAATCCGGCGATGAGAATATTTTCATTATCTGTGAAAAACCTGGTCCGGAAGCCGGGGCGGACGGCCGCGCTGGCGCTTCTGACCGCCTTCCTCGCGCTGTCCGTATTCGGCGGGTCCGTCGTTGTGCTTTCCCTGCGCACCGGGCTTCAGAGCCTGGAGGCCAGGCTCGGCGCCGACATTATTCTCGTTCCTTCCGAGGCGCAGAGCAAGGTCAGTTTTCAGAACATGTTCCTGCAGGGAACCACCGGCGCGTTCTACATGGACGCCGCCGTGACGGGGAAGGCCATGGAAGTGCCCGGCGTCGAAAAGGCCGCGCCGCAGACCTTTCTGGCGTCGCTGAAAGCGGACTGCTGTTCCGTGAAGATCCAGGTGATCGGGATTGACCCTTCCAGGGACTTTACGGTTCAGCCCTGGATCGCGCGCAGCCTGACCGGGGAACTGGGAGACATGGACGTGGTCGTCGGCTGCAGGGTGGAAGCCGGCATCGGGAAAATCCTGCGGATTTATGAGCAGCGGTGCAAGGTCATCGCCTGCCTGGAGCCCACGGGAACAGGGCTGGATACCGCCGTTTACTGCAATATGGACACCATGAAAACCCTGCTGGCCGCCGCGGAGGAAAAAGGCGTCAGCCACAGGATATCCAGCGGGGACGACTCCGTGGTTTCCGCGGTCTATATCAAAGTGAAGGACGGATATGACATCGGCGCGGTCAATTCGGCGCTGACCGGAAAGCTCCGGAAGGTAACAGCGGTCAGAACCCGCTCCATGATTACGGGGGTTTCCGACAGCCTGGCCGGAATCAGCCGCACCGTAACGGGAATGATTATCGCGGTCTGGGTGCTGGCGTTTGTCATTCTTTTGCTGGCGTATATCCTGATCGTGCGGGAACGCTCCAGGGAGTTTGCCGTTCTCCGCCTTCTCGGCGCGTCCAGGAGCATGCTGGGCCGGATGGCGCTGACGGAATCCGCGGTATGCGGACTGGCCGGAGGCATTGCCGGCACCGGCGCTGCCGCGATCGGGGTTTTCGCGTTTTCAGCGCTGATCGAAAACAGCCTGGGGCTTCCGTACCTGATGCCGGGGACCGGCACGGTTCTTCTTCTGGCAGCGGGCACAGTCCTGCTGTCCGCCGCGGTTTCCGCGCTGGCGGGAGGATTCTCGGCATGGCGCCTCAGCAGGGTCAATCCGGGAACCGCGCTCCGGGACGGCACCTGATCATGCCGGCGGCAGGCCGGTTCCCGCGGAGCGCCGCGGGCGAAACAGGCGGAATGACCGCCGTGAACGGAGGAAGGAGTACGGATATGCTGCTTCAGGCGGAAAACATCAGCAGGACTTTTTTCCGGAATGCCGGAAGCTCCAATTACTTTTACGCTGTTTTTCCCATGAGCATTGAAATCCCGCCGGAGACAGCCACTGTCCTGATGGGGAGAAGCGGGTCCGGAAAAACAACGCTTCTGAATATGCTCTCGGGGATTCTTCAGCCTTCGGACGGAAAGGTCCTGATGGACGGCACGGATCTGTACAGCCGGAAGGACGCTGAGCTTTCCCGCTTCCGGAATGAACGGATCGGCGTGATCCCGCAGGCAAGAAGCGCGGTGGATACGCTGACGGTGGCGGAGAACATCCTGCTTCCGGGAAAGCTGTACGGAAAAACAGCGCCCGCGGAAGAAGCAAGGCGCTGGATGGAAACATTTGAAATCGCGCATCTGGCGGACGCAATGCCCCGGGAGCTTTCCGGCGGAGAACTGCGGCGCATGGCGATTGCCCGGGCAATCGTGCAGGACCCGGACATACTTTTCGCGGACGAGCCCACGGGCGACCTGGACGATGAAAACACGGAAAAGGTTTTATCCGCGCTGTATGCGTACGCCCACCGGAAAAACAAGGCCGTGTTTATCGTGACCCACGAGAACGACGCGGTGAAATACGCGGACCGGCTTTTCAGAATGGAGAACGGCCGGATGCTGCAGCAGGAAAACTGAAAACGGCTGCCGCTTTTCAGCGGCAGCCGGGCGTTTATAATATCTGTTCCGCCTGCGCGGCGGCTTCAACGGTCTCAACGGTCGGGGCATCCGGATAATCGGTCAGGACCGGCATCGGAAGGCTCTGCATGTACTCGTGCATGGATTCCGCTACGCGCTTGCTGTTGGCGACGGCTTCCACAACCGTGCGCGCTCCGCTGGCGGCATCCCCTGCGGCAAAAACGCCCGGGCGGCTGGTATGGCCGTCATCATCCACGGTCAGCAGGCCGCTGGTGACGGTATCGATTCCTTTTGTCGTCGTGATCAGATTGCTTTCAGCACCCTGGCTGACGGCGACGATTACGCCGGTGCAGGGATACAGCTTTTCGGTGCCCGGGACAGGTACGATTCTGCCGTTTTCGTCCGTCCGGCTGTCGGCCAGGATAACGCCGTCCTCCCGGATCTCCAGGGTGCACTTGTTCATGATAAAATCAACGCCTTCGAGTTTGGCGTAGCTTGACTCATACTGGCTGGCGGTCAGCGTATCCGTCAGGTTGACACAGGAAACATACCTGGCGCCGTGACGGATGGCGGTCCGGGCGCAGTCCATGGCGCTGTTGCCGGTGCCGATAACGATGATCCGCTCTCCAAGCCGGAAAGCGCCCGGATTCGCGAGATAATTGATCGCGTAGCAGACGTGGCCGAGGCTTTCGCCCCGGATGTTCAGCTTGCGCGGCTTCCACAAACCGGCGCCGACGAAGATGCTCTGATATCCGTCCCGGAACATATCGTCAATCGTGATGGCGCTGCCGATATAAGTATTCGGGCGGAACTGAATTCCTTTCAGTTCCAGATGACGATAGGCGAGGTCGTCAAGAATGCTGTCCGGCAGACGGAAATCCGGTATGCCGTAGCGCATTACGCCGCCGATTTTGTCCTTGCTGTCGAAGATGGTGATCTTATAACCGTAGCGGGCAAGAATGATCGCGACGGTCAGTCCCGCCGGGCCGGCCCCGATCACGGCGGCCTTGCGGCCGTTGGATGGCGCCGGCCCTTTCACCATCTGGTTTGCGTATGTGGTGGAAATGTAGCTTTCAATGACGGAAAAATGCACCGGCGAACCTTTGATTCCCTGCACGCAATGGCCTTCGCACTGGTTTTCGTGGTTGCACACCAGGGCGCATACCGTAGTCAGCGGATTGTTTTCAAAAAGCATCCAGCCCGCGTCGTTCAGCCTGCCTTCCTTCAGCAGGCGGATTACCTCCGGAATGTTTGTATGAATCGGGCACCCCTGCTGGCAGCGCGGTTTTTTGCATCCCAGGCAATGATTGGCTTCTTCCATTACATGCAGCGCCATGTGTTTTTCCTCCGATCGTTTTTCGGTCTCCGATTTCCCTCACAATCCCCGCGGCTTCCCGAACCTTTGCGCCTTCACCGGAAGCAAAGCGAAACAGGCCCGCACAATACGGCTCACCTATATGATGTCATATTCTTTTTTATTGGTTCACTAAAACCCCACGCTAGGCGTGGGGTTCGGGAAAGCTTATAGCTTTACAAATGATAGAGAAACTCCTTTTGCTATAATGCCTCTGC
>ONJM01000003.1 GCA_900318145.1 uncultured Eubacteriales bacterium
TGCCGGAAAGCCTGAAGGGAACCTATGCTGATTATTCCAGGAACTTTGGCTTCTCATGGAAGGAGTTCGTGGCGACGGTGCCGTCGCCGCTGTTTCTGGTAACCACTTATAAATCAAACGGCCAGCCCAACGCCTGTATGCAGTCCTGGGCTGCTTTCACCAGTGCTGACCACGGAAAGGGTTTCTATGCAATCCTGGCCAGCGTGAATAAAAACGGACACCTCTATCAGACCTTAAGGGAACAGCAGGAGGCTGTGATCAATTTCATGTCGACAGATTACCATGCCGCCTGCATGGCAACCATCCGGAACAACGCATTTGAGGCGGACGAGATTACAGCTTCCGGGCTGACAGTGGAAAAAGCGAGCCGGGTGAACGCCCCGATGGTCAAAGAATGTTTTATGAACCTGGAATGCCGGTATGTATGGGAAAAAGAGGTCGTACCGGGAGACGATCATGTGATGATCTGCCTGGAAGTGCTGGTTGTGCATATCGATGAGGATCATCTGGAAGACAGGACTGGCGAAGAGGGACTTCTTTATAACATTCATTACCAGATGAATCCGGAACATGTGATGAAAACCGGGCATGATTATGCGGCTGTACTACAGAAAAAGATTGATGTGATGGAATACTGAGGCAGTTGGGGGCAAGCATATGAAGTGTGAACGGTTAGCAGAGCAAAATCTTTCGATGATGCTTGACTTTGTTGATGATGAGAATACAAAATACGATGAAGCCGTGCTGAAGGCGTTTTTGAATGAAAAGAACGCATACGGATATATTGTTGCAGAAAACGGAAAAGCAATCGGATTTGCTTACGGCTATGTTCTGAATGAGCCAAACGGGCAAAAAGTATACTATCTTCATGCAATTGACGTTATGGAAGGATGGCAAAATCAAGGTTACGGAACGGAACTTGTCCGGTTTGTTCACGAACATTCGAAAACCCTGGGCTGCCGCAAAATGTTTCTGCTTACTTATAAACACAATGCTTCTGCTTGCAGGTGTTACGAAAAAGCAGGAGGAATCTGTAATGCCGCTTCCGATGATATCGTGTTTGCATTCAAGTGATGTGCGTTAATCCTGACAATTTCAGTATGTCGGGATAGCATCATCTGATCGTCGACACCAGCCCCCTTTTCTGTTATATTGAAATTGGAATTGACTTACTCAAAACACCTCTACAGGACATTGGAGGGGGAAAATGAATGCTGTATCCGTTTATGACACTGGAAGATGAAACTGAGATTGTTCATTCTGAACCGTTGACGGTTGATGGAAAGGAAAAAGTGAAGGTGGTTATTGAACAGCCTGTAACGGGCGGATTTCATTCAGCTGTCTGCTGGCTGCCTGACTATACATGGGAAAAGATTGAAGGATTCAGCAAAGAGGAAATCAATCAATACCAGGTATTAATCGAAAGTGTATCCCGTGAGTATTCGATAGTTGGACGACTGAATAACAAACGGAGGAAAAGACAGTGAAACATACCAGATGGGGGATATCGTTAGCCGCAGATGTTTCTGCTCCGCGCAAGGTCTGATAAAGGACGAAACCTGCACGGAGCGATCGGGACCAAACATGTAAGGAGCAAAGCCATGAATAAACATTCTTTTAAACAACTTCACAGTTTTTTGCTGTTATGGGGATCACAGACCGTATCCCAGCTCGGGACGGCCATGACGGATTATGCGGTGATTATCTGGGTATACAGCCAGAGGGGAACCGCGTCCAGCGTGACCTTGCTGACGATATGCACCTTTTTGCCGACCATCTTTTTCCGCTTCCTGGCGGGAAGTATGGTGGACCGGCAGAACAAAAAGCGTATTATGCTGATCGCGGACCTGCTGGCAGCCTGCGGAACGCTGGCTGTGTTTGCGCTGCATTCCGCGGATGTGTTGCAGATCTGGCACCTGTATATGATCAATTTTCTGCTCAGCCTCATGAACGCTTTCCAGGAGCCGGCTTCCTGTGTCGCTGTCAGTATGCTGGTGCCAAAGGAACATTATGCCCGGGCCGGAGGCCTGCAGGGATTCAGCGGAGCGGCGGTATCCATTCTGGCCCCGGCGCTGGGTGCGCTGCTGCTGGTTTCCGGCGGATTGAAGCTGGTGCTGATGATTGACCTGTCGACTTTTGCCGTTGCCTTCCTGGTGCTGTTGTTCCTGATCCGGATTCCGGAGCCGGAACGGCAGGCAACGAAAGAGGAACCTTTCTCAGTAACCTGCCGGGCGGGGATCCGCTATCTGAAAGACCATCCGGCCATCTTGCGGATTACCCTGTTTCTGGCGGTGATCAACTTCCTGGCCAAGCTGGGTAACGACGGAATGCTTTCTCCCTTTATCCTGGGGCGGACAGGCAATAACCAGTCTGTGCTGGGAATGGTGGAGAGCTTTACGGCCATGGGAGTGCTGGCCGGGAGCCTGCTGGCAGCGACGATCAAACCGCCGAAGAGCCGGACCCGGCTGATTTTCATTGCCATCGGTCTTGTTTTTGCCGGAAACATTATTCAAAGCCTGACTTCCCGTCCATGGCTGTGGTGCGCAGCGGCGCTCGGCAGTTATCTGATGGCGGCGGTCATGAATGTGAACCTGGATATCCTGATGCGGGAAAGGGTACCGACGGAGATGCAGGGGCGGGTATTTTCCGCGAAGAGCACCCTCCAGAATTTCACAATTCCGCCTGCGCTCCTGCTGGGCGGCCTGCTGGCAGATACGGTATTTGAACCGTTTATGGGAACGGATTCCGCGATGCAGCGGATGCTGTCCGGATTCTTCGGAACGGGAAAAGGGTCAGGGATCGGCCTGATGTTCTTTATCGTCGGGATTGCCGGGATGGCGGTCAGCTTCACCCGGCTGCGGAAACCGGTTTACAGGGAACTGGACCGGACGGAAACAGATACATTACAGACAAAACTGAATGGAGGAAACAATGATGAACAGTCATAAAGCAATCGTTTTTTTCAGCGGATTTCCGGACCGAAGGTTTACGGATGAGATTGCCGAACGCCTGGCAAAAGAGCTGCCTGTACGCAGGTGCATTGTTTTTATCACCGCCTGCCCGGTGGATTATCAACAGAATGACGATGACTCGGCCGGAATGCACGGGATGTTCGTTGAATACGGAATCGGCTTTGACCGGTTCTGCGTAGTTGACAACAGAATGGATCCTGCCGACGCGCAGAAACGGGCCCGGGAAGCCGACTGTTTTTTCCTGATGGGTGGCGGAGCCTGCGCTGAGCAGATGCAGCTGATGCGGGACAAGGGTATCTATGATATTGTCCGGGATGGCCCGGCCATGGTCCTGGGGGTCAGCGCGGGATCCATGAATATGGGAAAAACCACGGTGGATATCTGGGAATCCCTTGTTCCGTATGAAGGGCTGGGGTTTGCCGATATCACCATGATCGGCCATTTCAGCTATGAGGACACGGAACGGCTGCGGCTCATGAAGATGGTTTCCATGGAAAGGCCGGTCTGTGCCATGGAGGATGAGAGTGCTATCTTTATCAAAGACAGCAAGGCTGATATCATCGGGACCATCCATCGGATTGATAAGGGTGAGATCGGGCCTTTTACAGAAGAAAACATTCGATTCTGAGAAACGGACTTCAGATATGCTGCAACCAATCCGGTTGCAGTCCGAAGGGGAGTCCGCCGTTTCGACTCCCCGGGATATTGAAAATCAATGCTCCCGGGGGGTTGTTTTTCGTGCATTTGTCTCGATATCCCAAAACGGCAAAACCGCAGCCTTCGTTGAACCGGTTTTTCGGCGGCCATGGAGCAATAAGTTTCCGCGGTGGATCACGAATGCCCGGCCGGCGGCGTTTTTTTTGCCGGATAGACACAGTTCGGCGAGTTTGGTAAGATAACGGTATAAATAATCCGTGAGGTCCGAGACGATGAAAGAATGCAGGTATATTCCCAGGCTGGAAACAGAAAGGCTTATTCTCAGGCAACTGCTGCCGGGAGACGCGGAAGACCTGGGGAAATGGCTGGGCAGGGACGAGATTTATACATACTGGGGACGTCCGGCCAGCAAAGGGGAGAAGAACCCGGAACTTCTGTTTGTCGATCCCAGGCCGAATGTCAAACGGAAGCCCAGCAACGATTTCCTGTGGGGAATTGAGCTGAAAAAGACGCACAAGGTCATCGGGATGATCGAGGTTTTTGACGTGGAAAACAATCGGTTTGGCATGGTCGGATACCGGATTGATCCTCAGCTTTGGAACGAGGGGATCTGTACGGAAGCGATGAGGCGAGTGGTAAATTTCATCTTTACTGAAACGGATATGGATCGCCTTCAGGGAAATGCGAATGTGAAAAACACAGGGTCGAACCGGGTTCTGGAAAAGTGCGGTTTTCAGCTTGAGGGAACGATCCGGCACGGTAAGATGGTCTCAGAATACTGTGATTACAATATCTGGGGAATCATCAGGGACGATATGCCGCAAAGCTGAAAGGAGCAGTATCATGAAATTCATAACGACCATGAATTTCAACGGACAATGCCGTGAGGCAATGGAAATGTATCGGGAAGCGTTTGGCGGAAAGGTGACGGCATTGCTGACATACGGCGAGGCTAATGATCATGCGTATAGTCTGAAGCTGGTTGATTTATACGGTATCCGCACATTCTGGGATCTGCAGCAAAACCAGGAGAAGCATGAACGGGAAGAATGGCAGAAGAGCATGGTTCAACTTGAAATGCGGGTATCCCAGATAGATGAATATCGACGGATCGCTTTTTTTCACCATCTGGTTTTCACTAAAGATGGATCAGCAACTGACTAAATCAACTGGCTCGGAAACAAATTGAATTGTCGCAGAGTTTCGAACGAAAAGTTGACAAAATCGAACGAAAACATGTATACCAATCGTACAGAAAGGAGGCTGGAACCGTGTCGATCACAGCAACGGAATTTAAGGCGAATCTGAGCAAATATCTGCTTATGGCGGCAACTGAGGATATTTTGATCACTCAGTACGGTAAAGTTATTGCAAAGCTGACAAATCCCTTTCAGAACAGAGTAGCCATTGCCGAATCGCTCTTTGGAATACTGCCACAGACCACGACACTGGAAGAAGCCAGAGCTGAAAGGTTAAATGAAACATGAAGGTACTGATTGATACAAATGTGATTGTCGATGTTCTGCAATCACGCGAGCCCTGGTGCAAGCAGGGTCAGGCGATCTTTATGGCTGTAGCGAATAAGAGAATTTCTGGCTGCATCACAGCGAAAGAAGCAGCAGATATTCACTTTTTCGCCAGAAAGCAGTTTATCGGCCAGTCTAATGTTGATGAGAAGGCCCGCAGCGTTTTGGCAAAACTGTTTGCTTTGTTTGAGGTTCTCGATTCCCTTGCGGAGGACTGTCAGAATGCGCTTGGAATCAGAAATGGCGATTATGAAGATGCTATGATGATGGAAACTGCAACCCGCTCAGGCGTAGATTGCATTGTTACAAGAACCGGAACGCATTTCTCCGGGGGATCCGTTCCGGTTTATTCTCCGGATGAGTTTCTTGTCCGGTTTATTCCAGGGGAGGGATGACTTATGCTGCAACCCAAAAGGCTGCAGCGTAGGATTACACACCTTTAAATAAAGGAAACGCCAAAATGTCCGGTTTAAACTCAACTGGAATGAGAGCCGGAAAAGCAGGGAAACAGAGGGGAAAAGCCGGCAACAACGGGCATTTGACGGTATTCCGAGGAAGCAGACGGTGAGAGCCGGAAAAAGCGGCAAAATCTTTGGTTCGGGACCAAAAGGCCGCGGGTTCGAATCCCGCCACTTCGACTCCCGGAAGCGTTGATTTTCCTACGCTTCCGGGTTTTTCGTTTTTGGCGGATTTGCCGGCTTTTTCCGGTTTGCAACCTTCCGGGTTGCAGCAGGGCGGCAAGGCACCGGTTTGGCATACAAGGGCACCACGTCCCAGAACAATCACATGAGCGGTGAATTCCCGAAACTGCTGCCCGGTATGAATGCGATCAGCTGGACCGGCAATGTAACGAGCATCGTGATCTCCCCGAGGTGGCGGACACTATAAAAGGAGGCCGTTAAGCCTCCTCCACCAGTTCCCGAATCCGGACACCGAAGAATCTAGCGATATCTTCAATCAGCTCATCTTCGGGTTCGCTGAATCCGTTTTCCCAGTTGCTGCATGTTCCGCGTACAAGGCCGAATGCTTCGTCAGCGGCGGCTTGTGATAGACCACGGCTTTCGCGCAACTCACGGAACCTTGTTCTGAATCCCATGGGTATCACTCGCTTTCTTATTCGGTTTTGTTCGGTCTGTAACGTGCCAACCTGTTAACCACATTTTACCATACGAAAACGACTGAAAGCAAGCCCTAAAAGGAGGTGCAGCCATTGATTTGTGTCTATGATGCCGCCTGCATGGCAACCATCCGGAACAACGCATTTGAGGCAGACGAGATTAAAGCTTCCGGGCTGACAGCGGAAAAAGCGATCCAGGTGAACGCTCCGATGGTCAAAGAATGCTTTATGAACCTGGAATGCCGGTATGTATGGGAAAAAGAAATCGTACCGGGAGGCGATCATGTGATGATCTGCCTGGAGGTGCTGGGTGTGTATATCGATGAGGATCATCTGGAGGACAGGACTGGCGAAGAGGGACTTCTTTATAACATTCATTACCAGATGAATCCGGAACATGTGATGAAAACCGGACATGATTATGCGGCTGTGCTGCAGAAAAAGATTGACGTGATGGAATACTGATCCTGACATCTGTAAAACGTGGCAGGAAAACTAAAATGGCGGTTGACGGAGTATATATCATGATATATACTACAATTGAAAGGACGGTGATTAGTATGACAGTAGCGAAAGTTTTTGAAAATGGAAGAAGCCAGGCTGTCAGATTACCAAAGGAATATCGTTTTTCTTCCGATGAAGTGGTGATAAACCGGATTGGCGACATTGTTCTTTTGATGCCTAAAACAAGCCAATGGGAATCCTTTATGAAGGCAATCGATATGTTCTCAGATGACTTTATGAAAGACGGCAGGGACAATCAGGGAGTTCAGGAGCGGGAAGCATTATGAGGTATATGCTGGATACCAATATCTGCATTTATGCAATTAAGCAAAAACCCGAAAAGGTATTTCAGAAGTTGTGTAAAATGGATCCCAAAGATGTTTGCATTTCCTCAGTAACATATGCAGAACTTATCTGCGGCGTTGAGAAAAGTGAAGCGGTTGACAAAAACAGATTGGCTTTATCTCTTTTGCTTGCGAATATAGAAATCCTGAATTTTGATACACGAGCAGCGGATGAGTATGGAAAGGTTCGGGCTGATCTTGAAAAAAAAGGAATTCCAATCGGCCCTTTAGACATGCTCATAGCAGGACATGCCAGATCATTAGGCTATACTGTTGTGACAAACAACATACGTGAGTTTTCCAGGGTAAAAAATCTGAAGACGGCAAACTGGGCGGAATAAACCAAATGGCAAGGCACAACGTGTTGAATAACGAACAAACGGGGGGGGTAACGCACGGGAAAACCCGCAGAGCCGTTTCATACAGAACATACCGGAGGATTGTATCCGGATCCGGGAACTCAGGTAAAGTAAACTTCCGAAGCAGTAAAACAGAAAGGCGAGGAAATGAATATCGGGCTGCAGGAGATTTTCACTGAAGCAAACAGAATTCTTTTGGAAACTTACGGTCCAGGCGCCGAATTCCGGAAAGGACAATATGAAGCCATTGAGGCTGCCATGACAAAAAAACGCGTTCTGGTCGTGCAGAAAACCGGATGGGGGAAGAGTCTCGTCTATTATATCTGCACAAAGCTGAACCGCAGAAAGGGCCAGGGCTGCACCATGGTGATCAGTCCGCTTCTTATCCTGATGGACAACCAGATGGAAATGGCAGGAAAAATGGGCCTGAAATGCGCGGCCCTGAACAGCACGGTCAAGGATCCGGCAGAGCGGAAATCCATTCTGGACCGGCTGGCAGAGGATCAACTGGACATGCTTTTCATTACGCCGGAAACCCTGCTGAAGGAAGAAACACAGGAACGCCTTCCGGGAATCAGAATCGGCCTTTTCGTGATTGACGAAGCCCACTGTATTTCAGACTGGGGGCATGAATTCCGTCTGGATTACGGACAGATCGGAAAGATCATCCGGAAACAGTTTTCCAATGTGGCTGTGCTGGCCACGACCGCGACTGCAAACGACCGGGTTGTGGACGACCTGAAGGCCCAGCTGGGCGAAAGCGTATATATTTCCCGGGGACCGCTGACCCGGGAATCCCTTCACATCCAGGTGCTTCCGCTGGGAAAGCGGACGGAGAGATATGCCTGGCTGCTGGACAATCTTAATAAAATTCCCGGAACCGGGATTATTTACTGCCTGGATCACCGCGACTGCGACCATCTGACGGAGTTTCTCTGCCGGAACGGCATCCCGGTCATGAGCTATTATTCAGACGAAAAGAAAGAAGAACAGAATGCGGAGGCAATCGCCGCTTTCCAGGAAAACCGGATCAAGGCCATTGTCGCGACCATCAAACTCGGGATGGGATATGACAAAGGTGACGTATCCTTCGTGATTCATTTCCAGTGCCCGTCCAGTATTGTCGCCTGGTATCAGCAGATCGGCCGGGCAGGACGGAATCTGAAAGATGCATACGTTTTCCTGATGACGGGCAGGGAAGATGACAGGATCAACGAGTATTTTATCAAAACAGCCTTTCCGACCCGGAAAGAGATGGAAAGCGTTCTGGAGATCATCAACAAAACAGACGGCATTACAAAATACCAGCTGTATACAAAAGTGAATATGCGGCCAGCACGTATCGACAAAGCTGTGGATTTCCTGCTGAATGAAGGAGCTGTCCGGAGGGAAAAAGCGGGCGGCAGGCAATGTCTGTTTCCGACAGTGAACCGGTACGTTTTCAGGGGAGACCATTACGATCAGATCCGCAGGATCCGCCATATGGAAATGCAGGAAATGAAGGATCTTGTCAACACAGAAGGATGCCTGAGTCGTTTCGCGGTAAATTGCCTGGACGACCACGAAGCAGGAGACTGCGGAAAGTGTGCCAACTGCACAAAGCAGGATATCCTGCCGGATTTAAGCGTTTCGGAAGAATCACGCACCAAGGCGATCCGGTTTGTTTCCACCAGGCTGTATGAAATCCTGCCCAGGAAGCAGTATCCTGACCGTTCGCGTATTCCGGAGAACTGCCTCCTGCAGCCTGGCTGGTGCCTCTCGAAATACGGCGACGCTGGTTACGGCGAACTGGTGGAACAGGGGAAATATCCTCCCGCGGGAATGCCCAGGCGCTTTGATGACCGCCTGGTAATCAGGGCAGCAGATGTCATTTCCAGCTGGGCAAAAGAGAATGGAATCAGGCATATCACCTGCGTCCCATCCCTCCGCAGTGATCTGGTGATGGAATTTACCCGGCGACTGGCACAGCGTACAGGCCTCACCTTTGCGGACCTGCTGGCAAAATCAGAGGCACCGCAGCAGAAAACAAGGGAAAACAGTACTTTCCAGTATGAAAACGCGAACAACTCGTTTTCTGTGAAAGATGGGCCAGTCCCTGAAAAACTCATCCTCGTGGATGATGTCGTCGATTCAAAGTGGACATTAACCGTATGCGGTATTAAACTGATAGAGTACGGCTGCAGGGAAGTTTATCCGTTTGCGCTCGCAGACAGCAGCCATCTGGAGGAATAACACATGAGCAGAAACGCGGAGGCCATTACCATATTCTGCAGCCATCTGTGCATGGCGGAAGGCATCCTTCCATTCGAACCGAAGGAATGGGGGGACCTTGCCGCACGCCTGATGACCCTGAATTACCAGCCGGGTGATCTGCTGGATTTCAGTCTGCAGGATTTTCAGGACATTCTCTCCTGCACGGAAGATGAAGCATCCAGGATGATGCGCCTGATCGACCGCAGCGCGAGCCTCCGTTTTGAACTGGAAAAATACGAATCCATGGGAATCCAGGTCATCACCCGTGCTGATGCGGAATACCCGAAGCAGCTGAAGAAAAAGCTCGGGAACGCCTGTCCGCCACTGTTCTACGCTGCCGGTGATCCGGCGCTTCTGAACCGGGACTGCGTGGGTTACGTGGGCTCCAGGGACGTCGCTCCGTCTGATATTGAATTCACAAAGAAAACCGTTGCCGCGACAGCTGGAAAAGGATACGCGGTCGTTTCCGGCGGTGCCAAAGGCATCGACAGCATCTCTGCCTCTTCCGCCATGGCGGAAGGCGTTGCTGTTATCGAATATCTTTCCGATTCCATGCAGCGAAAGATGCGGGATTCCGGCCTGGTGCAGGAAATCCGCGACGGCCGCGTCCTCCTTATGTCCGTAGTGGTTCCTACCGCAGGCTTCAACGTCGGCGTCGCTATGATGCGCAACCGGTATGTCTATGCTCAGTCCTCCGGCACGGTGATTATCCGCTCAGACAAAGGCAAAGGCGGCACCTGGGCCGGTGCGACAGAGAACCTTAAGCATGCCTGGTGCCCGACCTTCTGCAGAGACTGTGAATACCCCGGCAACCAGGAATTGATTAAACTTGGCGCCATCCCGGTCACAGACGACTGGGACGGAGATGTATCGAAATACCACACAGAACCCGTAAAACCGGTCGAGCCCGTCCGGAAACCGGAACAGATAAGCATGTTCTGATGCTTTCGACCTTTATCCTGGGCCGGACGGGTAATAACAAGTCCGTGCCGGGCACGGGGGAAAGCTTTACAGCGCCGGGTGTGCTGGCCGATACGGTATTTGAACCGTTGATGGGAACAGATTCTCAGATACAGCGGATACTGTCCGGATTATTCGGAACGGGAAAAGGAGCCGGCATCGGACTGATGTTCTTTATCATCGGGATTGCCGGAATGTCGGTCAGTTTTACCCGGCTGCGGAAACCGGTTTACAGGGAACTGGACCGGACGGAAACAGAACCATTACATGTCCGGCTCTGAGGTATGATTTATGAGGTTTGCCGCAGTATGAACGGCTGCGGCAAACCTTTTCTCTGAAAGCAAAGCAACCTGCAGTTGCGCAATTTCGTGAAACAGCGCCTGTGAGTTGGTGGGAAAGCAGCCTGTTTTATGTTAATCTGTCTTTGCGACGCGGAGCAGAGAACTTTCAGGGGGAAACAAAGACAGATTAGAGGAGAAGGAATATGAGCTTTGGCAAAAATCTTCAGTACCTGCGTCAGCTCAGCGCGGGCATGACACAGGAAGCATTGGCTGAAAAACTGAATGTAAGCCGCCAGACGATCTCAAAATGGGAAATGGACGCGGCGAATCCCGAGATGGATAAGGCACTTGAACTCTGCAAAATATTCAACTGCTCCCTGGACAACCTTTTCAGGGACGAGATGGATCAGCGCGGCAGTGCTTACACGAATCTTCGTGTTGAAGAGGTTCCGGGGTTCCGGTATGTGGTGCATACCGTTATCAGCACGGAGCCGGAGAGCGACGCGCTGGAAAGAATATACAAATACGCGAAAGAGTATGGAATTGAAAATCCCAAAGTGATCGGATGGGATTTTCCCAGGCTGTCGGCTGAGCAGATCAATGTGTTCAAGATGCATGGTTATACCGCGGCGTGGATTCTGCCGGACGGGATTACACCGGACGGGCCTGAGATCAGGGAACAGGCAGGGCACAGGTATGCGGCAATTCACATCGAACGGCCTTTTGACAATCCGTTTTCCACCATTCCGGGTGCCTATCATACCCTGGGAGACTATATGAGAACGAACGGACTGATTCATGTGGAGAATGAAGTGATCCCCTGCTTTGAAACGGATGGGGAAAGCATGGACATTTACATAGCCTGCAAATGATGAATATACGGAAAGCAGAGGAAAATGATGAGTTTACGCTTCATGAAAGCCGGGACTTCGGATGCCCTGGTGCTGAACAGCATTTCCAAACAGGCTTTTGACAGCGACGCGGAGGCAGGAGCTGCTTCCCCGTGCGGTCCGCCCGGATATCAATCCATTCCGTTCCATCTCAAAATGGCCCGGATGAACAATCTGTTCAAACTGGTTGATGAGAACGGTGTGATCCTTGGCGGCGCGATTCTGTTCCGGCAGGGAGACACGCTGAATGTCGGAAGGATATTCGTTGATCCGCAGCACCATCGGAAAGGGTACGGCATCTATATGATGCGGGAAATCGAGAGCATGTTTCCGGATGTGAAGGTTTTTACGCTTGACACCCCCGCCTGGAATACCCGGACAAACGCTTTCTACACCAGGCTGGGGTATTCGGAAGTAAAGCGGGACAGTGATTTTGTTTACTATTCGAAAAACCGCTGACGGAGATACGGAACAAAAAACAGGCGCGCCAAACGGATTCGGGTCCGCGGAGCTTTGACATTCAGCTCTGCGGGCTTTTTTTGTTTTTGACGGTATGGTATTATCTTTGATGAAGAAACCGGACAAAACAAAGCAATCAGGGACAGGATTCATCCCGTGAACTGCTTTATGATCAATTGCGAAAGGAGGGAAACCGGATGAACTGGGTTAAAACAATCAACGACACCATCGAGTATATGGAAGGCCACCTGACGGATGAGATCACGCTGGCGGATATCGCGAAGCATGTAAATCTTTCCGCGTTCCATTTCCAGAGGGCGTTTTCCTTGCTGACGGAAATGTCTCCGGCGGAATACCTGCGGAAAAGGCGCCTTTCTCAGGCCGGAGCGGATCTGGCAGGCGGAGATGAAAAAGTCATCGATGTGGCTATGAAGTACTGCTATGATTCACCGGAAAGTTTTACCAAAGCGTTTACAAGATTCCACGGTGTTTCACCGATGCAGGCGAAAAAGGGAAGTCCCATTCAGTTCATGAACCGGTTTACCGTCCGCATGACAATTGAAGGAGGCAGTATCATGGAGTATACGATTGAAAAATGGGAAGCGATGGATCTTCTCATGCACGCGAAGAATTTCCGCGCGGAGACAAGCGAGGACGAGATTCCGAAGTTCTGGGATGAGTATTACGCCCATGAAGAAACCCGGAAGATCCCGGGATATCTCGGACTTTGCGCCCAGCAGAAAACCGACAGTGATGAATTCAGGTACGGCATCGGCTGCAAGGCTTCCGATGCGGAAGGCATTCCGGAGGGGTTCGAGATCATCCATATTCCGGAATACACCTGGGCGGTTTTCAAATGCGTCGGCCCGATGCCCGGGGCGATCCAGGCCATGTGGGAAAAGATCTACAAGGAATGGCTGCCGGTTTCCGATTACGAGCTGATTCCCGATTATGATATTGAAAACTACCTGCCCGGTGATCCGTCTTCACGGGATTATGTCAGCGAGATCTGCATTCCTGTCAGAAAAAGCAAGTGACGCGGAGGGAAAAAGATGGATCGGCCGATTCTGGATTGGCTTATGGAAGAAGAGACGCCGGAAGTACGGCTCAGAACGCTGAAAGAATATCTGAAACTGCCTGACGATGATGAAAAAGGGGAAACGTCGGTGAAGAGAACAAGTGGGTAACGCTTTATGCCTGTATGGCAAAACAAGAGACACGTTCCTGACGCATGGAGCGATCAGCCGCGTGCAGTATGCAGGATGAGATGATTCCCGGAACCGGGGGGCAACAGCCAGTTGCTTGCCAGCCCGCGTGATACACACTACAATCGGGCTGTGACAAAAAACGGAGGTGATTCGGATGACAACGAAGGATGTGCTGTTTGATCTGCGGACAAAACTGGGCTTGTCCCAGGACGAGCTGGCTGAAAAAGTATTTGTGACCCGGCAGGCGGTTTCCCGCTGGGAAAACGGGGATACAGTTCCCAATACCGAGACGCTGAAACTGCTTTCCCGCCTGTACAATGTATCAATCAATACTTTGCTCGGCGCGCCAAGACAACTGGTCTGCCAGTGCTGCGGGATGCCGCTGGAGGACGCGATTCTCAGCCGGGAAAAAGACGGTACACTCAATGAGGACTACTGCCAGTGGTGTTACGCTGACGGAACGTACACCTACAGCGACATGGACGACCTGATCGACATCAGCGTCCGTCATATGGTGTCGGAAGGATTTACAGAGGAACAGGCCCGCGATTATCTGAAGCAGACACTGCCGCAGCTGGATTACTGGAAAAGATACGAAGAGCTCAGCGACGGCGGCCAGTTTGAGGCATTCAAGAAGCAGCTGATCCAGGAGATCAATGATCTTCATGTTCCGGGTCTGCCGAAGGTGGAAAAACTGAACGCGCTGGTGGGCAGTTATGTCAATCTCGCGTATCCGCTGCCCAGCGGAGAAAAAGTCAGGTTTCTGAACGACGGGACAACATACCTCGGAAACCAGCTGGAATCGGAGTTCGGCGGGGACCGGTGCTTCGGGATTCTGGCCGGTATGGATTTCATCCTGATCTGCACTTACGCGGCGGAAGGCGCAGATCCGGAACTGGTGCTGTACAAAAAGAGATAAAGGAACAACAGGGAAAACGCCCGAAAACTTAAAAGTGAGCATATCCGCTGCGGCGAATACATTATCTTCAGACCGGCCACAACCCGGAAGCTGAAGATCGTCCCTCCTCTGATGAAAGTACTGGAAAACAGGAACAGGGAGTAATTGCGGGGAGGAAACAACAGACCCCGCCGGCCGGTTCCGGGATGCTATTCAAGGAAGAAGTCCAGCAGATCCCGGTAGACTTTTTCATGGGCGGATTCATTCAGAATTTCGTGACGCATATGGTCACAGGTGATGACAGAGATATTCCGGAAACCTGATTTTTCCAGGAGGGAACGGCTGCTGCCCCGGCCTTTTTCACCGCCGGTGCAGGGATCGTCTTTCCCGGAAATAAGCAGGACAGGCATATCCGCGTTCACATCGCGGCATGCGCTAACCTGCTGCATACGGTTCAGCAGCGTGAACAGCGCGCAGTAGCTTCCGACCGAAAATTCCGCTCCGCAGAGCGGATCCGCGATATAATTCCGCACGTTTTCTTCATTGCAGGAAAGCCAGTCCAGATCGGTTTTCCGGTCGGGGATGCTGTTCCCGTACGGCCCCAGCGCCAGGCTGTCCAGCAGCTTTGAATGCGCCCGGCTGCCTTTTGCGAGACGGATGGTTTTTCCGACAGTGACAGCCAGAGGAGCGGCGGGATTCGGACTGACATAACCGCTGAGGGCGGCCCTGGCGTACTTCATGGAATCGGTCTGAAGAAGAACCCGGGAAATGATGCTTCCCATTGAGTGGCCAAAGAGCATCAGGGGAAGCCCCGGGAACCGGCCGGCAATCCAGCTGGCAATCAGCTGCTGGTCCCGGATGAGCAGCCGGTCTCCCTGCCTGTCCGCAATATGGGAGAGCACCGGAGCGTCCTCCCCGTGGCCGCGCAGGTCGGAAACCACGACATGCAGCCCGTTTTTCGCCAGGAACAGGGCAAAATCATAGTAGCGCTCCTTATGTTCTTCCATTCCATGGACGATCTGGACGACGCCGGCGGCGTTTTCAAGGTCACTTTGAAAAAAGGAAAGGGACAGCAGATAGTTATCTTCGGCGGGAAGCTTTATTTTTTCCATACAGCGCGGCCTCCTGAATCCGGTTTATCCGGATGTGTTTACCTTCAGAAAGAGATTATAGGAAGCAAAACCGGTGAAGTCAAGAAACCGGAACGGCAAGGCAGGACTGTTCCTCACGGCGGAACAATATGGTATATTTCCCCTGTATATCAGCGGCAGGAAAAGGATGTGAAAAGAATGGAAAAACAGCGACTGTCCTGCCGGAGCTGATGAGCTTCAGTGACGGGGTTTACACAGGGCAGGAAGAAAGACTGAATACGCGCAGATTCCTGTATTCGCCGATCATCGGCGCCAACTGTCTCAGACCGATGCAGCCGCCGCCGAGAAGCGGACCAAAACTGGAACCGTCGTCATGGAAACGCAATATTTCCAGGCCGTTGACAGCAAAGCGGATCTCAGGTCCATGCTTCAGAAGGGACAAGGTATAAAATCCGTCCGCATCCGCGGCGTCCGGGATCGGATCAGCGCCCTGGGCGACCAGGTAAAAGCCGTAGCTTTTCCGCAGATTGCAGGTATGAAAGCTGCGCTCATCCTTTTCTTTGCGGCGGAAGAAGGAGAGATGGAAAGCGTTTATATCCCCGTGATGATACTGAATATATTCCCCTGTACGGGGCGAGAGGGCCGGATCAAACAGACTGCGGCCATTTTTGCCGGAGGCGGAAAAGAACAGCATTGCCAGTCCGGGTTCCCGGACCGGGCGGAAATCGATTTCCAGCAACAGATCCGCCGGGAAGGAATGCCTGCACCAGAGCACATAGTTGGCTTTCTGGCCCAGCTGCGCGCTTTCCGCGTTTTCCAGCCGAAGGCAGTTTTCGGGAAAAGAAATCAGCGCACTGCCCTCCAGGGTAAAATCCCGGACGGATTCCGGGGACGAGAGTGGATTTTCATATAACAGCGCTCCGTGCGCCGTGCTGAAATCAGACATAGGATACCTCCGAATGAGTTTATTCAGCATTATACCATGACAAAGAAAGGGAGACCAGCCATGAAAATTCACCTGATGGAAAACCGCGGGGCAAAGGGGTGGACGACTTTCGGAGGATACTGGCCCAAGGGGAGCGTCCGGGAGGAGTCCTTCCGGCTGATGAACGAGGCCGGGAAACCGGTACGGATGCAGAGTGAAATAACAGCGCGATGGCCGGACGGTTCTGTTAAATGGAGCAGGCATACCGCGCGGGCGGATCAACTGGGCTCAGGCGGTGAACTGAATCCCGGTGAACCGGAACAGGCAAGGGGGATCAGCATCCGGAAAGTCCGGAACGGCTGGAGCGTCGAGGGCACAAACATTTGCATGACAGTGCCCGGGGACGGGAACGATCTTGCGGCTGACTGCCTGCGGGACGGCATGAACGCGTTCAGTTCAGCCGCGCCGGTGCTGATGCTGAGCCATGTGAGCGGGGAGGTGGAAAATTACTCAGTCCAGACGTGCAGCCTTCCCGCTGAGATCCGCAGGCGGGAAGTGGAAGCGAGCGGTCCGCTTGAAGCGGTTTTCCGGTTTGAAGGGGTGCATACGGAAAACGGCACAGAGAAAATGCCGTTTCTGATCCGCATGACGGTCCGGGATGACGGAGAAATCCTGTTCGATCACACCTTCTTTTTCCTGGGGGATTCGGAGGAGGACCGGCTTGCCGGATGGGGGCTGCGATTTGAAACCGGATTTCGCGGCCGTTCGTATCAGCGCCACATCCGGCTGCTGACAGACGGAGCGGTTTATCATGATTGTCCCACTCAGCTGTTCTACTGGAAAAAGCATCTGAATCCCGCGCTGCTCTCCGCCCAGAACCGGGGAGAAACGGTGGAGGAGACAGAAGAACTGAACATGATCGCACAGGACCTGCCCCGGTGGGATCACTTTTCACTGTGCCAGGATTCCGCAGATCATTTCTGTATCCGGAAAAAAGCCTGGGAAGGCGGCTGCTGGCTGGAAGGCGTTCATGGGAAACGGGCGTCCGGCAGTATGGCGGTGAGCGATCCGGACCGTACGCTCAGCTTTCATCTGCGGGAATGCTGGGAGAAGCATCCGGCCGGGCTGGAAGTCCGGAATCTTTCCGGGGAGAAGACCGAATGCACGGTCTGGTTCTATTCCCCGCAGGCGGAGGCTTTTGACTTCCGTCACTATGACAGGCGGACTTATCCCATGGGCAGTTATGAGGGATTTGATTATATGCGTCCGGATCCCAACGGAATCGCGGTGACCTGCCGGGCTGCGGTATATCCGGAAAACACATACTGTCCGGATGAAGCGCTAAGGGAAAGATCGGAGATGACCCGGCGGCCGGCAGTTTATCTTGCCACGCCTGAATACTATCATGAGCACAGGGCTTTCGGATACTGGAGCCTTCCGCGCAAAGGGCAGGAAGTGGAGCGCTGGATTGAAAAGCAGCTGGAAGCCGCATTTGATTTTTATGAGCAGGAAGCGGAGGCCAGGAGCTGGTACGGGCTGTTCAATTACGGGGATTTCATGCATACCTACGAGGCCTGCAGGCATATGTGGCGGTGGGATGTCGGCGGATACGCATGGGACAATACAGAGCTTGCGCCGACATACTGGCTGTGGCTGTACTTCCTGCGCACCGGAAACGAGCGGGTGTTCCGCGCGGCAGAGGCGCTGAGCCGCCACGCAGCAGACGTGGATATGTATCATTTCGGCCCGATGAAAGGGCTGGGATCCCGGCATAATGTCCGCCACTGGGGATGCCCGTGCAAGGAACCGCGCATTTCCATGGCAGGCCATCACCGGCCGCTGTTTTATCTGTCAGGAGAACGGAGGATCGGGGACTGCATGGAGGACAGTACGGCGGCTGCCGATTCACTGCGGGCCATGCCCTGGTACAGCCGGGAGGACGGCAGTGTCCGGCTGCGCAGCGGACCGGACTGGGCCGCGCTGGTTTCGGACTGGATGACCGCCTATGAACGGACGCTGAATCCGATATGGCGGCAAAAAATCGAGGCCGGTATTTCAGATATTCTCCGCACGCCGCTGGGTCTGACATCCGGGCCGGAATTCGGTTTTGATCCGCGGACCGGGAATCTTCACTACGAGGGAGAAGGAAAAAACGAAGGCATGCACCTGCAGGCGTGTATGGGGGAGACTGAGGTCTGGCTGGAAACAGCGGAGATGCTGGATAACAACGAACTGGCGGAAATGACAGCACGGAACGGGATGTTTTTCTACCTTTCACCGGAGGAACGGACAGAGCGTTCCGGCGGATTGCTCCATGACCGGCAGTTCGGCAGCCCGATCTATTCCGCTGAGATGCAGGCCTGGGCAGCCAGATGGACAGATGACCCTGCGATGGCCCGCACAATATGGAGAAATCTGCTCTCCCTGCTGTACAGGCCGGAGCATCCGGATGGCTTCCGGACCGAAGTATACGGGATCCGGGCGGATGGTACTCCGCTGATCGAGATTCCCTGGATCACTACGAATTTCACAGCGCAGTGGTGCCTGAAAGCAATTGTAACGGCGGAGCTTATTCCCGCGGCCATACCGGAAACCTTTGAAGAGCTTGACCGGGAACTGCGGGAGCATCCGCCGGAATACCGGCTTTACGGAGCGTAACAACAGTTATCAGTGAGGCTTCCGTCTCTCTGAAGGAATTGACAATGGCCGTTTTTCATAGTATATTCTTTTCAGCTTTACAGGAAAGGGGGCTCTTCGTATGCGGACAGTGATGAATGAACGGGCGGCAGTGACCGTAAACGCTGCGAATCATATCCGTACAGACTTTGTGTCCGATCATCCGAAGAGCAGACCGGAATAATCCCCGGTATATATTCGGCTTGACCGGCTGCTTGTCCGTGACGGATAAGCAGTTTTTTTGCGTGCAAAAACAGGAGGAACAAGATGGGAAATATCGGCTGGATCAATACGGAAAACTATTCTTTTGACTGCATGCTCCGCATGGAGCGCTTTCAGATCAGACTGATGCTTGAATACCTGAATGAAGAGACTGAAGACGCCATGGCAATCGCGCTGAAAGCGAATCCGAAGACAGCGTGGCTTTTCAGGCAAAAATGTCCGGAGATGGCGGATAAGCTCGGGGCGCTGACCGCTCGGGCACATGAAGTGTATACACCTGAACAGATCCGGGCGGCGGAAATCAGGGTAATGGATGAATTCGAGGACTTTGTGATATACACGACGCCCGAGGTGATGGCGGAAAAATGCGACTTCATCTACGGCTGGGACAGGGAACGGCTGTATGAGCTGTGCGATCTGGAAGGGAAGACTGTCCTGGACGTCGGAAGCGGAACAGGGAGGCTGGCGTTTGCCGCTGCGGAGAAAGCCGCGTTTGTGACGGCCAGCGAGCCGGTGGATTCCCTGCGGGAATTCATGCGCGACAGGATCGCGAGGAAGGGCATCGGGAATATGCGGGTGTGTGACGGGCTCTGTCACTGCCTGCCTTTCCCGGATAACAGCTTTGATGTTGTAATGAGCGGGCATGTGGTCGGTGACTTTTTTCGCGAAGAAGTGAATGAGCTGACGCGGGTCGCAAAACCCGGCGGCTGGCTGCTGGACGTACCCGGTGACCAGCACCGCGAAACCGGGAGGAACGAACAGCTGCTTGCGGACGGATGGGAGGAGCTTGCCTATACAGGTTCTTTCGGTGAAACGACCCGGCGCTACCGCAGGCAGGTACGGAAATGAAGGGGGAGGAATCAAAGCATTGAATAAAAATATCTACCGCGTTGTGCAGGTCCACAGGGACCGTTACCTTGTGCGGAAGGAAGAAAAAGAACTGTACTGCACGCTGACCGGCAGCATGCGTTACCGGGATGAATTTCCGGTGGTCGGCGATGATGTGGAGATTACGGAAAACCCTTACGGTGACAGCCTGATCCGGAAAATCCTGCCGCGCCGGACGGTGTTCTGCCGTCCGGACCGCGGAGGCCACGCGGACGGTTTTGCCAAGACCCTGAAGGTTCAGCCGCTGGTTGCCAATATCGACTATGTGTTTATTATTACATCCCTGAATCAGGATTTCAGCGTCAACCGGATCGCCCGCTACGCGGCGATGGCAGTTTCCGGAGGCGCGATTCCTGTCGCGGTGCTGACAAAAGCGGACCTGTGCCCGGATGCTGAAGATATGGAAGCAAAAGCCGCGGCTCTGAGCAGGGACTTGCAGGTCGTGGCGGTCAGCGCCAGGACGGGGTACGGGATGGACCGGCTGCGGGTATACTTCAGGACCGGAGCCACGATTGCGCTTCTCGGTTCTTCCGGGGCGGGAAAATCCACGCTGATCAATACACTGGCAGGGCGGGAAATCATGCAGACCGGCGGGATCCGGGAGGAAGACTCGAAGGGCAGGCATACGACCACCCACAGAGAGCTGATTGAACTGGACGGCGTCTGCTTTATTGATACTCCCGGACTGCGGGAACTGGGTATGATCGACGCGGAGGAAGGAATCACCGGCACCTTTTCCGATATTGCGGAGCTCGTCAGCCAGTGTGCTTTTTCTGACTGCACACACCGCAGCGAACCAGGCTGCGCGGTCCGGGAAGCCCTGGAGAAAGGAACGCTTTCCGCCGAAAGATGGAAGACGTTCAGCCGGCTGGAGAAGGAAAATCAATGGAGCAAAATCCGGAAGAATGAGAAGATGATGAATATTGCCATGGAACGGCGCAAAAGGGACATGGCGCTTCAAAGGCAAGGGAGGGGAACGGACAGATTTTGATGTCGCAATTCAGATAAAATCATATATAATGAAATCAGCCGATACAGAAGGAAGCGGCAGGAAACGCTGTGAGACGGAACAGCGGCAATTCGGAGAATGCAGATGAAGACAGTACAGGTTGTGGCAGCGCTCATTTTCCACGACGGAAAGATTTATGCCACGCAGCGGGGATACGGCGCGTGGCGGGACTACTGGGAATTTCCCGGCGGCAAGATTGAGCCGGGAGAAACGCCGGAGGCGGCGCTGGTCCGGGAAATCCGGGAAGAACTGGATATCGGGATTACGGTGCAGGACTGTGTGTGCGGCGTGGAATATGATTATCCGGAGTTCCACCTTTCCATGCGGTGCTACCGCTGCCGGATCGATACGGGGAAACCGAGGCTGCTGGAGCACGAGGCTGCCCGATGGCTGGGCAGGACCGAACTGAATGCTGTCGGATGGCTGCCCGCGGACCTGGAGATCCTTCCGGAAATTGAAAAAAACTGGCCGGCTGAATGAAGCCCGCCATAAAACAGACGGAATCGGGGGATGAAAGATGGAAGTACGCAAACTGACGGAGAACGAACATTTTGAAGCGAATATGATTTCCTATGTTGCATTCCATATGCGCATGGAGGATCCGGAAAAGGCCCGGGAAGACAGCAGAAAACTGACAACGGATGACTGGGCCGCGTTTGACGGGGACGGGAAAATGATGGCCCGGATCCTGAATTATTCTTTCAAATCCCGGCTGGACGGCCAATGGGTGCTCAGCGGCGGAATCGGCGGGGTGTCCACGCTGCCGGAGTACCGGAACAGCGGCGCGATCCGGGCGATCTTTGAAAAGCTGATCCCGGACGCGTACCGGAACGGAGAGATTTTCTCCACCCTGTATCCGTTCAGCCATGCCTTTTACCGGAAGTTCGGCTATGAAACGGCCTGCTGGAAGAACGATTACGAGTTCGGACCGTCCGTGCTGAGCGGATACCATTTTGACGGAACCGCGGAACTGTGGAAACCGGGCGATCCGGTGTGCGGGTATACGGAGCTGTATAACCGCTTTGCGGAAAACTTCAATCTGTCCATGCACCGGGACGATCAAATGATGCTGGATAAGCATCTGAAGGGGGAATACTACAAGGACCGCAAGTTCGCCTATATGCTGCGGGAAGGCGGAAAGCCGGTGGCATACCTGATTTTCCAGGATATCCGGCACGATCCTGCCGCGATCCTTTCCGTGGAGGACATGGCATGGGACGGCCGGACCGGCCTGCTCGCTCTGCTCGGATTCCTGGGGCGGTTTACCGCGGATTACGGCACGATCAGGCTTTTCCTGCCGGCCAGCCTGGAGCTGTTTTCGGTGATCCGCAGCCCGAAGGCCTATGATATCAGCCAGACAGTACGGCAGGACTATATGATCCGGGCGGTCAATGTACAGAAAATGCTGGAAATGATCCAAAAACCGGATGACAGCAGGTTTGTCATTCGGGTGGAAGGCGACGCATATATCGCGGAGAACAACGGTACATGGGAGGTTTGCGGAACCGGTGCCGTTCCGACGGATAAGGCACCGGACCTGACCGTGTCCATTCAGGCGTTCGGCCAGATGGCGGCAGGATGTGTCAGCCTGGACGAGGCCATGTACCGGCCTGATGTGACGGTGACGGGCAACGGGGATGTGCTGAAAAAGGTTTTCATCCGCAAGCCCATCCTGGTGGAGGATCATTTCTGACGCGGAATGATTGTAAAAACTGACATTAACCCATTGAACTGATGGGTATTCATTCCTATAATGAACGGTATACGGGATTCGGAAGGAGAGAAAAAATATGGCGATCAGTATTGTTCAGACTTCCCGGGCACCGGCAGCGGTCGGCCCCTATTCACAGGCAGTCCGCGCCGGAAATCTGCTGCTGACCTCAGGACAGCTGGGGCTGGATCCGGAAACCGGCGCTCTGCCGGAAAGCCTGGAAGCGCAGACAGAGCAGAGCCTGAAAAATATCGACGCGATCCTGACGGCAGCCGGGTATGCCCGGACAGATGTGGTTAAAACAACGGTCTTTATCCGGAATATGAAAGATTTCGGCACCGTGAACCGGATCTATGAAGCCTATTTCGGCGAGCATAAACCGGCCCGGTCCTGTGTTGAAGTTTCCGCGCTTCCGAAGGGCGGCCTGGTGGAAATTGAAGCGGCTGCTTCCAGATAACAGACGCAGGGCAAAACGCGGACAGAGCGCCGCGCTGTATTATCGCAATACGCGGCTGAAGCCGTGACCGATGCGGAGAAAGGCGTTTCCATGTTTGTACAGAAGCTCCTGGGGGTAAAAGACCATACGGGAAAGCCCATTGATCCGTCCCAGACAAAAGAGCTTTACCGGAAAACGCTCTCCATCGCATGGCCTTCCACGGTGGAAGGCGCACTGCTGAGCATCATCAGCTCTGTGGATATGATGATGGTCGGAACGCTTGGGGCGGCATCCATCGCCGCTGTCGGACTGACCAGCCAGCCCCGGATGATCATGCTGATCCTTGCCCAGGCGCTCTGCATCGGCACCACGGCGCTCTGCGCGCGCCGCAAAGGCGCGCAGGACAGGGCCGGGGCCAATGCCTGCCTGAACCAGTCCCTGGGAATTATTACGGTGATCGGCATCCTGATGACGCTGGCCGGTTACTTCGGCGCGGAATGGCTGATGCGGCTGGGCGGAGCCAACGAGGATACCTTTGCGCTGAGCACGGATTATTTCCGGATCATCAGCCTGGCTTTTCTGCCGCAGTGCTGGCAGCTGTGCATCTGCGCTGCCATGCGCGCGATCGGAAAAACCCGCATCACCATGTTTACAAATATTACGGCCAATCTGATCAACGTTGTTCTCAATTATATCCTGATTAACGGAAAACTGGGCTTTCCTGCCCTGGGTGTCCGGGGCGCGGCGATCGCCACAGCCTGCGGAACCGTGTCAGCCAGCATGATCTGCGTGGCGCTTGCCCTGCATAAGGGAGGATATTACCATCTGGCGTTTCCCAGGTTTGACCGCCTGACAGTGAAGGGCCTTGCCCGGGTCGGATCCAGTTCGATGGTGGAAGCGGTCTGCCTCAGAATCGGTTTTCTGATTCTCGCCCGCCTGATCGCGGGAATCGGCACGAATGCTTTCGCCGCTTACCAGATTGTCAGCCAGGTTACCTCCCTTTCCTTTACCCTGGGGGACGGGGTCAGCACCGCCGCGACCTCCCTCGTCGGCCAGAGCCTCGGCGCAAAGCGCAAGGACCTTGCCATGGGCTATGCCCAGGCGGCGTCCCGGGTCGGCTTCCTTGTTGCCCTGCTGCTGATGCTGGTCATCTTTGTCTTCAGCCGCCAGTTCGCAATGCTCTTTACAAACGATGAGGAAATCATTTATGCCGTAACCCTTTCCTTCTATGCGGCAATTGCCGCCATGATTTTCCAGAACGGGCGGGTTGTTCAGTCCGGCGTGCTGCGCGGCGCCGGCGATGTCCGTTTTGTAGCCGTCTGCGCGTTGCTCAGCGTCTCGATTCTTCGTCCCATCCTGACCTGGCTGTTCTGCTATCCGCTGGCCGGCATCTGGCCCGGCGCGCCGGTCGCGGTGCTTTCTCCCTGGATCGCCTTCCTGATTGACGCCGTTGTCCGGGACCGGCTGCTGCATCACAGAATCCGGCAGGGAAAGTGGCTGGATATCGAGCTTTCCTGATTAACGATACGGAGGGAACACCATGACAAAAGATGAAATAATGAATCTGATCAACCGGTCCCTGTTCGCAACCATCGGTTATACCGACGAGGCGGGCAGACAGAACGTCCGGAGGGTTTTCTGCGTATGGCACAAGGGATTGGGCAGGCATCTGATCTCGACAAATACAGGTTCAGCGCATGTGCAAAGCCTGCTGAAGAACGGAAACGCGTGTCTGTATTTTTCCGATGATTCCACTTTTGAAGGAGTCTGCCTGTTCGGCAGCGCCGCGGTGCATTTTGAAAGGGAATATAAAGAACTCCTCTGGAACGAAGGAGATGAGAAATACTATCCAAAGGGAGTTGAGGACGAGGACTATTGCGTTCTGGAGTTTATCGCGGAAAGCGGACGGTATTACCGCTATGACGGGAAGGGCGATTTATCCGCGGCTGAGATTGCGGAATTTGACGCGGGCCGGGAATTTGAGAACGGATATGACGCCGTAAACGCTTCGGAATGTTAAGTACCGCTCTGTCAATGAAATATAAGTAAGGAGGATTCGTACAAATGGGAAAAAACAGGTATGTGGGCAGTTACCCTGCTATCGGCATCCGTCCGGTCATCGACGGCCGCCGCGGGCCTCTGCGGGTGCGTGAAAGCCTGGAGGACCAGACGATGAATATGGCGAAATCCGCCGCAAAACTGTTTGAGGAGAACCTGCGCTACACCAACGGCGAGCCCGTGCGCGTGGTGATTTCCGACACTACCATCGGCCGCGTGGCGGAAACCGCCGCCTGCGAGGAGAAGTTTCGCCGCGAGGGTGTAGCCATTACCCTGACCGTAACTCCCTGCTGGTGCTATGGTTCCGAGACCATGGACATGGACCGGAACACCATCAAGGCTGTCTGGGGCCTGAATGCCACGGAGCGCCCCGGCGCGGTGTATCTGGCTTCCGTGCTGGCCACGCATGCCCAGAAAGGTCTGCCTGCCTTCGGCATCTACGGCCATGATGTTCAGGACGCGGACGATACGGAGATCCCCGGGGATGTGAGGGAGAAGCTGCTGCGGTTCGGGCGCGCGGCTGTGGCCGCGGCCACCATGCGCGGCAAGAGCTATCTGCAGATTGGCTCCATCTGCATGGGGATCGGCGGTTCCATCATCGACAGCAAATTTATCGAGGAATACCTGGGCATGCGGGTTGAATCCGTGGACGAGGTTGAAATCATCCGCCGCATGACCGAGGGGATCTACGATGAGAAGGAGTACGGGAAGCTGAAGGCCTGGGCAGAGAAAAACATTCGGGAAGGCTTTGACAAGAACCCGGCCGGGATGCAGCGCAGCCGCGGGCAGAAGGACAGGGACTGGGAATTCACCCTGAAAATGTACCTGATCATCAAAGACCTGATGAACGGCAATCCCAACCTGCCCGAGGGCCGCGAGGAAGAGATGGCGGGCCACAACGCCCTGGCCGGCGGCTTCCAGGGTCAGCGTCAGTGGACCGATTTCTATCCGAACTGCGATTTCCCGGAAGCTTTGCTGAACACAAGCTTCGATCACAACGGCGCGCGTGAACCCTATATCCTGGCTACCGAAAACGACGTGCTCAACGGCCTGGGCATGATGTTCATGAAGCTGCTCACCAATAAGGCCCAGATGTTTGCCGATGTGCGCACCTACTGGTCTCCGGGGTCCGTCCGGCGGGTAACCGGCTATGACCTTGAGGGTAAAGCGAAGGAGAACGGCGGGATTATCCATCTGATCAACTCCGGCGCATGCTGCCTGGATGCCAACGGCCAGGCCCGTGACGCGGAAGGCAACCGCCTGATAAAACCCTGGTATGACGTGACCGAAGCGGACCAGCAGGCCATCATGGAACACACTACCTGGAATTACGCTGATCTGGGTTACTTCCGTGGCGGCGGATATTCCGCCCGCTTCGTGACGGACTGTGAGATGCCGGCAACCATGATCCGCCTGAACCTGGTGGACGGGCTGGGCCCGATGCTCCAGATCGCGGAAGGATGGACCGTGCAGCTGCCCGACGAGGTTACCGACATTCTGTGGAAACGCACTGACTACACCTGGCCCTGCACCTGGTTCACCCCGCGCTGCGACGGCAGGGAGGGCAGCCCGTTCAAAACGGCTTATGAGGTTATGAACTGCTGGGGCGCCAATCACGGCGCGATCAGCTACGGCCACATTGGCGCGGACCTGATTACCCTTGCTTCCATGCTGCGCATCCCTGTAGCGATGCACAACGTGCCGGCGGAGAAGATCTACCGTCCCGCGGCCTGGAACGCCTTCGGCATGGACAAGGAAGGCGCCGACTACCGCGCCTGCGCGAATTACGGCCCGATGTACAGGAAATAAAGACAGCACTGCCGGCAGGGGCTGCGCGGCTGTCCCGGCGGTGCTTTGGCGGATTGCGGAGGATACAGATGCATTTTGTGGACGCGAAAGGAATTCTGACCGGCGGAAAAGGCCGCTTCGGAATGAATATATACCGCGGGTGTTCCCACGGGTGCGTTTACTGCGACAGCCGGAGCAAATGCTATCAGTTCACCCACGCGTTTGAAGACATTGAAGTAAAGCGGAACGCGCCGGAGCTGCTGGAGCAGGCACTGAAATCAAAACGGCAGAAGGCGATGATCGGTACCGGCTCAATGTCCGATCCCTACATGCACTGCGAAGAGAAACTCGGCCTGACCCGGAAATGCCTGGAGATTATCTGCAAATACGGATTCGGCGCGGCGGTTCAGACGAAATCCGACAGGATCCTGCGGGATATCGACCTGCTGGAGGAGATCCATAAAAGAGCCAAATGCGTTGTACAGATCACGCTGACAACCTGGGACGACCGGCTGTGCGGAATCCTGGAACCGAATGTATGCAATACGCAGCGGCGGGTTGAAGTGCTGGATGAGATGCGGAAACGGGGAATTCCGACCGTTGTCTGGATGACGCCTATCCTGCCGTTTATCAACGATACAGAGGAAAACATCAAAGCGATCCTGGATGCCTGCGCGCGGACAGAGGTCAAAGGGATCATCTGCTTTGACATGGGACTGACCCTGCGGGAAGGCGACCGGGAGTATTACTATCAGGCGCTGGATGCGTATTTTCCCGGACTGAAGGAACGCTATATCCGGACCTACGGAAACGCCTATGAAATTCCAAGCCCGGACAGCGGGCAGCTGATGGCCCTGTTCCGGTCCTTCTGCAGAGATCACGGAATCCTGTACAGGCCGGAAGAATGCTTTGAATATCTGAGTTTCCTGCCGGAAAAATACCGGCAGACGACCTTTCTGGATGACATGGCAGGCCTGCGGACGGAAAACAATTCCTGAAGGAAAGCAATACGCGCGGCCGGCCGACTGAGCGGCTTTCCGCGGGGACCGGCATACCGATCCGGCGCGAAGCCCGCGTGAATCCGTTGAGGGACCGCGGAATTCATGGTAAAATGGGCACGGAACGCGGAGAAAGGACGCAACAGATATGGATTATACGATCAGGCCGGTTACCGCCGACGACTACGACGCGATTTACGCGCTGTGGAACAGCACGGAGCAGAGCCGCCGGGCGCTGAACCCCGTGGACGATTCCCGCGAAGGAATCGGAAGGTATCTGAAACGGAATCCGGATACGTGCTTTGCCGCGGTGGCGGAGGGCAGGATTGTCGGCGTGATCCTGACAGGTCATGACGGACGGCGCGGCATCATTCATCATATGTGCGTGCATCCGGATTACAGGCGCAGGGGGATCGCCGGGCGGCTTGTCTCCGAAGCCGAGAAAGCACTGAAGAAGGAAGGAATCCAGAAAGTGTTCGGCCTGGTGTTCAGGGACAACGAGGCGGCGAACGCGTTCTGGGAACAGCAGGGGTATTCTCTCAGAACGAATCTGAATTACCGCAACAAGAGCCTGAATGAAAAAATCCCGGCGGGTGAATAGGCCTGAACCGGCGGAGACGCAGCGGGATGTTCCAAAGAGGAAACCCGGGAGATCACATGGCGGGAAAAGCGTCCGCGGGGGACGATTCGGGAGGGAAAAGCATGACAGTGTTTCAGGTGGACGATCCGGAACGGAAGCAGTCGATTGCCCGGGAAATCCTGGAGGCGCTTCCGGACTGGTTCGAAAATACCGAAGCGCGGGAACAATACATCCGGGAAAGCCGGGAAAGGGTCTTTTTTGCCGCGGAGCGGGAAGGCCGCACCATTGGCTTCCTGTGCCTGAAGGAAACCGGAAGCTGTACGGTTGAGCTTGCGGTGATGGGAGTCCGGATGGAATATCACCGGCAGGGCGCGGGAAGGGCGCTGTTTCAGGCGGCCAGGGATTACGCCGCCGCGGCCGGATACGCGTTTATGCAGGTCAAAACCGTTCAGATGGGATACTACGAGGACTACGACCGCACAAACAGGTTCTACAGGAGCCTCGGGTTCAGGGAGTTTGAAGTGATTCCTTCCCTTTGGGGCAAAGAGAATCCCTGCCAGATCTATATCCTTTCCCTGCGGGAATCTCCGCGGGAGGTGATTCTGAACCGGCGCAGCTACCGCGGGAAATATAAGCCGGAGAAGGTGCCGGAGGCGGATCTCGCCCTGATTCTGGAGGCGGGGCTGGCGGCGCCGTCCGGCTGCAACAGGCAGACCACCAGCCTGATCGCGGTGGATGACGAGGCGCTTCTGGACAGGCTGCGCGCGGAGATTGATCCGCCGGTGGCGGAAACAGCGCCGGCCCTGATCTGCGTGCTTACGCAGCGGATCAACGCGTACCGCGACAGATGCTTCGCGACGCAGGATTACGCGGCGGCGATTGAGAACATGCTGCTGATGATCCGTGCCCTGGGGTATGAGAGTTGCTGGTATGAAGGCCATATCACCGATACGGACCGGATCGGCGACCGGCTCGCGGCCATCCTTGGCGTTCCGGAACCGTATGAACTGGTCTGTATCCTGCCGGTTGGCAGAGCGGAAAGCGAACCGGCAGTACCGAAGAAAAAGCCTTTTGAGGAACGGGCCTGGATGAACGGGTTCGGGAACCCCTGCCGCCGGTGATCCGCCGGGACGGAGGGGCAGAAACAACGCGGGGAGGGTAAGGACGTGGCGGAAGGAACCAATCCCCTGACCGGGATGGATTTTCCGGATCCGGACGTGATCCGCGCCGGGGATACGTATTACATGATCAGCACTACCATGCACTTTTTTCCGGGGGCGCAGATCCTGAGGTCGTGGGATCTGATCCATTGGGAAACGTGTTCGTATGTGTACGGGACGCTGGAGCATACGCCCGGGGAAATCCTGGAGGGAGAACAGAATATTTACGGGCACGGTATGTGGGCCGCGTCCCTGCGGTACCATCAGGGAACCTTCTACGTTGTTTTTATCGCGCACGAATGGGACAGAACTTTCCTGTTCACGGCAAAAAACATTGAAGGTCCCTGGGAAAAGCGCTATATTGAAGGAGTGTACCACGATCCTTCGCTGCTTTTCGACGATGACGGAAGGGTTTATATCGCATACGGAAACCGCGACATCCGGCTGACGGAACTGAAGGAGGACCTGAGCGGGCCGAAGCCCGGCGGGACGGATCGGGTGATCGTCCGGGACGCACCGGGGGAATTCCTGGGATACGAGGGTTCCCACCTGTATAAGATCAACGGAAAATACGTGCTGTTCCTGATTCATTCCCGGCAGCAGAGATGGTTCCGGACGCAGGCCTGCTTTATCACGGACGACCCGGAAGGCGTCTGGGCCGGCGGGGATGTGTTTGAGGGCAGCCTGGAGGGAACGGACAGCGGCGCGGCGCAGGGCGGCATTGTGGACACGCCGGACGGACGCTGGTTCGCAATCCTGTTCCAGGACCGCGGCGCCGCGGGACGGATTCCGGTGCTGGTGCCGGTGACCTGGAACCGGTTCGGATATCCGGTTTTCGGAAAGGCGGAGAAACGGATTGAAAACGCGTGCACCCGGCCGGAAGCGGTCATGGAGCCGCTGTACTGCGATGATGATTTTCTGAGCACGGAAGCCGGGAAGATGAGGCTGAAAAAAGCCTGGCAGTTCAACCATGAACCCCGGGAAGGCTGCTGGGAAACCGGGGACGGCGCATACCGGATCACCACGGATAAAATCAGCCGGACTGTGGAATCCGCGCGGAATACCCTGACGCAGCGCACGCTGATTACCGGCTGCGCCGCCGAGGTGACGGCGGACGCCCGGGAAACCAGGAACGGCGACGTGGCCGGACTGTGCCTGCTGATCGGCAGCTACGGCCTGATCGGCGTGGCCAGGGAGACGGAAGGATACCGCCTGGTCATGAAAGCCCGCGCGCCGGGGGAAAAGGAAGAAAAAGAGCTTGCGAGCCTTCCGCTGCGGAACGGGACCGTCCGGCTGCGGGCGGAGGTCCGCTTTCCCGGACCGCTGGGGGAAGTGAGATTCTATTACCGGGCAGGGGAACAGTGGGAACAGCTGGGGCTGGCGCATACGATGCGCTTCGCGCTGGACCATTTCACCGGCTGCCGCTTCGGCCTGTTTCTGTATTCCACACGCGAAACCGGCGGAAAGGCCGCTTTCAGCCGCTTCAGGTATATTCCGGAGCTGCCTGCCCGGGAGGAAGAAATGAAACCGGGGTAAACGCCGTGTGACGGATAAACTGCCCGCCGGGCCGCGGCTGCGTATAAACCAGGGAAATCCGATGAACGCAGAGGAGGAAAAGACCGATGAAGAATCATGGAATGAATAGGATACTGGCCGCGCTGGCCGCGGCGGTGCTGTGCCTGACTATGCTGATTTCCTGCGCGGGCGCGGAAAGCGGAACGATGTCCTTTACGGAATGGAAGGATCAGCTGCTCAACGCCCAGAACTGCCTGTTCAAGCAGCATAAAAACGGCCTGGGGCTCGGCCTGGAAAACTGCCCCGTATACACGGCGCCTTACCAGAACGCGTACCGCTTCGCGAACAACCGGCAGGCCTGCGATCCCGACAAAAACATCTTTGAGGCGGGAAAGACGGAAAACGGCTGGCTGCTGGTCCGGTACGACCCCGGCAACGGCATCATCCGCACGGGATATATCGCGCCGAAACAAGCGAACAAGTTCAGATCCCAGATGAGCACGAAGGGATTTGTTTTCCTGTCCGCTGTCGCGGCGGCGCCGATGGACGTCACGGACGATCCGGTGCAGGACCATAAGGTGTTCAAGACCATTGAAACCGGCGAAAGCTTTTATATTGTCGCGAAGTATGTGTACCATGACGCCGACTGGTGGTACGTTGAGTGCACGAAGGACGGCAAGCCGGCCCGCGGCTTTATCCGCCGGAAAACAGCCGCTTTCCTGCCCGGAAACGAGGTGGAGGACAACCTGAACCAGGTGCCTGTCACACTGGAAACCCTCGGCTCGCCGAGTGTCTCTCCCATGGGAACGGAGAAGGTGGGCGAGATTGTGATCAACGGCGCCAAAGGCGATGAACGGAAATGGGTGCATAAGGCCGCGGTGTCGGACAATTCCCCGGTCACGTCCGTTTACCCCACCATGCGTTATCCCTGCTATGCCGTGCAGACCGGGAACAACGGGAAACCCTGGTACTATATCTTCGTTGAAGACGCGAGCAAATGGGGATGGGTTACATCCGAAGTGGCGACGTTTGAATAAAGGACAGGAAACATGCAGGAGATTACCTGGGAACTGTTCAACCGGCAGGTGGAAGCATGCCGGCTGTGTTCCCTGTGCCGGAGTATTCACCACAAGGTTCCCGGCCAGGGGGATCCGGAATCGCCCCTGATGCTGATCGGCGAAGGACCCGGACAGACGGAGGATGAGGAAGGCCTGGCTTTCGTGGGAGCGGCGGGGCAGCTGCTGACGAAGATGCTTGCGGCCATCGGCCTGCCGCGGGAGCGGGTGTATATCTGCAACGTGGTGAAATGCCGCCCGCCGAACAACCGGGTGCCCACGCCGGAGGAGGCGGAGGCCTGCAGGATCCATCTGCGGATGCAGACCTGGCTGGTGCGGCCGAAGGTCATCGTACTGCTGGGCAGCACCGCGGCGAAGAACCTGCTGAATCCGGAAATCCGGATTACCCGGGAACGGGGGCAATGGACGGAGCGGAAAGGCGTATGGATGATGCCTACCTATCATCCTTCCGCGCTGCTGCGGGATCCGGACAAAAAACGGGAGGCGTGGGAAGACATGAAAAGCCTCCGGGACAAGCTGAAGGAGCTGGGACTCTATCAGGACCTGTATTCCGGAGACGCATAGGAGATCATCGTATATGACAAAGGACGTCCGGGAAGATCCGGACGCCCTCTTTTTCGGTTATGGGGATTGTTCTGACCGCTGTTTTGCCAGAAGCCAGGCCAGGGCATGCACCGACTGCTTGAATTCGCCGCGGGCCACCATACTGTCCAGCTCTGCTCCGGTGTGCTTCCGCACCCGGAGCAGCTCCATTTCGTCCAGCTGCTGCGCCGCGGCAGGGCGGCAGTTTTCCGCGGTGAACAGCCAGGCGTAATTGTCGGAGATTGTGGCGTTGGAGGGAATGGCCAGCAGGAGGCGCCAGCAGTCCGAAACGCACCCCGTCTCCTCCCGCAGCTCCCGTTTTGCCGCTTCCAGCGCTGCCGCCGCGGGCTCGGTCCCGTCCTTTTTCTCAATCGCGCCGGCCGGGAACTCTGTAGTAACCTCATGGATACCCTGCCGGAACTGCCGCACGCAGATATACCGCCCTTCCGTGTCCGACGCGACGATTACCGCGTAATCCCGGCGGGTATAGCTGTAATAGGGCTGAAAAACACGGCCGTCCGGAAACCGGAAAGCGGACCTTCTGAAATCGATCCATTCGTCCTGTACGATGTGTTCCGTGGAAATCTCTTCCCATACCAGGTTTTCTTCGCCGTTTTCCATGCGCGCACCTCCGGCCCCGGATATTTATGCGGATCTATTTTACCGGTCCCGGGACGAAAGCACAAGGAAAAAAGGAAAAAAACCGGAACGCGTATTGACGGGCGGGAACCACGCGGTTATGCTATTATTATCACCGGAATCAGAAAACAAAAAAGAATACGGGAGGACACCACCGTGAAAAAAGCAAAGATTACACTGCATCCGGATTTCCGGATCGGGGAGATTTCTCCGCGTCTGTTCGGCGCGTTCCTGGAACCGATCGGCTCCATGGTCAACGGCAGCATGTACAACCCGAAGCATCCTGACGCGGACGAACTGGGCCTGCGGAAGGATTTTTACAGTGCCCTGAAGGAAACGGGGCTTCCGGCGGTACGCCTCCCCGGTGGGAATTTCGTTTCCGGCTGGCAGTGGAAGGATTCCATCGGCCCCCGGGATCAGCGGAAAGCGCATCTGGACCCTGCCTGGTTCCAGTACATCCCCAACGATGTGGGGCACGATGAATATCTGCGGTGGGCGGAAAAAGCCGGGACTGAAGCGATCTATACCGTAAACCTCGGTACCGGCACCCTGCAGGACGCCGCGGACTGCGTGGAATACACAAACCATCCCGGCGGGACCTGGTGGTCCGATCTGCGGCGGAAAAACGGCCATCCGGAACCTTACGGTGTAAAGATCTGGTGCCTGGGCAATGAGATGGACGGTCCCTGGCAGATCGCTTCCTATGAACGGGATCCCAGGGGATACGGGCTGCTGGCCCGCGAAACCAGCAAGATGATGAAATGGGTGGATCCGTCGATTGAGACGGTAGCCTGCGTATCCAGTTCTCCGTTCCTGGCCCATTATCCGGACTGGGACCGGGAAGTGCTGGAGGAATGTTATGACGCCGTGGATTATATCTCCCTGCATCACTACCATTCCGCGCCTGTGGATATGCCGCGGGCGCTGCTGGCGGGATACCAGGCGTACGAGGATTATATCCGTACGGAAATCGCCGTGTGCGATTATATGAAAACAAAAACACGGTCCGGCAAAACCATGATGCTGGCGCTGGATGAATACGGCGCCATGTTCCGGCCGCGGGGCGAAGCGCACCTCGGCCTGGCGGGGAGGCAGAACCTGGAAATGTTCGGCCTGTTCAGGCCGGACAGGCAGTATGTCCGCCACGATCCGGACGACTGGTCCACCCGCCGCAATCCCCCGCGGACCTGGGAAATGCAGCAGACGCTGGGCATGGCCTCTGTCATGCTGGTGATGCTGCACCACGCGGACCGCGTTAAAATCGGATGCGCCACCGGCGGCCTGGGCGCCCTGTGCGCCACGGACCGGGAGCATGTATGGAAAGGCGCGGCGCACTATCCGTTCATCCAGATGATCCAATGGGCGAAAGGCGACTCCCTGCGGTGCGAAGTGGACTGCGAGCGCTACGATGTGCCGGGATACGCCGCGGACGATATGAACCAGTACGGCGGTTTTACGGGCGTGCAGACCGTGCAGGCGGCGGCGGCCCTGAACGAGGACGCCGGGGAGCTTTCGGTGTTCGTGATCAACGCCGACGCGGAGGAAGAACAGGAGCTGCGCCTGGATGTACGCGGCTTTGAAGGCTGGCAGTTCGCGGAACACATTGAGATGTACGCGGAGGAACCGGGCATGATGAACACCTGGGACCATCCGGACCGGATCCTGCCCCGGAAGAACGGGGAGACCCGGGCAGAGGGAGGCGTCCTGACCGCAGTGCTGCGGAAAGAATCCTGGAACGTACTGCGCTTTTCAAAAACCGGGAAATAAAAGAACGGGCCGGCATTTCTCAGACATTCCGAAATTTGTCCGGACATATTGCGCGCCGGGAGCTTTCCTGTTAAGATAATCATCAGGATAAGCGATGTTCCGCGGACCGGAAACAGATCCGGCCCGGAGCGGCCGCATGAAAAAAAAGGATACGGAAGGTGAGAAAATGGCGATGCAGGAGAGGCCTGCGGTTCGGGAAACCGACGGCGGGAAGTGCTGGGAGCATACCTTTGAAAAATTCTTTCTGAAGGTTTACGTGCCTGACAACAGCCTGGACGGACAGGTAAACAATTACGGTTTCCGCGCCCCCCTGCTGCTGGTGTTTGAAGAGGAAAAGCAGGACATGGATTCCGCTGTCCGTTTCGCCCGGGAAAGCGGACTGGCGAAGGTGGCGGCGGATGCCGATTCCAGCGTCCTGTTTGTGTATCCCACAGCGGAAGGCGGATGGGCCGGCGCGGATGCCGGACTTTACGCGGCGGTGATCTCAGAGGTCAAAATGATTCAGGTATACCGGGACGGTATTGTGGAAAACCATGATTTCTTTGCCCGGAAATTCCTGGGGTATTTTGTGCGCGGCGCAATCTTCCGCGCGGATATCTACAGTTTCGGCGCTTCAGCGGATTATACGGCGCGGCATCTGCTGACCACCCTGCAGGGCGATTACCTCTGGGGTCCCGGGGAGATCACCCCGGCAATGTGCTCCATGGAGCGGCTCAGCATTGTGCCGCGGGTGGACCGCCGGGATATCGCCGTGATCAGCGTGGGCAACAGCGGGGAAACCAACAGGGCGTTTGAAGGCTGTGAGCATCTGCTGGTAAAGGACAAGGCGGAATATGAAACGGATTATTACACCTTTGTGAAAAAGTTCAAGATGTGGTGCGGCCGGATTGAATATGAGCCGGATTTCACAGCTCTGAACATGACCGAGGAAGCGGGCAGCGCCATTGTAAAGACTTCCGCGGACAACAGGAGCCCCTTCAGCGGGGATCCGGAGCACAGGGTGGGGTACTTTGCCTATTACAACAACGGACTGTTCGACAACGGGCCGGTGCCGCTGGTGCTGGGTTTCCACGGCGGCGGGGATTCCTCCATGTACCTGACCTTTGTGGCCGGGTGGTGGGAGATCGCTCACCGGTACGGTTTCCTGTTCGTTTCCGTAGAAAACCACCAGTTTGTGACCGCCACGGAGGCTGTTGAACTCATTGAAGAACTGAAGCGGCGGTACAATATCGACGCGGGCCGGATCTACGCCACGGGCTTTTCCATGGGCGCCGGCAAGACCTGGGACTGCGCCACGCAGTATCCGGAGGTGTTTGCCGGGGTGATGCCGGTCAGCGCCCTGTTCGCGGTGTACTCGAATTTCTTCGGCGGGCCGGTGGGACCGGTGAACAAAACGGTGCAGGTTCCCGTATTCTATTCCGGCGGGGAACTGTCCCATGTGCCGGAGCTTCCGCGCCAGGCCGATACAGCGCTGGAACGGGTCAAATATGTGGCGGAAGTAAACCGGCTGAAGAAGAAATTCGGCGGATTGGATTTCAGCAGACAGGCGGAATGGGAGAATCCCCTGTGGGGCGTAAACGGGGACCGGACGGAAGCAGTTTACGATCCGGAACGGGGCAGCACCCTTACCGTACAGTATTACGACAGTGAAGACGGCGTCTGCCGTACCGCCTTTGCCAGTGTCAGCGGCCAGGTACACGAGTGCCGGCACCACAGCATTGAAAACGCCTGGAAGTTTATTTCCCGATTCACCCGATAAGGCGGAAAGCCCGCCGTACGCGCGGTGACAACAGCATCACAAAGCGCTTCCTCAACCGGGACGGCCGGCGGGGAGCGCTTTTTTTCCTGCGGCAGGAAGGATTCCGGAGCGGCGGGAAATCCGCCCTTCCGCATTGACAAGCAAGGCTATCGGGGGTAATATAAAACCACAAAAAAACGGATTTTCTGCCGGTATAAAAGTCCGAAAGGTGGATGAAAAATGAACGCTTGCACCGCGATTGTTGGAATCAACTGGGGCGACGAAGGCAAGGGCCGTATGGTGGACCTGCTGACCGAAGCCTTTGACGTCGTTATCCGGTATCAGGGCGGCGCCAACGCAGGCCATACCGTGATCAACCAGTTCGGCGAATTTGAGATTCACGCGCTGCCTTCCGGCGTTTTTCGCAAGGGCGTGGTGAATGTTATCGGCAACGGCGTTGCGCTGGATCCGGAGAAGCTGATACACGAGATCCGGACCATCCAGGAGAAGGGCGTTTCCATTACGCCGGAGAATCTGATGATCAGCGACCGCGCGTCCCTGCTGCTTCCGTGGCACCGGATGCAGGATGAACTGGAGGAAAAACGCCTGGGCGACAAAAAGTACGGCTCCTCCAGGATGGGTATCGCCCCCTTCTATTCAGACAAGCACCAGAAAAAGACAATTCTGGCCGGCGAGCTGTTCTATCCGGAAATTTTCCAGAAGAACCTGGAAAATCTGCGCGTCTGGAAAAACCTGGTGCTTACCGGCGTGTACGGCGCGGAACCTGTATCCAGGGAGGAACTCGATACCTGGGTGAAGGAATACTGCGAGCCGCTGAAGCCCTTTATTACGGATACGCGGAGTTTCCTCCTCAAAGCGCAGAACGACAACAAGCGCATCCTGTTCGAAGCGCAGATGGGCGCGCTGCGGGATCTGGACTTCGGCGTCTATCCCTATACCACATCCTCCAACGTACTGGCGTCCTACGCGCCGGTGGGCGCGGGCATGCCCGGCGTGGAGATCGACCGGATCATCGGCGTGGTCAAGGCTTATTCCACCTGCGTAGGCAAGGGTCATTTCGTGAGCGAGCTGCAGGGGGAGGATGCGAGAAGAATGCGGGAAGCCTGCGGCGAAACGGATAAGATGTATCACCGGATCGGGCCGATGGACCTGGTGGCGACCCGCTACGGTGTGAAGGTGCAGGCAGCGACAGAAATCGCGCTGACCAAGCTGGATGTGCTTGGCACGCTGGACGAGATTCCGGTGTGCGTACGCTACAGGTACAAGGATCAGGAATTCGAGGAACTGCCGTTCCCGTCGATCCTCAGCGACTGTGAACCGGTATATGAGATGATGAAAGGCTGGAAGTGCGACATTTCCGGCGTACGGAACTGGTGGGATCTGCCGGAGGAAGCGCAGAACTATGTGAAACGGATCGAAGAGGCGACCGGCGTCGTGATCAAGTGGATCTCCGTCGGCCCGGAACGCCACAGCATCATCCGCCGCGGACAGACCTGAGCCGTACCGTGGTGGAAGCGGAAATCCAGAAGGCAAAAAAACAGCCCGGCAGCCGTGAAAACTGCCGGGCTTTCATTATGCTTTTTCCGGTCAGCACTGACCCTTTTCCAGGGCGAGCGTGACGGTGGTGCGGTCGCAGACTTCAGAGGGCCCGAAGTACTGAATCGCGCCGGGATAGGTGAAGCAGGTCTTTACGGCCCACTCGTCCCTGTGTTCCGCGAAGTACCGGAAGGGAGCGCCGTCCAGTTCAACGAGGGCTTTCCGGATTACGGGCTTGTCCTGGCCGTTTCTTCTTTCCATGTTCATCATCTTGGTGATGGGCATGCCGCCGGCCACCCACTCTTCAGCGGGCCTGGAGATATTGGAAACCTTGGAAAGATATCCCGTGTAGCCGTACTGGATGAGCATGAACGCGTTGTAGCCCAGGGAGTAGCAGTAGTCCGCGTCGAAATTGGAGGGGAACGCGTCCCGGCCTTCATAGCCGAAGAAGTGATGCTGCGTCCCGAACTTTCCCTTGTAGGTGCCGGCCGCTTTACGCTTCTCCAGTTCGCTCTTTACCATTTCGGAGAAGAGCTTCTCGGATTCGATGAGGGAAACCTGCACGTTACCGTGGGGATCCCGCTCAAGGAAGAGCTGCTGCTGCACGAACTGGGGAAGAATCTCAAACACCGCGAAGGATTCGCCGGAAAGGCCCTGACGGATGAATTCATACTTGGCTTTCCAGCCCGGAAGCGCGTTGAATACAAGCGCTTTCTTTCCTGCAAGCAGTTCGTTGATTTCGGCAATCAATTTGGAGAACTCGGGAATGAATTCCACAATGCCTTCTGGAATGATCGCGACGCCGAAGTTCTCGCCGTTGTTGCCCCGCGTTTCAACCGCGTCGGCAATGTAGTTCGTGATGGACGCGAGGGACATTTTCTTCGCGGCCACTTCCTCACCGATCAGGCAGATGTTGGGCTGCGTTTCCAGCGCGCATTCCAGGGCGACATGGGAGGCGGAACGGCCCATAACCTTGATGAAGTGCCAGTACTTCTTCGCGGAGTTGGCGTCCCGCTCGATGTTGCCGATCAGCTCCGAATAGGTCTTAGTCGCTGTGTCGAAACCGAAGGAAGCCTCGATGTCCTCATTCTTCAGGTCGCCGTCGATGGTCTTGGGGCAGCCGATGACCTGGACGCCGGTTTTGTGCGCCGCCATGTATTCGGCGAGCACGGCCGCATTGGTGTTGGAATCGTCGCCGCCGATGATCACGATCGCAGTAAGGCCGTGTTTTTCGGCAACCTTTGTAACAATTTCAAACTGCTCTTCCGTTTCAAGCTTCGTGCGCCCGGAGCCGATGATGTCGAATCCGCCGGTGTTCCGGTAGGCGTTGATATATTCGTCGTCAAATTCGACAAAGTCGTCATCAATCAGTCCGGAAGGACCGCCCTTGAAGCCCAGAAGGACATTGTCCCGGTCCGTTGCCTTCAGCGCGTCATAAAGACCGCAGATAACGTTGTGCCCGCCGGGCGCCTGCCCGCCGGAAAGGATCACGCCCACAACCTGCTTCTTGGCCGCGGAGGTGTTGCTGCCCTTGACGAAGGTAATTTCATTCTCGCCGTAGGTGTTGGGGAAAAGCGCCTTGATTTTGTCCTGGTCCGCGACGCTCTCCGTAGGCGCCCCGACCTTGACAGAAATCTCAGAGATACCGCCGCGCAGCATTCCGGGAAGCTTGGGGACGTACGCATATCTTGCTTTCTGAAGTGGTGAAAGATCCATACTGTTTCTCCTTTATCATGTGATATTCATTGGGAATGCCTGCAGCGCATGCTTTCCGGAAAGGATTATAGCACGTTTCGTCAATATGTGCCTACAAATTTTTCAATCTTTGTCAAAGAGTTGCCCGCCGTACGGTTTTCCCCGCCTTCTCCGGCGGTTCCGTTGACAGGCCGGCGGTTTCCGGGTATCATCAGACACAAGGAAAAAAAGAGAAACGGGGGGACATGTATATGAGTGAAAAACAGGTGATCAATCCCTATCTGCCCAACTGGGAATATGTGCCGGACGGGGAACCCTATCTTTTCGGCAGCCGGGTCTATGTGTACGGATCCCATGACTTTTTCGGCGGCGACGTCTACTGCCCGGGGGATTATGTCTGCTGGTCCGCCCCGGAGGACGATCTGGGGAACTGGCGGTATGAAGGCGTGATCTACCGGAAAGACCAGGATCCGCACAACACGGACATGCAGGGAAACCTGTACGCGCCGGACGTGACGGTGGGCCCTGACGGCCGCTACTACCTGTATTATGTGCTGAGCAGCTGGGGCGTGGTTTCCGTGGCAGTCGCGGACCGGCCTGCCGGACCGTACGAATTCTACGGCTATGTACATTATCCGGACGGCACGAACCTGGGCCAGAAGGAAGGGGACGAGCCGCAGTTTGATCCCGGCGTGCTGACGGAAGGGGATAAAACCTACCTCTACACGGGCTTCTGCGGGTACGGGGACAAAAGCCGCCACGGCGCGATGGTCACCGTGCTGGATAAGGATATGCTGACAGTGGCGGAAGCGCCGCGGTTTGTCGCGCCCGGCGTCATGTACAGCAAGGGGACCGGCTTTGAGGGCCACGAGTTTTTTGAGGCGCCTTCCATCCGGAAACGGGGGGACCTCTATTACTTCATCTATTCCTCCATTCAGTTCCATGAACTGGCCTACGCCGTGAGCAGGAGCCCGGTGGAAGGCTTCGAATACAAGGGCGTCATCATCAGCAGCTGCGACAAGGGGATCGGCTCCTACAAGCCCGCGGACCGGCCGATGTACTACACGGCCAACAACCACGGCAGCATGGAAAAGATCGGAGAGGACTGGTATATCTTCTACCACCGCCACACCAACGGCACCAACTATTCCAGGCAGGGCTGCCTTGAAAAACTGGCCTTTAACGCGGACGGCACCGTGCGCCAGGCGGAAATGACCTCCTGCGGCAGCGTCCGGCCGCTGCAGGGTGAGGGATATTATCCGGCTTATATCGCCTGCCACCTTTTCACGGATACGGAAATGACCTATGTGCCCTGGTCCGGCTGGATGGATGACCGGTTCCCGAAAATCACCCAGGAGATCGAGGAAGGCGGAAAAGGCATCGGCTATATCGCGAACATGCGGAATTCCGCCACGGCCGGATTCCGGTATTTCGACTGCAGGGGTGTGAAGAAAATCGCCATCCGCACAAAGGGATACGCCAGCGGAAAGATGGAAGTCCGCACCGCCTGGGACGGGGAAGCAATCGGCAGCCTGCCTATCGGCTACGCGAACGTCTGGCATGACACGGAGGCGGAAATCGCCGTTCCGGACGGGGTTCAGTCCCTTTACTTCACTTTTGCCGGCCAGGGGCATCTGCAGTTTGCCGGATTTGAACTGATAAAATAATCACAGATTAAAAAACGCGCCGCGGCGGATTGCAGCGGCGTGTTTTTTGGCTGTTATTTCGCGGCGTCAAAGAGCAGCACCCAGTTCTTTTCCGGGCAGACCACCTGACGGGCGTCGACAGGGGTGCCTGTTTCCACCTTTTCCGCGGCCTGCAGGCGGGCTTCCGTCATATAATCCAGGAACGCTTTCAGCTCTGCGCCTTCCCGCGGCGCCGGCTGATGGGAACAGAGCACATGGCGGAGTTCCCGTCCGGAGGCGGATTCCAGCTGTCCGATGAGGGAAAGCATGTTTTCACGCCACTGACGGACCGGCAGGGAGCAGGGGAACCACATCCAGGTGCAGGGGTTCCAGTCGTCGCCGGTCAGCAGCAGCCCAAGGGAAGGAACGAACAGGACAACGCTTCCGGCCGTATGCCCGGGAACGCACAGCGCCAGGACCTCCAGGCCGCCCAGATCGAAACCGCGGCAGGGGAAAGAACCCGTCATACCGGAATACCGCAGGGAGTCCGGCTGAGGGACCGGCGCGGTCAGGAAATCCTCCGGAACCGCCACTCCGGCTTCTTCCGCCTGGCGCTTAACCTTCTCCCGCTGGGCGGAACCCGTACGCAGACGGAATTCCTCCAGATCAGCGGCGTCCATGAAGCAGCGGTCAAACCAGCGGGCGCCGAGCACATGGTCATGATGCCCGTGGGACAGGATCAGCTCCACCGGCTTTTCCGTCAGGCTCCGGACATAGGCGGCAACATCTTCCGTGCCGTATCCCGCGTCCAGCAGCAGGGCGGAATCTCCGCCTTCGATGAGGGTAAAGGAAACGCCCATGGCGTCGGTGATATGGGTGATGCCGGGAAAGGGACGGCAGGCGGTGAACATACGGGTTTCCTCCTTTCGCGCTTTTCTTTCGCTGCCGGCATTGTAACACGGATCCGCGGGAAAAGGAACGCCTGCCCTCATTCGGGGCAGGCGATTTCAGCTATTTCCTCAATTATATGGTGCAGGGCCTCGGCTTTGCGGTTGTCCGCCGCCCGGTACCGGACCTCCTTGCCCTCCCGCCGGGATACGATGAGCCCGCAGGCCCGCAGCAGTTTCAGGTGGTGGGAAAGGGCAGGGCTGGACATGTCCATCATCGCGGAAAGATCCAGCAGGCAGGCCTCGCAGTGGCACAGCAGCCAGAACAGCCGGATCCGCGTGTTGTCGCTCATCAGACGGAACAGCTCCGCTGAGGCGGCAAACTCCTCCGGGGCGGGCATATGGTCGAAGAGCCGTTCCGCGGCTTCATCATGGGAATGGGGAAGATGCGGCATGGCCTGTACCTCCTTTTTCTCAGGTTTTTCCGGTGAACAGGGCACGGATGGCATTGAGCACGGCAATGACCATGACGCCCACGTCCGCGAATACCGCGAGCCACATATTGGCGATTCCCAGCGCGCCGAGAATCAGGCAGACGGCCTTCACCGCCAGGGCGAAAACGATGTTCTGCCGGACGATGGCCATGCATTTCCGGGAGATCCGGATGGCCCTCGCGATCTTCAGGGGATTATCGTCCATCAGTACGATATCCGCCGCTTCAATGGCCGCGTCGGAGCCCATGGCGCCCATGGCGATCCCCAGGTCCGCCCGGGTCAGCACCGGAGCGTCATTGATGCCGTCTCCGGCAAAAGCCAGGATTTCCTTCGGGTTTCCGCTCTTCAGCAGCTCCTCCAGCATGGATACCTTATCCTCCGGCAGCAGATCGCTGTAGACCTGGTCGAGGTCCAGCCGGTCCGCCACCTGCCGGGCAACAGCGTCCCGGTCGCCGGTCAGCATGACGATGCGGCGTACGCCGGCGGCTCTCAAAGCCGCCACAGCTTCCTTCGCCTCTGGCTTCTCCCTGTCGGAGATGACGATATGGCCGGCGTAGGCGCCGTCGATCGACACGTGGACGATGGTTCCGGTTTCATGACATTCCATGCATGGAACGCCGAGACGTTCCATCAGGCGGGCATTGCCGCAGGCCACTTCCCTGCCGTCGATCAGCACTTTTACGCCGTTGCCGCTGATTTCCTCCACCCGGGTGACGCGGCTCAGATCCAGGGGGCGGGGGCACGCGTTCCGGATGCTCACGGCGATGGGATGGGAGGATGAGGATTCCGCCAGCGCCGCGTATTCCAGCAGTTCCTCTTCAGACAGCGGGCTGTGGTGGACGGCGGTGACTTCGAAGGTTCCCTGCGTCAGGGTACCGGTTTTGTCAAAGACCACAGTGCCGGTGCGGGAAAGCTCCTCCAGCCAGACCGAGCCTTTGACCAGGATTCCGGCCTTGCCGGCGCCGCCGATGCCCGCGAAGAAGGTCAGCGGGATGCTGATGACCAGCGCGCAGGGACAGCTGATGACCAGGAAGGTCAGCGCCCGGTAGATCCAGTCTCCCCATTCCGGCGGAAGGCCGAGAAACAGCCCGCGGACGGCGGGCGGCAGTACAGCGAGCGCCAGGGCGCCGATCACCACTGCCGGGGTATAGATCCGTGCAAAACGGGAAATGAAGTTCTCGGACCGGGATTTCAGGGAGGAGGCGTTCTCCACCAGCTCCAGGATCTTCGAGACCGTGGATTCCCCGAATTCCTTCGTCGTCCGGATCCGAAGCAGGCCGCTCATGCTGATGCAGCCGCTGAAAACCTCATCTCCGGGTTTCACATCCCGCGGAACGCTTTCACCGGTCAGGGCGGCCGTGTTCAGGGAGGATTCCCCTTCTTCCACAATCCCGTCGATCGGGATTTTCTCCCCGGGCCGGACGATAATTACGCTGCCGGCGGGAACCTCCTCCGGATCAACTTCCTCCGGTCCGTTTTCCGACTCGATCCGCGCAAAGTCCGGCCGGATGTCCATCAGCGCGCTGATATTCTTCCGGCTCTTTCCGACCGCGTAGCTCTGGAACCATTCGCCGATCTGGTAGAACAGCATAACGGCCACGGCTTCGGCGTAATCCCCCGTTTTCAGCAGGCCGATGGCCAGCGCGCCGACGGTGGCCACGGCCATCAGGAAGTTTTCGTCAAGCATCTGGCCGTTCAGGATTCCCCGGGCAGCCTTCCGAAGAATGTCATGGCCGATGATCAGGTAAGGAACAAGGTACAGCATCATCCGTACAAGGCGCCGCAGGAGACCGCTTTCCGCGGTTCCGCCGAAAGAAGGAAAATCCTCCGGCAGGAAATGCAGTGCGATCAGCAGGACCGCCGCGGCACAGATCCGGATCAGCATTTTTTTCTGCTTCTTTGTCATGGTATGCCTCCCGATGGCGGAATTCCGGCAGGGTGAAATTTAAAATCCCACACCTCGTTCAGGATGACGCGGGTTGATCAGGATGAAACGAACTGTTCAGGATCAAACAGGGGAACCCGCGCCGTTACAGGTAGATTTCGCAGTCATCCTCCACTTTTTTGCAGGCTTTGACGACGTTTTTCATTACGGCGGTGGGATCTTCGCCCTCCTTAAAGGAAACAACCATCTTCTGGGCCATGAAATTCACGGTGACCGCTTCCACGCCGGGAACCTTCACGGCGGCGCATTCCATCTTGTTGGCACAGTTGGCGCAGTCCACTTCGATCTTGTAGGTCTTTTTCATGATTCCGTACCCCTTTCGGAAAACTCTTTATTCAACGATTAAACAATCATTTAATCGTTGTCTGTATGATATACCCGGCGGCGAAGGATGTCAACAGGATTTTTTGCCTGAAATCCGCTTTTTCCCGGAAAGACGGAAACGGGAGAGATACAGAAAATATGCCGAAGGAAGAATTGACAATGCCCGCGCAGGATGGATATAATACGTGTATTCCGTTTCAGAAAGCGGATAAAGAGGAAAAACAAAGGGAGGAATAAAGAAATGAAGAAGATTCTGGCTCTTGTTCTCGCGGCTGTGCTGGTGCTGAGCGCTGTTTCAGCCCTGGCGGAGGAGGAAAAGAAGACCATCCGCATCATGGCGACCCCCACCCCCCATGTCATCATCCTGGAGCACGCCAAGGACGCCGTGAAGGAACTGGGATACGAACTGGAAATCATCGAAGTGACGGACTACAACATCGGCAATCCCGCCACAGCAGCCGGCGAAGCGGATGTGAACTATTTCCAGCACCTGCCCTTCCTGAACATGTACAATGAGACTGTGGAGGACGGGGAAAAGCTGGTGGCGGCCTTCGGCGTACACTGCGAGCCTTACGGCATCTATCCCGGCACCAAGAAGGACCTGAGCGAAATCGCCCCCGGGGACAAGATCGCCGTGACCAACGATCCCTCCAACGAGACCCGCGCGCTGCTGCTGCTGCAGGATGCCGGCCTGATCACCCTGCCTGAGGGAGCAAATCCCGACATGTCCCTGCAGAAGGAAGACATCGTGGAAACCAACGGCATTGAGATCTTTGAGATGGACGCGGAAAAGATTCCCGCCACCCTGGACGACGTGGCTTTCGCCATCATCAACGGCAACTATGTTCTGGAAGCCGGCATGACCGTGCGGGACGACGCGCTGTTCACCGAAGCGGAGAGCATTACCGGCCAGACCTATGTCAACTATCTGGTCGTGCGGCCTGAGAACGTGGACGCTCCCTGGCTGAAGGCGCTGGAGCAGGCGCTGGCCACGCAGGAAATGAAAGACTTTATCCTGCAGAACGAAAGCTTCAAAGGCGGTGTCATTCCCACTTTCGAGGTACCTGCCGCCGAATAAGCCGGCGCAATCAGTTTCCTGTAACCGGGCTTCGTTTCGGAGCTCGGTTTTTCAGCTGACGGAACCGAAAGGAAGTATTGATTTTGTCCGAGAATAACCTGCTGATTCAGATCAAAAACCTGCGGAAAGTGTATCAGGTACCCGGCGGGGAGGTTGTCGCGCTGGACGGGATCAACCTGAACATTGAGCGCGGGCAGATATACGGAATTATCGGTATGTCCGGCGCGGGAAAATCCACGCTGATCCGCTGCATGAACCGGCTGGATACACCCACAGACGGGCAGATTATCATTGACGGACAGAATATCCTCGCGATGAACGAAAAGCAGCTGATGGCCACACGCCGCAAGGTGAGCATGATTTTCCAGCAGTTCAATCTGCTGATGCAGAAGACCGTGGCGCGGAATGTCCGCTATCCCCTGGAAATTGCCGGAATGGATAAGAAGAAGGCCAATGAACGGGTGATGGAGCTGCTGCGGATCGTACAGCTGGAGGACAAAGCGAACGCGTATCCGATTCAGCTTTCCGGCGGCCAGCGGCAGCGGGTGGCGATTGCCCGCGCGCTGGCCAGCAATCCGGAAGTGCTGCTGTGCGACGAAGCCACTTCGGCGCTGGATCCGATGACGACCCAGTCCATTCTGAAGCTTTTGCAGCAGATTAACCATGACCTGGGCATCACCGTGGTCCTGATTACCCACGAAATGGCGGTCATCCGCCAGATCTGCAACCGGGTGGCGATTCTGGACGGCGGGAAAATCGCGGAGGAAGGTACGGTGGACGATGTTTTTATCCATACCCGCTCCGCTGCCGGAAGGCGGCTGTTCGGCATCGTCCCGACGGACGACGACGAGAGCCTGCCGGAGGTGCCCGCAATTCGCATCGTTTTTGATGAAGGCAAGGAAACCCAGCCGATCATCGCGGGGCTGGTCAAGGAGTTCGGAATCGAGGTAAACATTCTTTCCGCGGATATCAAGCGGATCAACGGAAAATCCTACGGGCAGATGCTGATTGAAACGCCGCGGGAAGACGAATCCAGAAAAAAGGTCATTGATTATCTTGAGGAACAGGGACTGACGGTGAAGGAGGTGGATCCGCTGTGAACTGGGAACTGATCTGGCAAGGGTTTTTGGAAACCTGCATGATGACCGTGATCGCCTCCACGGTTTCCTATATCCTGGGTCTTCCGCTGGGAGTTCTGCTGGTGATCACCCGAAAGGACGGGATCAAGCCCGCGCCGACCTTCAATGCCGTGCTCGGCGCCGTCATCAACTTCCTGCGGTCCGTGCCGTTCATCCTGCTGATCGCCATGCTGATTCCGGTAACCCGCGCGGTGATGGGAACGGCGATCGGAACAGCCGCGTCGGTATTCCCGCTGGTGATCAGCGCCACGCCCTATATCGCCCGGGTTGTGGAACAGTCCTTCCTGGAAGTGGACGGAGGCGTGATTGAGGCGGCAAAGGCCATGGGCTCCTCCACCTGGCAGATTATCCGGAAGGTGCTGATCCCGGAATCCGTTCCCTCCCTGGTAACGGGAGCCGCCATGGCGGTGACAACGATCCTGGCCTATACGGCGATGGTGAGCGCGGTCGGCGGCGGCGGAATCGGCGCCTATGCCATTACAAAGGGTTACCAGCGCGGAAAGAAATACTACGATTTTATGTATGCCGCCAGCGCCGTGCTTGTGATCATGGTACAGATCATCGCCATTACGGGAACGCGGCTGACCCGCCGGCTGGACCACCGGATCCGCTGAACCCCGGATCCCGTTCCCTCAGAAAACCTGCCTGCGAAAAAGCGGACAGGTTTTTTTATCACGGATACCGGAAAAGGCCGGCCGGACAGAAAAGCGTTTGTTCGCCTTGAAAAGGGAAGAGGTTCCTTTTATAATGAAAAAACAGGCGGTCTGTCCGGATATATCCGGCGGAATATGAAAACAATATCGCGGAACGGCGCGGAAGGAGAGGAACGGCATGAACGTATCACAGCTGGCGGAACAGCTCCGGCGGGATCACATGTTCATGAAGGACGTGACCCGGTGGGAGGTGCTTCCCGCGCGCAGTGCGCGTACCGCGCCTTTTCCCGCCTGGCTGGATCCGCGGCTGAAGCCGGCGCTGGAGAAGCGCGGCATCCATGAGCTTTACATCCATCAGGCGCAGAGCCTGGAGGCCACCGCCCGGGGCGAGGATGTGACCGTGGTCACGCCAACGGCCTCCGGCAAAACCATGTGCTACAACCTTCCGGTGCTTTCCGCGATCCTGAAGAATGAGGATGCCCGGGCACTGTATCTTTTCCCCACCAAAGCCCTTTCCGCCGACCAGGTCAGTGAGCTGTACGACATGATCGAGGAGATGGGGGTGGACATCAAAACCTACACCTACGACGGGGACACGCCGGCAGCCGCCCGCAAGGCCGTGCGCCAGGCGGGGCACATCGTCGTCACCAATCCGGACATGCTGCATTCCGGGATCCTGCCGCATCACACCAAGTGGGTCAAGCTCTTTGAAAACCTGCAGTACATTGTGATTGACGAAATACATACCTACCGGGGCGTTTTCGGCAGCAACCTGGCAAATGTTCTGCGCCGGCTCCTGCGGTTGTGCGAGTTCTACGGCAGCCATCCCCGGTTCATTCTCTGCAGCGCCACCATCGCGAACCCGGCGGAACTGGCGGAGACGCTGATCGGCCGTCCCGTCACCCTGGTGGACGAGAACGGCGCGCCGATGGGCGAAAAGCATTTCGTGTTCTACAATCCGCCGGTGGTCAACCGGCAGCTCGGGATCCGGCAGGGATGTATTCCCGTTACGCGGACGATTTCCGGCATGCTTCTGAAGAACGGGATCCAGGCGATTACCTTCGCCCGGTCCCGCCTGACGGTGGAAGTGCTGACGAAATACCTGAAGGACCTGGTGCGCGATCCGCTGGGCAACGCGGGAAAGGTGCGCGGCTATCGGGGCGGCTACCTGCCCGGCGAGCGGCGGGAGATTGAACGCGGCCTGCGGGCCGGGCAGGTGGACGCCGTGGTTTCCACCAACGCCCTGGAACTGGGTATCGATATCGGCGCCCTGGACGCCTGCGTGCTGTGCGGATATCCGGGCACCATCGCCAGCGCCTGGCAGCAGGCGGGCCGGGCCGGCCGGCGGCAGGGCACCAGCATTGTCTTTTTCATCGCTTCCTCCGCCGCGATTGACCAGTATATCGTCAACCATCCGGACTACCTGCTGCAGAAGAGCCCGGAGAACGCGCTGCTGAATCCGGACAACCTGTATATCCTCCTGAGCCATTTCAAGTGCGCCGCTTTCGAGCTGCCCTTCGCGAAGGGGGACTGCTTCGGCAACGCTCCGGGCACGGAAGAGCTGCTGACCTATCTCAGCGAGGAGAACATCCTTCACGAGGCGGACGGAAAATACCACTGGTCCGCGGAGGATTTTCCCGCCAGCGAGATTTCGCTCCGCTCCGCCGCGTCGGAAAACTTCATCATTATCGATATCACGGATCCTGCCCGGCACCGGGTGGTGGGGGAAATGGACCGGTTCACCGCGCCCATGCTGCTGCATGAGAACGCGATCTATATGCATGAAGGCCGCCAGTACCAGGTGGAGAAGCTGGACTTTGACGCCTGCAAGGCATACATCCGAAGCGTGGATGTCGGATACTACACGGACGCGGACCTGAACATCAGCCTGAGCCTGCTGGACGTGGAGCGGGAGGAACCATTCGCCGGGACCGCCGCGGCCGCCCTGGGGGAGATCAAGGTGACCGCGCTGGTGACCATGTTCAAGAAGATCCGGTTTGACACCCACGAAACCCTCGGATTCGGCCATGTGCGCCTGCCGGAAACGGATATGCACACCACCGCCATGTGGTGGACGCTGCCGGACGCCCTGGCGGAGCGGATGGCCGGGGACCGGCTGAAGAACGGAATGATGGGCATCGCGAACCTGCTTCGTATCGTGTGCCCGCTGTATCTGATGTGCGCTCCGCAGGATGTGGCGGTGGTATACCAGGTACGCAGCCCCATTACGGATAAACCCACCGTGATTATCTATGACAATACGCCCGGCGGCATCGGCCTGGCACAGAAAGCCTTCAGCATGCGGGATCTGCTGCTGGAAAAAGCGCTGCAGGTGGCGGAGGACTGCGGGTGTGAACACGGCTGCCCCTCCTGCACAGGCCCGGCGGGCGAGATCGGGGAGGACGGAAAGCGTACCGCGGTACGCCTGCTGAAGGAGCTTCTGAAATGAACCTGATGGACAGGATCCGGGCCGTGGGAGGAACAGGCGGCAGCGGCCGCCCTGCTGCCGGGGAGGCTTCCACGGACTGCCGGCACTTCGCCGTATACCGGGAAGCGGAGGAGTTTCCCGGGGCGTGGGATCTGACGGCGGAAACCCTGCGGCTGATGAGCGACCGGGAGATTCCGGAGGAACTGGATCCCCGGAAGATTCTGTATCTGGATACGGAGACCACGGGCCTGGGCGGAAGCGGAACCGTGGCTTTTCTTGTAGGCATGGGATATCTCACAGACACCGGCTTTGAGGTGCACCAGTTCCTGATGCGGGACTACCCGGAGGAGCCTTTTCTCCTGAAGCACGTGGCGGCGGGGCTCGGGAAATTTGACGTGCTCTGCACCTTCAACGGCACGACGTTCGACGTCCCCCTGCTGGAAAGCCGTTTCCTGATGAACCGCATGGACCGGAACTGCCTGGAAATGCCGCATCTGGACCTGCTGCACATGTGCCGGCGGCTGTGGAAGCTGCGGCTGGGCCGGTGCAACCTGGGCCGGCTGGAGGAGGTCATCCTCGGGAAGCCCCGGGTGGACGATCTTCCGGGCAGCGAGGTACCCCAGCGGTATTTCACCTATCTGAAAACAAAGCGCATGGAGCTGCTGGATGATATCCTGCGGCACAACGCCCAGGATATCGCTTCCCTGTGCGTGCTGCTGAACCATATGGCGGATCTGTACCTGCATCCGGAAAAGATCCGCTTCAGCGAGGATGTTTATTCCATGGGGCGGGCCCTGGAAAAAATAAACCATACGGAATACGCGCGGCGCTGCTACCGGCTGGCAAGGCCGGGACGCATGGGCGCTTCCGCCGGAGCCGCACTGGCCATGAGCTACCGCCGGAGCGGCGAGCGCGAGGCAGCGGCGGAAATCTGGCGGGAGATGGTCCGGGAACGGAAAGGCGGCGCGGAGCCTTACGTGGAGCTCGCGAAATATGAGGAGCACGTCCGCCGGAACATCCCGGAAGCCCTGGAATGGACGGAAAAGGCGCTGATGCTTCTCAGCGAGCCGTCGCTGCGGGAGGGCGAATCTGTACAAGAAACAAAAAATGAGTTACAATACCGCAGACAGCGTTTGCTGAGAAAGCTGAAGGAGCGATAAAACCCATGGGATTCATGACATCCATCAAGGCCAATAAGGCTCTCCGCCTGCAGAAGAACGGCGATGTGCAGGGAGCGCAGAAGCTGTACGAGGAAGCGTTCGCGGAAGGCCTGAACGATGCGCGGTTTATTATGCCGTACGCCCTGATGCTCATCCGGGACGGGCAGTACCAGAAGGCAAGAGAATTCCTTGTGGCGCACCAGAAGGTGCCGATGAGCCCGGGCCAGCGGACGGAGATGCTGGTATATTACGCTACATGCTGCTACCGCCTGGGAAATGTGGACAAAGGCATCAATACCCTGGAGCAGCAGTTCCGCAAAACGGAGACGGGTCTGCTGTACCAGACGCTCGGATATCTGTATGTGGTGAAGTATGACCGGGCCAACACACCCGATTTCGCGGCGCTTGAAGCCGCGGTGGCCGCGGCGGCAGAGGCTGAAGCGGAGAGAGCTGAAGCGGCGGACAATGAGGAAGCCGCGGAGGCGGATGACGGAGAACCGCGGAACGCGGAAGAACAGGAAGCCGAAGCGCCGAAGCTTTCCCCGGAGGAGGAATGGAACGCCGGGATTGAAAAGGCGGAGGCGTTTATCCGCAAATCCGTGGAGTATGACGACGAGGACTCCATCTGCCTGGACAACATGGGCCAGTTTGTGTACCGGGTGCTGGGAGACCGGGCGGAAGCGAAACAGTGGTTTGAGAAGGCCCTGGCCCTCAAGCCCAGCCAGATTGACACCCTGTATTTCCTGAGCCGGTATGACGTGGAAACGGGAAATAAAAAAGCGGCGCTGGAAAAGCTGGAGACCGCCGCGGAAGGGCGTTTCTCGCCGCTGAATTACTGCGACCGGGAGACGGTGCAGCGTGAAATTGAAAAACTGAAGGGAGCCGAGTAAGATGGACGGCATGGATCAGACCGTAAATCCCGTTCCGGAGGAAGAAGCGGCCGGAAAGAAAAAGAAGAAGGAAAAGGTAAAAAGATCGGTGGGTGCGGAAATCCTGAGCTGGATCCTGACGCTTGTCGGCGCGCTGGCAATCGCGCTGGTGATCCGCGGGGTCATTTTTGAACCGGTGCGGGTGGACGGCGATTCCATGCTGGACACGCTGCAGAACAAGGAAATCATGCTGGTGAGCAAGTATGACTATTCCTCGATCTGGCTGTGCCTGCCCTGGCAGAGCGACAACGCCTCCCAGCAGGCGCCGCGGATCACCTACGGCAATCCGAACCTGCTGGACGTGGTGATCTGCCGGTATCCCGCCCGGGGAGCGGTGAACTTTGTGAAGCGCGTGTGCGGTATGCCCGGGGACACGGTGGAACTGCGGGAAGGCTACCTGTACCTGAACGGAGAACAGGTGCAGGAAGAGAAGGACCTGATCAATTCCGCGTACCGGGTCAACGCCATGTCCAACGGTGAAACCTTCGGACCCTACCGGGTGCCGAAACGGGGAGATACGCTGACGGTTTCCGGCAGCGGCGAAAAACTGCAGTTTCAGCTGGACGGAGAACTGTGGGACCGGAAAAAGACCTGTATCATCGCGAAGGACGAAACCGGAAAACAGCTGAAGGTATACACGAAGAAAACGGACGATTCCGCCCGGAACGGACGGCAGGAATCTGAAATGACCGTGCTGTCCTGGGACGGGAAGAACTATACTTCGAAGGACTGGAGCGAGATCATTCCCTCCCTGAGCGGAAAGACCTTCACCGTGGATGAGGACTACTATTTCCTGATGGGCGATCACCGGATGAACTCCAACGACGGCCGCTCTGTCGGCGCTGTGGAACGCAGCATGATTATCGGCCATGTGCGCCGGGTGGTATTCCCCTTCGGAAGCTGGAGAGGAGTCAAATAACATCAGAATCCGGACCGATCCGCCGCCTGCCCCGGAAGGACAGGCGGTGTTTTCTTTTCCGGGTTCGCGGGCGCGGCTTTTTTCAGAACAGGCGGAATATACCGGGAAAACAAAACAACCAAAATATACCAGGCAGGCAGGGTTTTTCAGCTGCGATCCAGTATATAGAAAATAACGGGAAAATATACGGCAGACGAAAGAGAACTCTGCCGGGAATCTTAGGACACGCTATGATACGCTGAGCCCTGCGCAGGGGGAGTGAACTGCCTTGAAACTGCTGTCAATTGCCGTACCATGCTACAATTCACAGGATTATATGGAAAAAGCCCTTTCGTCCCTGCTTCCCGGCGGGGAGGAAACGGAGATCCTGATTGTGGACGACGGGTCGGGCGACCGTACGGCACAGATTGCCGACGAATACGAGCGGCGCTACCCGGGTATCGTCCGCGCCATCCACCAGGAAAACGGCGGGCACGGGGACGCGGTGATGACGGGGCTGAAAAACGCCGCCGGCCTCTACTTCAAGGTTCTGGACAGCGACGACTGGATGGACGCGGAAGCATACCCGAAAATCCTGGACGCCCTCCGTTCCCTTGCGGACGATCCGGTTGACATGGTTGTCAGCAACTACATTTACGATAAAGCCGGCGCGAAGCATAAACACGTGGTGCGATACTGCCACGCGCTGCCGCAGAACCGGGTTTTCGGCTGGGAGGATACAAAAAGTTTCCGGAAAGGGCAGTATATGCTGATGCATTCAGTCATATACCGTACCCGGCTGCTGCGGGACTGCGGTCTGACGCTTCCCAAACATACGTTCTATGTGGACGAGCTTTATGTCTACATTCCCCTGCCGCAGGTGGAGCGCATGTATTACCTGGACCTGGATCTTTATCACTATTTTATCGGACGGGAAGGGCAGTCTGTGCAGGAACAGGTGATGATCCGGCGGATTGACCAGGCGCTGCTGGTGAACCGGCTTCTGATTTCCGCCGCGGATCCCTGCGGCGTCCGGGATGAACGGAAACGCAGATATATGCTGAATTTTCTGGAGATCGTTACCGCGGTTTCCTCCGTTCTGCTCATCAAAAGCGGCACAAAGGAAAACCTGAAGAAGAAGGAAGCGCTCTGGGCGTTCATCGAAAAGGAAAACCCGCGGGTATATAAAACGCTTCGCCGGCGCCTGACAGGGCGCCTGGCCCACCTGCCGGGCCGCGCCGGGAGAGTGATTGTTCTCGGGATCTACAAGGTCTGCCAGCGCATTTACGGTTTCAACTGACAGGCATTCAACGGAAAAAGAAATAAACCCGGTTACCCCGGGCTGCCTCATATCGATTTGAGGCAGATTCTTTTTTTCCGCCGCCGGCACGAAAACGGCCGCTTCCGGATTTCCTGTTGATTTCAGCGGCGGTGTGTCGTACAATAAGCTGCGGAAGCAATCTTTCGCGAACAAAGAAATACCGGAAGCAGGCACGTATGCTTATCCCTTTCTTCCCTGAAATCCGTCAAGCAAAGGAATGATCTGCAATGGCCCCGAAGGACAACAAGGACAGCAAAAAGAAAAAGAGCGCGAAGCTGAATCCGCCGGACAGTATATATATCAACCGGGAACTGAGCTGGCTCGCTTTCAACCTGCGCGTGCTGCTGGAGGCGGCCGATCCCTCGGTGCCGCTGCTTGAACGGCTCAAGTTCCTGATGATCTATCAGTCCAACCTGGAAGAGTTCTACCGGGTGCGGATCGGTATTCTGACCCATCGCGCCCTCCTGGCGCCGGACAAGGGCGATCCGGTTTCCGGCATGCTGCCCGAGGAGCAGATCAACGAAGCGCTCCGCGTTACGCGGGAACAGCAGGTGCTGATGGAGAACACCTGGAAAACGATCCGGGAGGAGCTCCGCGCCAACGGTGTGGAAGTGCTGGATTTCAAAAAAATCAGCAAGGTGGATGAGCTGATGAGCAAGAAGCTCTTCGGCGACATCCGGGATCTTCTCCAGCCGCAGATCATCGGGATGGACCAGCCGCTGCCTTTCCTGTGGAACGGAGAGGGAAATATCATTGTTTTCCTCGGCCGCGGCACGGAACAGAAGCTGTGCGTGATTCCGCTGCACAGGATTCCAGCCTACCAGAGCTTTGAAATTGACGGCATCCAGAAGATCGTGCCGACCGCGCCGCTGGTCCGGCATTTTCTGCCGCTGCTGCTGAAAAAGGAAACGATCACCCAGTCCGCAATTGTGGATGTCACCCGGAACGCGGACGTCTTCTTCACCAGCCGGGAGGACCGTGCGGACGACGACTTCCGGCACAAGGTTTCCGGCATGCTGTCCAAACGGAAGCGGGAGATGCCCGTGCGCGTGCGCATTGTCGGGCGGCTGACAGAGTCCGCCAGGGCGCTGCTGATCCGGAAGCTGCATGTGCCGGAAAACCGGGTGTTTCCGCAGAGCGTTCCCTTCGATCTTTCCTTCCGCTCCTGTATCGGCGGCTCTCCGGAAATGCGCTACCCGGACCGCAAACCCTCCCGGGATATCGGCCTGAAGAAAGGGGAGTACTTCGAATACATCCGGAAGCATGACCTGCTGCTGAGCTATCCGTTCCAAAGCATGATGTCCTTTGTGGACCTGATCTACGAAGCGGCGGATAACCCGGAGGTTGTTTCCATCAAAATCACGCTTTACCGCATGTCTGACCGGAGCAAGGTCGCGGCCGCCCTGGCGTACGCGGCTGACCGGGGGAAGGATGTGCTCTGCCTGCTGGAGCTGCGGGCGCGCTTTGACGAGCAGAACAATATCGACTATTCCGAGATGCTGGAGGACGCGGGATGCCGCGTTATCTACGGACTGCCCGACCAGAAGGTGCACAGCAAGCTGTGCGTGATCACCCTGGAACGGAACGGTAAAACCCGCCGCATTACCCAGGTGGGCACCGGGAACTACAACGAGATTACGGGAGAACAGTATACGGACCTTTCCCTTATCACCGCGCGGGAGGAGGAGGGCCGGGAGGCGGAGGCGGTTTTCGACGCCCTGAACCGGGGAGAAATACCGCCGGAAATGCACCACCTGTGGATCGCACCGCTCAGCTTCAAATCCAGCCTGCTGGAGATGCTGGACCGTGAAATCGAAAAAGGCGCGAACGGCCGCGTCGCGATCAAGGCCAACGCGCTGAACAATCCGGACGTGATGCAGAAGCTGATTGAATGCTCCCAGGCCGGCGTGAAGGTGGAGCTGTTCATCCGCGGGATCTGTTCCCTGCGCCCCGGCGTGCCCGGGTTTACGGACAATATTACCGTTACGGGCGTGATCGGCCGGTGGCTGGAGCATTCCCGGATCTACAGCTTCGGCGAAGGCGCGGAGCAGCGGCTTTTCATCGGCTCCGGCGATATGCTGAACCGGAACCTTGAACGGCGCGTGGAAGCGTTCATTGAAGCAGTGACGCCGGACACCCGCGGCCAGCTGAATGAAATCCTGACCGCGCTGCGCAACGACAGGGAAAAGGGATGGCGCATGCTTTCCGACGGCACCTATGTGCGGGAGGAAGGCGGGGAGGGCACTTCCTCGCAGGAAGCGCTGTACCGCTATTTCAGCGCGCGGAAGGTGTCGCTGAAAGACCCGCCGACCCGGCCGGCAGCGCCGGAAAAGATTCCGGAACGCCCGGAGAACGGCGCGGCGCAGCAGGAAGACAGAGCGGAACAGCAGGAAAACGGGACAGATAAGCAGGAAAGGGTTCCGGAACAGGCGGACGCGGGCGGCTTCCGCACCTGGCTGCGCCGGTTATTCAGAGACTGAAGGAGGATTGGGCCATGGCGGGAAATTACAACATTTGCCTGGACGTGGGCGGCACCAAGGTACTCGGAGCGATTTTTGACGAAAAGGACAAGATTATTTACCGGCTGAAAAAGCGTTCGAAGAGCGGCGGCTCCGAATCGGCTGACGTGGAAAAAGTAATCATTGACGTGGTGGAGGAGATGATCCGGGAATCCGGCATCGACCGCAAAAAACTGAACGCCGTCGCCTCCTGCGCACCCGGTGTGATCGACCAGGAAAAGGGTATCGTGCTTTTCACGCCGAACCTGCCCTGGCGCGATTATGACATGGCGGCTTCGATGCGGAAGCAGTTCGGCGTTCCGTTCTATGTCGGCAATGACGTGAATCTGGGCGTTCTGGGCGAATACCATTTCGGCGCGGGGCGCGGCTATCAGAACATCGTGGGCTTTTTCGTCGGAACCGGCATGGGCGGCGGACTGATCCTCAACGGGGAGCTGTATACCGGCCACCTGTTCAAGGCCGCTGAATACGGCCACATGATCCTGGATCCGGAAGGACCGCTGTGCAACTGCGGCCAGCGGGGCTGCCTGGAGGCTTTCTCCAGCAAGCAGGGTATGAGCGCCTATATCCGGCAGCAGGTCGGCCGCGGGCGGGAGAGCCTGATGGCGGACGCGGTAAAGGAAGGCGTGTTCCGTTCCAAGAAGCTTGTAAAGGCGCTGGAAGCCGGGGACAAGGTTGCCATGGAAGCCGTGGACCGTGCCTGCCACTGGCTGGCGGTCGCCACCGGCAACATGATCAACACGTTCTCGCCGGATCTGATCCTTTACGGCGGCGGGGTGATCGAGGCAATGGGGGATCTGTTCCTTGAAAAGATCCTTGCGGAGGTGGACCGCTACTGTATGCCGCAGATCCGTTCCACCGTGGATATCAAAACCGCTTCCCTCGGCGACGATTCAATTCTCTACGGCGATCTGGCCATGATCAAGGGAATGAAGTAAAAGAATAAAAAACACGGGACATAAAAAGCCGCCGGAACGTTTTGTTCCGGCGGTCTGACTGCGGCTGGAAAAGTTTATTTCACTTTCTGAAGGTCCGCGATCTTTTTGCCGTCCTTGTCGGAAATAAAGGGATCGGCGCCGCTGCGCTTCGCGGTGATGTACATCTGGTCTCCCACGTTGACGGACCGCCAATGCTCCTCGTCCACCCGGTAGGTGGCGGCGGGCTCCTTCTTTTCCGTGTGTTCCACGGTGAAGAAGTACGCTTCGGCCCGCTGTCCCTCACGCTCGTTTTCCCCCAGCGTGTATTCCGGCCACGCGGCGTTGTGGTCCGTTCCGGAGGCGGTAACCTCCCGCTCCGGATTCCAGCGCCAGATGGTGTAGTAGTATTTGGCGGCGTAGCGGGGAACCTGCCGGTAGATCGGCTCCTGCACCGTTTCGGTGTAATACTCCGTCGTGTAGACCGGGCGCTCGTGAGCCACCTCCGTGAAGGAACCGTTGCCGTTGTCCGTGTAGGTGTAGTAGGTCTCGTAGTGGTCAACAACCTGGCGGGACCGCTGGACTTCCCGGCTCTCATAGTGATCCAGCACGGAGTCGTAATGATGGAGCTCCTGCTTTGTCGCGGTAAGCTCCGCGCCGTCCGGCAGGGACCAGTCGGACTCGCTGTACTGTTTGTTTTCCTCGATCTGGATAACCCTCGTCCAATTCAGGGCGGTCACCTTCAGATCCCCGGCGGTCTTGCTGCCGTTCATCCAGACAATGACGCCGATGATGGCCAGGAGGATGGCGGCGAAGATGATCAGGGGCCTGCGGGAGCGTTTCTGCGGACCTTCATTCACCCGCGGCTGCGCGGCGAGCTCCGCCGCCTCCTTTTCCTGATTCTTCTTCAGCATGTCAAAATAATTCGCTTCAGAATCGGAACGGGAAGCGCCGCAGTTGCTGCAGACCTGGGCGTTGTCACTGTTCAGGGAGTTGCAGAAGGAACAGTACCAGTCCGGATTTTTGCTGACGTATTTTGCCTGCTCCTCGGTCAGGTATTCGATGTCGGACCGCTCGTCCGCCTCCCGGGTTTCGCCTTCCGCGACACCTTTCATGTAGAATCTGACATCCCCGCGGGCACGGCCGCAGGAAGGGCAGTTGACTACGTCACCGCGGATTTCCTTATTCCCGCAGACCGGGCAGTCCCAGTATCCCATTACAAGTTTCGGCATTGTGTGCTCCTTTGAACAATAAATCGATGTATCAGCGGAAAGATTTGCTTTGACCGGCACAGCGCGTGCCGCGGAACCATATCATATTTTACCCCAAAAACCGCCTGATGGCCATACTTTTTTGGCTCCGGGTTTCCGTGCTTTTTCCGGCGGGACTTTTTTGGCATTTCCGGTTCCGGATCATTGCAAAAAAACGACGGATTTGGTATATTAGTCTTTAGGTGTACAACGGGGAGGAGGCCGGCTGCCGATGGATCCTGCGGTGAAAAAGGAAACCGGTTATATCGCCCTGTGGGTGGTCCTGCTGAGCGTGATCATGGAAGCTGTTTTTCTCGTGCTGCGCAAGTGGGATTTTTCTGTTTTGCTGGGGAATCTGGGCGGCGCGGCGGCCGCGGCGGGAAGCTTTTTTCTGCTGGCGGTGACGGTGAGCCGGGCGGTGTCTTCCGGAAAGCCGGAGGAAGCTGCGCGGCGGGTGAAAGCGTCCGCCGGGCTCCGGCTGATCGGCGCGGGCGGGCTGTGCGCCCTGCTGATCGGTGTGTTTCACACGAATGTATACGCGACGGTGATCCCGCTGCTGTTTCCGCGGATCGGGCTGTTTTTCCGGCCCATGATCGACCGGAAACGCGGCGTTTCATCATCTGCGCCGGATACGGAAGGAAGTGATCTGATTGACTGAGACGGCAGCGCCGGATGTGAAGAGCAGGCGGTTCCGCATGGTGGACTATGCGCTGATCGCGATGATGCTGCTTCCGATCCTGGCGTGCATCGTGCTGAAGGTACTCTATACGCCGGAATCGGAAGGCGTGAACATCTCCGGCGCCCTCGTGTTCTTCACGACGGCGGAGGGGGAGCCCGGACTGACGGACTTCTATCTTTCGGAGAGCCAGGTGAATACCTGGGCCGTGATGATCTCCATTTTCGGGCTCTGCCTGTACCTGACTCACGGGCTGACCGCGAAGGCTGTCTGCAAGCGGCAGCTGGTGGCGGAATGGCTGGTGGAGAAGTCCGAGAAACTGGTGCGCGACAACATGGGCGGCTTCTTTGCCGAGTGGGGGCCCTTCATCGCGGCGATCATGGGACTGAGCGCGTTCAGCTCGCTGATCTGCCTGGTCGGCCTGTTCTCCCCCACGGGAGACGTGAACGTGACCTTCGGCTGGGCGATCCTGGTGTTCTTCCTGATCATGTTCTACAAGTTCCGCGGCGGAACGTGGAACTATGTCAAGGGCTTGTTCAAGCCAATTCCCGTGTTTGCGCCGATGAACCTGATCGGCGAGATTGCCACCCCGGTGAGCATGGCTTTCCGTCACTACGGCAATATTCTGTCCGGCGCGGTGATTTCCGCGCTGATCGGATCGGCGCTGACCGGGCTGAGCAGAAGCCTGCTGAGCTGGCTGCCCGGGGTGCTCGGGGATATGCCCCTGCTGCGGGTGGGCCTGCCCGCGGTGCTGAGCGTTTACTTTGACGTATTCAGCGGCGTCATGCAGGCGTTCATCTTCGCCATGCTGACGATGCTGAACGTGGCGGGCGCCGTTCCCTGGGACGACTGGAACGCCCGCCGGAAAAAACGGAACAAACCCGAAATACAAAATACGGCCGCATAAGGCTGAAAAACGGAGGAAAAAAACATGTTGGAACTTGCAATGGGTATCATGCTGGGACTGCTGGGACTGGGCGCCGGATGCGCGATGATCGCCGGTATCGGCCCCGGCATCGGCGAAGGCAACGCCGTTGCCAAGGCCTGTGAAGCGATCGGCCGCCAGCCGGAATGCAAAAGCGACGTCACGTCCACAATGATCATGGGCTGCGCCATCGCCGAGACCACCGGTCTTTACGGCCTGATCGTGGCAATCCTGCTGATCTTCGTGGCGCCGGGTTCCTTTACAGGCATTCTGAAGGAAGCCATCAAGTAATTCCGGAGCATACCGGACGACATCAAGGGATGGAACGGGGAACGATATGCAGAGTTTGAAAGTGATTTCCGTCAATATATGGGCGATCATTGCCTCCCTGTGCAATCTGCTCATTCTGACGTGGATCGTAAAAAAGTTTCTCTATAAGCCGGTGAAAAAGATCCTGGCGACCCGCCGTGCCGCGATTGACGCGGATTATGAGCAGGCTGCTTCCGCACGCGCGGAGGCGGAGGAAGATCGCAGGAACTACGAAGCCGCGCTGGCCGCCGCTTCGCAGACCGCCGACCAGATCATCGCGGACGCGACCCGCACCGCGGAAAACCGCAGCAGCGAGATCGTGGCGGACGCGCGGGAGAAGGCCACGGCTTTGCGCCGCCAGGCCGAAGCCGACGCGGTCCTGGAGAAGAAGAAGGCGGAGGACGATATGAAGCGCGAGATCGCGGACGTATCCACGCAGCTGACAGGAAAACTGCTGCAGCGTGAGATCAACGAAGAGGATCACCGCGCGCTGATTGATTCCTTCCTGCAGGAGATAGGGACAGATGACGACAACAAGTAAGGAGTACGCGGAAGCGTTGTTCGAACTGGCCGCCGGGGAAAACCTGCTGCAGGAAACCTCGGACGGGCTGGTGACGGTGATCAGCGCCATGCGGCAGACGCCGGAATACCGGCAGCTGCTTTCCAGCGCCGCTGTGGGCAAGGCTGCCCGGCTGCAGGCGCTGGAGGACGCGTTCGCCGGCAAGATCCCGAACGTACTGCTTGGCGTTCTGCGGATGATGGTGTCCCGGGGGCATATCGGCTCGCTGGACGCCATGGCCCGGGAATATGAGGAACTCAGCCGGCAGTACCGCGGCGAGTCCATGGCGCTGGTGACATCCGCGGTGCCGCTGAAGGAAGCGGAAGCCGTGGCCATCCGGGCGGAACTGGAGAAACGGTTTGCACGGAAGATTACCCTCCGGTGCGAACTGGATCCCTCGCTCATCGGCGGCGTCCGGGTGGAAGTCGAAGGCCGCGTCATTGACGGCAGTATCAGGAATAAGCTTGAGCAGATCAAGGATGTGATGAACGGATGAGCTCCAAGGCAGTCGAAATCAGCAGCATCATCAAGGAACAGATCAAACAGTACGAGAACAAAATCGAGATGAAGGAGAACGGCACCGTCATCACCGTCGGCGACGGTATCGCCACGGTGTACGGGCTGCGCGCCTGCATGGCCAACGAGCTTCTCCGCTTTGAGGACGGAAGCTTCGGCGTGGCCCAGAACCTCGAGGAGGAAACGGTTTCCGTCGCCATCCTTTCAGAGCGGGACACAGTCCGTGAGGGCAGTGTCGTTTACCGTACCGGGGAAGCGCTGAGCGTACCTGTCGGTGACGCGCTGCTGGGCCGCGTGGTGAACGCCCTGGGTGCTCCCGTGGACGGCAAGGGACCGGTGGAAACCACGGAGATCCGTCCGGTGGAATCCCCGGCGCCGGGCATCATTCAGCGCAAGAGCGTCAGCGTGCCGCTGCAGACGGGCATCAAGGCCATCGACAGCATGATTCCGATCGGCCGGGGGCAGCGCGAACTGATCATCGGCGACCGGCAGACCGGCAAGACCACCATCGCGGTGGATACCATCATCAACCAGCGGGGTACGGACGTGATCTGTATCTACGTGGCGATCGGCCAGAAGCGGTCCAGTGTGGTGCAGATTGCCCAGGAGCTGGAAAAAGCCGGCGCCATGAGCTATTCCATCATCGTCAGCGCTTCCGCCTCGGAGAGCGCGCCGCTGCAGTATATCGCCCCCTACGCCGGATGCGCCATGGCGGAGTTTTTCCGGGCGAAGGGCCGGGATGTGCTGATTATCTACGACGACCTGAGCAAGCACGCGGTGGCGTACCGGGCCCTGAGCCTGCTGATCCGCCGGCCTCCGGGACGTGAAGCGTATCCCGGCGACGTGTTTTACCTCCACAGCCGCCTGCTGGAGCGGGCAGCCTGCGTCGCGCCGGAATACGGCGGCGGCTCCATTACTGCCCTGCCCATTATTGAAACCCAGGCGGGCGACGTTTCCGCCTATATCCCCACCAACGTGATTTCCATCACCGACGGCCAGATCTTCCTGGAGACGGAGCTGTTCCACAGCGGAATCCGTCCCGCCATCAACCCCGGTATCTCCGTGAGCCGCGTGGGCGGCGCCGCCCAGATCAAGGGAATGAAAAAGGTTGCCGGCGAACTGAAGCTGCTGTACGCACAGTACCGCGAGCTGCAGGCGTTCGCCCAGTTCGGCAGCGATCTGGACGCGGATACCAAAGCCCGTCTGGCGCTGGGCGCCCGGATTGTGGAAGTGCTGAAGCAGAAGCGCTCCTCTCCCACGGAGGTAGGCTGCCAGGTCGCAATTGTATACGCCGTCATCAACGGATACCTGAACGAGGTTGAGCCGGCAAAGGTGGCAGATTACGAGGCGGGGCTGTTCGAGTACCTGCGGGCCCGCTACGGCGAGCTGCTGGGCCGCATCGAGCAGGGCTTCTGGGAGCCTGAGGATATTGAAAAGATGAAGGAAGCCCTGAAGGGTTATAAGGGGTAAGATAAACCATGGGCGCAGATATCAAATCGCTGAGGAACAGGATCCGCAGCGTGGATTCCACGCTGCACCTCACCAAGGCCATGGGCCTGGTGGCCGCCTCAAAGATCCGGCGGGCGACCCGGGAAATGAACCGGACCCGCGAATACGCAGCCGCCATGCAGGACGTGGTGGATGTGCTGCGGGCCGCGCCGGAATGCGAACGGTCGCCCTTCATGCAGCCCTCCGGAAAAGGTACCCGGCTGATCGTGATCGCGGGCGACCGGGGGCTGGCGGGGGGCTACAACGCCAATGTGTTCCGCCTGGCGGCAACGCTGCCGGAAGCGGAGGTTATCGCCGTCGGCAAACGGGCGTGCGACCGGTTCGGCCAGGAATTTATTTCCTCCGAACGGTTTCCCGCGGCGAAGGCGAAGGAACTGGCGGACCGGCTCTGCCGGGACTTCCTGGACGGGAAGTTCGAGCGGCTGGGCATCCTGTACACCCGGTACAAATCCATGATGAGCCAGGAGGCCACGATACGCTGGATCCTGCCGCTGGAGAAGACGGAAAAGCAGGCGGGAAGCGCGGAGCCGGTTTTTGAACCGGACGAGCAGACGGTGCTGAACGGCGCCGTTCCCGTGTATGTCATCGGAATGATTACAGCCTGCATCCGGGAAAGCTTCGCCAGCGAGGTTGCGGCCCGGAGAACGGCCATGGATTCCGCCGGCAAGAACGCCCAGGAAATGATTGACCGGCTGCAGCTGCAGTATAACCGGGCACGCCAGAACTCCATCACCCAGGAGATTACGGAAATCGTGGCCGGACAGGGAACGGATCACCGGATGTAACCGGCCGGCTGAAGGATCACCGGAACCCGACATGAAATCGGAAGGGAATGAAGACAGTGGAAAAGAATCACACCGGAATCGTTGCGCAGGTCATGGGCCCTGTGGTGGACGTCCGCTTCGGGGAGGATTACCTGCCTCCGATCTATAACGCGCTGACGCTGCCCCTCGGGGGGAAGACCCTGACGGTGGAAGTGGCGCAGCACATCGGCGACAATACGGTGCGCTGCATCGCCATGGGATCTACGGACGGGCTGCAGCGCGGCGTGACCGTGACGGATACCGGCAAGGGAATCAGCGTGCCGGTGGGCCGGGCAACCCTGGGCCGGATCTTCAACGTTCTCGGAGACGTGGTGGATGACGGACCGCCGGTCGAAGCGGAACAGCGGTGGGATATCCACCGTCCGGCGCCTACCTATGAGGAGCTGAGCACTTCCACGGAAATCCTGGAAACAGGCATCAAGGTCATCGACCTGATCTGCCCCTACGCTAAGGGCGGCAAGATCGGCATGTTCGGCGGCGCCGGCGTGGGCAAGACCGTCATGATCATGGAGCTGATCAACAACATCGCCAAGCAGCACGGCGGCCTGTCCGTGTTCACAGGCGTGGGCGAACGTACCCGTGAAGGCAACGACCTTTACTTTGAAATGAAGGAAAGCGGCGTGCTCGCCAACACGGCCCTGATTTACGGCCAGATGAACGAACCGCCGGGAGCCCGCATGCGCGTGGGTCTGGCCGGGCTGACTGTCGCGGAATACTTCCGGGACCAGGAAAACCAGGACGTGCTGCTGTTCATCGACAATATCTTCCGATTCACCCAGGCGGGCAGCGAGGTCAGCGCTCTGCTGGGCCGGGTGCCTTCCGCCGTCGGTTACCAGCCGACGCTGGCGACGGAAATGGGCACGCTGCAGGAGCGGATCACTTCCACGCATAAAGGCTCCATCACCTCCGTGCAGGCCGTATACGTGCCGGCGGACGACCTGACGGACCCGGCTCCGGCGACAACCTTCGCGCACCTGGACGCCACGACGGTTCTGAGCCGTTCCATCGCGAGCATGGGCATTTATCCCGCCGTGGATCCGCTGGATTCCACGAGCCGGATCCTGACCCCCGAAGTACTGGGTGAGGAGCATTACCGGATTGCCCGGGAAGTGCAGCGGATTCTGCAGCGGTATAACGAACTGACCGATATCATCGCGATCATGGGTATGGACGAACTGGCGGAAGAAGACAAGCTCCTGGTGAACCGTGCCCGGAAGATCCAGCGGTTCCTGAGCCAGCCGTTCTTCGTCAGCGAAAAGTTTACCGGTCTTCCCGGCGTATATGTGCCGCTGAGCGAAACGATCCGGGGATTCAGGGAGATTATCGAGGGCAAGCATGACGATCTGCCCGAGAGCGCGTTCCTGTTCGTGGGGACCATTGACGAAGCCGTGGAGAAGGCAAAGAGAGGCGGTAACGCGTGAGTACTTATCCTTTGCTTATTTCCTCTCCGGACGGCGACCTGTTCCGCGGGGAGGCGGAAATGCTGATTCTTCGGGGCACGGAAGGCGACCTGGCCGTGATGGCGGGGCATGTGCCTTTCGTGACGGCCGTGAAGCCGGGGAACTGCGTGGTCATCAACGCGGAGGGTCAGCGGATGGAAGGCGCCATCGAGGACGGCCTGCTTACCGTGGATAAGGAACAGGTGACGGTGCTCACATCGGCGCTGGAATTGCATAACGTATAAGCAAGGGGGGCGGACGGAAGAATGTCCGCCCCTGTTTGCAAAGTTTCCCGGACGCGGGGAACTGCGGAGCGAGGGGAGAAGAAAGATGGATATGCTGGAAAGGTTTCTGAATTTTGCGGAACAGTCCCCGACGGCTTTTCACGCCGCGGCGAATCTGGAAACGATCCTCCGGGAAGCCGGATACGCGGAGCTGAAGGAAACGGATCCCTGGCTGGTGGACGCCGGCGGAAAGTACTACGTGAAACGGAATGATTCCGCCCTGATTGCTTTCCAGGTGCCGGAAACGGGGTTTGCTTCCTTCCGCATCGCGGCAGCCCACAGCGATTCACCGGCCTTCAAGCTCAAGGAGAACTTTGAGGATAAATCGGAATACTATGTCCGCCTGAATGTGGAGAAGTACGGCGGGATGATCATGAGCACCTGGCTGGACCGGCCGCTGTCTGTCGCGGGCCGCCTGGCAGTGCGGGACGGGAACGGCGTTTCCTCCAGGCTGGTGAACCTGGACCGGGACGCGGTGCTGATTCCCAATATGCCGATCCATTTCAACCGGGACCTGAATAACGGATACAGCTTTGATCCGCAGACGGATCTGCTGCCGGTTTACGGAGGGAAAGACAGCGCCGGAGGACTGATGCGAGAGCTGGCGGAAGCCGCGGGCGTGGACGGGAAGGATATTCTGGGTCACGATCTGTTTCTGTACAGCCGGGAGCGGGGAAGCATCTGGGGAGCGGACGACGCCTATTTCTCCTGCGGCCGCATCGACGATCTCGAATGCGCGTTCGCGTGCATATCGGCAATGGCTGGAAGCACTGCCCGTGACGCGGTGAACGTCTGCGCGGTGTTTGACAACGAGGAAGTAGGATCCGGCAGCCGCCAGGGAGCGGATTCCGGATTCCTTTACGATACGCTGACTCGGCTGGGATTCGCGCTCGGCGCCTCCGACGGGGAGATCCGGGCGGCCATGGCCGGCAGTTTCCTGGTATCGGCGGATAACGCCCATGCCGTGCATCCGAACCATCCGGAGAAGTGGGACAAACAGAACCGCCCGGTGATGAACGGCGGCGTGGTGATCAAGCATAACGCGAACCTGAAATATACCACCGACGCGCTGTCATCCGCCCGCTTCGCCCTGATCTGCGAAAGGGCGGGGGTGCCCGTGCAGCATTTTGCGAACCGCTCCGATATCGCGGGCGGTTCCACCCTGGGGCATATTTCCGCCGCGCATGTCAGCGTGGAAAGTGTGGATATCGGACTTGCGCAGCTGGCCATGCATTCCCTGTACGAAACAGCGGGGACGAAGGACCTGCCCCTGCTGGCGCGGGCCCTGGAGGAAATGTGGAACAGCTGAAAAAAGCAGTACGTACGAAATACATCCGGAAACAGCATAACATGATACAATAAGCCATCATTACGGAGACGGCAGAAGGATGGATCGGGATGAAGAATACAGTATTTACCGGGGCGGGTACGGCCATTATCACGCCCTTTACCGGGAACGGGGTGGATTGGGAAACCTTCGGCAGGCTGATCGATTTTCAGCTGGCGGAGGGGATCAACGCCATTGTTGCCGCCGGGACGACCGGTGAAGGATCCACCCTGACGGCGAAGGAACACGAGGAAGTCATTGCTTTTACGGTGCGCCGCGCGGCGGGGAAGGTTCCGGTGATCGCCGGGGCCGGTTCCAACGACACTGCCCGCGCCATTGAGGCCACGAAGACTGCCTGCGCCGCCGGCGCGGACGCGGTGCTTCTGGTGACTCCCCATTACAACAAGACGACCCAGCGGGGCCTGATCGCGCATTTTTCCGCAATTGCTGACGCAAGCACCGTTCCGTGTATCCTGTACAATGTACCTTCCAGAACGGGGCTGAACATGCTGCCGGAGACGCTGAGCGTCCTTGCGGATCATCCGCGGATCGCCGCGGTGAAGGAAGCCTGCGGAAACATCAGCCAGGTGGCGAAGGATATTCTGCTGTGCGGCGACAGGATCGATATCTATTCCGGCTGCGATGACCAGATCGTGCCGACCCTGAGCCTGGGCGGCCGGGGAATCATTTCCGTAATCGCGAACGTGCTGCCCGGAAAAACAGCGGAAATCTGCCGCAGGTTTTTTGCCGGGGATATCCGGGGCGCGGCGGAACTGCAGCTGAGCATGCTGAACCTGATGAATCAGCTGATGATTGAGACAAATCCCATCCCTGCCAAAGCGGCGTGCGCCGCGATGGGATTCGGGGAGAACAAGCTGCGGCTGCCGCTGGTTCCGATGGAGGAAGGAAACCGGAAAAAGCTCCTGCAGTACATGCGGGAACTGGGCCTGGAGGTTAAAGAATGAAAATAATCCTTGTCGGGTATGAAGGGCATATGGGCCGGGAAGTCCGGGCCTGCGCGGAACGGGCGGAAGACTGCGAAATTGTGCAGGGCGTGGATCCCATGATTCCGGAAAGCGGGGATCTCTGCAAAAAGACTTTCGCGGAATGCGGCAGTACGGCGGATATTGTGATTGACTTCAGCCACCACAGCCTTACAGGGGCGCTCCTGGATTTCGCGGAAAGCAGGAATCTGCCGGTGGTGCTGGCCACCACGGGGCAGACAGAGCCGGAAAAAGCGCGGATTCAGGCCGCGGCGGAGAAGATTCCGGTATTTCTGGCCGCGAACTATTCCCTGGGTATCGCTGTATTATCGGATCTGGTTAAGCGCGCGGCGGCGCTGTATCCGGACGGGGAAATTGAAATCGTGGAACAGCATCACGACCGGAAGCTGGATGCTCCCAGCGGCACGGCGCTGGCGCTGTTCAGCGCCGTGAAGGAGGTCCGGCCCGCCGCGGAGGCAAACTGCGGCAGATCCGGCCAGGGAAAACGCACCGCGGACGAGGTAGGCATTCACGCGATCCGCATGGGGAATATCGCGGGCGTCCATGAGGTGATGATCGGCACGCAGAATGAGCGGATCACCCTGAAGCACGAGGCCTTCAGCCGGGGCGTTTTTGCCGAGGGCAGCCTGAAGGCCGCGAAGTTCCTGCTCGGAAAAGCTCCGGGTATGTATGGCATGAAAGACCTGCTCAGCGAGTAACCGGCGGACAGAAACCGGAAACCAGCTGACGGAAATCGGAGGAACTGAGACTATGAAAATTGCGATTTACGGATACGGCAACCTGGGCCGCGGCGTGGAAGCCGCCGTGCGGCAGAACCCGGACACGGAACTGATCGGCGTTTTTACCAGACGGGATCCGGCTTCAGTGCATACGGTGACCGGCGTGCCGGTTTACGCCGCGGAATCCGTGCTGGATTACACCGCGGAGATCGACGTGATCATCATCTGCGGCGGCAGCGCTTCGGATCTTCCGGTGATGACGCCGATGCTCGCGAAACATTTCAATGTTGTGGATTCCTTCGATACCCACGCGAAGGTGCCGGAGCATTTTGCCAATGTGGATCAGGCGGCCATGACCACGGCCCATACCGCGCTGATCAGCGCGGGCTGGGATCCCGGCCTGTTTTCCCTGGCCCGGCTGTATATGAACAGCGTGCTGCCGGAGGGCAGGGATTATACCTTCTGGGGCAGGGGCGTAAGCCAGGGCCACAGCGACGCGATCCGCCGCATTGCCGGCGTGAAGGACGCGCGGCAGTACACCGTGCCGGTGCCGCAGGCGCTGGAGATGGTGCGGAACGGAGAGAATCCGGATCTGTCCACCCGCCAGAAACATACCCGGGAATGCTATGTGGTCGCGGAAGAAGGCGCTGACAAAGCGCTCATTGAAAAACAGATTAAGGAAATGCCCAATTATTTCGCGGATTATGACACCACCGTGACGTTCATTACGGCGGAGGAAATGAAGAAAAACCATGGGGAGCTGCCCCACGGCGGCCTGGTGCTCCGCAGCGGCGCCACCGGCGAGGGCGGAAAGCACAGGCATATGATGGAATTCTCCCTGAAGCTGGATTCCAATCCTGAGTTCACAGCCAGCGTACTGGTGGCATGCGCCCGGGCAACAGCCCGGATGAACGGGCGCGGCATCTTCGGCTGCAAGACGCTGTTTGATGTGGCTCCGGCGGATCTTTCCATGCTGACGCCGGAGGAAATGCGGAAAAAGCTGCTGTAACCGGCGGCTTTTCCGGAAGCTGTTAATATCATAAGAAAGCACAGGGGCCTCTTCCGGGAGGCCCCTGTGCTTTTATGAGGGCGGTATCTGCGTCAGCTGCGGCGGGCCGGCAGTGTCCGTGATTTCAGGCGGGAGCAACGGCTCCGTCGTCAGGAATTCCCGCATGAGAGGGAGAGATTTCAGCAGCTGATGGGCAATTTCAAGATAAACCAGGAAAATCAGCGCGATGCCTGCCATCGGGATAAACGTACTGAACTGCGGGTTTTTCGGAATCTTTGTATAGGAGAACAGCAGTACCAGCGGCGCAAGCAGAATCAGGACGACGGATTTTCCGAATCCGATGGCAAGGGTGGCGTTGAGGGAATCCATCATTCCGGAATCGACGATGGTCCGGAGGACCTCGTCTTCGGGATTCTCCGAAGGCTTTGCATCCGGCGCTTCCTCCGGTTCCGGGCCGACATCACGCCAGAGCATATCTTCCAGCTTCTGTCTGGTTTCCTCAAATTGCGCTTCATCAACCTGACCTATCTCCTGCTGCATCTGGTGCAGAGTTCCCTGCAGGTTTTTGCCGGTATACCACATGAAAGTGCCCATATATACGATGAAGTCCAGCAGGCTGATCACAGCCATCATAACGGCCAGGAAAGCGGAAAAGTTCCAGGAGTTCTTCCGCGTTTTCAGGAAGGCCAGGTAATCCTGATGGGTTTTTCCGTGGCGGCGGAAACGGAGTTCACGGGTTTTCACGTATACTGCCAGAATGACGAACAGCACAAAGGTCATGGGCGGTTTTACCGTCAGAAAGGCACAGGACCACAGCGGCAGTTCGACCAGGCCCAGGGAAGAACGGATTTTCAGCCAGATGGAAACAAGCTCATAGGCGATGGGAAACAGGGTAAACAGCCGGAAGACAATCAGGGATTTTCCCCTGAACAGGCGCCGGGGCCGGTAGTTCAGGAAAAACATGACCAGCGTACACAGGAAAAGATCGACAAAAATATTGAAGCTGACAAAACCGTATTTGAAAATTGACTGGATCATATCCGCCGCGGCCGTACCGGAAGCCGCCGCGCTGCCCTCGATGATCTGCAGGCTGTCGATTATGTAACGGTAAAGCACAAGGATGGACAGACCCGCGATTCCAAGCATAGCCGTGCCGTTTGTGAGAAGCTGCTTTAAATAGCCTTCGGTGTTGTTCAGGATCCGGGCAAAGTTGGCAATCAGCAGAAACGGCAGGGACAGGGAGGACAGCGTTGTAAGAATATCCACCAGGGTGCCGGTGCGTACCGCGAATTCGGGGTCAACCTTTGCGCCGGCGCTCAGGGCCACAACAGCCTGGGACATAACAATGCAAAGCCAGCCAAGGATCTGAAAGTGCTGGTAATTCAGGGGACCGCGGAAACGAATATCGTTTTCCGCGGTAATCTCATGGATTTTCAGCCGCTGCCTGCGCTGCTTTTTCTGCTGAGTCCGCCTGCCGGGTTTTGCCGGTGCGGGATGCTTCCTTTTCTGGGTTCCCATTGCAGTCACTTCCCGGAATATTTTACGGAATCCATTCGCTGCCATGCGTTCAGAATATCCGCGAAACCGGTATCACTGAACACTTCATGTACATTTTATCCCTGCATCATTGCCTTCACCGGTTATTATATCCGCACAATCCGGGGATTGTCCAGAAAAAACATACAGGTTCACGGTTCCGGCCGGACGCGGGAGGAGCTTCATGAGAGCTTTGTAAAAGCGGCGGGTTTGTAGTATGATGGCGGAAACAGACCAATGAAAGCGGGCGGAGCGTGAATGTGCGTACGGTTTAATATTTCCCTGACAAGCGGAGACGCGGAACTGGAGGAGATTATTGCTGAAGCGAACCGGCGGCTGCAGATCCTGGCCGGCGGGGGCGCTGTGGCGGTGGGAGATGTGCTGCCCTCTCTGACCGCGGCGGCGCTTGCCGCGGGAAGGAACGGCACCGGCGCTTTTCCCATGATCTGGGGATTCCGGCGGTATGACGGGAAAGGCCTGGTAGTGAACGCCCGCAGTGAAACCGCGCTGGAAAAACCCATGTTCAGACAGTCCATGCTGGAGCGCCGCTGCCTCATTCCGGCTTCCTGCTACTATGAATGGGAAAAACGGGAGGAAGGGAAAATCAAATACGCCATCCGTCCCCGTGAACCCGGAAGGATTTATCTTGCCGGTATTTACAGATATGAGGAAGACAAAAAACTGCCGGTTTTTACCGTCCTGACCTGTGATTCCGCCGCGGAGATTGCTTTTATTCATGACCGGATGCCGGTGATTTTCATGGAAAAGGACAGGGACGCCTGGCTGGACCGGCGGGAGGATCCGGAAAAGCTCCTGCGGAACCGGAACGTGCGGATGGAATTCCGTCCTGCCTGATCATTACGGGGCTCCCGGCGGAAGAACCTGCCGGACTTGCCTTCCGAAAAAGCACGCGGGCGCTGAAAATGGCCGGACGGAAGATCCGTCCGGCCGTAACCGCGCCGCAGGACGTCAGCGGATCCGCTCCACCTTGATGGTATTGGTGTTGCCGGGTTCGCCGTTGATCTGCCCGGCGGTCAGGACCACGTTGTCTCCTTTGTTCAATCCGAAAAGATCTTTGGCGATTTTCACATCCTGCCAGAACATGACGTCGACGGATGAATAATTTTCCGTCAGCACCGGCGTTACGCCCCAGGACAGGTTCAGCCTGCGCCAGGCGCGTTCGTCCGTTGTTGTGCCGATAATGCCTGCCGGGCAGCGGAAACGGGATACCATTCGCGCCGTACGGCCGGAGATGGAATTGACGACGATTGCTTTCGCGTCCACATCCACGGCCATGGAGCAGGCCGCGTGGGAAACGGCGTCCAGATTGCTGTGGATTGTGAATTCCATGGTACGGAAGCGCCGGGCGTAGTCGATACCGGCTTCGGTGACCCGGGCGGTATCGGCCATGGTCTGCACCGCCTGCACCGGGAACCTGCCCGCGGCGGTTTCACCGCTGAGCATGATCGCCGAGGAACCGTCATACACCGCGTTTGCCACGTCGGAAATCTCCGCCCGCGTCGGGCGCGGATTCTGGATCATACTCTCCAGCATCTCGGTGGCGGTGATGACCCGTTTTCCTAGCATCCGGCATTTGCTGATCAGGTATTTCTGCAGGGCAGGAACCTCCATGAAGGGAATTTCCACGCCCAGATCTCCGCGGGCCACCATGATGCCGTCCGCGACTTCGCAGATTTCCTCAATATGGTCCACGCCGCTGCGGTTTTCGATCTTGGCGATGATGTCGATATCCTTTCCGCCGTTTTCATTCAGCAGATCCCGGATGGCCTGCACGTCCGCCTTTGAGGAAACAAAGGACGCGGCGACAAAGTCGATTCCGTTTTCAATGCCGAAAAGCAAATCCTTCCGGTCCTGTTCGGACAGAAAATCCTGCTTCAGCACCTTTCCGGGGAAGTTCATGCTCTTGCGGTCGGAAAGCACGCCGCCGTTCTGTACGCGGCAGATCACGTCATTCCCGCTGATCTCTTCCACTTTCAGGATGACAAGGCCGTTGTTGATCAGCACGGTATCCCCGGGGAAAAGCTCTTTCGTCAGATTGGCGTAGGTGACGGAAACCCGCGTTTCATCCCCCTGGATGTCGTCCGTTGTCAGCGTGAATAGATCCCCGTCCCGAAGCGTGACGGGACCGTTCGCGAAGGTACGGATCCTGTATTCCGGGCCTTTTGTATCCAGCATAATGGCAATGGGAAGATTCAGCTTTTCCCGGACGGACCGGATCAGCCGGATCCGCCGCAGATGCTCCTCATGGGTACCGTGGGAAAAGTTCAGCCGGGCTACATTCATGCCCGCCCGGCACATGGCGGTCAGTGTTTCCTCATTCTCGCAGGCAGGACCGACAGTACAGATGATTTTCGTTTTTCTCAGCATTTTCTTTCCTCCCGGGCGTATGATGTTTTTTTCCGATACAGATATTATAATTGTTTTAGCTTCGGGTAGCAAGAGCCATGAGCAATATCCATTTACATTGCCGCGGATGTGTGCTAAAATTCTGCCGGCAAGGGGAAAAGTACATCATCGGCACCGCGGGCGTGCGGGAAACGGAACAATAACCTTCTTTAATTTGCAGGGAAAACGGTTTATTCCTTCCGTCCGTTCAGATATGATCAGCATGTAACAGGAAATTCTGTTCTGTACTTTTCCGACGACAACAGCTTTGAAAGGAGACTGTCCATGGATGAATTCCTCGCTTTTCTGCAGAACAACTGGTACTGGATTCTTGCCGGGATTGCCGCGCTGATCCTTGTTCTGAAGTTTATTCCCCGTTACCGGATCGCGCCGCCGGATAAGGCGCTGATCATTTCCGGACTGATCCGGAGAAACTATAAGGTGCGGAATCCGGACGGGACGGTTTCCACCAAGAAGTTCGGTTACCGGATCGTCCGCGGCGGCGCCACCTTCTGGATTCCTGCCGTGGAGCGGATTGACCAGCTGGATATGTGCCTGACGCAGGTGGATATCAAGACGGCTCAGCCGGTGCCGACCAAGGAGTACATTTCCGTGCTGGTCGACGCGGTCGCGAATATCAAGATCGGATCGGACGACCTGTCCATCGCAACAGCCGCCGAACAGCTTCTGCACTACGATCCGGATCAGATCAAAATGCTGGCCAAGGATGTGCTGGAAGGCAACATGCGTGAGATTATCGGCCAGATGACGATCGCGGAACTGGTGCAGAACCGTGACAAGTTTGCCCAGGAATCCATCAAGGCCGCCATGAGCGATATGAGCAACATGGGCCTTGAGATCATCAACCTGACGATCCAGAACTTCGCGGACAAGGACGGCAACGTGATCGATACGATGGCTGCCCGGAACATCGCGGAGAAGGAACAGGACAAGCGGATTGCCGAAGCCGCCGCGGAGAAGGAATCCAAGTTTGCCGAAATGCAGGCGGAAGCGGAGATTGCCCGCCAGAACAGGGACCTCATGGTACAGAAGGCCGCTTTCCAGCAGGAAACGGAGGAGGCCCGCGCCAAGGCGGAAATGGCTTACAAGATCGAACAGGAGCGCATCAACAAAACCTTCGCCACAGAGCATGCCGCCGCGGAGATGACCCGCCTGGAAAAGCTGACGGAACTGAAGCGGCAGGAGGTTGAGATTGAGCGTGAGCGGCTGAACGTGGAAATCCGTGAAAAGGCTCAGGCGGACAAGGACCGCGCCATTGCCCTTGCGGAAGCGGAGAAATACCGCAGGCAGGCGGAAGCGGACGCGGCGCTGTACGCCGCGGAGAAGGAAGCCGAGGCGATCCGCCTGAAGGGCGAAGCGGAAGCGGAAGCCATGCGCCGGAAGGCCGAAGCGATGCAGCTCTACGGCCAGGCCGCGATGATGGAAATGGTTACGGAAAAGCTGCCTGACATCGCGCGCGCTGTTTCCGAGCCTCTCAGCAAGACCGACAAGATCATTCTCTTCGGCGAGGGCGGCGCGACGTCCATGGCGAGGGACACCGCCGGAACCATGCTGCAGACGTTTGAGGCCGTGAAGGAGGCCGTCGGCCTGGATATTCCCAGGACCATCCGCGACGTCACCACGGGCGGACTCGTGGGGAGAGCGGCAAAGGATGAAGGAACGCCCGGGACTGAAGCAGAGAGCGCGGCAAATGAAGAAAGCAGGGAGGAAAACCCATGAGCGAACGGAAAGCGGAACGGCTGGAAAAAGAATGGACGGATGAAATCCCGGATGAGGAGGAAACCTATCCGGAACCGTATGAGGAAACCTACCGGGACGGCAGCGCGAAGAACGAATGCGGCGGAGAGGACTTATGAATCACAGCATCCGGATTGCGGATACCACCCGGGAGGAGCGGGAACGGATTGTCGCGGAATCCATCGGGAATCTTTCCGGTCTGTGCGACGGATGCAGCCCGGGAATTATTGAAATGTACCAGGAATATATTGACGGAAAAAAGGAACTCCGCGAAATCAACGCGGAGTTCCGGGCAGGGTATCTGTCCGGCGCGCGGAGACCGGAACGCGGCTCCTGCGCGGCCGGAGAGGTATAAACCGGCAGCAGGGATTCAATCCGGGGGAACGGGGGCGCTCCGTTCCCTTTTTTCCGTATATCCCTGCCGGTCAGCGGCGGCCATGGAAAAGATTGATGGGAAGAACCGCGCGCGGCGGTCCGGCGGGAAACATGCGGGCGGAACAGCGGAGCGGAAGGAATGTGACCTGCGGTATGCGAATATTCAGACAGAAGGAACCGCATTTACGGATCCTTCAGGACAGGACCCGGGAAAAAAGTGAAGCAGCCGTGTTTGCAGGGAGTGAGCTTTATGAAGGAATACCGTTTTCCGCCGGTCGAGCTGCTGAGGGACAGCACGGAAAGCAGCCGGTTTCAACGGCTGGAGTATGTGCAGCGCCTGCGGGACAGACTGAATGAAATGTTTGCTTCCTTCGGGACGGACGCGAAGGTGGTGGATTACCACTACAACAATTTTGCCATCCTGATGAAGCTGAAACTGGGGAAGGGCGTAACCACCCGGATGATCCGGAACCTGCGGGCGGATATTGAACTGCATATGACAGGGCCGGTGGAGTTCCTGGATGCGGAGGGGGACGGGAGCACCATGACGGTCGCGGTCAAGAACTACCTCCGGCCGGTGGTCCCGCTGCGGGAAGTGATTCAGAGCAGCGCTTTCCGGGAGGCGGAATCCCCTGTTTCGGTAGCCGCGGGCATCAATCTGTTCGGGGGCGCGTTTGTGTTTGACATCGCGAAGATGCCGAATCTGCTGGTTGCCGGCGTGACCGGATCCGGGAAGAGCGTTTTCCTGCATGACATTATCCTGAGCATTCTGTATAAAGCACGGCCGGATGAAGTGAAGCTGCTGCTGTTCGATATGAAAAATATCGAATTTCCGCTGCTGAACGGAATTCCGCATATGCTGCGGGACACGGTCGTGGATACGGACACGGGCCTGGATGTACTGATGTGGCTGCAGAACGAAATGGACCAGCGGCTGTACCGGCTGGCACGGGCGAAGGCGGCAACCATTGACGAATACAACGCTTCCGCCGAAGCAAAAATGCCGCGGATCCTCCTGATCATGGACGAATATATGGAATATATCCGCCGGAAGACGGAGGAAGCCTATGAGGCGGAACGCGTCGATATGTTCAACGCGGTGCTGGAGAGTCTGGCGCTCCATTCCCGGGAAGCCGGCATCCACCTGATCCTGGCCACACAGCGCCCGGCGCCGGACATTATTACGGACAGGATCAACAGCCTGCTTCCGTGCAGGGCATCCTTTGTGGTGGTGGACAAGCGGGAGTCCAAGATTGTTCTGAACCAGACAGGCGCCGAAAGGCTGCTGGGCATGGGGGATATGATTTTTACCCGGAACGACCGGGAGGAAGGGATCCACGCGCAGGCCGCCTATGTTTCGGACGAGGAAATCAACAGCGTCATCGCTTTCCTGCGCCGGGAGAATGAAGCAATTCCGGACGAATAAGGACCGGGTGAACGCGGGAAGGCCGCGCGGAAGCAGGCGGCAAAACGAAAAAACCGCGCGGCTGCGGGCCGCGCGGGAAAAACAACAGGGTTATATGCTTACTGCCAGGGTGTATAGTAACGGTCGATGAGAACGACGTTGAAATTCTCGTCGCAGGTGACGGTTACGTTGTCCGAAGCGAAGCCGGGGCCGACAGCGGTTGTGCCCTCAGATTCCAGCATGGCCGCGAATTCGGCGATGGTATGCGTAACCGGCTGGTCCAGCGTTTCCAGCGTTTCCGGATCAATTTCATCCAGGAAAACCGCGTCCGGGGTGATATACAGCGCGGCACCGGTCATCACTTCAGCCAGAATGAACGCGTCATCCTCCACCAGACGGGCATCGTATTTCGTGCCGCTTTCCTGCGGAACCAGGCTGTAGGTGTCATTGATGATGATGGTGCCGTCTTCAAGGGTTTCAGCGGTTTCAACGGCAATTTCCTCACCGTTGATGGAGATCGCTTTCTGCTCCAGCGCCTGGGCAACATAATCGGCCGTCAGGCGGACGGGCTGCTTCAGGGTCATGACCGCTGTGCTGGTCGCGGCATCAAAGGAAAGAATCTCGGCAATATACTTGCTGGAGTTTGCTTCTGCCTGAGCGCGCACAGCGTCCTCGTCGGCTTCGATAAAATCCAGGTCTGTCAGGAACTGGATGGCCATTGCTTTCTGCTCGTCTGTCAGTTCCTTGCTGGAAGCGCCTTCAGAGGGTACCAAAACAAACTCGACAAAGTAACCCTTGTAGATGCTCAGGAAGTCAATATAATTCGGTTCGTTCACCGTCTGGCTGGCAACCAGCAGCTGCGTGCCAAGGCCGGTTTCGCCGTAGGTGAATTCAACGTTGGGGTCATTTACCAGGTAGGTCTGCTCCAGCAGATCCAGCGCGTCGTTGTCCAGTTCATTCATGCGCTGCACATTCGCGTAGGTTTCGTCGAAAGCGACGGTCAGGTACATCTGCGGCTTTTCGGGATCCTCTGACTTCAGGACCGCAACGATGATATCACTGTTGGCCAGGATCGGGGTGGGCGTGTAGCCTTCGGGAACGCCGCACTGCAGCGTAAACGCGCCGTTGATGCTCAGGGTGCCCAGCGGAACTTTGCCTTCGGTGTCCTCACCCAGGGCAGCCGTGCAGCCCAGCAGCAGGGCAAGGCTCAGAATTAAACTCAGAAGCTTTTTCATGGCAGATTTCCTCCTCTATTATTCAGGCTGCGTTATTCATTGACGAGTGACTTTTTGATAAAGCCGACATTTCCGGTTACCTGATCCTCAACCTGGAGCCAGTTGTCCAGCTCCTTGATGACCAGGAGTTTATCATTTGCCTTGTAGGTAGCCTGAATTTCAGCGCTGACGCTGGGAGCCCAGTGCATGCTGACCCATCCGGTAACACGCGTGGGACGGGTGGTTACGACATAGTCCTCCACATCTTTCGCACTGCTGAATTCCTTATTGAGCTCCTCCAGCGGATCGGCGGGTTCCGCGGCCTGTTCCTTGCTCTTTTTCGCGTCGGGCGTCCAGGGGTCAGGCTTGGACTTTGTCAGGAAGCGGCGGTAAACCCAGCAGGCATAATCCCCGGGACCGTAACCGGGCTTGTTGTAGTTGTAGGTGATCAGCGCCCAGTTTTCATCCGTAAAGGTGACGACGTGGATCCTGGAGCCATAGCGGAGGCCGCCGACCACGGCGCCTTTGAAGCTGGGCTGGTCACGTACATTCAGGGACAGACCGTTCGCGGTATAAACGTAATAGGTGCCGGCATCCAGTTCGTTATCCTCAGCCAGGGACAGGGGGAGGAAAAGGACTGCCAGCAGGGCGACTGCCAGAATCATGGAAAGAAAACGTTTCATCAGAATAACCTCCTGTCTGTATCTTTCAGATTAATATCCGGGAAGAAACGGGTCAATCCCATTTGATTGTGGGCTGCTTGTCCTTGCGGATGGTTTTGATCCAGTCATGGTCTACCTGGAAGCTGACGATCCGGACGATGATGATGCCGGGTACTTCGTCTTCGTTCGGCTTGAAATCCTTGATCTTCCAGTAATCCCACCTGGTGCTCTGGCCGGGAGCCAGCGTCCGGTTATAGGTGGCGGTTACCGTGTTGGTGCCGTCTTTTGTATTGACGACGATATCCGCGCCCTTATAGGTGTAGAATTCTATTTCGCAGGTTACATTGGTAATGTTCAGGTCACTGACATTTTTAACGGTAAAGGACTTCAGATTCGCGAAAGTGTCCACGTCAATCTTTGTCAGCTTCAGTGACTTGTCCCAGTGCCCGACATGCACCAGGATGGAGGTTTCAAAACCGCCGTCCAGCGCGGTGCCGTAAATCCGGGTGGTTCCTTCCGTCTTGCCGTAGATCGTTACCCGGTTGCTTTCGCTCTTCGCGTAAGCGATACTCTCGTTATCGCTGCGCCAGGTCATGCGCCGGTCAGTAGCTTCTCTGGGACTGAAGTCAGCGGTGCAGGTGGCGTAGCTTCCCGCGTTGATATAGGCCGCGTCCCTCCGCATCTTTACGCCGGTGGCGTGCACATGCACTTTGACCAGGATACGGGCCCTGCGGTTGCTTCCGTCGGTGGAGACGGCGGTTACATAGGTTTCGCCGCGCTTCAGGCCGGTGACGGTTCCGTCTTCGGAAACGGTCAGCACTCTCGGGTTTCCGGAGGTGAAGGTCACCCTGGGATTGCTGGCGTTGGCAGGTTCCACGGACCAGGACAGAACGCCGGTTTCATTAACATATACAACAGGCGCGCTGCCGAAAACGATTTTCGTGACAGGCTGCTGCACGGTCACATTGGCTGCTGCGGAGATGCCTTCTGTACCGGCGGAGGAACAGATGATCTGACATGTTCCCAGGGAGACGCCGGTAACGCGGCCCTGTCTGTCAACTTTCGCGATGCTTTCGTCGGAAGAAGTCCAGACTACGGATTTGTCATCCGTGCTTCTCGGCAGCACTTCCGCGCGCAGAAGGCTGTTCCGTCCCACGTCAATGGTCAGATCGGTCTTCTGCAGAACGATTTCCTCCGCGGACTGGGTGACGCGCAGATTGATATTGGCGCGGACGTTGCTGCCGTCCTTGGCAGTGGCGACGATGCGCACATTCCCCTTTTTGACGCCGGTGACCACGCCGTTTTCGTCCACGGTGGCGATACGCTCATCCTGGGAAGTCCAGGTGATATCCCGGATGGAAGCGTCCTCCGGCTGGACGGAGACAGCCAGGCCCAGCGTGCTGCCGGCGGCAACACGGGGGTTGGAAGCTGTCGGGCTCAGGCGTGTTACCGGCTGCACGACCAGCACCCGGAAGCGGTAATTGACTTCAGGGCTCAGGTCGTTCGCGATGGTCAGAACGGTCTCGCCGACGGACCGGCCGATGACGGAGTTTTCCCGGGCGACGGCCACGGATTCATCCTCGCAGGACAGCTTTACCCTGCGGCTGGTGGCATCCCTGGGCAGCACGGAGATCTGCAGGCCGACCTGCTTTTTGACCGGTACAATCAGAATGGGAAGATCTTCGGCCTTGTCTTCGGTCCTGTCTCCGGCTTCATCTTCCGTTTCGGTCTCTTCCTTTGCCTTCAGCAGTCCGGCCACGACGGGATCGTCCGCTGTATATACCTTCAGTTTGGAGGTGTTCACTTCCACCGATTCCGCCTTGCGGCCCACATTCAGCGTAAGCTGTGTCCTGAAGGTTTTCTTTTCGGTGGCGGAAATGGCGGTAATGGTCGTCCTGCCCTTGCTGACGCCGGTAACCACGCCGTTGCTGTCCACAGTCGCGACGGATGTGTTGCCGGACGTATAGGTCAGCTCACCCTCGGCCGGAACGCCTGTACGTTCAAGCACGGTCTGCAGGGTTTCGCCTTCAAAAACGAAATTGACCTTGCCGTCAAACTTGATGGTGTTCCCTTCCGCGGATGCCGACACGCCCACGCAGAGCAGCGCCAGCACCAGCAGGGGAACAAGGATTCTTTTCATCCCTTTACCCTCCTTAATGTTTATTCCTGACAGCCCGTTCAGGGAAGAAGGCTGTTCTCCGGGATATCATACCACAAACAGGCATTCTTTAAAATGAAAATCTCATATTTTCCGGCGCTTTTCCGTTATGCGGCAGGGAAAAACCGGGCAGGAAACAGATCCCGCGGGAACGAATACAGTGTTATACCGGAAAAAACGGGGCAGGGGAAAGCGCACGCGAAACAGGAGGAGCCGGCCATGAGCATTGTGGTGATCGGATGCGTATTTGTGGATGTCAAGGGATACCCTTCGGGCACGTATATCCCGGGAGGAAGGAATGCCGGCAAGGTGCGGACCCTGCACGGCGGCGTATGCAGGAATGTGGCGGAGGATCTGGGGAATATGGGCCTGCGGCCGGTATTCCTTTCGCTGGTGGATGAGTCCGGCACAGCGGATGACGTGCTTCACCGGCTGGACGAACACGGGGTGGACACCCGGTATGTCCGCCGGTCGCAGGACGGCATGGGTACCTGGCTGGCGGTGTTTGACAACAACAACGACGTATGCGCATCAATTTCCCAGCGGCCGGACATGCGCCCCCTGCTGCAGCTGCTGCAGGAAGAAGGGAACAGCATATTCAGTTCCGCGGAGAGCGTGCTGCTGGAGCTGGACCTTGAGCAGGAGACGGTGGAAGAGGTTTATCGGCTGAAACAGAAATACGGGACGAAGGTATACGCCGCCGTATCAAATATCCGGATCGCGATGGAACGCAGGGAAATGCTGCGGGTGACCGACTGCCTGGTATGCAACCGGCAGGAGGCGGAAATCCTGTTTTCAAGGGAGTTTTCCGGGGAGGATCCGGAAAAACTTGCCGCGCAGCTTTCCGGCTTCGTGCGGGACGGCAGAATCCCCGCTGTCGTGGTGACGCTGGGCGGGGACGGCGCCGTATGGGCGAACGGGGACGGCATGTTCGGAGTGTGCGCGGCCCAGCAGGTGCCGGTGGCTGATACGACCGGCGCGGGGGACGCGTTCTTCGCCGGCGTCGCGGCCGGGCTGACCTACGGAAAAAGCCTGCCGGAAGCCTGTGAAATCGGAACCAGACTGGCATCCTCCGTGGTGTGTTCCCTGGAGAGCGTCTGTCCCCGGTTCCTGCCGGCGGAATTCGGACTTTGACACGGCGGATGAAAGGACGGGACAGAATGAAACTGAAAAAGCTGCCGTTTGAGCTGACGGTGTGCAGGGTTCAATCCGCTGCGCAGATTGACCTGTCCGCGGAATTTTACTTTATCGGCAGAACGGATGAAGAGATTTCCCTGGTCTGCAGGACGGAAGACGTGCCGGCCGGAACGGCCGCCCGGGAGGACGGATGGCGGGGATTCCGCGTGGAGGGTGTGCTGGATTTTTCGCTGGTCGGGATTCTTTCCGGACTGAGCGCAGCGCTGGCGGAGCAGGGAATCGGTATTTTTGCCGTTTCGACCTATAACACGGACTATCTCCTTGTGAAGGCGGAGGACTTCGGGCGGGCGGCGGCCGCACTGGAAGCGGCAGGGTACGCGTGCGAATAACCGGAGAGACGGAAGAAAAAGAAAAGGCGCCCGGCACGGAGCGCCTGAAGGAAGCATATGGGCATCACAAAGACAGATTTCATGCGGGGAATGCAGTGCCGGAAAATGCTGTGGCTGGACAAGCACAAACCGCAGTACAGAATTATTCCGCCGGAGACACAGGCTCGGCTGGACGCGGGCAATGATTTCGGCGACCGGGCGATGGGAATGTTCGGACCGTACGAGGAAATGACCGAATACAGGCCGGGAACGCGGATCCCGGACAAGAAAAGGATGGCGGAAAAGACGGCGGCGCATCTGCAGCTGGGAACACCGGTGATCTGCGAGGCGGCGTTTATCTATTACAACAACTACTGCGCGGCGGACATCCTGCGGAAGACGGAGTCAGGCTACGACTTCTATGAAGTTAAAAACGCGCCGGAGGTGCGGGAACAGTTTATCCGGGACGCGGGATTTCAGTACTATATCATGAACCGCTGCAGGGTGAAAATTGAAAGGATTTATATTGTGACCCACGGCCCGGATGAGGAGCATCCGTTTGTCCCGGTGGACATTACAGAACAGGCAAAAGCGCTTGCGCCCTGGGTGAACGAGCATATCTGGGATCTGAACCGGATGCAGAAAGAGCGGGAAGAGATCGCCGCGGAACCGGGGGAACAGTGTACCTTCCCGTACGAGTGCTGGTATATCGGATACTGCCGGGGAGAACGGGCGAAAACAGCGGAACAGATAACGATCGAAGATATCTGAACAGCCGGCGCGGCCGGCAGAGACAAAACAATACCGGAAGCGGCATCCGCTTCCGGTATTGCTGATCAGCCGGGAACAATATCCCAGAAGATGTTGACCTGTTTGGCGATGGCAGTAGGATTGTACACACTTCCATAGTCGCGAACCAGCCACGAGATGGTTTCGCTTTTGTTCATATTCATCGACTTTGCCACGCCGATCAGGCGCTTCACTTCACCGATGGGCATTTCACCGGAACCGGCCAGGCCTCCGACGATTTTTTCCGTTTCATCCAGGCTGAGTTCTTTCATGTTTTCCACAGACAACACCTCCTTTCCGCATCCTGCTGATTTATTATTCAACGCAGGGCGATTGCGATCCTGCATTGCATATTTATATACGCACGGAAAACCGACGGTGGCAGAAATACCGGAAAATCCGGGAAACAAATAACGGCGGGAGCGTCAGCGGCTTCATTCCGCGGAGGGGATACCGCCGGCGGGATCCGGACCGGAACGGGTATAGGTGATGCCGAGCATCGTGATATCGTCGAACTGCTCTTCCCCGCCGGCAAACTGCCGGACATCCTCCAGCACGCCGTTCAGTATCTCCTGCTGCGGCAGGTCTTTCAGAACGTTCAGCCGTTCCGTCAGGCGCTTTGTTCCGTACTGCTCCCGGTTTTCATTGATCGCTTCCGGCACGCCGTCCGTATAGACGAACAGCCGGTCCCCGGACTGCAGCTGGATTTCGTATTCCTTCATGGGGACGTCCTCGTATCCCGCCAGCACCAGGCCGTGCTTATCCTTCAGAAGCTCATAGTCGCCTCCCGCCCGCATCAGCACCGGGTATTCGTGGCCCGCGTTGGCACAGCGCATCAGGCCGGTTTTCAGGTCCAGGATGCCAAGCCAGACGGTCACAAACATCTGGGCGGTGTTTCCCTCACAGAGGGTATTGTTTGCGTTCTCGAGCAGTTTGGCGGGCCCCATACCGCTGCGCGCAAAGTTCTTGATGGCGGTTTTTGACCGCATCATGAACAGGGACGCGGGAATTCCCTTGCCGGATACATCGGCGATGACCAGGGCCAGCATATCCACTCCGACGTAGAAGAAATCATAGAAATCTCCGCCTACCTGCCGGGCCGGCGTCATCAGCGCGTATATTTCAAGGTTTTCCGTAGGCAGATTGAAATTCTTGGGCAGCGCGGAATCCTGGATTGCCGCAGCGAGCTTCAGGTCATCCTCCATCCGTTTTTCCGACGCGTCAATGTATTCCCGAAGCGCGGCCACGGTGTCATTGATATCCCCGGAAAGCTTTGTAAACTCGGAGGATTCCTCCACCGACACGATCTCATTCAGGTGCCCGGCGGTAATTCTGGCCAGGGAGCCGTTGATTTTATCCAGATTCCGGACAACCAGCCGGTCCAGCAGCACGGAGATCAGCAGGTACAGGGCCGTGAAGATCAGAATCTCGAGGAAAACGGTTTCCATCAGCTGCGATGCCAGGTTGGCGTAGATACTGGACGCCGGCCTGCCGATCAGGAGGTACAGACGGTCATCCAGCTGCCCGGATATGCACATGCATTCCTCATTATTGCCGACCCAGAGCGCGGCGCTGAAAGCATTCCCGCCCGCGTGTTTCGTTATGAGAGCGGCATTCTCCGGATCGATGGGAACGCTTCCGTCCGGGGAGTCATGGCAGGTCAGCTGCTGCATCTTTTCCACATCCGCCAGAACGTAGAAGGAATCCGTCCGGAGGTTATTGTCCTCCAGCACTTTTTTCAGCAGCTCCACATCCTTGCTTTCCTCATAGGAAGTACTGTACTGGAACCGCTGTAAAAGCAGATCGGTTTCGGCGCTCTCGGCGGCAACCTGGGTCTGCATATTATAGTTCATGAAGAAGCTGGACGCGAAAAGGGCAAGCACCACAAGCAGCGTCCACTTCTGAAAACGCCAGTCGATCGGGGTGCTTTTTTTCGACCTGTGCAGGCTGAACTTCCACCGCGCTCCGGAAAGTAGCTGGATGACCGCGGCACAGGCCATAAGACCGATGCCCGTGAAAGCGATCATCGGGGGCGCGCAGATCTTTACCACATAGGAGGCAAACGCCATGCTGTTCCGGTTTGTGACGAATATCGCGTACATATGGAAGACTTCCATTTCTGCTCCGAGGAACAGGCAATGGATCAGGGTAGGGCGTTTCCCCTGGTAAATCCACTTATGCAGTATTGCCGCCAGCAGGCCAGCGAGAATGGTGGAAACGCTGCAGGCGACGCGGGTAAAACGGCTGATTCCAAAGTATGTGCCGATGATATAGCGCTCGATACCGCCGATCAGGCCGGAAAGGACACCGGAAAGGGGATCGAAAAACAATCCGGCGGCCAGCGGGCCGATATCCCGCACGTTCAGGATCATATCCCCGTAAAGGATCCCGAAATGATTTGCCGCGACGGAACACAGCCCGTAAAACAGGCCTACGGCCAGTTTTTGCAGCAGCGTATGCCGCTCTGTTTTCTTCCACAGACGCCAGAGCAGCGCGGTGACGGCGACATAGAGCGCCGTGACACCGGTCATCTGAAGAATCATGGTTGGCATGCGGCCGGTCTCCTTTGAATGATTTCTTTTGACATCCCTGCCATCTTAACCTGTTGCGGGCTAAAAATCAAGGATTTCAAAAGGAAAAGAGCGGTGAAAGCAGGGGATCCGCAGGGAAAAAGCATTTCTCTTGACAGTGCGGATTCCTGTAATTAAAATTTCTGAAGGGACTGCTGAAAAGGAGTGTTCGGATGAAAAACATCATTGATGTTATTGCGCCTGAGGATCAGGGCAAAAACATTGCCGGGATGTTCCGCTCGACGGCGCTGGCGATGATTGCCACCGAGATTACGGGCGTCATCGCCGTATTCATCGACGGCATTATTACATCTTCTTTTCTCGGAATTGACGCGTATTCCGGTGTATCCCTGCTCAAACCTTTCACAAGCCTGATTCTCCTGGCAGCCGGAATGCTGTCGACGGGGTGCAATGTGCTGTGCTCCAGACTGGTCGGTATCGGTAAAAAAGAGGAAGCGAACGAGATTTTCAATCTTTCGCTTTTCTTTTCGCTGGTGATCGGCGCGCTTTTTATTCTCGTGTCCGCGGTTTTCCCCCAGGGAGTCCTCACCGTATGCGGAGTTGATCTGAACAAGTATCCCGAACTGAACACGTACCTGTACGACTATCTGTACGGTTATATGGCGGGAATTCCGGCAGTGATCATGATTCAGGTCATCGGTCCGAACCTGGTGATGGACAACGGAAAAACCCGGTTCGCGCTTTCTTCGGCCGTGCTGTGCGTTACGGATATTGCGGGGGACCTGCTCAATGTGTTTGTTTTTCACGGCGGCGTTCTGGGGATGGGGATTGCCACTTCCGTCTCCATGGCTGTACAGCTGGTGATCCTGCTGCCGTGCTTTTTCAGAAAAGACAGTTTCTTCCGTATATCCCTGAAAAAACTTCGGTTTAAAAATACCGCGGAACTCATCAAAAACGGTTCGCCGGCTTTTGTCAAAAAACTGGCGGGAACGCTTCGGGACATTCTGACCAATTACCTCAATATTACCGTCGCGCTGACCGCTTCCGCCATCGCGGCCAAAGGAATACAGAGCGATTATTCCCTTTTTCTGTTCTGCATCCCGACAGGCCTCGGACGAACGCTGATCACAATGGTCGGGATCTATTACAGCGCAAATGATCTGCAGGGCATGAAAAGCCTTTATTCCTTTTCGATCCGCTACGGGCTTCTGCTTTCATCCGTTACCGCTGTCATTACCTTTACGGCAGCGCCTCTGCTGGCAGGCGCGTATACGAATGATCCGGAAGTGCACTCCCTTGCGGTCTTCAGCCTTCACTGGATTTCCCTGGCGCTGCTGTTTGATACGTGCCTGACGCTGATCCAGCATTATTACCAGGGGATCGGGCAGCTGAAGCAGGCAAATCTGCTGAGCTTCAGCGAACGGTTTATCGTGCCTGTCGGCGCCGCGCTTGTGCTTGGCCTGCTTTTCGGATCCAAAGGCATTCTGGCTTCGCTTGCCGTCGGAAAACTGATTCTGCTGCTCGGCGTGTTTATCGCTTCATGTATCCGGTGCAGGGGTATTCCGAAGACCTGGAAGGACGTCATGTTCCTGCCGGAAGATTTCGGCGGGAAAGAGACGGACAACATGTATGCCGTGATCCGGACTATGGAGGAAGTAATCCGGACGAGCGTACAGACCCAGGAATTCTGCCGGCAGCACAATACCGGCGAAAGACAGGCGATGCTCATGGCGCTTTTTGTGGAAGAAATGGCGTCCAACGCGATCCGGCACGCCCCGGATCAGGGAAACAAGCCGACCTTTGTGGATTTTCGCCTTTTTATCAGGAACGGCGAAATCTGTTTCAGCATGATGGACCGGGGCAATCTTTTCGATCCGGCACTGTTTTACAGGCTTCACCATGACGACGCGCCGGAGAAGCATATCGGAATCCGCATGGTTACAAACATGGCAAAGGAAGTCCGCTATTTCAGCACATTCAGAAGCAATAACCTTGTGGTCAACCTGAACTGTGATACTTGATTCGGAAACGGCATACGGGGAGGGAACGGAATGGATATTGATATTCTTCCCGCTCCTCTGCAAATATATCCGCTGACCGGCTGCGGCACGTATAAAGGACCGGGCGGGCGAACGCGCCGGCCGCAGAAAGACCGAAGGAGGTAAGAGCAGTGGATGTTCCGGAAGCGAAGGCTGCCTCTGCCTGCGGAAAAAACAGGGTAATCCGGGAAATCAGCCTCAGCGGATGCCGGATGATCGGAAAAGGTGACAAAGCTTCGGTATACCGGTATGACGACGAGCTGGTGATCAAGGTATACAATGGCAAAAGCACGCTGCAGGACGTGGAGCGGGAAATTGAGATGAGCCGGAAGGCTTTTGTCCTGGGACTGCCCACCGCGATATCCTTCGGGATTGTGAAGGTGGAAGGCCACGGATACGGTAGCATGTTTGAACTGCTGGAAGCGGACACGGTTTCGCAGCTGATCGCGCGGCACCCGGAGGATGCGGGAATCTACGCGGCGGAAATGGCAGGGCTGGCGAAGCGGATCCATCATACGGAAGTCCGGCCAGGTACCCTTCGCGACGGGCAGAAAATTATGGAGGAATGGATTGATACCGGAATCGGCCGTATCAATCCTGCACTGGGGACGCGCCTGCTGAAAATGATCCGGGAGCTGCCGGAAACCTGCCGCATTGTGCATGGCGATTTTCACACGGGGAACGTGTTCCGCCGGAGGGGGGAGCTGATGCTGATCGACATGGACCGGATGGGCACGGGAAATCCGGTTGTGGATTTCAGCCTGCTGTATCTGGCATATATCGGTTTCGGAGAACTGGATCCCGGCAGCATAAAAGAATATATGGGCTTTTCGTATGAAACAGCGAAGGAGTTTTACCGGCGCTTCTGTGAGGCTTATTTCGGAGCCGGGGAGGAACGGATCCGGGAAGCAAGCGGGAAAGCCGCGCTGATGTGCTATACGCGGATGGTAAGCCGGCTGATGCGGGAAGGACGCGCCGTACCGGAGATGCTGCCCCGCAAAATTGAGGAGCTGGCCGGGGAAGTACGGGATCTTGTGATCTGTGAATGAACAGATCCCGGGCAGCAGGAGAAGCAGAGCTGAGGAAATGAGGGCATTCTGACCGGGGCAGACGGGTGCGGTGTTCACCCCGGCATGACCCGCGGCGCCGGAACGGCTGACGCGGACGACAGTACAATGTATGGGCGGGATGGACCGCCGCGGAGGTTCAGGATGAAAATTCACGGGCTGCAAAAGATGACGCTGCTGGATTATCCGGGAAAAGTGGCGTGCACAGTGTTCCTGGGCGGGTGCGATCTGCGGTGCCCGTTCTGCCACAATGCCGAGCTGATCGACGGGACCGCGCCGGCGGTGATGGACGAAGAGGAGCTGATGGCTTTTCTGAAGAAGCGGCAGGGACTGCTGGAGGGCGTGGCTGTGACCGGCGGAGAACCGCTGCTTCGCGGGGCGGAGATGATCCGTCTGGCGGAGCGGATCCGGGAGCTGGGGTATCCGCTGAAGCTGGATACAAACGGGACGCATCCGGAGACGCTGCGGGAGATCATCGGGAGAGGCCTGGCGGACTATATCGCCATGGATATAAAAAACGCGCCGGAGCGGTACGCGGAGACATGCGGACTGAAGGAAATGGATACCGGGCCGGTGCGGGAAAGCGCGGCGCTGCTGCTGGAAGGGCGGACGGAATATGAGTTCCGGACAACCACGGTGGCGGAACTGCATGACGAGGACAGCTTCCGGGGAATCGGAGAATGGATCCGCGGCGCGAAAAGGTATTACCTGCAGAAGTTTACGGACCGCGATACCGTACCGTTCGGGGGATTCCACGCGCCGGCTGATGAAGCGATGGAACGGTACCTGCGGATCGTGCGGGAGTATGTGCCCGCGGCCGCTCTCCGCGGGTGAGGAAATTGCCGGTCCGGCGGGCCGTATCTTGTATACACAATATATAGTGTTAATCTTGTTTTTTCATTAACAACATATTGACTTTTGCGTTCTTCGCGTGTTATATTGTTCCGGCACGCGGAGAACGCGGTTTGTGTTCTTGCGCCTGAAAAAGAAATACGGGGAGCGGAAAACCATGTATCAGGTAGTGAAACGTGACGGAAAAGTCACAGAGTTTGAAATCAGCAAAATTTCCAGCGCCATCACCAAGGCGTTTGAGGCGCTGGACAAACAGTATCATCCCAGTGTAATCGATATGCTGGCCCTGCGGGTTACGGCGGAATACGAACCCATGATCCGGGACAACAGGATCGCGGTGGAAGATATCCAGGACTGCGTTGAAAAAGTGCTGTCCGAAGCCGGATACGCGGACGTGGCCAAAGCATATATTCTTTACCGCAAACAGCGCGAGAAAGTCCGCAACGTCAATTCCGCCCTCCTGAACTATAAAGATCTGGTGGACAACTATCTGCGCATCAACGACTGGCGTGTAAAGGAGAATTCCACGGTGACCTATTCCGTGGGCGGCCTGATCCTGTCCAACTCCGGCGCCATTACGGCCAATTACTGGCTGAGCGAGATTTATGACAACGAGATTGCCGAAGCGCACCGCAGCGCCGCGATCCATATCCACGACCTGAGCATGCTGACCGGATACTGCGCGGGCTGGAGCCTGAAGCAGCTGATCAAGGAAGGCCTGGGCGGCGTGCCCGGGAAGATTACGAGCTCTCCGGCGGGGCACCTTTCCACGCTGTGCAACCAGATGGTCAATTTCCTGGGGATCATGCAGAACGAGTGGGCCGGCGCCCAGGCGTTTTCCAGCTTTGATACATACCTGGCGCCTTTCGTGAAGGTGGACAGCCTGAGCCAGAAGGAAGTCAAGCAGTGCATCCAGAGCTTTATCTACGGCGTGAACACCCCCAGCCGCTGGGGCACGCAGGCGCCCTTCTCCAACATCACGCTGGACTGGACCTGCCCGAAGGACCTGGAGAACCTGCCGGCGATCGTCGGCGGCAGGGAGCTGGACTTCACCTACGGTGACTGCCAGAAGGAAATGGACATGGTGAACAAGGCGTTCATCGAGATCATGATCGAGGGCGACGCCAACGGCCGCGGATTCCAGTATCCCATTCCCACGTATTCCATTACCCGGGACTTTGACTGGAGCGAAACCGAAAACAACAAGCTGCTGTTTGAAATGACCGCCAAGTACGGCACTCCCTACTTCAGCAACTATATCAACAGCGACATGGAGCCCAGCGATGTGCGCAGCATGTGCTGCCGGCTGCGGCTGGACCTGCGGGAGCTGCGGAAAAAGAGCGGCGGCTTCTTCGGCAGCGGCGAATCCACCGGTTCCATCGGTGTGGTAACGATTAACCTTCCGCGGCTTGCCTACGAATCCGCCGATGAGAAGGATTTCTACCGGCAGCTGGACCGGCTGATGGATATTTCCGCGCGGAGCCTGAAAACCAAGCGCACCGTTATTACGAAGCTGCTGGAAGGCGGCCTGTATCCCTACACGAAGCGGTACCTGGGCACCTTCGCCAATCACTTCAGCACGATCGGCCTGGTCGGCATGAACGAAGCGGCGCTGAACGCCTGCTGGCTGAAGAAGGATCTGACCACGCCCGAAGCGCAGCAGTTCGCCAAGGACGTGCTGAACCACATGCGGGAGCGCCTGAGCGATTACCAGGAGCAGTACGGTGACCTGTACAATCTGGAAGCGACTCCGGCGGAATCCACGTCCTACCGCTTTGCCAAGCATGACCGGGAGCAGTATCCGGATATTATTACCGCCAATATGAACGGTACGCCCTACTACACCAACTCCAGCCACCTGCCTGTCGGATACAGCGAAGATATCTTCTCCGCGCTGGACGTGCAGGATGAGCTGCAGACCCTGTACACTTCCGGAACGGTTTTCCACGCTTTCCTGGGCGAAAAACTGCCGGACTGGAAGGCGGCGGCCAGCCTGGTGCGGAAGATCGCGGAGAACTACAAGCTACCCTACTACACCATGAGTCCTACCTATTCCGTCTGCAAGGACCACGGATACCTGACCGGGGAGCAGTACGTATGTCCGCACTGCGGTCAGAAGACGGAAGTCTACAGCCGGATTACGGGTTATTACCGGCCCGTGCAGAACTGGAATGACGGAAAAGCCCAGGAATTCAAGGACCGGAAGGTTTACGACGTGGGCCATTCCCACCTGACCCATACGGGGCCGGTGACCGTGCCCGCCGCCATTTCCGAAGCTCCCGCGGCTCCCGCTGAGGAGCAGGCGCCGGAGAAGCGGCCGGAAATGAGCGGACTGAACCGCGCACTGCTGTTTGTGAGCCAGACCTGCCCGAACTGCAAGCTGGCGGTCAGCCTGCTGGAGAAGGAAGGATTCCTGTTCAAGAAGGTCGTGGCGACCGAAAACATCGAGCTGACCAACAAATACGGCGTGAAACAGGCACCGACGCTGGTGGTGCTGGGCGCGGGAGACGAATATACAAAGTTCAAAGGTGTTTCCGAAATCAAGGGAATGCTGACCGCGCGGCAGGCCGTATAACGAATTGGCCGGAGAACAGTGAATAGGGACGCGACGCGTCCCTATTTTGGAGGAGAAAAACATGTTTGATATTATCGTTGCCGGCGGAGGACCCGCGGGAATGACGGCGGCCCTGTACGGGCTGCGGAACGGGAAATCGGTGCTGATCCTGGAGAAGCACGGATTCGGCGGGCAGATTACCTACAGCCCGAAGGTGGAGAACTGGCCGGGAACGGCCCAGATGAGCGGCAATGAGTTTGCCGACGCGCTGCTGGATCAGGTGATGGCCCAGGGAGCGGAGGTGGATCTGGCGGAAGTCCTGCGGGTGGAAGACCGGGGAAATGTGAAGGCCGTATACGCAGACGACGGGAAAGTGCATGAAGCGAAGGCTGTGATCATTGCCACGGGCGTGAAGCACAGGATGCTGGGTCTGCCCGGCGAGAACGAGCTGGTAGGCGAGGGAATCAGCTTCTGTGCCGTATGCGACGGGGATTTTTATACCGGGAAAACCGTATGCGTGGCAGGCGGCGGCAATTCCGCCCTGCAGGAAGCGATTCTGCTTGCAGGAAAATGCAGGAAAGTGATCATGCTGCAGGATCTGCCGGATTTCACCGGAGAAAAGAAGCTGCAGGAGATTCTTTTTGCCCGGGAGAATGTGGAAAAGCATACCGGGGTCCGGATTACGGCGCTGAACACGGAAAACGGTGAACTGAAGGGCGTTACCGTGGAAAAGGACGGGGCGGAGGAAACCGTCGCGTGCGATGGACTGTTCGTCGCGATCGGACTGATTCCGGAAAACGACGCGTTCAGGGATCTGGCGGAACTGAACGCCTGGGGCTATTTTGACAGCGATGAAGGCTGTGAAACAAAGACGCCCGGGATCTTCGTGGCCGGCGACTGCCGGTCGAAGCGCGTGCGTCAGCTGACTACCGCCGCCGGCGACGGCGCAACGGCAGCGCTGGCAGCCTGCAGATATATTGACGGACAGTGATCGCCCGACGGGCAGAAAGAAAGAAAAGGAACATGGCTACCCAAAGCACATGTTCCTTTTTTTGCGTGTTTTAAAGCGTCCAGTCGGGAGAAGGCGCTCCGCAGAAGGGACAGGTATCGGTCTGGGCCTCGTCCAGGAAGGTTTTGCCGCAGTCTCTGCAGCGGCGGCCCAGAAGAAAATCCCTGAAGAGATAGATGATGAGGTTGGCCATCTCTTCGTCCACGAAAGCGCGGTCCCGGTCCATGGTGTCAAGCCGGCGCATCCAGGCGGAACGGCTGAAGCCGAAAAGGGAAGCCCTGGCCTGCCGGGGACGGTTGTAACGGATGATATCCACGATGGGGACGGGAGCCATCAGGTTGAGGGCGAAGGCGTCCGCTTCAGCCTCCAGTGCCGGATCCGAAACGCGGGCAGCGCCCATGGATTCCGGAAAATCCCGGTAGTGGTTCATGAAAATATGGCCCATTTCGTGGAAGAGGGCGAAGCGCAGCCGGTCCGTATCCGCTTCATTGTCGCGGAAAACGATACAGAAGGTGGGATAGGAGAGGGTGACCGCGCTGGTCATGCGGAGAGAATCAGCAATGTCATAGGGGACCCAGAGAGGATACTGATCTACCTGTGAGAGGGGAAGGAGCATGATTCCCGCGCGGGAAGCCAGCACGAACGGATCCGCCGGAAGGGTCCCGAAGCGGCAGTCTGCCAGCACGGAACAGGCATAGCGGACATAACGCCCGCCCGGAAGCGGTGATTCCATGATCCTGCATCTCCCTTCCCGGCTGTGTACTGTTTTTCCGTCGCGGATATTGTACCATAAGATAAAAACAAAGGGAAGATTGGACGGGAACGGAAGATTTGTCACATTCCCGGGCGGACGGCAGGCGGGAAAGGGGGCGTGACGGCCGGAAATGTTGCAAATCAAGGGGTAACATGATATACTCTCCCTGTTCCGCACGCCGGAACGGGGAAATTACGGACAGTAACCGAAAGGATTGAATGCATTTTATGGGCATATTATGGTTTGCCCTGATTCTCTGTATAGCGCTTTCCGCCTTCTTTTCCGCCACGGAAACGGCGTATTCCGCCGCGAACCGCGTCCGGCTGAAGACGGTGGAAGACCGCCGGAAGCCGAAAGCACAGCGCGCGCTGCAGCTTCTGGAGGAATATGACTCACTGCTGACGACCGTACTGATCGGCAACAATGTGGTAAATATTGCGGGCACCGCGATCGCGACGGTGCTTTTTGCCAATCATATCCTCTCAGGTGCCACGGATGGCGCGGCGGCCACGGCGGCGTCAGCGGTAATGACGGTGCTGGTGCTCTTCCTGGGTGAAGTGGGCCCGAAGACGCTGGCAAAACAGCAGCCGGAGCGGTACGCCATGTCGGTGAGCGGCGTGATGCGCGTGCTTGTGACGCTGCTGCATCCGCTGGATCTGCTGTTTCTGCAGTGGCGCAAGCTGCTGGCAAAGCTGATCAAGCCGGAAGCTGAAGAGCCTCAGATTGAGGAAGAGCTGATGACGATGATCGATGAAGCCCAGACAGAAGGCGATATCGAGGAGGAAGAAGGCGAACTGATCCGCTCCGCCATTGAGTTCAACGATCAGAACGCCGCCGATATCATGACGCCGCGGGTGGACGTGACCGCCATAGAGGACACGGCCAGCCTGGAGGAGGCGGCGGACCTGTTCCGCAGGACATGGTACAGCCGGATTCCCGTGTATCATGAGGATCTGGATCATATTGTGGGAATTCTGAACGAGAAGGATTTCTACAAAATGACCCATGACGGATGCAGCCGGATTACGGATATCATGAAGGAGCCTGTTTTCGCTCCTTCCAGCCTTTCCATCAACAATCTGCTGAAGCAGTTCCAGACGGCCAAGACCCATCTGGTTATTCTGCTGGACGAATTCGGCGGGACAGAAGGAATCGTGACGCTGGAAGACGTGCTGGAAGAGCTGGTGGGCGAGATTTACGATGAGCATGACGAAGTGAACGAGGAAATTGTCGAGCAGGAAGACGGCACGCTGATTGTGGACGGGAACATGCAGCTGCAGGAGCTGCTGGACAAATATGAAATCGGGAACGAGTACAACGCGGACACTGTCGGCGGATGGGCCGGCGAGATGCTGGAGAAGGTGCCGGAGGTCGGGGACGCGTTTGAGCTTGAACACCGCCGGTTTACGGTGACCGAAATGGACGGATTCCGCGTAACGCGGATACAGGTGACGGAGATACCGGAGGAAGAGGAAAAGCCGGAAACCGAAGAGGAACCGTCCTGAGAGAAACAAAAGGAAAAGGCAGGGACAGATGCGCCCCTGCCTTTTATGATACCGGCGCCGGGCCGGGGAACAGATGGTCAGTTTTCCTGGAAAACAGGCGTTTTCATCTTCCGGCAAAAAGTGTATAATGAATCCAGACAAAACAGAATCTGACCGGGGAGGGAACAGCATATGGCGAAGAAGCTTCCTGTGATGTTTGCAATTATTCTGCTGCTTGCGCTGGCGTGCGGGACGGCAGCGGCATCCGGCGGAAAATGCGGCGAGAATGTGTCCTGGGAACTGGACAGCAGCGGTACGCTGACCATTTCCGGCAGCGGCGCAATGTATGACTACGAAACATACGGGGAAACACCCTCGCCGTTTTATAACGATGAAACCATTCAGCAGGTGATCGTGGAGGAAGGTGTTACCCATGTCGGAAAAAGCGCTTTTGAAGACTGCGACGGTATTACCTCTGTAACGCTTGCGCCAAGCGTGAGCAGTATCGGAGAATGGGCTTTCTATTACTGCAGTTCCCTGAAATCCTTCACAATCCTGGGCACTTACGTTTCCGTGGGAGAAGGTGCTGTCCAGGCCTGTAATCCGGAGCTGATCCTGTACGGATTGACCGCGTCGACGATCAGGGACTACGCGGCGGAAAACGATATCGAATTCAGCAACCCGAAGTGCGGAGCGGACACGACCTACGACATTACGGGCGCCGGTAAAAAAGCAATTATCTCCGGCAGCGGAGCGACCTGGGATTATGGTATAACCAATAATCCTTCCCCTATCGGGAAGTATTTTCCCGGAATTGACAGAGCCGAGATCGGGGAAGGCGTGACGGAGATCGGGAACAGGCTCTTCGGGGGATGTGAAGCCCTGTATGATGTTCACCTGCCGCTGAGCCTCAAAACGATCGGGGCCGGCGCGTTTATCGGCTGTCTGATTTCCCGGATCGATATCCCGGAAAGCGTAATATCCATCTCCGCGAACGCGTTCGCATACTGCAGCAGGCTGAACAGCGCAACGATTCTGAATCCTTCCGTATCCATTGCTTCCAGCGCATTCCATGACTGCTCCGATTATCTGGTGATCAGCGGTTGGAGCGGCTCCACCGCCCAGACCTATGCCGGGGAGCAGGGCATTTACTTTTCAGTGATGAAAAAAACCGGTAAATGCGGTGACAATCTGACGTGGAAGCTGGACACCGCAACCGGTACTGTAACGATCTCCGGAACAGGAGCGATGACGGATTACGACATTGGGACGCTGGATTCCAGACTTGCCCTGAATCCGGCCATCCGGAAAGCGGTGATCGGAAGCGGCGTGACGAGCGTCGGCAGCTATGCTTTCTACGAATGCACGTACCTGACTGAGATTACGCTTCCGGATACCCTGAAACACATCGGCGGCAACGCTTTCTGCGGATCCGCCCTGACAAAAGTGAGCATTCCGGAAGGAACTGCCTCTGTCGGCGAATCCGCTTTCAGGAATTGCTGGCAGCTGTCCTATGTTACGATTCCCTCCGGCGTCACTTCCCTCGGCGATTATGTTTTCCACAACTGCCCGAAGCTGAAGAGTATCAGCATTCCCGGCAGCGTAAAGGCTGTCCCGGACTATGCGTTTGGTTTCTGCACGCAGCTTGCAAAGGTGACCATCCGGGAAGGAACAAAATCTGTCGGAGATTCCGCTTTCACCAGCTGCGGGAATCTGAAAATCGCGGAACTGCCTTCCACGATGGAGTCCATTGGAAACAGCGCATTCTACTACTGTTCCTCCCTGCCGGAAATGATTCTTCCCGCGAAGACGGCTTCCGTGGGCAGCGGCGCCTTCCAGTACTGCCGGAAACTGACACGTTTCTATGCTTACAACGACGGTCTGTCCTTCGGAAGTGACGTCTTTTACTACCATGGGACCGGCCTGGTTCTGCACGCGGCGGAAGGTTCAACGACTGAAGCGCTGGCGAACGCAAACAACATTCCGTTTGTTCCGCTGATGATGACTCCGGCTTTCACCCTTCCCGCCAAAATCGGTGAAATATGGGATGAAGCGTTCTCCGGGATCAGCGCCAAAGCGGTCTATATACCGAACGGCGCGACCCGGATCAGGACAAAGGCGTTCGCGAACTGTACGGCGCTGCAGCAGATCCGCATTCCCCATTCAGTCGATACCATCGCCGCGGACGCTTTTTCAGGCTGCCCGGCTTCCCTGATCATCTACGGCGAAGCAGGGAGCACCGCGGAGGAATTTGCGGACAGCAAAGGTTACACCTTCCGGGCTGAATGAGATGAAAACGGAGCAGGAACCGTAAAAGGCAGGGGTGTCGGCCCCTGCCTTTTGATCAGCAGCGAATGCGTTTTTCCGGGGGAATAATCCGGGGCTGCGGAGCTTCCGGCGCTTCCGGAGATTTGCCGGCCCCGTCCTGTTCCGGCGGTTCCGGAAAACCGGGTTCCTGCGGGAAATCCGGCTCATGCGGAAAACCGGGTCTGGGAGGATGCTTCGGACCGCCGGGACCGGGACGGCCGAAAGGCCTGCGATCCGGAAAATCCAGGGATTCCAGATGACTGCAGAGCTTTTCGCAAAGGGCGCAGAACTGTTCCTTTTCCTCTTCCGTAAAACAGGCGGTCTTGCGGGCAAGATCCTTTTTCCTGGCTTCCTCCGCGCCGGACAGGAAGGCTTCCCCCTTCGGAGAGAGATCCACACGCAGGATACGGCGGTCTTCTTCGTCCACGGTGCGGGTGATCCAGCCCTCACTTTCCGCCCTGGCGAGCATTTCACTCAGGGAGGAGGGACGCAGGTCCAGCAGCTCGCACAGATCCCGCGAGGAAACGCCGCGGTTCTGCGATACGCAGGCCAGAAGGCGGCCGACTGCCGGGGGAAAGGGATGAACGTCCGGAGGAGGGGGACAGCGGCGCATGGCGCGGGAGAGCTTCAGCGCGGCTAAAATAACGTTGTTCATGTCTCAGACTCCTTTCAGAGAGTTATTCGGGATAAAAAGTTCGGTACCGTACAATGAAATTATAATTCGGTACCGTAATAATGTCAAGAAAAAACGCGTCCGGAAGGCAAAACTTGTTTTTTGCCGGAGAATCAAGTAAAATTTCGGCGGACAATGAAGGAGGAACGTATGGAAATTCTTTCTTATTTTGACCTGCCGCAGCCGGAATACTGGCTGAAAAAGATCGGTGAGTCCGACTGGAGGGCAGGGAAGTACCTGCACAGCTGCCTGGCGGACGGAACATTCCGGAGGCTGTACGGCGGGAAGGCACAGGTACTGCTGCTGGCGGACGGGGAAAACCTGGTGTCTTTCTGCACATACGCGGAAAGGGACGAAATACCGGATACGGACCTGACGCCATGGCTTGGATTTGCCTATACATTCCCGGAATACCGCGGGCAGCGGATGCTGGGTCGGCTGGCCGGCAAAGCGAAGGAGCTGGCCCGGGAGGATGGATCTGAAGCCCTGTATATTTCCACCGGGGAAACCGGCCTGTATGAGAAATACGGGGCGTCGTTCCAAACAGTAATGCAGAACGCGGACGGAGAAGATACCCGGATCTACAGGCTGGACACCTTCGGATTCGCGGGGTGGGAAGGCGCGCTGGCGCCGGCACGGACAGAAGAATACCCGGGAATCCGGACGCCCCGGGATCTGTACAGCGCGCTGTGGCACGTGTGGACCGCGGAAACCTGCGCGCCAAGGATGCGGCAGGACTGGAGCGAAGAAAACCGGACCCTGGGGCAATGTTCCGTTACGGCGTTCCTTGCCCAGGATATATTCGGAGGGAAGGTGTACGGAATTCCGCTGAAGGACGGAGGATTCCACTGTTACAACGCTGCCGGGGAATGCGTTTTTGACCTGACAAGCGAACAGTTTCCGGGACAGGAACTGAAGTATGAAGGAAATCCGGAGCAGAAGCGGGAGGAACACTTCCGGAAGGATGAGAAACGTGTTCGTTACGGGCTTCTGAAGGCTGCCCTGAAAAGCCGCTGCGCTGCCCGGCAAGGTTGACAATCCCGCGGGATGAAAAGTAAAATAGGCGGTGGCAGAAACCACTTGATTTGAGGCGATCGGATGAAGTTGCGGACAGCGGTATTGCTGTGGAGTTTACTGGTATGCATGGGTCTCGGACTGTGCGCGGGAGCCGGGGCGGAAGATCTTCCGGAAGAGCCCGCGGAGGAAACCGTCGCGCGGCTTCCGGATGATGTGCTGATGACCTATTATGACGGAACGATGTTTGTCGGGGATTCCCAGGTGCGGAAATTCCAGAACTATGTGAAGAAGACACAGAAGAAGGTCCCCGGGTACTTCGCGAACATCGACTTCCGGGCGGAAAACAGCTACAAGTTCCGGTTTGTTGCCTACCGGACAATCCCGTCCGGGGAGCTGAAATACGCCCACCTGAAGATGAAAGGGAAAAAAGTCACGCTGTTTGACATCGTGAAGGAGCAGAAACCGAAGCGGGTCATGATCCTGGCGGGTATCAACGACGCGCTGACGACGGACTACAAAAACGAGAACGGCGTCGAGCGTGCGATGCGGTATGTACGGGGCGGGACGGAGCTGATCCGGGAGGCCTCGCCGGAGACGGAGATTTTCTTTATCACCCAGATGCCGGTAACAAGCCGGTTCGTACAGGGAAGCAACCGCGCCCCGGCTGTGAAGGAACGATGGGACGAAATCAACAGCGCGATCCGCTCGGAGAGCGAAGCACTGGGTATCAGGCTGATGGACCTGACGTCCGGACTTACGGATGAGAAGGGTTTCCTGCCGGGAAAACTCTGCGAGGACGGGAAATGCCACCTGAACGACGCCGGGTACGCGGTCTTCGGGCAGAACCTGCTGGATTTTGCCCAGGCTGAATATGAGGCGGGGAGATGGACTCCCGAAGGAACGGCTGAAACGGAAGAATGAGACGGGAGATAAACACGATGAAAAAGTGGAGTCTGATCCTGGCGCTGGCGCTGGCAGCGGCGCTTCTGACCGCCTGCGGAAACGGCGGACCGGCCGCGACGGAAGCCCCGGCAGTGACCGGGGAATCCGCTCCGGCACCCGAGAACACGGCAGCGCCTGAGGTGACGCCGACCCCGGAACCCCCGGCGGAAACGGAAACGCCGGAGATCACGCCGGCGCCTGAAGCGGGACAGCCGGGAGAAACCTCCGGCAGCAGTCTGGAGGAAAAGGTGACCGCCGCGGTGCCTGCCGTGGCAGACCTGGCCTGGTTCTCCGCGGAGGAACTGGAGGATATGTCGGGCATTTCGCCGGAGGACTGTGAAGCGTTTCTTTTCGCTCAGGGAAACGGGATGGACGGCCGGGAGATCCTGGTGATCCGGGCAAAGGATAGAGACGCCGCGGACCGGGCGGAAGCGCAGATGAAGGAATACCTGGAGCAGCGACGGGAGGAACACCGGGATTACGCGCCGGACGCCTATAAACTGCTCAGCGAAGCCAAAGTGCAGCGCAGGGGTCTGCTGCTTGTGATGGTTTCCGGAGAGAACGCCGCGGCGGAAAGCGCGGCGCTGCTGGCTGGAGAATAAAATGATTTTTTCGTCCTTTACTTTTCTGCTCCTGTTCATGCCGTGCGTGCTCCTGCTGTACAGGGTCATGCCGCGCAGGGCGCGGATGCCGTTCCTTCTGGCGGCATCCCTGCTTTTTTATGGGTGGGGGAATCCGGCGTGGCTGCTGCTGATCCTCTTTTCCATGCTCCTGAACTGGGGCGGCGTGCTCGTGATGACCCGGGGCGGGAGGAAACCTTCCCGGGCGGCGCTGGCCGGGATGATCGTCCTGAATCTGCTGCCGCTGCTGTGGTTCAAGTACGCCGGGTTCCTGGCGGATACCTGGCGGCAGCTGACCGGAACCGGATTTGAGTTCAGCGGTCCCGGACTGCCGGCGGGGATCTCCTTCTTCACTTTCCAGGCCATGAGCTATGTGATGGACGTGTACCGGGGCGAGGCGAAGCCCCAGAAAAGCTTTATCACTTTCAGCGTTTACCTGTCCCTGTTTCCCCAGCTGGTGGCGGGCCCTATCGTCCGCTACACGGATCTGGAAGCGCAGCTCATCGCTCACCCGAAACCTGAGTACCCGGAGATGCGGGAAGGCTTGCGCAGGTTCTGCACAGGCCTGGCAAAGAAGGTGCTTCTGGCGGATGCCATGGGCCGGCTGTGGGGCAGCATGAACGGCAATTTCGCGGAAGCGGGGACGCTGGGGGCCTGGACAGGCCTGCTGGCCTTCTCCTTCCAGATCTTCTTCGATTTCTCGGGGTATTCGGACATGGCTATCGGCCTTTGCCGGGGCATGGGATTCCGGATCCCGGAGAACTTCGACCGGCCGTACCGGGCGCGGAGCCTGACGGAATTCTGGAGAAGATGGCACATGACGCTGACGGACTGGTTCAAGGCGTATGTGTATATCCCGCTGGGCGGGAGCCGGAAAGGCCGGGTGCGCCGGGACCTGAATGTGCTGGTGGTCTGGGCACTGACTGGCCTGTGGCACGGCGCGGGATGGAATTTCGTGCTGTGGGGGCTGTATTTCGCGGTGCTGCTGATCCTGGAGAAACGGTTCCTGCTGGGGAAACCCCGGTGGGAAAGGATTCCCGGATGGATCCGGCAGGCATTTACGTTCTTTGCGGTGCTGCTGGGCTGGGGGCTGTTCTCCGGGTTCGGGACCGAGCTGTGGAAAGCCCTGCTGGGAGGATACGGCGCCGCGTCGCCGGCGGCGCTGCTGAAGTGTGCCGCCTACGCGCCGATGCTGCTTGTGTGCGCGGGGATCAGCTTCCTGCCGGCACCGAAAAAGGAGCCGTGGGCACGGTTCGCCGCGCCGGTGCTGATGGTCCTGTGTTTCGCCGCGCTGGCGGCCCAGGGTTACGCGCCTTTTGTATATTTCCAGTTCTGACGGGGGAGGAACGGCATGAAAACGGGAAAGAGCATTCCGGACCGGATCGCCGTGATCGGCGGCCTGTGCCTGCTGCTGGGCATGGGCATGTTCGCGCTGCTCTGGCCGCAGAAGGACTTTTCTGACGCAGAACGGCGCTACCTGGCGTCAGCGCCGCAGGCGCCCTCCCTCACGGAATGGAAGACGGATCAGGAGACGGAAAGCTACCTGGCGGACCGGATTCCCCTGCGGAACATTTGGGTGGGGATTGACAGCTGCGCACAGGTTGTCACGGGACGGCGGACAACGCTGGGATCCTGGCCGGCGGCCGGAGCGATCCTGGAGCTTCCGGTGAAAAGCAGCGGGGAAAAGGCTGCCCGGCGGCTGCGGCAGTTTGCCGCGCTCGCGGAAAAAGCCGGAGCGGAGTGGCAGGTAATCGTGCCGCGGAGCCACGGATATCTGCTGCGGGAGAAAATGAACGGCCTGCTGCGGACGCAGTATGAGCAGGAAACGGAAATCTATAAAGTACTGGAAGAAGATCCGCACTTTGCGGACGTTCTGCCGGACGGTACGGCGGCGGAGGAAGTATATTACCGGACAGACCATCACTGGACGCTGCAGGGCGCCTGGCTGGCCTACGCGGCCGTCTGCCGCGCGGACGGGCTGCCGGTCTTTGAGCTGGACGAGTTCGAACGGACGTCATATCCCGGTTTTTGCGGAACGACCCGCAGCCGCAGCGGACTGCCGGTTTTTTCAGGCGATACCATCGAATGCGCGGAACCGAAAGCAGGCGTGACCATGAACGCGGACGGAGCGGTGTATGACCGCCTGATTTTTCCGGAACGGGCGGAGACATATGACGGATACGCGGTGTATCTGGACGGGAATCACGGAATGACGGAAATTCTGAATCCGGACGCGCCGGGGGGAACGCTGCTCGTATACAAGGATTCCTTTGCCAACTGCCTGCTGCCGCTGCTGGCCGCGGATTACCGCCGGATTGCCGCGGTGGACGCCAGATATTACGCGGGAACATTCTCGCAGGCCCTGGAAGCAGTCGGGACAGTGGACAGGGTGCTGTTTGTGTATTCCGCGGACAGCCTGGTGAACGATACTTCGGTTGCCGGCAAGGCCGCGCGGTAAAGCTTCCGGATGAGCGAAAAAGAAAAGCCTGCTTTGAACAGCAGACTTTTTTTGTGAGTGGAAATCAGAAGAGCCGCGGCAGGAAGGAACGGATACAGCGGCGCCAGACGGTCCAGTCGTGGCCGCCGGGGAAGGTTTCCCGGATAATGTTCAGGCCGCGTCCTTCCAGCCATTCATCGTCCTTTTCAAACGCGTTGAAATACTGGTCTTCGGTGCCCATGGCGCGGTAGAAGACCCTGAAAGCCCGGTTGAATTCCTCAGGCTTTTCAGCAAGAGCCATATGCGCCTGCGCGTCATCAGTGGGCCAGGGCGCGCGCATGAAGCCGCTGAAGAGACCGGCGTAGCCGAAGAGATCCGGATGGGTCAGAGTGGTAATGCTGGTCTGGAAGCTTCCCATGGAAAGGCCGGCCATCGCCCGGTTCCACTTGTCCTTCAGCACATTGTAGCGGGACTCGATAAAGGGAATCAGGTCTTCCACAACGATGCGGGGGAAGAGCATCCGGTCCGAGGGATCGCCGGTTTTCCGGGTCATGCCGTTGCCCATGACGATGATCATTTCCTTCATTCCGCCTTCCGCCAGAAGACGGTCGGCGATCCGGCCGGCGTGACCCTGGTAAATCCAGCCTGTTTCATTTTCGCCGTAGCCATGCTGCAGATAGAGTACAGGATATGCTTTTGCGGGATCCCAGGCCGGCGGGGTGTAGACCAGGCAGATTTCATGCTTTCCGGTGACGGAGGAAAGGAAGTAGTGCCGGGTCACGGCGCCGTGCGGAACGCCTTCCAGATCGTCCCATCCGGCCATATCCGGCACCGGAACATCCACAAAGTTCATGGGACGGCAGCAGCCGTAGCCGATCGGCAGATAGGGACAGAGAACGTCCGCCCCGTCGATTTTCAGGAAAAAATAAAGGAAACCGGTGCCCATATCAAAGGTGCCCTCCCAGGCGCCGCCTTCCGCGGGAGCAAGGGGGAAGATCGTTCCGAAACGGTCCACTGCCACTTCCTTCGCGTCCTTCGCGATGATGCGGAAATGTACTTTCCCGTCCGGCAGGGCTTCGGCAAACTGCTCCCCGTCCCGGTTCGGCTCCCCGGCGTAAGGATCAAAGGATACGGATACATCCAGCGGCCATTGCTGCTTCATGATAAAACCCCTCCCATTCGCAGTATGTGATTGTACGCACATTGTCCGTACAAATTGTAGGAGATCCGGCGGGAAAAGTCAAGAGCGGCAAAGACAAAAAGCGGCCCGTGACTGCTGTCACGGGCCGGATTTGAAACGGTGAATTATTCCGCGGTTTCCGCGCCGGCGCCATAGTCATACAGGGCGCCGAAATCGAAATCGACGATGTTGTTGACTTTGGCGCTGCCTTCCGGATCCCTGTAGATGTAAACGATTTTCCAGGAGGGCGCCGCGCCGGGAGCGACTACGGTACCCTGGCACAGGAAAGCGTAATTCGCGCCTGCCACAACCTGGGTGCCCAGGAGTACCACCGGGACGTAATTCACACCCAGCAAGCCTTCCATTGCCTTGTCAAAGACAGCTTTTGCCTCGTCCGTGATCCCGGGTGTTTCCGGAACGGCCCAGCCGCCGGTCATCATACCGCCGACCTGCGCTCCTTCTGGATTCTGATTTTCCGTGTTTTCCGCCAGCGCCGCGCAGGCAGTGAACAGCAGGCATACCGCCAGCAGGATTCCAAACAGTTTCTTCATAATAATCCTTCCTTTCTTTACCCATCGCTTATATTTGATTTCAGCGGTTTTCCGTTTTTCCGCGGGGGCGTTTTTCCGCTCCCGCAATCATTGATACGGAGCGAAAGACAGGATGGCAGTTTGTCAGCCGTTGGTGATCATAAAGGCTAGGCCGTCACCGGCGTTTTCCAGATTATCGGTCCAGATCAGGCTGCCTTCCTCATTCCAGGAGAAGACGGCCGGATATTTTCCTTCTTCTTCGATGACAGCGTCGTAAACGCTGTCGATGGCTTCCGCGCCTGCTTCCTGGATCTCCTTGCAGGCGGTAAACGCTTCAAGCGTATTATTTTCGGGATTGTAACCGCAGGAGTAGAGCCAGGTGATGTCGGAGGCCTCGCCGCTCTGCTCGATCACCAGTTTGTAGCCGGAAAAGACGCCGTCTTCAACAACTTCCACATCCCAGTTAACGATCAGCAGATAATTATCACAGACAAAGGTTCCCTCAAACCAGCCGGTTTTCTCGAATTCCATACCGGCGCCGGCGTCTTCGGCTTCATCCTTCCAGATCAGCTTTCCTTTTTCATTCAGGGAGAAGGAAGCTTTCGCGTCGGCGGACAGGACGGTGCGGTCAATTTCGACACCGTTTTCATCACGGGTGACGGCTATTTTCTGGCTTTCAACGGAACTGTCGGAAACCAGGGCGTCCTGCTCTGCGCTGTAAACGCAGAAATAATGCCAGATGCGGGTATCCCCCTCGAGAGAGACTTCCACATCCCAGTACCCGTCCATGCAGTTGATTTCCACAGTATCAAACCCGTTCCGCCAGATGCTGTCGAACCGGTCACGGACTGGGTCGTTTATTCTGTCCGTGTTTTCCGCCGAAACGGAAGCACACAGCAGCACCATGCTCAGCACCAGAAGCGCGGCTATTTTTTTCTTCATAAAAGTATACCTCCTCAAATAGTCCTGAATACGCCGTTTCACCGGGATAACGCTGCGCGGCGTTTTTCTTCATACATATAACGTTATATAACGGAAAAAAAATCCTGTCAACAAATTGTAACAATTTTGAGCAGGGAATGTCACAAAACGGGGAACCTTGACGGCCAGTCTCCCCCACGATAGAATAAGCTATAATTTCAGCAAAAAAGAACTGTAGCGAAACCTGAACCGGAGAAACCGGGAAATAAGATTTCAGGAGGAACACAGAGATGAAAACACTTTATATCGAATGCGGCATGGGCGCGGCGGGGGACATGCTGACGGCGGCGCTGCTGGAACTGATTCCGGACCGTCAGGCATTTATCGGACGGATGAACAGCCTTGGACTGCCGGGGGTCCGGGTGGAAGCGGAACCTTCCGTGAAATGCGGGATTACCGGAACGCATATGAAGGTTACGGTAAACGGGGAGGAAGAGGAATCGCATGACGATCACGGGCATGACCATGAACACGATCACGAACACGAACATGATCATGAACATGGGCATGCGCACGGCCATGATCATCCGCACCATCACGCTTCCGCGGCAGACATCAGTGCGGTGATTGACGGGCTGGAGATTCCGGACAAGGTAAAGGAGGACGCGAAAGCGGTATACAGGATCATCGCCGGCGCGGAAAGCAAGGTACACGGGCGGCCGGTGGAGGAGATCCACTTTCACGAGGTGGGGACGATGGACGCGGTGGCGGATGTGGTCGGCGTTTGCCTGCTGATGCATGAAATCGCCCCGGAACAGGTTGTCGTCTCGCCGGTGCACGTGGGATCCGGGCGTGTGCGCTGCGCCCACGGCATTCTGCCGGTGCCGGCGCCGGCGACCGCGCTGATTCTTACCGGGATTCCCACTTACGGCGGGCAGGTGCGGGGAGAACTGTGCACGCTCACAGGCGCCGCGCTGCTGAAATACTTCGCCGACCGCTTCGGCGACCGCCCGGTGATGGCGGTAAATCTGATCGGCTACGGCATGGGGAAAAAGGATTTTGAGCAGGCCAACTGTGTGCGGGTTTTCCTGGGGGAAAGCGAAGGAGAACGGGAAATCGCCGTAAAGCTGGAATGCAATTTGGACGACATGACAGCGGAGGATATCGGTTACGCCATGGAGCAGCTGTTTGCGGCCGGAGCGCGGGATGTCTATACGCAGCCCGCGGGCATGAAAAAAAGCAGGCCGGGAATCCTGCTGAGCGTGGTATGCGCACGGGAAGACGCGGACCGGCTGGCTGAAGAGATCATGCGGCATACGACGACCCTTGGAATCCGCCGGATGGAGATCAGCCGGTATGTGCTGAGGAGGGAAATCAGGCCTGTAGCCACCGAATTCGGAGAAGTGCGGGTGAAATACGCCTCCGGCATGGGGACGGAAAAAGCGAAACCGGAGTATGAGGACATTGCTGCCATCGCACGCAAAAACGGCATTCCGGTCAGAACTGTCCGGGAAGCGGTGCAAAAAGCAATAAGGAAATAGCGGTTTTTTGTTTCCGCGGTCTCAACGGATCCCATCCTTCAACAGTTGAATGACAGCGTCTCCCACCTCACGGGTGGAGGCTGTACCGCCGATATCGGGCGTCAGTACCCGCTTTTCGGCCAACAGGCACCCGACTGCGGTCAGTACGCGGGTTCCCCATTCCTTATACCCGAAGAAATCCAGCATCTGGGAAGCGGACCAGATGGAGGCCAGGGGATTGGCGATCCCTTTTCCCGCGATATCCGGCGCGGATCCGTGGATCGGTTCAAACATGGAAGGGTATTTCCGCTCCGGATTCAGATTGGCACCGGCTGCCAGGCCAAGTCCGCCGGCAATCGCGGCGCCCAGGTCTGTGAGGATATCCCCGAACAGATTTGAGGTCACTACGATTTCAAAACGTTTCGGATCGCGCACCATGAACATGGCTGCCGCGTCCACCAGCAGGGTGCAGGTATGGACGTCCGGATATTCCCTGCCGATCTCAGCGAAGATCTGATCCCAGAAAACCATGGAATAATTCAGCGCGTTGCCTTTGCTGACGCTGGTCAGCGTTTTATGCTCCTTCCGGGCCAGTTCATAGGCATAGCGGATAACGCGTTCGCAGCCGCGGCGGGAAAACACGCTGTTCTGGATCACTACTTCGCCGGGTTGATTCCTGTACAGCCATGCGCCGCTTCCCGCGTATTCCCCCTCGCTGTTTTCACGGATAAAAACCATATCAATATCTTCAGGAGCCGCGCTTTTCAGGGGACACGGCGCGCCCCGCAGCAGTTTTACGGGACGAAGATTGATATACTGGTCAAAGCTTTTTCGGATGGCCAGAAGGAGCCCACGGAGGGAAACATGGTCCGGTACCCCCGGCGCGCCAACGGCGCCGAGATAGATTGCGTCAAAGGCTTTCAGCTGATCGATGCCGTCGTCATCCATCATTTTTCCATGCTTCAGATAATAATCGCATCCCCAGGGGAAACGCGTCCATTCGAAACGGAACCTGCCGTCCAGTTCTGCGGCGGCATTGAGTATCCGGATTCCTTCCGCGGTCACTTCCGGACCGATTCCATCCCCGGGGATATAGGCTATCCTGCAGATATTCATGAGCTTCCTCCTTCAACGGTTTCCACTGTGTCAGACTGAACAGAAACAAATAGCCTTCCATACGCGGCCGGACGAAAAAGAAGCCGGTTTATGCAAGCGTGTCGCTTTCGCGGATCCGGGTCCGGTCCGGTTTCCACCCAAGCAGGGCCTGCTGCCCTTCCGGGGTAACAGGACGGATCCATTTTCCGCGGAAAAGATGGATCTGCATGAGTACATAACGGATCGGCTCATCCGCGTAACAAAGCGCAAAGACTGCCAGCGTCGGCCATTTCAGAACCAGGCCGGATACGCAGACCAGCGGCAGTACCATTGCCCACATAAAGACGATTTCCAGGACGGTTCCGCGGGTGGCGTCCCCGGCTGCGCGGAATGTGTCATTCTGCGTCCAGTTGCCCATCCGGATGACACCGAAGGAAAGATAGATACACATCATCCCGAAAACCAGGCGGAAGCTTTCCCCCCGCATTCCCATGAGGCGCAGGATGGGCGTATGGAGGGAGATCAGAACGATGCCGAGCAGCGCGATAAAGCTCTGGCACAAATAAACCAGCCGCCACGCCCTTCCGTAGGCTGTGTCCGGCCGGCCCGCGCCGACTTCGGTGCCGACAAGGACGGAGGCAGCGTTGGAGAAACCGGCGAAGAAGCCGATGACCAGGCCTTCCAGCGTGCGGAATACCGCGAGAGCCGCGATGGCTTCCTCCGGCTGGCGGCCGAGAACAACATTGATCACCATGTTGCCGACGCCGATCAGCACTTCATTGCAGAGAATCGGGAAGCATTTCTTCAGATAGGTTTTCACGAAAAGACGGCTCCAGCGGAAGTGGCGCCGGAACGCCAGGAGATATGCGTGGCCGCTCCTGCGGGCGGCGGTCAGAATGACGGCGCAGTTGACCGTCTGCGCGATGACAGTAGCCGCTGCCGCGCCCCGTACACCCATTGCCGGAGCGCCGAGGTTGCCGAAGATCAGCACCCAGTTCAGGAAAATATTGGTTACAACGCCCGCGACGGATCCCCACAGCGGAATCCGGACCCGGTCCGTACAGCGCAGAAGGGATGACATCGCCATGGAAAAAACGATCAGCGGGTAGCCGAAACCGGCGATCCGGAGATATTCCACGCCGATCCGCTGAATGTGCTCCTTGTCCGTGTACAGGCGCATGACCGTTTCGGGGAAGCACGCTGCCAGCAGGAAAAACAGGAACCCGACTGACATCATGCAGGTCAGTGTCAGCCCGTAGGAACGGTTGATGCCGTCGTCATCCTTCGCGCCCCAGTATTGGGAAAAGAAGAGCATACCGCCGCCGACAAAGCCCCAGTACCCTGAAAACATCAGGGAGGAAAACTGCGCGCAAAGACCTACTGCCCCGATTTCCGTACTGCCGAGGGAGGCGATCATCATCGTATCCACCATGGATCCGGTTGTGGTCAGCAGATTCTGCAGTGCTACAGGTATGGCGATAACAGCGATTTTTTTCAGAAAAGCGCGCCAGGGATAGCGCAGAACCGGCATCCGGACACCCTCTCTCCGTTTTCCGGGAATCAGTTCCCGGATTGTTTTACAGTCTCAACCGCAGAATCATTTCCGTTTTTATACAAAACCGAAATCCGTATACAGCAGCATACCCGGATCAGACACAGCAGGTTTTCCGCAGGTGATGCTCATAATCATTCCGGACACTCTGTTCCGTCAATAATCCTTACGATTTCATCCCAGGTGCGCACCCGGATCATGCCGTTGGCCTCCGCGTCATAATCTTTGTTGTAGGGGGCGGTGAACAGGATTTTCCGGTAATCCCCGCCTTCCAGATTGTGAATCCCGTCGTCAATCAGCACATCGCCCCGGATCATCTGCTTCCGGCTGGTGATGATGACCTGTTCCCAGGAAAGGAAGGGGAAATACCTGAAAAGGACATTTTTGATTTTTCCTTCCACATGTTCTGATTCGGTGGCGGTGACGATATATACTTCATGCCCCTCATCCATAAAATGCTTCAGGGCTTCCGCCGCGCCGGGAATGGGCTTCACCCCTTCCCAGAAACCGGGTTCGCACATGAAGTCAAGGATTTCCCTTTTGGCGATGCCCGGGAAAGCGCATACGATGCTCCAATCGGTGACATCATCCACAGACGCGTTCCGGTGAAACTGCTCGTTGGCTTTTTTTACCAGCGCTTCAAGCAGCTTTTCAATGGTATCGTCCATATCCACGAGGATCGTCATATCGCTGTTTCCTTCCGTAATGCATCATGACTTCGCTGATATTATCCATGATAACGCATCCGATTTCAAGGAGAAAAGATTCAGCCGGACAGACGACTTGCTTCCGGGTGGCACGCGCTCCGGTCCCCATTGGATTTATCATTCCGATATGCTACAATAAACGGGATTTTCGGGCAGAATAACAGAAAAAAACGGCGCCGCGGCATGAACTGCATGAAAACCCGCCGAAATGTACCGGGGCAGAATGAAAATGCCGGGCGGAAAGAGTACCGGGGACGGAGGGCCGGATGAGGATTGAAACGGAGAGACTGATCATCACGGAATTTTCCATGGACATGGCGCGGGATGTTCATCTGAATTCACTGGATGAGGATACCAGGAAATTTGTTCCGGACGAAGTGTTTGAAACAGAGGAAGAAGCACGGGAAGCCATCAGCTTTCTGATGTCGCAGTACGGGAAGCCTGACGGGCCCCAGGCATACCCTGTGCTTACAGGGAACGGCGGAGAAAACATCGGATATGTTCAGATGGTTCCGCTGGAGGACGGAAGCTGGGAAATCGGCTATCATATCGCTGAAAAATACACCGGAAACGGATACGCGACAGAAGCCGTCAAAGCTTTTCTGCCGGCGGCGGCGGACGCAGTCGGAATTGATGCGGTATACGGTATCTGCCTGAGCGGCAACGCGGCATCAAAAAAGGTCCTGCTGAAATGCGGATTTGATCCTGTTTCTGAAGGCATCGGTGAATACCAGGGCGCGAAACGTGAAATCTTCAGGAGCGTCTGGAAGAGGCCGCTGAAAACCTGCCCGGAGGCAATGAACGACCGGGAAAAGCCAAAGGGAGGAGACGAAACGTGAACCTGAGCAATGTATATTTTGTGATCGGAACATCCTATGCGGGGAAATCCACCGTGGTGAAGAACCTGGCAAAAAAGCACAGTGGGATCGCGCTGGAGGAAAACTACCATGACGCGAAGCTGCCGGAACTGGACAGCCGGGAGTTTCCGAACCTGACCTATACCCGGGATCTGCGGGACTGGCATGAGTTTATCCGGCGTACACCGGATGAATACGTTACCTGGCTGGAAAATGTAAAGAAAGAGTGCGAGATTGTCGAATTTCAGATGATCGAAGAGCTTCTGGGAAAGCCGGAAGCACAGGGAAAGAAAATATTTGTGGATACCAATATCTGCATTGAGACGCTGCGCCGCATCTCGGATACGCGGCATGTGCTTGTGATGCTGGCTGATCCGGAAATCGGGATACACCGTTTCTTTGACCGTCCGGATCCGGAAAAGCAGTTTCTGTACCGGCTGATGCTGGAGGAGCCGGATCCGCAGGCTGCCCTGGATAATTACAGGGAAATTCTTACGCGGGTTATGTCAAAGGAAAGCTATGAGGAGCTTCTTCATTCCGGCTTCCGGGTGCTTTTCCGGGAGGAAGAGAGAAGCCAGGAAGAAACGGTCCGGCTGGCTGAAGAAATCTTCGGGCTGGAATAGCCCCGGAGCCCGGCAGGTTTTTGCGGAGAAGTGTTCCGGCAGAATGCTTCGTTATCCTGGCAGTAAGCGTTGTTGTTGCCAAACTGCGTATTGGCAAACTCATCCCCGGAAAGGAGCATGGGAACGCCCCAGATTGTCAGGAGCAGCGCTATCATGTTTTTCATCTGGCGGAAACGGAGATCCAGCACTTCCCGGTCTTCAGTGGCTCCTTCCCGGCCGCAGTTCCAGGAGTAATTATCGCTGCAGCCGTCCCGGTTGTCTTCCCCGTTGGCGTCATTGTGTTTTTCATTATAGGAAACCAGGTCATACAGCGTGAATCCGTCATGGCAGGTGATAAATTGATGGAGGAAACAGGCTGTCTGCCGGCATAGAGATCGGGGGAGCCGCTGATCCGCTGCAGCAGTTCCGCCGCCATCCACGCGTCGCCTTTGATAAAACGGCGTACGCAGTCCCTGTACCGCCCGTTCCATTCAGACCAGCGCTGCCAGGAGGGAAAGCTTCCGACCTGATACAGTTCGCCCGCGTCCCAGGCTTCCGCAATCAGTTTGGTTTTTCCCAGAACCGGATCTCTCGCAAGGGATTCCAGCAGCGGCGGCGCCAGCATCGGGGCACCGGTTTCATCCCTGGTCAGGATAGAAGCCAGGTCAAAGCGGTAGCCGTATTCCACCGTCTCGATATTCAGGCCGAAAACAAGCATTGTGAACACATTTCCGATGCGGAAACTGTCCGGAAACGGAATTTCCGCAAAAGGCTTCGGCTGGCTGTGATGAAACAGCACCAGGGTACATCCGACAGCATCCTTGGAGTAGACGCTGAAGTTCACCCCTCCGTCCACGATGGAAGCGCCGAAGGGGAAAACCTGACCGGCGCGGTAGCTCAATTCCCCGATTTTATGGGTGGGGAAGGTATCGATCCGACGCATAGGCAATCCTTCCGATCCCTGCGGTATATCCTGTTTTGTCCGGGATTTATTTTAGCATGGAATACAGCGCGAATCAAACCGCCGTGATTTATCGGGACGCGCAATTGACAGGGGATATGCCGCATGTTAGAATAATCGCCGTCAGCACAAGCTGGCGAAGGCACGCACAAGCGGGTTGTCCTTTGTTTATTCCAGGCTGAAGATTCCGGTGTCATGAAGGTGCCGATGATCCTCCGAAGAGGATTGTCGGTTTATATTTTTCCGGAGCCAGAAGGCGCGAAACGAAACAGGAATCAGGGAGGGCCTTGATGAAAATTCTGGTAATCGACGGGCAGGGAGGCCGGCTTGGCCGCAGACTGCTGGAGAATATACGGAAAACATGTCCGGAAGCGGAGATTTCCGCTGTCGGCACGAACAGCATCGCGACACAGAACATGATGAACAGCAGCTGCGCCGATCATCTCGCGACCGGCGAAAACGCCGTAATCGTTGCATGCCGTACGGCGCAGATCATCGTCGGCCCCTTCGGCATCGCCACGGCCGACGCCATGATGGGTGAGATTTCTCCCGCCATGGCCAACGCGGTGGCTTCGAGTCCGGCCTACCGTGTACTGATTCCCATGAATCTGTGCAACACATATATCGCCGGAGTGGCATCGGGCTCCGCCGCGATTCTGGAGGACGCGATGCGGCAGATTCAGAAATTCATGAGCGGAGAAAAGGAAAAATGAGTTCACTTCAGGTGCGCAAGCTGACTTACGCGGCGCTTTTTCTGGCGCTTGCCATGGTACTTCCTTTTGTCACCGGCCAGATTCCCGAGATCGGTTCCATGCTGTGCCCCATGCATATTCCCGCGCTGCTGTGCGGTTTCATGTGCGGCTGGCCCTGGGGGCTTGCGGTCGGGTTCATCGCGCCGCTGCTGCGCTCTGTGATTTTCGGTATGCCCGCGATGTTTCCCGGCGCGGTTGCCATGGCGTTTGAACTGGCTGTTTACGGAGCAACGGCCGGATTGCTGTACCGTATGCTGCCAAGGAAGAAATGGATCATTTATATCGTGCTGATCGTATCCATGATTGCCGGACGCGTGGTATGGGGAATTGTCCGAATGATTCTGGCAGGCCTGTCCGGCGGTGGCTTTACCTGGGCGCTGTTTATCGCCGGCGCGGTGACCAACGCGATTCCCGGGATCATTATGCATCTCGTACTGATTCCCTTGCTGGTGATTGTAATGGACCGGGCCGGACTGACGCTCAACAAACAACAGGACTGATAGGGACTGAAAAATGGCCGGGAAAGATTTTGACCGGGAGAGTATGCTCCATCGCGAAGCGCAGGAATCCGGAAAGCGGCAGGAGACTGTCAGATCCGTTTTTCAGGCGGTGGAAATCATCGGCAGGACAGCCGGCCGGCAGCCGGGACGGATTCTCGTTACGATTGACGGGCCGTGCGCGTCCGGGAAAACGACGCTGGCGGAAAAGCTGGCGGCGATCCTTGACGCCGCTGTGGTGCATACGGACGATTTCGTGATCCCGCACGCGCAGAAAACCCCGGAGCGGCTGGCGGTTCCGGGCGGCAACTGTGACGCGGACCGGCTGGTCCGGGAGGTTGCCGCTCCGTGGAAACAGGGCGATCCGGTGATATACAGGAAGTATGACTTCAGAAAGGACCGGCTGCTTCCGGCGGAGAAGCTGCCGGACTGCCGTATCCTGATTCTGGAAGGAAGCTACTGCAGTCTCCCGGCGATCCGGATATACGCCGATGTTCCGATGTTCGTGAAAACACCGTGGAAAACCCGGCTGGAACGGCTGGAACGGCGGGAATCCGCGCAGTCGCTGCAGATGTTCCATGACCGGTGGATTCCCCTGGAAGACCGGTATTTCGAAGCATTCGGACTTCCTGACGGGGAGTGTATTCTTTACGAACAGGGCGGGGAAGCAGACTGAATCGCGGAAGCTGAAACGTATCTGAAGCCGGGTGCGGAATATTGACACTTGACTTGGCGTAAAATTCGGAATATATAATAGTCAAAGAAACAAAAGAAAAGAAAGGAGGATGTGGATGCGATACGTTTGTTCAATTTGCGGTTATGTGTACGACGAAGCGGAGAACGTTCCTTTTGCTGAACTTCCGGAGGACTGGAAATGTCCGCTGTGCGGTGCTTCCAAGGGGGATTTTGTTCCGGAAGGGGCAGCTCAGCCGTCCGCTCGTCCGGTACATGAGGCTCCCGCGGAAACGGACCTGAAGCCGCTGACAGCGGCCGAAACCAGCGCGCTTTGTTCCAGCCTGGCCAAAGGATGCGAAAAGCAGTACCAGCCCGAACAGGCCGCGGCATTCCGGAAACTGGCGGCGTGGTTCGCGGCGCGAAGCGGGGCGGAGGCCGGACCTTCATTTGAAAAGCTCCTGGAACGGGTCAACGCCGATCTTGCCGACGGCTACCCTGCCGCAAACGCGGCGGCGCAGGAGCGGCATGACCGCGGCGCGCTGCGCAGCCTGGTGTGGAGCGAGAAAGTGACACGCATCCTTAAATCCCTTCTGGCCCGGTACGCGCAGGAGGGAGACGCGATGCTGAAAAACACCGGGGTTTATGTCTGCACGATATGCGGTTTCGTTTATATCGGGAATGAACTGCCGGAAGTCTGCCCGGTGTGCAAAGTACCGAACCGTAAATTTGAAAGGATCGGAGGATAAGCATATGAGCGGGAAAACAGCGGTCCGGAATGTCCGGAAGTGTGAAAAAGACTGCCTGTGTCTCTATGTATGTCCTACCGGCGCGTCGGACACGGAGAACAGTGTGATCGATCCGGAAAAGTGCATCGGCTGCGGCGCGTGCGCGGAAGCCTGCCCTGCCGGGGCGATCAGCCTTGTGCCGAAGGAATACCCGCCGCAGCAGGTAAAATCCGCGGAAGTAACAGCGGCTTTGCGGCGTCTGGTCAGCAGCAAAGCCTGTCAGGAAATGATTGCCGCCGGGCTGGAAAATCCGCTGGCGGAGGCTGCGGCGAAATCCAGCCGGATCATGGCGGAGGATCTGCTGCGTGAATCCGGTTACATGCTGCCCCAGAGCGGGAATGTTTATCAGCTACTGAAAGGAATGCTTGCTTACGCGCGGGAACCCGGATTTCCGGCGGAAGCCGTGGAGCAGCTGCTCGCTTCGATCCGGTTTAATGAGGATACAGAAAAAAAGGAGGAGAAACCTATGGAATCCTGGAAATGCTCAGTCTGCGGTTATGTTCACGAAGGCCCTCTGCCTGAAGATTTCAAATGCCCGGTCTGCAAACAGCCTGCTTCAAAATTTGTGAAGGTTGAAGCGGAAGCGCCGAAGAAAAATCCCTATGCCGGGACACAGACGGAAAAGAACCTGGAAGCGGCGTTTGCCGGAGAATCACAGGCCCGGAACAAGTATACCTATTTTGCGTCCAGAGCGAAAAAGGACGGTTTCGAGCAGATTGCGGCCCTGTTCCTGAAAACCGCCGACAACGAAAAGGAACACGCAAAGCTCTGGTTCAAGGAGCTGAACGGCATCGGCACCACCACCGAAAACCTTGAGGCGGCAGCGGACGGGGAAAACTACGAATGGACGGATATGTACGAAGGCTTTGCCGTAACCGCGGAGAAGGAGGGCTTCCCGGAGCTGGCAGCCAAATTCCGTATGGTGGGCGCAATTGAAAAGCACCATGAGGAACGCTACCGCGCGCTGCTGAAAAATGTGGAAATGCAGCAGGTGTTCGAGAAGAGCGAGGTCAAGGTATGGGAATGCCGGAACTGCGGCCATATCGTCGTCGGGACGAAGGCTCCGGAAATCTGCCCTGTCTGCGCGCATCCCCAGAGTTATTTTGAAGTGAACGCGGAGAACTACTGAAACGGTACCGCGAAATAAAACAGAGACGGTATTGCAAATCCCCTGCCAGCCGTGGCAGGGGAATATTATTTCCGCTTTTCGGCAGCGGCACGGAGGACGCGCGGGGAGTATTCCGCCTGTCAGGACTGCGGTTCGTCCTTCGGGTTGACATGGATCATCACGTGCTTTACGTTGGGGAATTCCCGTTCGACGGCGCTGTGTACGCGTTCCGCGATCCGGTGGGCGTCGATCAGCGAAATATCCGTTTTCACCGCAATCTCAAGATCCACATAAATCCTGTTGCCGAACTGCCGTGTGCGCAGGAGATCAATCCGCTCGACACCGTCCTGCTTTCCGATGAAATCGCGCAGTCTCTGCTCAAACGCGTTTCCGCAGGAAGTGTCGAGCATTCTGTTCATCGCGTCGCGGGAAATATCGAAAGCGACCTTGAGAATCAGGGCACAGATGACCAGGCTGGCGATGGGATCCATTACCGGAAATCCCAGCTTTGCCATGCCGATGCCGATAAAAGAACCGACGGAAGAGATCGCGTCTGAGCGGTGATGCCACGCGTCCGCCCGGAACGCCGCGGAATCGAGTATCCTGGCATAATGCATTGTATACCGGTACATGCCTTCCTTGACGGCGATGGACACAACCGCCGCAATCAGAGGAAGCATTGTGGGGATCTCAATGCTCCCGTGTTCTCCGAAGAGCTTGCGGATTCCGCTCCAGCCGATTCCGGCTCCGGTACCGGCAAGGATCAGCCCGAGAAGCAGTGACGCGACGCATTCCAGCCGTTCGTGCCCGTAAGGATGTTCCGCGTCTTCCGCCTGCTTTGAAAGGCGTACGCCGATCCAGGCGATGAAGGTTGCAAAAACGTCGGAGAGTGAATGCACGGCGTCGGAAACCATCGCGCCGGACCGGCCGAGGATTCCGGCAATCAGCTTAAACGCCGCGAGCAGGATGTTCCCGAAAATTCCGACACGGGACAGGCGGCTGAAGATCCTTTTTTCATCCATAACGGTTCCTCCATCGGGAAGGCGGGATCAGGCGCGCGATACGGTTTAAAAAGAGCGCACCCGGGGACATGCTCCTGTCCCGCAGATGCGCTTCGCGCTTTTTCTGCTGCTGTTTTCACAGCCCAGCCACGTAGATCTCCGTGACGGAGAAATACTGCCTGTTCAGTCTGCCCTGCGGACCGCGCCCGGTGCGCGGCCGCGGTGCCGCAATGACGGCGCCTTGCCTGAAATATACAACAGCATATTACTTTACAACGGCCGGAAAATCAATAGTAATCTTTTTTTTCATGCCGTACCGCTGACGATCCGGCTGTGCGTGAAACAGGCGGCGGACCCGGGACCGGCGCCGGATCTGACGGCAAAGGATTGAAACAGCAGCGGTACTCTGGTATGATCGCAGGGAGACAGGATAACGGTGAAGCCGGTTTGTGTGCCGGCGGAGAGCATCTGTACAGGGAGGGTCTGCATGCGGCTGTTTATCGGGCTGCGCCCGTCTGAAGAATTCAGGGCTGCCTTATCGGTTCTGCAGGACCGGCTTCGTTCCGCAGGTGTGGAAGGGCGGTATCTTGATCCGTCCAATCTGCATATGACGCTTGCCTTCATCGGGGAATGGCAGGAAGATGTTATGCCCGCTCTGCCCTCGGTCGGCCGTTCTTTTTCCATAACGCTGTCACATCCCGGCCTTTTTCCGGAGGCAAAAGTGCTCTGGGCCGGCGTGATGCCGTCCGAAGCGCTGGACAGCCTGGCCGCGAAGGTCCGGAACAGTCTTGCCGGACACGGTATACCATTTGATGCCAGGCGGTTCTGCCCGCATATTACGCTGGCGCGGAGGCCGTCAGTACCTGCCGGAATGAAGCTTTGCGATATTGAGGTGCCGCCTGTTTCCATGACGGTGGATGAGGTCTGCCTTTACCGGTCTGATCACGGAACGGCAGGAATGGTTTACTCAGTCATCGGGAGCCGGACCTTCCGTTGCGGCAAACGGGCGGAAGAACAGGAGAAATGAGCAGGCGGGTATTTTTCACATGAAAAAACGCCGCCGATCCGGGGTGGATCAGCGGCAGACCGTCAGAAGAACCTGACAACTTCTTCAAAAGGCTTTCTGGGACGCGGGGAAGGCGCTTCGCCGCCCTTGCCGACAGCGATCACGGACATGATTTCCTCGCTGCCGGGGATGCCGAGCATGGCCCGGATGGCGTCCGCGTCACGGATGCCCATAATCAGGGTATCACAGCCTGCGTTTTTTGCGGCAAGGATCAGCAATGCGTCATGCAGACCGAGATCATACGCGCCCCACCCGTTTCCGATTTCGTTTACGGGCGTTCTGTCGCTGAAGCCGACGGTATTCCGGACATAAGTGGTAACAATAAGCGCCGCTTTTGCGGAACTGTTCCGGTTGAAGGAAGGGAGAACAGCCGCGCGGAACGCTTCCAGCGTTTCCGGTGTTTCGACGACATAGCAGCGGGATGTCTGCTGATTTTTCCAGGAGGGAGCCTGCTGCGCTTCCCGCAGGATTTGCACCAGCGTTTCATGGTCAACGGTGTCCTCGTATTTTCTGACGCTCCGGCGCGCATGGATCAGCTCCTGAAATTCCATAAACATATCCTCCTTCAGTGTGATTGAAAACGCGCTTTACACAATCCGGCTGATTTTTTCCTCCCGCAGATCATGCGGTTCCTTGGTGTCGGATGCGTATCCCAATGCCAGCGCGATCACAAAATCATAGCCTTCCGGGCACGCCAGGCGGGCTTTCAGTTCATCCGCCCTGTTCCCCGCAAACGCGGGTTTCGGCAGACCGAGAATTACACTTCCCACGCCGAGGCCTTCAGCGGCGAGCGCCATGTTTTCGACAGCGATTCCGCAGTCCACCTGCGACCATGGAAAATCCTTCTCCCCGAACAGGAAGATGACCGTAGGGGCATGATAGAAAATCTGGAAATCCGGATCGGAAAACCGGGGGCTCCCGCTCTTTCCCATTACTTTCGCGGCCTCGTCGTGAATCTCCTGAATCAGTTCCGCGTTCTGAACAACGGAAAAATGCCACGGCTGCCTGTTCCGGGCGCTGGGGGATTCAAGCCCGGCCCGGAGGATGGAGGAAAGAACCTCCTCCGGCAGCTGCTCTTTCCTGTACGCACGATGCGATCTGCGGTTTGAAATAGCCTGCAATACGTCCATTGTGCCTTCTCCTTTCCGGTTTGCCTGATGCTGTTCCTTTGACAAGCCTTCCGGACGGACCGGATTATCTGATCTGACTGCAGATTGCCGCAAAGGACTCATCCGAAAGATCGTGCTCTATTTTGCAGGCGTCCTCTCTGGCAATCTCTTCGGGGACGCCGATCTGAACCAGGTATTTTGTCAGCGCCTTATGCCGGTCATATATTTTCCGCGCAATGGCGTATCCCTTGTCTGTCAGGGAAATCATGCTGTCGGAGCTCATGGTGATGTATCCGTTCTCTCTCAGCTTTTTCATCGCGACGCTGACCGACGGCTTGGAGACGTTCAGTCCCATGGCAATATCGATCGAACGGGCATGGCCTTTCTTTTCCAGCAGCATCAAAATCTGCTCCAGATAATCTTCTGACGATTCATAAATCTGCATTTCGGTTCTCCTTCTCTGCAAACCAATAACATTTTCGTTTCGATATGCCGTCTGACTGCAGGAAGCGGGATGCCACAGCAAGCAGACATCCCGTTTCCCTGAGGTATTGTATTGCCCGGCAGGCTGATCCGATTCTTTTGTTAGCAACTCCTAACCTGAAAAAGTATAACAGATTGCCGCCTGCCCGTCAACTGAACCGCGTATGCCGCGGCGCATAACTTCAGCCGTTTTTTCATTCGGCTGTTTTCAGCGCGGCCACCATATCAATATTCCTGTTTTTGCGGGCAACCATCAGACCGACAGCCAGTGAAACGCCGAAAGTCAGGGGAATACTGACCAGCCAGGTGGAAAGGCCCAGAACCAGTTTCAGTTCATATTCGGACGCCAGGGCGGTCAGCAGATACTGCAGCACGCCCGCGCCGGCAGGTATGCCGATCAGGACACCGAGCACTGTCAGCCACAGGTTCTGGCTGATCAGCAGCCGCCCGATTCTGGAATCCTTGAATCCGATTACTTTCAGGGTTGCCATTTCCCGATAGCGTTCCGTGTAGCTCATGACGCCAAGATTATACAGCACTACAATGCCCAGGATCACAGCGGCAATCACCAGCAGCCAGATCATTTTGTTCATCAGATCCATGAAGATATCAAACGAATCCATGATCGACTGCTTGCTCTGCCTGTTCAGGATATGCGGATTGTCCGGGATCTCCGCGGCGTCCGTGAACACGGAAGATATATTGTATGTGATGCCGGCTTTATCCGCGAAGGTATCCGTCATGAAGATACCTTCCGTCATGGAGTCCAGCACTCCGGCAACAGGAACGGTATAATGCTCACTGCTGTCATAGGGAGAGAAGGACAGTTTGTCCCCGGCTTTCAGGCGAAAATCCCGGGCAATCCGTGAGCAGATATATACTCCGTCATCTGTCAGCGGGATGATCCGCATTTCGGTATCCGCAAAACGGACCTTGTCATGCGTGACGGAATAAATCTCCAGGGAATAGCCTTTATCGCCGATCTGAACTGCCCTGGACGCTGCCCAGTCGCCGTTCAGGGACGCGGCCAGCGCTTTTCCTTCCTCCGGAGTCGTATTGTCTTCGTCCAGATTGATCCGGGTGGTGTAATTGATCGACTGTTCGTAGAAAATATCCAGGAACGCGTCCATTGTATCCTTCATGCCAAGTCCGCCGACCAGCAGTACCATGCATCCGATGATGCCGAAGAGGGTCATGAAGCTCCGGGCTTTATGGCGGATACAGTCCCGCAGGTTCCATTTTGTACCGAAGCCGAGCCGCTTGAACCGCTTTGTTTCCTCAAAGCGCAGATGCTTCATTCTTTTCGGGGAGTAAGGCCGCAAGGCGTCGGCCGCGGTGCCCTGCAGCATTTTCCGCACGGAAAGATAGCCGATAAAGGTAAGAAACGCGATGATTCCGAGGATGACAATCCATGTGAACGCCGGGGCGTGAAGCGTCCAGGAGGGCACATCGATATAAGTTGCCATCGCGCTGTCCGGATTCATTATGAACCATCCAAGTCCATAACCGACAGCGATCCCGAGAACTGTTCCGAGCAGGCCGATGATCATCGCGTAGGCGGAGTAGTGGATCAGGATCTGCCGGTCCCTGAATCCCAGCGCCTTCAGGGTGCCGATCTGCGTTTTTTCGCTGGCGCAGATCCGGTGCATGGTAGTGACCATTGTCAGGATGGCAATAGCCAGGAAGAGAACCGGCAGGATAGAGGCCATGGTTTTCCCTTCATTTACTTCGCCCTGCGCTTCCGACCAGGAGATTGTCTCATCCCTGGACAGAATCAGGCGGGTCGTTCCCAGCGCGTGATCGGCCGATTCCACAAAAGAGGGCTTGTCCAGGGAGGATTTCACATTGATCTGATGATACAGGGAACCGGCAAAAGCCTTGTATATCGCCGGAACAGCATTGTCCAGCATAACCGGTGAGATATATACAAATCCGTAAGTTGAATAATCCGGCATCATCTGTGTGGAATCCGGCAGGCAGATCAGGTATTCACCGGACTTGATCAGGCCTTTCACCGTTCCGGCGACCGTGATTGTCTGATAGGTCAGGGTCAGCGGATCCCCCAGGGCGATTCCGTTGGCGGCGGCATAGGAATCCGAAAGCCAGAAACCATCCGGATCCTCCGCGCTGTATGGTTCGCCTTTCATGACAAGCATACCGGAAACATTTATGTTTTCACTGACGGTCAGCGCCAGTGTGTCCGTACTGCCCTTCACCGAAACATTCAGTGAAAGAAACCGGGTCGCATCCTCCACGCCGCTGATCGCCTTTACCTTTTCCAGATCTTCGGGACTGAAGCCCTTGTCACTGTAAATCCTGTAATCAGCGAAACCTGTCGCTTCATAGATCTCCCCGGTATTTACTTCCAGCGAGTACCATTCAACATTGAATCCCAGAAAGACGCCGATCCCCAGCGCCACCATGATCACCATGGAAATGAACTGTGCTTTGTATTGCCAAAGCGTCCGGAAAAGTTTTTTCAGAAGCATTACCAGTCCACCTCTTCCACAGACAGGGGATTTTTCTGTTCCTCACAGGATTTTATTTTTCCGTTCTTTACCCGGATGACCAAATCAGCCATTTTCGCGATGTTCTGATTATGGGTCACGATAATGATTGTTTTCCCCATATCCCGTGCCATGGAAAGCAGGAGTCTGAGCACCATGACGCCGGTTTCGGAGTCGAGCGCGCCTGTCGGCTCGTCACACAGCAGTATGTGCGGGTTTTTTGCCAGCGCCCGGGCTATGGAAACGCGCTGCTGCTCCCCGCCCGACAATTCGGAAGGGAACTGGTGGATATGGTCTTCCAGGCCGACGGCTTTCAGCATGTCGTGGCTGCTGAGCGGATCCGGCGCGATTTCCTTTACCAGCGCCACGTTTTCGATCACTGTCAGTGTCGGGATCAGGTTATAACTCTGGAAAACAAAACCGACGGACGCGGCGCGGTAATCGGCCAGTTCATTGGGCGTCAGCGTGGATATATCCCGTCCGTTCACGATGATTGTGCCTTCCGTGGGACTGTCCAGTCCGCCGAGCATATTCAGCAGGGTACTCTTTCCGGCGCCGCTTGGACCAAGAACCACAATGAATTTCCCTTCTTCCAGGCTCAGGTTCACATGATCCAGCGCGCGCTGCTCATGGTCTCCGTTCCGGTAGATTCTCGTTACATCCCTGAATTCAACAATGGCCATAACAATCTTTCTCCTTTGTTCTTCGGGTCCGCTGTTCCGGATGATTCTTCCAGGGGAGCGGAACGTGACCGCGGCCGCGTTCCCTCCGTCCGCTTGAGGTTAGTGACGACTAACCACTAACGCAGTATAGTTAAACTCAACTAACATGTCAAGCGGTTTTTCAAAGAATCAGAATATATTCGGGCCGCCGGGCCGGTGCTGCGCGGCAGAGAGGCTAAAGAACCGCCGAGGATAAACCGTCGTTTATTCACTGAAAAGGCGCGCGGACCGGACTGGACCGGGAAGGGAAAGCGGTGCTTTTCCTTTGACGGGGGCTTTTTCAGTGTGCTATGATTAAAACAGTGCAAAGCGCGGAATGCGGACCGGCCGGGAATACTGTCATGCGGGGCATTTCAGCAATGATATCGGAAACAGGAAGGAAAACGCTGCCGGCTTCCGGAAAACTGCCGCAGGGAGTCCAAATATGATTCTTGTAACTGCTTTTGAACCGTTTGGCGGGGAAAAACTGAATCCGGCAGAGATGATCCTTAACCTTCTGCCGGACAGGATCGGGGGAACCCGGATCCGGAAACTGCTCCTGCCGGTTGAATTCAAACGGGCGCGGGAACTCGCGGCCGCTGAATACGACCGGATTTCTCCTGCCGCTGTAATTATGCTCGGACAGGCCGGCGGCCGCGGCACCATCACGCCGGAAGCAGCCGGCCGGAACATGATGAACGGCCGTATTCCGGATAACGCGGGCTGTCAGCCGGATCATATTCCGGTGGTTGACGGCGGTCCTGACCTGCTTTGGTCCACGCTGCCTGTTGACAGGATTATCCGCGGGGTCAGGGCGCTCGGCATCCCGTGCGAAAGATCCGAAAACGCGGGGGAGTATGTCTGCAACGCCCTGCTGTACGGGATGCTCGCGCATAACGGGGGAGCTGTTCCGACCGGCTTCATTCATGTCCCGTATATCCGGGAGCAGGGACATGAAGAACAGCCTTTCATGGAGCTGGAAGCAGTCTGCCGGGGAATTACAGCCGCGATAGAAACAGTGGCGGATGAAATTGCGGAGAAAAGGGCGGTGTGCCTGGAACCGGTTACCGCGGAGAACCTTGAAGCGGTGCTCGCGCTGCGCGTGGATGACGCCCAGAAGCACTTTGTTTCCACTGCCGCCGAATCACTGGCCCAGGCCTATGTCTACGCGAAGACGGCATTTCCGTTTGCCGTCCGCAGCGGTCCGGAAACAGTCGGTTTTATTATGATGGGGTACTATGAAAAAAAGAAATACTATACCCTGTGGAAACTGATGATTGACCGAAAGTACCAGCACAGGGGATACGGAAGAGCGGCGCTGGAGCAGGGGATTGCGTTCCTGCGGGAAAAGCACGGCGCGCGGGAGATTTATACCGGCGTACTGCCGGAGAATTATGCCGCCAAAGGCCTGTACCGCTCTGCGGGCTTTGAGGAAACGGGAGTTTTTGAAAACGGCATGCAGGAAATGCGCCTGATCTGCGGACAGGCGTGAAGACCGCACGGATCATGCGTCAACAGCAACGGGAGGAGATAGAAGTTGAAAAAGTGGTATGACGAGGAATATGAGTTCAGCGTGGAAGTAACCGGCTTCCTGCACGGCGATCATACGGAGCGGTACTGCCGTAACGGAGAAGAGATCGGCGATCGGTACACCTGCACATACGGATGCCCCGTCAACAGGGACGGGTACGGAATCTGTTCAAAAACGATGATGATTCTCTTTCCCCTGATGGATGCCGTGCGGAGCGGAGGCGACCTTGAAAACCTCGGCGGTGACAGCAGGTATACAAAAACGGTCGTATGCCCGGACGGATGCGTGATCTTCAGGCTGACCGCAAGACCGCTGGGAAATGAGAATTTTCATAAAGGCGGCTTTTATGATTATCCTGACCAGACCTGAACCGGAGCCTTGCCGAAACGCAGGAAGCTGCCCGCAGGGATGAATACCGCGGCGTGTCCTGACTGCCAGGAGGAGAATGATGAATATGCTTAGGATTGCTGTTCCGACAAACAGGCCGCAGGCGGTTGCCAATTATCTTGACGCGCTGGCACAGCTAGGTGCTCACGGAGAAGCGGGAAGAAGCTTTTGCCCTTCTGATTACAGCGGGCTCCTGCTGCCGGGCGGCTGCGACGTCAATCCCTCCCGTTACGGCAGGGACAGAATCGCGCAGGAAACGACAGACGACGATCTGGACGCGCTTCAGTTTGACGCGCTGGACCGGTTTCTGGCGGCGGGCAGGCCTGTGTTCGGAATCTGCAGAGGGCATCAGCTGCTGAATGTTGCTTTCGGCGGAACGCTGATACAGCATCTTCAAAATGCTGAAAACCATATGAGCCTGCCTTCGGGAGAGGATAATACTCACCGGGCGGTCATCGAACGGAAGTCTTTTGTGTACCGGATCTACGGTGATGAATGCGCGGTAAATTCTTCCCACCATCAGGGCGTGGAGATTCCGGGAAAGGGCCTGAGAGCGGTAATGCGGTCTGAGGATGGCGTGATCGAAGCCCTGGAGCACGAGTCTCTGCCTGTCTGGAGCGTCCAGTGGCATCCGGAACGGATGTGCTTCAGGCACAGAAGGAACGATACCGCGGACGGAAGTTCCGTGATTCGCTTTTTTCTTGAAAACTGCCTGAAATGAAGCCTTCGGGGCTGAACGGCGGATTGGATGTGTATCGGCTGTGATGATTGGATTTGTGATCTGGAGCGTTATTTTTCTGGTTTTGCTGGGAATCGGTGTCTGGACCTGGAAATCAGACAAAGCCGCAACCTTTTTCACCGGAACAAAACCGCCCAGTGTTACGGATGTACGGAAATACAACCGCGCGGTGGCTGTCCTGTGGTTTGTCTACGCAGGCCTGTTCGAGCTTCTGGGGATTCCGTTCCTTTTCCTGAAGCAGAACGCACCGGGCTTCCTGTGGTCCATCGCGGGCGTGCCGGTGATTTCGGTCGCGCTGATGATTGCATACAATCGGGTGCTCCGGAAATATGAGCGGGTCAGATGAACCATGATCAGCGGGAACCGGAGGGGACATGCGCGTCAAACACGAATTGACGTTCATTTCTCCGGATAATATAATATCTCCGACAAATGAATAGCCGGTGTATCTGCGCAGCGATGCGCGGCGCGGTTCCGTAAAAACCGCGTCATAGGAACACGGATGAGAGTTCCGGGCTATCCCAGTAACCGTGAAGCGGACGAACGCACGTGATGAAGCCACTGCGTAAGCGGGAAGGTGTGCCAGTAGGATGAGGCAAAGCCGGGAGACTTGTTTACACCGTGAATTTATCATTCCCCTGGGGGTGGGATATGCTATGAAACTTGCGGATTGATCCGCAGGTTTTGTTGGCGTGCCTCGGGGAGGGACGCTTTTCTGTATGCAGCAACCCTCCCGCTGATTCATTTGATCATTTTATGAGGAGGGACAGACAATGTCCAAGAAACTGGTTTCCCTGTTCCTGGCAGTGCTGATGGTTTTCAGCGCTGCTTCCGTCCTGGCTGAAGGCTCCGCCGTTACGGTGACCGACATGCACGGCCGTGAAATCACACTGGCCGCTCCGGCGGAAAAAATCGTTGTTCTGATGCCGGCTGATGCTGAAATTCTCTGGAGCCTTGGCGTGTCAGAATCTATCGTCGGTGTGGGCATGTACTGTGTCACAACGGAAGAGACCGCCGTTATGCCCGGAATTGACGGGAAGGAAGTTGTAAACTCAGGTTATGTTCTGAACGTGGAACAGATCCTGGCGCTTGCTCCCCAGGTTGTCATCATGACCGAAATGGGCCATGATCCGGATCAGGTCGCGGCGCTCACCGAGGGCGGCGTGCAGGTCGTCATCACCAACGCCCAGAATCTGGAAGACGTATATACCGATATTGCCCTGCTCGGCGCGGTTACCGGTAAAAACGCTGAAGCGGAAACGCTTATCACCGATATGAAGGCCAGGTTTGCCGCAATCGGGGAAAAGGCCGGCGAAACGGACAAAACGCTGTACATTGAAGAAAGCCCGATCTATGACGGTACCGTATGGACCGCCGGAAAAGGCACCTATATGGATGACGTCGCTGCACTCTGTGGCCTGAAGAATATCTTTGCTGATCTCGACGGCCATCAGGGGGTCTCTGACGAGCAGGTTGTGGCCCGGAATCCCGATCTCATCATCACCACCACCTCCTATGATCCTTCCTGGATGTCCGAAATGCCGGATGCCGAAATCAAAAACCGCAGCGGCTGGGAAGGCGTTACCGCCGTCATCAACGGCGACGTGATCTACGATCCCACCAATGCCGTGGCGCTCCCCGGCCCGCGCCTGACGGATGTTGCCGAAATGCTGCTGAACTATATCCAGTCCGAGGAAGCGGCTGATCCCGCTGCCTGACCCGGTTCCGGAGCGGACGGCCCGGTTTGCTGTCCGCTCCGGCTTGCTTTGATTTATGATGAATACCCGAAATAAGATTCTCCTTTTCTTTGCGCTGGCCGTTCTTTTTTTGGCGGTCCTGGCTTTGTGCGTCTGCCTTGGCAGCGTGCAGGTGCCGTTGCGGGAGTCCGTTTCCCTGCTGTGGCACGGAATGCTCGGGAACGCGCTGCCGGAGAGCGTAAACCGGTCCATCGTGCTGTCCATTCGCGTGCCGCGCGTCCTCTGCGCGGCGCTGATGGGTGCCGCCCTGAGCCTGTGCGGCGCGGCGATGCAGGGACTGCTCAGGAATCCGCTGGCCGACGGCTCGACACTGGGCGTTTCTTCCGGAGCGGCGCTGGGCGCAGCCCTGTCCATTGCGCTGGGAATCACCATACCCGGGCTGCCGATTGCCGGCTCCGCGGTAATGGCGATGATCTTTGCCTTTGGCAGCCTTCTCGTGATTCTGGGACTTACCTGGGGTATTGACCGCAGCTTTGCGACGCACAATATCATCCTGATCGGCGTAGTCTTTACCATGCTGATTTCAGCGATGCTGAGCATTCTTATCGCTTTTTCCGGGGAAAAGCTGCGTTCCATTACTTACTGGACAATGGGCTCCCTCAGCGGCAAAAGCTATGAGCAGGCCGCGGTTCTCCTGGGCGGACTGATCCTTTTCGGCACGCCCCTGTTCATGCAGAGCCGGGAGCTGAATGCCTTTGCCGTAGGAGAGGAAAACGCCGTACATATCGGCGTGCCGGTGCGGCGGGTCAAACTGACGGTTCTGATCTGTGCTTCCGCGCTGATCGGCATCTGTGTATCCATCGGGGGAAGCATCGCCTTTGTCGGTCTGATCATCCCGCATACGGTGCGTCTGGCGGCCGGGCCCAACCACAGCCGGCTGCTGCCGCTGTCGGCTTTTGCCGGGGCTGTTTTCCTGATGCTGGCGGATCTGGCGGCCCGGAGTATCCTGAGTCCGATAGAACTGCCCATCGGCGTCATCACTTCCCTGATCGGCGCGCTGGTTTTTATCGCAATCTTTTACCGGAGCCGGAAAGGAGGAGTGCGCTGATGCTGAAAGCAGAGCACCTTTCAGTCCGCTACGGAGAGAAGCCTGTCCTGCGGGATCTGTCCCTGCATCTGAACGAAGGCGAATGGTGGGTTGTCGTAGGTCCGAACGGTGCCGGGAAATCCACCCTGGCCGGCGCGCTGGGCAAAACGGTGCCCTATACAGGCAGAATCACCCTGGAAGGCCGGGATATCCGGGAGATTCCGGCGCGGGAATACGCCAGGAAAGCAGGGATCCTGAGCCAGACACATACCGCGGTCTACGGGTTTACCGTGGAAGAAGTAGTCAGCCTCGGCCGCTATGCCAGGACGGCCGGTTTCCTGCGCAAAAGCGATACCGGCGGGGCGGAGGAGATCGATACGGCGCTGGCGCTGACCGGACTGACCGATATGCGCGGACGAAATATGCTGACGCTTTCAGGCGGTGAAACACAGCGTGTTTTTCTGGCCCAGGTATTCGCCCAGAATCCGCGGGTGCTGATTCTGGATGAGCCGGCAAACCACCTGGACCTGAAATACCAGCAGCATATTTTTTCACTGATCCGGGAATGGCTGAAAGCGCCGGGGCGCGCGGTCCTGTCCGTTGTGCATGACCTGAGCCTTGCCGGAAAATACGGGACGCACGCGATTCTGATGGATCACGGGGAAAGCGTTTCACAGGGCATCATCGGCGAAGTGATGACCCCGGAAAACCTGCGGCGAGTGTACGGTATGGATGTATACGCATGGATGCGGGAAATGCTGTCACAATGGAAGGAATAAACAGATTCTGAAGGAACAACCCTAACCCTGCCCGCAGGGCGCCGGTAAGGCACAGGTTCCGGCCGGCGCTGCGATCATGACTGACAGAGGAAGGATGAAGATGATGGGCGGTAAACGGCCAGGAAACATTGATCAGGTGCCGGCTTCGATCGCTGCAGTTCTCGGCAGCCGGACGGGGAAAACAGACGGTCTTGGAAAATCCGGGGCGCAGGTATTGCTTTTTGATGATTATGTGCTGAAAATCCGGCCCGCGGATGACTGGGATACAGCAGACGTGCGGATTCTGCAGTGGCTTGAAGGAAAAGCTCCTGCTCCGCGGGTGGCCGCCCATGAGGTGCTGAACGGACAGGACTGGCTGCTGATGACGCGCGTTCAGGGAAAAGAACTGTGCAAACCCGATGTGATGAACAATCCCGCACTTCTGCTGGACTGCATGGCTGAAGCGCTGCATATACTGTGGTCAATTCCCGTGGGGGACTGCCCGTTTGAAAGGACGGTGGCGGACAACCTTTCTCACGCGGAGGCCGGAATCCTGGCCGGGCATTTCGATTCTTCCGGCTGCGAGCCGGAAACGTTCGGCCCGGGAGGGTTTGAAAATCCGAAGGCGCTGCTGGACTGGCTGAAAAGTCACCTGCCGCAGCAGGACCGCGTGGTGACACACGGCGATTTTTGCCTGCCGAACCTCTTCACGGACGGGACGCGGTTTACGGGATTTATTGATGTGGGCAATGTCGGGGCCGGGGACCGCTGGACGGATCTGGCCCTGGGCTGGCGGAGCCTGAAGCACAACAGCGACGGGCACTACGGAAAAACCTATCCGAATATTGATCCGGATGATTTGTTCCGGGCGTCCGGGGTTCCGAAAGATGAAGAGAAACTCCGTTACTATATTCTGCTTGATGAACTGAACTGAGGGCGGAGAACGGCGGTCCGGTCAGCGCGGGGCTCTGTAAACCTGACGAAAATTAACCTGAAAAATGCCCGAATATATGCTATGATAATAATTGGGAGTTGATCAGGTTTTTTGGTTTCTTCAGAATGCGGCATACCGGCTGAAACGGGGCAAAATGCTGACAGCCGGACCTATGAAAGAGGAGCGTGAATGAAATGAAAATCGCGGTCAGATATTACACAAAGACGGGCAACACAAAACGGCTGGCCGAGGCAATTGCGAAAGCGGTCGGCGCGGAGGCGCTTCCGATCAGCACGCCGGTTACGGAGCCGGTCGATATTCTTTTCCTGGGGAATTCGTACTATGCTTTCACAATTGATCCGGAGGTGCGGCAGTTTGTTGCGTCACTGGAACGGGAAAAGGTCGGGAAGATTGTCAATTTCGGATCGGCGGCAATGATGAATTCCACCTACAAAAAAGTCAAGGCAGTCGCGGACAAGGCAGGCATCCCGATGGACGAGCGGGAGTTCCACTGCAAAGGACAGTTTAAGGGTGTGCATAAAGGAAAGCCCGACGAATCCGACCTGAAAGCGGCGGCCGAGTTTGCCCTGAAGATTGTCGGACAGCGCCGGGACCGCTCATGAAGCAAAACGACACGGAGGAAGCAGCATGAAATACAGGAATCTGGGAAAGACCGGCCTGCGGGTCAGTGAAATCGGTTTCGGCGGCGAATGGCTGGAGCGCCATGAAGAGAGCGAATCCATCGCGCTGCTGAAATATGCCCGCAGCAGAGGGATCAATATTGTTGACTGCTGGATGCCGGACCCGAAATCCCGGGATATCATCGGACAGGCCATTGAAGAAGACCGTGCCGGATGGATTGTGCAGGGACATATCGGCTCCACGTGGCAGGACGGTCAATATGTCCGCACCAGGGATCCTGAGAAGTGCCGCATCGCTTTTGAAGATCTGCTGACGCGGCTGAGAACGGATTATATTGATCTGGGTATGATCCATTATGTGGACCGGGAAAGCGACTGGGAAACGGTTTCAAACCCGGGGCCCTACCTGGACTATGTCATGGAACTGAAGGAACAGGGGATAATCCGGCATATCGGATTATCCACACACAATCCGGTCATTGCCATCAGGGCAGCGGAAAGCGGACTGGCGGAGATGATTCTTTTCAGCGTGAATCCGGCTTTTGACCTGATGCCGCCGACGGACAATATTGATAACTATTTTGCGGATACCTACGCGGAAGGCCTGAACGGCATTGATCCTGTCCGGATCAGAATGTATAAAATCTGCGAGCAGCGGCATGTCGGCATCACCTGCATGAAACCCTTCGCCGGCGGGCGCCTGTTTGACGCGAAGCGCTCTCCCTTCGGAACTGCCCTGACGCCGGTTCAGTGCATCCATTACGCGCTGACCAGGCCGGCGGTGGCGTCTGTTCTGTGCGGTTATGACACAACGGGTCAGGTCGACGCTGCCACAGCCTATGAAACAGCCGCGGACAGCGAAAAGGATTATGCCAGCGTACTGGCGAACGCGCCGAAGCATACTTTCTCCGGAGGAGAATGCACCTACTGCGGCCACTGCAGGCCCTGCCCCGCGGATATCGATATCGCCATGGTGAATAAACTGTATGACCTGGCGGTTATGCAGCCGGAGGTTCCGGCATCCCTGAAACAGCACTATCTTTCCCTGGAACATCACGCGGAAGAATGCGTCGGCTGCCGGGGCTGTGAAAGCCGCTGCCCGTTCGGGGTCCGGGTGGCGGACAGAATGACAAGAACAGCGGAACTGTTCGGGAAATGATCCGCCGCGCCGGATTTGCCTTTTTCAGACGCGCGGCGTCGCGGTAAATCCGGGATGGACGGGGTGATGCTTTATGATAGGACTTGGAACAATTATCAACAGCGCGGCGATTGCCGCAGGAGGACTGGTCGGGCATTTTACCGGCAAACTGTTCCGTCAGGATCAGCAGGACGCGGTTAGCAAAGCGTGCGGTATAAGCGTCCTGTTTATTGCGATCGCGGGAGCGATGCAGGGAATGCTGCGCGCAGACAAGGGAGAGATCCTCAGCGGGAAATCCATGCTGGTTGTGCTCTGCCTCGCGCTGGGCACGATCATTGGCGAGCTCATCGGAATTGAGAAGGGGTTTGAACGCTTCGGCGAATGGCTGAAAGTAAAATCCGGCAACAGCGGTGACAGGCAGTTTGTGAATGCGTTTGTCACAGCTTCGCTGACAGTGTGCATAGGAGCGATGGCGATTGTCGGCGCGATACAGGACGGGATTTCAGGAGATTATTCCACGCTTGCCGTAAAAGCGGTTCTGGACTTTATCATCGTTGCCGTAATGACTTCCTCGCTCGGGAAGGGATGCATGTTTTCAGCGATTCCTGTTTTCATCTTCGAAGGAGCGATCACGGTGCTGGCCCGGCTGATATCCCCGGTCATGACAGAGACCGCCGTCGCGTATCTTTCGCTGATCGGTTCTGTCCTGATTTTCTGTGTCGGCGTGAATCTTGTGTGGGGAAAGAAAGTGCGTGTGGCAAATATGCTTCCGGCAGTCCTGTTCGCAGTACTGGCCGCCTATCTCCCCTGGACGTTCTGAAATAATCCCGTCTGAATGGTGTCCGGCTTCCGGATTATTCATGAAGGACAGTCCGACCGGAGCGCTCTGTTTTCATCAGTGTTTCCGGAATACTTTTCCCTCCGGAAAGGTCAGGAATCCTGCCGGGGAAGAAAGTCCCCGATACCGCCGAGCATTTTTCCGATGCTGTGATATCTGCCGGAATAGACTACAGGATCCAGCACTGTCAGATCAACGTCAAAAGTGTCGCGGCACACAAGCCGTTCATCCATCTGAATATTCCGGATGCGGCAGAAAAAAGTTGTGGAGTCGCCGGTTTCCAGTGCCTTTTCCACTTCGCATTCATATACCCATCTGCTTGCATCCAGAACCGGTATATCCAGAACTTCACCGCGGCTTACGCCACAGGAAATGCCGTCCTTTTTTCCGTCCCTGGCATGGCGTGAACCAAAGTAATCCATCAGGGGAAGCATATCCGTGCTGACCAGATTCGCGCTGAATATGCCTGTCCGTATGACATTCTGCTTTGTCATTTTGGACCCGGACATGCTGATAACCAGCAGATAACCGTCGCCTTCCTCATGTGTGACGCTGACCCATGTGATCGGGGCAAAATTCGCGGTGCCGTCTTCATTGCGGGTTCCGATGAGAAAAGAAGGCTGTACGCACATTGAATAAACCGGGTCAACGGATCTCCTTTTTATTTTCTCCATACCTGTTCCTCCGCAGTTTCTCTGATCATGGGCACCAACTCCGGTGACGAATCTTCCGGATGTCAGCTTTTTACATATCTGATCTCCTGCTTGTTCCACCGCTTAAATATCTTTTCTTTCCCGTCGGGATGGTAGCTGTGCTTTTCGTAAAAACGCCGTCCCGCTTTGTTTTCTTCCAGAACCCAGATCACAGATTCCGGACAGTTTTTCCCCCGGCCTTTCTCTTCAAAGAACCGCAGCAATTCGGAACCGATGCCCGTTCCTGCATAATCAGGATCAACATAAAGAAAATGCAGCTCAAAGGCTTCTTTTTTATCATTGTCTTCACACAGGCCGATCCCCATCATTCCCTTAATGATTCCTGTACCGGAATCTTCGTATACGTATATTCCGAATCGCTTTTCAGTGATCCAGCGTGTATAAACCGGAACGCGTTTCCCGGCGGACAAATCTTCCAGACATTCATCCGAAAGAATATTCCGATAAGCGTTTCGGCTGCTGTTTACCTCGATCTCCGCAATTCTGGCCGTATCCTTCAATGCTGCCTCACGAATCATTTTCGGTTTCACCCCGCGCTGAAATACTTATGTGATCAGTCAGTACGGCTGCTTCGGAATATAATCCGGCGAGCCCTTGCTGCCTCAATCATAGCATACAATCCGGCTTTTGGGCAGTACCATTTACCGTTGCCGTTCACCGGCGAAAGAATTCCGCGGCGCTGCCGCATAAACAGCCGTCCGTTCATGGAAACGCGGAACGGATCCTGCGGATTCCCCGCACAGGATTCACTGTGACCGGCATCGAACTATAATGCAGCTGCTACTTTTATTCCATTCCATGGAGGTTTCCGGCAATGAATGCTCTGATCATCAACTGCAGTCCGGTCCGAAACGGTGCGACAGCGGAAATTGTGAGGATTGTTTCGGAACAGCTGTGTTCCAGGTACGAAACAAAGGCCGTATGCATCGACGATTATCATTTTGCCTTCTGTACAGGCTGCAGAAGCTGTCACCGGACTGCTGAATGCGTTCAGAATGATGACGCGGGCGTTCTGATGGATGAACTGAGCCGGGCGGATATCATTGTTTCGGTTTCCCCCTCCTACTGGGCGGACGTTCCCGGACAGTTCAAGGCCTTCATTGACAGATGCACACCGTGGTGCAATACCCATGAGCCGCATAAAACAATTCCTTCCGGCAAAAAAGGATATGCCATCGCACTGCGCACAGGTCCCGGAATGAAAGAATGCGAGAGAATCATCGGCAGTATTGAGCATTTTTACGGTCATCTGGAAATTGAATGCTGCGGCCATCTCGGACTGTGCTCTGTCGAATACAGGGATGCCGTTAAGGACAGGACGGATGAGATCAAAGCATTCTGCAGGCTTATCTGATGTTTACTGAAACTGTATATTTCTGAACGGCAAAAGAGCTTTGGCGAGGTGCGGATGATGGAATTTTTCCCTGTGGACGATCTGAGGAATGACGCAGTCTGCCTGCGGCTTGACAGCACACGTGAAGAACAGCCGGAGAAACGCTGGCTTCCGGCGTATTATTTCAGTATCTGCCTGCCGGACGGAACAAAGATCGGAAACTGCGATCTTCGGATCGGACATAACGATAAAACATACATCGGCGGGAACATCGGATACGGTATTTATCCGCCGTACCGCGGGCATCATTATGCCGCTGAAGCCTGTATGCTGCTGTTCCGGCAGGCCCGGAAGCATCATCTGGATTACCTCATTATCACCTGCGATCCCGGCAACAGGGCTTCCGCCAGAACCTGCGAGCTGGCAGGCGGACAGTATCTGGAAACGGTGCCGGTTCCGGAGGATAATGAGATGTATGCCGAAGGAAAACGGCAGGTTATGGTCTGGCGGTTCGGCCTTGCGGCGCCTGCCGTGCTGGAAGGGGAGCATATCCGTCTGCGCAGGGCAAAACCCGCAGACTGGAAATCCATGCTGGAAAATGTATGGGGAAATGAGGCGGTATACCGCTGGATGCTGTTTCCGCCTGCCCTGACGGAGGAAGCCGCCCGGGAGCGGTGTGCCAGAAGCATAGCTTATCAGCAGGCTCATCCGGCCTGGTTTGTCGCGCTGAAATCCACGGATGAAGCGATCGGCCTGTGCGCAATCAGGGACGATGGAGAGCGTCACTACGAAGAGGCCGGAATCTGCGTCGGTACAAAATACCAGGGCCTGGGCTACGGAAAGGAGATCGTTTCCCTTCTGCTGAAGCTTGTGTTTCTGGATCTGGGGGCGAAGGACGTCCGTTACGGTTACTTCCGGGAAAATGAGAAATCAAAAAAACTGGCGGAACACTTTGGCTTTCGGTATGATGGGACATATGAGCTGACACGGCCCTGGGACGGCGCGGTAAAAACGATTGATACCAGCCTTTTGACCCGTGAACAGTACATGAAGCAGGGTGAAAAAGGCTGAACGGGCGGGGATTGCCATGGCTGAAACCGGATTACCGGTCTCAAAGCCCTGAGCCGGGATCATTCCGCGAATGCTTTCTCTATTATCCCGGGTCTGTTTACAGTAAGGTTTTGCGCATTGGAACAAGACAAATAAGTTCCTGTTTTTCCGCATACCTGTGATGGAATAACGCTTGACAGAAAAGGGAACTCCAAATATAATAACAGATGTTATAGAATATCGGAGGGGCAATCATGCCAAGGAAACCGGCGACAACAAAGGAAGCCATGATAGAAGGCGCATTCCGGCTGATCCGGGACAGGGGACATGAGTTTCTGACCGCAAGGAATCTTGCCGCCTTCCTCGGCTGTTCCACACAGCCTGTCATGTATCAGTTTCCCAATCTCAATATGCTCAGGGAACTGGTTTACCGGAAGGCGGATGCATATCACAGCGAATACATCCTTTCGGACGGGGATCTGATCGGGATCGGACTGCGGTATATCCGATTTGCGGAAGAGGAACCGCGGCTGTTCCGGTTTCTCTTTCAGTCCGGACACTTTTCCGGGTTCAGCCTGGAAGAGCTGATCCGGGCACCGGAGACCGCCGGCATACTTGCTGCGGTAAGCCAGGCGGGGGAATTGCCGGCAGAAAGCGCCGCCGCTTTTTTTGAGCCTTTGTTTGCGACCGTACACGGGTATGCCAGCCTGATCGCAAACAACGCGATGGAATATGATCCGGAAGCGATCCGAAAAGCTTTGATCACGATCGCTGAGGGGATGGAAAGAGGATGGAATCAAAATGACGAAACTGTACAGGAAAAATGAAATCATTTTTGCGATCCTGTGGATCGCTGCCTACGTTCTTCTGAGCGGTCTGGCGGACCAGCTTTCGGAGAACTTCGGTGTTGTGAAATCCGTGACCGCCGTGCTGCACGCCGTAATGTCTCTGATCCTGTATTTCTGGATCCGGAATAATCACCTGAGCGAAAAATACGGATTCTGCCGGCCGTCCGTCCCGGCAAAGAGATTTTTGTATTACCTGCCGCTTGCGGTCATTGCTTCGACGGCTTTCTGGGGCGGGATTAAACTGCAGTACGGTTTTCCGGGTGCGATGATGTATGTTATCAGCATGCTTTGCGTCGGCTTCCTGGAGGAGGTTATTTTCCGCGGACTGCTGTTCAGGGCAATGGAGAAGGACAATCCGCGGACGGCAATCATTGTGTCTGCGCTGACTTTCGGTCTCGGCCATATTGTGAATCTGTTCAACGGCAGCGGCAGGGATCCGGTTTCCTCCCTGATGCAGATTGCGTTTGCGGTGCTGGTCGGCTTTGTACTGGTGCTGATCTTTTACCACGGGGGCTCCCTGATCCCGTGTATCGTGTTCCACTCGGCAAACAACGCGCTCAAGGTGTTTGAAGCTGACGGCGCGATGAGTGCGCAGACGGAAATGATACTGAACCTGGTGCTGATCGTTGTTGTTCTGGGAGGATATTTACTCTATCTTGTCAGGGCGTTTCCCGGGAAGGCTGTAAAGCCGTCGCTGTAAAAAAACCGGAATGCCGGGAAAGAACAGGTCAGACGAATTCCGGCTGCCGGGCAAATGTCGGAACAGTAACCGGGCGTTGCCGGAAACATCAGGCGACTGAACGGAAAAAGGGACTTGACGGGGTGTATATGGTGGAACTGCGGAAAATCAACACAAAGGATGCTTATGCCCAATGGCAGTATACAGCAGCACTTCCTGCTGATGAAAACGGGCTGACGAATCCGTATTACGGAGTGTCCTATGATGAATATATAAGCAAAGTGCTGCCGGAACTGATATCATATGAGCATCCTGTCCATATGCCGGACTGGTTTGTCCCTGAAACCTATTATTATCTCTGGGACGGAGAACGCCTGGTGGGCGAATTCCGGATCCGGCACTTTCTGACGGAGTCATTGCGCAGCGGCGCCGGGCATATCGGCTACAGCATCCGTAAGGATTTACGCGGCAAAGGGTACGGGACGGCCGGCCTGAAGCTCACACTGGAAATCGCCCGGAACATAGTCCCGGAAGAGGAAATATATCTGCGTGTCAACAAGGACAACATTGCATCGCAAAAGGTTATGCTGAAAAACGGCGCCCGGATGGCAGGAGAGGATGACAGACACTATTTTATGCGAATTCCGAAATCAAAGCCTGCGTCTCCCTGCTTCCGCAAAGGCATAAGCGTCACTGATCCATGAAAGCAGTTCCCTGTCCAGTTCTTCAGGTTTGCTGATAACAATATGGTGCGTCCATCTGTTTGGATAAGGCTCCGTTTTGACTGCAATACGATCCGAATTCAGCGGAGCGGGCAGTCCAAGCGTGACCACTATATACCCTTTGGGAAGCCCGGACTTCCTTTTTACCCGCGCGAATGAGACACAGGCAAATACATACCGGTTTGAAAAAGTGATCTGAGTTTTCTGTACACGTTTGCTTACATTTGGAAAAGTGCTGTATAACAGGTCTTCAAAAACCTGATACAGTTTCAGCGCATCCTGATGATTATCAAAGAACATCAGTGTATCCGGATCAGTTTCCCGCATTTTCTGTCTCCTGTGCGTTTACCGGTTCTCATCAATCCGATCAACGGACAACCCGCAGATGCCGATGAAGGACCGGATCTTCTGAGAATTCCTGATCAGCTCACCGCGGACCAGGACGGTACACCTCCCGGTCCGCTGCTTTCCGCACGCTGATCAGATATTACCCGTTTTCGGCCGCTTCCGCAAGCAGTTTCAGAATACAGCGCATGGAATCATCCTCCGGGAGAGCCGGCCTGCGTTCCGGTCTTTCAAACGGGTATGGGTCAGTAAGGAAACGGTTATCCTGCATTTCCGGCCGGACAGGAATGGGTTTCGGATCCGGCGATCTGACGAATGGGCATCAGTCTGCGACGCGGGTAAATTTTTTTCTGAAAAAACTTCTGTGATATGCTATCATTGGAACAGCAGGAAGATACGGCGGATCCATCCCGATCCCGGATACTGCTGATCCGCGGAGCGCGGGGAAACCGCGGAAGCTTTAGGGGGACATTATGCTGGATATTCTCAGGGATAAAAAAGTCATTTTTTTTGATGTGGGCTATACGCTGGATATGCCTGCTTCCGGAGACTGGATGTTTACCAATAAGTTCCTGGAACTGGCGGGTGAAAAACTGAAACAGAAAACCGAGACGGAGATTCAGCAGGCAAGAGACGCGGGCCTGCGCTTTCTGGTTCAGGATCACCTGATTAAAACGGTTGAGGCGGAAATCAGGAACTTCTTTGACTATTATTCCATTGTTTCTGACCGGCTGGACCTTTGCCTGTCAGCGGATGAACGAAATCAGATTGCCCGGGACCGCGCCTGCAACATGAAAAACTATATACCATATCCCGGAATCAAAGAAGTGCTGAGCACGCTCAGTAAAACGCATAAACTCGGGATCATCTCCGATACCTGGCCGAGTATTGAACCACAGCTGGAATATATCGGTGTTTCACAGTATCTGTCATTCTGTACGTTCAGCTGCTTTGTCGGCGTATTCAAACCCGATAAACGGATCTATTCCGACGCGCTGGACAAATGCGGTGTCCCCGCGGAGGAAACCGTATTTATCGATGACGCTGTGCGCAATCTGGACGGCGCGGCTGCTTCAGGCATTACGTCGATTCTGATCGCGGCCAATCCGGAATCGGACGTGGAAACAAATTATCTGAAAATACATGATATAAGGGAATTGATCCGCTGACAGTGATACAGCACAGGGAGGTGCCTGCATGGAAATCTGGGATTTGTATGATGAACAGGGAAATAAAACCGGGGAAACCTGGGAACGCTCCCGGGCGTATGAAATTCCGGCAGGAAGATATCATATTGTCTGCGATGTTCTGATTCGCCATCGGGACGGTGATTTTCTCCTGACGCTTCGGGATTCACGGAAGGAAATGTATCCCGGCTGCTGGGAAGCCAGCGCGGGCGGCTCCGCTCTGGCCGGCGAGACACCGGAAGAAGGCGCCAGGAGGGAAATGCTGGAGGAAACAGGACTGAAAGCGGAACAGCTGGAACTGATCGGAATCACACGGAAACCGGAAACCAGGTCGGCAGTTTATGCTTTTATTGCGGTTGCGGATTGCGAAAAGGAGGACGTGAAGCTTCAGGAGGGAGAAACGGCTGATTATCAGTGGCTAGAACCTTCTTCTTTTCTTCGCCTGATTCGGGAGGAACCGGTGCTGGCCATACAGTATCCAAGGTATAAGCCTTATCTTGATAAGCTGGATATCAGCTGAATACAGAGCAGAGATCATATCACAGGAATATAAAACTGGCGTTCCGGGGCAGTCATAAATTCGGAGGAAAAATGATCATGGATACTGTTTCCTTAAAAGCCGCAGCCAGGGAAGACATTGAAACAATATGGAAAATGCAGCTGGAAGCTTTTGCGGAGCTTCTGGAAAGATACCGGGATGATGATATCAGCCCCGGAGCGGAGAGCCTCGGGAAAGTAATGGCAAGGTACGAGCAGCCCTGGACTACTTATTATTTTATTACTGCCGGGAATCAGCATGTGGGTGTGATACGCATTGTTGACAGGAAAGACGGGAGCAGAAAAAGAATATCTCCCATCTGGATTATGCCGGAGTACAGAAACAGGGGATATGCCCAGGCGGCCATTGCGGCAGCGGAAGAAATCCATGGCGCTGATCACTGGTGCCTGGATACCATATTGCAGGAAACCGGCAATATACACCTGTATGAAAAGCTGGGTTATCATCGTACTGGAAGAACCGAAAGAATCAATGACCGGATGGACATTGTTTATTTCGAAAAGGATTAACAGCGCAGATGTATATTATACTTTGCAATGACAACAGGACATTTGTATCCGACAATCCGGGGAAACGGAAATTTGCCGAGTGAAACCGTAACAGGAGATACTGGATTATGACAGACTTTTCAACCATCACCGCCTGCGGTGAATGCTGCGCTGGATGTCCGAAGAAGACGGACGGAAGATGTCCCGGCTGCATTGAAGCGGACGGACGCGTTCCGGAGTGGGCAGAGTCCGGCAGGTGTAAGGTGCACGCGTGCGCAAGGGATCATCATGTTCAGTTCTGCGGACTGTGCGCGGAATTTCCGTGCAGGGAACTTCCGTCAATGGTCTCCTGGAATCCTGATATTGCTGAACAGATGACAGCGCTGCGGAATGAATACGGAAGAATCGTGAAAATCGTCGGTGAAAACTATTTCGGGAAATGGGACAAGACCCGCACAGCATGCCGGGGGATCATTCTCCGTGACAACCGGCTTTTGCTGTCCTATGAAACGGCCACCGGGCAGTGGATGCTTCCGGGCGGCGGACTCGAAGCCGGTGAGGATGAACGTGAATGCTGTATCCGGGAGGTTGCTGAAGAAACGGGCTTCCTGATCCGCCCGACGGAAAGCGTACTGGAAATCGATGAGTATTACGAGGATTTCAAGTGGGTAAACCGGTATTTCTTTGGTGAAGTGACCGGCGAAACCGCCATGCGCCTGACTGACCGGGAAAAAGAAGCAGGTATGGAACCCCGCTGGCTTCCCCTGAATGAGATCATCCATATCTTTTCAGAACACGCCGCTTATGCGGACAAGGATGAAATGCGGCGCGGCATGTATCTGCGGGAATATACAGCCCTGAGCAGACTGTGCGGCGGTGTTCCCTTTGGGAAACAGGTCATTTTGCTGAACGGGCCTTCCAGCAGCGGGAAATCCACACTGGCAAAGGAACTGCAGGCGCTGATCAAAGAGCGGAGTGCCGAAAAGTACGAAGTGGTTTCCATTGATGATTTTATGAAAACAAATCCGATGGAAACCATTTATGAGGATGACGTCTACGCAGTGTCAGGCGATCTGTGTGAAAAGGTACTGGAGATTCTGGGAACAGGTTCGGGCGTTATTATCGATCATGTGATTACCAGTGAACGGATATTCAGGCAGCTGAAAGAAATGCTGTCCGCCTATCCATTGCGCATGGTCCGCATTACCTGTCCGCCGGAAGTTCTGCGAAAAAGAGAACAGGCGCGAGGTGACAGATGCGCCGGCTCCGCTGAGGCTTCAGCGGAATACCTGTATCCAAAGGACGGATATGATTTGACGATTGACACCGGGATAAAGCCGCCGCGGGAACTTGCTTTGATACTATGTATTGCCCTGGACAAAAAATTCGAGGATGTTTTCCATTTCTGACGATACGGAAAACCGGAAGCCGCTCCGGCGAAAGCATCACGGTTTTGAACGCATGATTATACAGGCGGAGGGAAAAACCATATGAGCAAATATACTGATCTGGCAATGGAACGCCGCAGTCATTTCACTCCGGAAGGCAGGCCCGCGTGGAACTGCTGCCAGGCAGTCGTGTCCGTTTTCGCAGAGGACGCCGGATATGATGAGGATGCCTGCATGAAGGCCGCAACCTATTTCCGCGGAGGAATGCAGATGGGTTCGGTTTGCGGCGCGGTAACCGGCAGCCTGATGGCCCTTGGACTGGCCGGCGTGGAGGATCCGCAGGCTGCCAGTGACCTGATCCGAAAGGTGCGGGATCATCATAACGGTATGATCAACTGCAGTGATCTGCTTCGGATTAACGCGGAAAACGGCGGTGGAAAGATGCCGCACTGCAACGCAATGATCCGGGAATGCATCGGTTATGCTGAAGAAATCCTGCGGGCGAAAGGAAAACTGAAATGAAATCATCTGAAGGAAAGGTTGCGGTTATTACGGGCGGAGCCCGCGGAATGAATATAGCAGCAATGACTTTCCGGCTGCGGGTGTCCCGGGTACACAGCCCGAAGAAAAAACGGATGATCGTTAAAAGCCTGACGGCACAGCCGCAGAACGGGTTCCATGTTTCTGCTGCTGAAATTGATGAACAGGATACGCATCAGATCATCGTGATCGGAGATGCGGCCATTGTTCCGCACAATGCAATGGCGGACAGCCTGATGGAAAAGATCTCTCTGCTTGTAGACGAAAACTGTGAGGCGAAGATCCTGGAAGAAACACGGGAGATCGGATGAAATGGCTGGTAAAATCAGGAGGTGCAGTGATCATGAAATCTATTCTGATTAAGGACACAACCCGGGAAGAACGGATCAGGATTGTTCATCAGGCCCTTTGGGGAGCCTGCGGCATTGACTGTGAGTTTTGTTCCGGCTGCGATAACCGCGGCGGCGGCAGGATCGAAAGTATTTATCAGCCATATATAGACGGGGTGAAAGAAATCCGGGAAATCAATGCGGACTATACAGCGCCTTTTGTGAGAGGATAGTACAGAACCGGGGGAATACCTCTGACTCGTATATCTGTTCAGAGAGGCAATCTCCGGATTGTGATGAAACAGTAAACTGAAATGAAGGAGTGCTGATAAAACATGGAAGAAAAGAAACTGTTCATCAAAGAAGTAATACCCGGCATTTTTCTGATGGATGAAGCCCATGAAGCGACAGGATATCTGGTGGTTGGAACTGAACGGGCGTGTGTGATCGATACCATGAACGGGTATAACGATCTTTACCAGGCAGTCCGGGAGATCACCGACAGGCCGCTGACGGTGGTAAACACCCATGGGCATCCGGATCATATCTTCGGAAACATGTTTTTTCAGGAAGCGCATCTTCATCCGGCGGACCGGGAATTGGCCCGGATGTTCGTTGAAGACCCGGAATATCAGAAAATGCTGGAGGAGCGCAATGCTGTATTCCCGCCGTTTAAGGACATTCTTCCCGGCGATACGATTGATCTGGGAGGAAGGACGCTGGAAGTATTCGGCCTGCCGGGACACACACCGGGCGGTATTCTGCTTTTGCTTCGGGAAGACAGAATTCTGTTCACCGGGGACAGCATAAATCATCACCTGTGGATGCAGCTGGACGGCTGCCTGACGATGAAACAATTCCTGAATGAATTGGATAAGGTGATGTTTTTGCAGGAACGGGCAGATATCATTTTGCACGGGCATGCTCAGGGCGCGGACGATATTTCTCTGCTGCGCTGTATGCGGGACGGTGTGGAGGAGATCTGCAGAGGGGTGACGGATCAGGATCTGCCCTATGAGTGGTTCGGCGGAACCGATCTGAAGCATCCTTTCCGTTGTGATCCGGATAAACATTACCAGCAGGATGATCATGTGATTTGCTATCGCGCGTGTAATGTCGGACGGTGAAAAAACGGAAGATATATGCTTAGAGATGATTGTGTGGGCTTGCAAGGTATAAATAGTTGGGTAAATTTCAGTTGTAGGGATGCCAGCTACGAAGCCAAGCATCTGGTGATCGCCCAGCTGGTTGACCGGATCGAGATCCGGAAAAACGACGGTTACGATATGATAGGTTGGGAATGGCTGCTGTGAAAACAGCTGTTCTGCGGAAGGAAGTACAGAAATGGGAAAAGTTTTCAGCGCTCAAGACAGGCAGGCCGCATTTGAATATATCCGGTCCGTTGCCGCGGAGTGCGGCAGGATTGTCGCGCTGGTACAGATAGGATCCGGGGTAAACGGGTATCATGACGAGTATTCGGACCTGGATTTTGTGATCGCGCTGGATTCAGGAGAATCCATGCCTGAAGTCATGGAATATATGCATCGGAAGATTTCTGCGAGATATGAACTGGCATTTTTCACGCAGAATGAATCCAGACATCTCCAGAATTACATCCTGGCCGATCTCCTGGAGATTGACATCGGATATGGCACGTATGAACACGCGGCGGCTTTGAAACCGGCTTTCAAGGTTCTGTTTGACCATTCCGGCACTGTGGAGGAAAAGATGGTACAGTCCCGGGAATGGATGGATGAAAGCGTATACGGCGAAAAGCAGAAGAAGGATATGGAACAGGCTCGCAATGTCGTCTGGTTTTTCCTGATGCATGCTGCGGTCGCGATTCACCGCGGAAACTGTTTCCGGGCTATCGGTGAGATGGAGGCTGCCAGGGCTTTGTATCTTGATCTGCTGGGTGACCGATACAGGCTGGAGAGCGCACGGAACCGAGAAATCGATAAGCTGCCCGAAGCTGAAAAGGCAGCGGTCCGCAGTACGTATGCAGCCGGTGAAAGCCCATCGGAGTTACGGACAGCTCTTTTAAACCTGACCGCATTGGTTTATAAAGAACTTGAAGGAGTCGATGTCCCTGTTACCCAGGAGATGCTTCATGATTACTATCATAACAGGAGGTCCCATAATGATTATAAGCAAAACAAAATATGAGGCTTCAGAAGATGAAATCAGGGAATTGTTTTCTTTTCACAAAGCGGGGAATGTGCTTGATATAGCCGCGCTTGGAAACGGAGAATTCAATGCGGCATACAAAATAACATGTGATAATGGTGTAAACTGCGTATTAAAGATAGCTCCCCCGGAGGATGCCAGGGTTCTCAGTTATGAAAAAAACATGATGAAATCAGAGGTCTTCTGGTATTCGAAAATGCATGAAAAGACTGACATCCTCTGCCCTGAAGTCTATGTTTCCGATTTTTCAAAAGAAATCATAAAAAGCGACTGTTTTATTATGGAGATGATGCCGGGAGAACCATTGTGGGCGATGAACTTCTCCGGTGAGGAATACGAAACAGTTCAAAAGCAGAAAATCTGTATGCTCACGAAAATACACAGGATCGCAAATGACAGGTACGGCTACATACAGACGGGACTTATGATTTCATGGTATGAGGCCTTAAAAAACATGGCGCTCAGTCTGGTCGCCGACTGTAAAAACCTTGGCCATGACACACCTGACGGTGAGAAATTTATTCGTTTCATTGACAGGCATGAAAAGCTGCTTGGATCAATCCCCTGCAGAATGGTAAACTTTGACTTGTGGGACAGCAATGTGCTCTATAACGTAAGGACAGGGAAAATCTGCTGGATCGACCCGGAACGCGGCTTTTGGGGTGATCCGGTTGCGGATTTTTTAACACTTGGACCGGGGCCGAAAGCACCGCTTGCGGCAAAAAAGAAGGAACTCGATACTTATAATGAGATGGCTCAGGAAAAAATCTTCCTGACAGAGGAAACAGAGATCAGATACGCTCTCGCGGTTTGCTATCTGGCACTTATTGAAGAAGTTGAAAAGTATGTCCGATATGAACCAGATAATCCCACTTACATCAGAAACACTGTTGATTCAAGAGAAATGTATGACATGGCATTCGGGCTTCTTTGACTGGTTCCGGGTTGCTGCCTTGAAAACCCTGTGCCTGAAATACGATGGAGTGAGTGATAATGAAAGAACATGATATTCAGCAGCGCCTGGCTGCATTCATAGGACAGGAAACAGAATACTGGGATTTCTGGGGCGCCATTCGCATTGTAAAAGACGGAAAGATTCTCTGGGAGACCAGCCGGGGATACTCCTGCGCTGAGTTCGGCGTGAAGAACACCATGTCCACCCGGTTTACCATCGCATCGGTGTCAAAGCAGTTTACCGCTTTTGCGGTAATGCTTCTGTATGACAGGGGACTTTTGTCGCTGGACGAAGACGCGAATGCCTTTCTCCCGGAAGACATGCATATTCCTGCCGGGATTACCGTTCATGATCTTCTTGCCCATACGTCCGGACTGTATAACTTCTACAACTTCGAAGATAATTTCTACATCGGGGAGGACAGGCTGCCCTATGACCGGAAAGCCTTCCTCAGCAAATGGATCCTGAAACAGCCGGTGAACGTTCCGGGAGAATCATTCAATTACAACAATTCAAATTACAATCTGCTGGCCTGGATCATTGAATACGTATCAAAGCAGTCGTACGCGGAATTTCTGTGTGAGAATATATTCCTTCCTCTCGGGATGGTCAGCACGGTTTTTGACGACGGCGTGGCCGTCCACGAAAACAAAGCAAATAACTATATGCACGATTACGGGAAAACAGTTCGTGTACCGTATGTCAATAACCTGTTCCTGACGGGTGCCGGGGCGCTGGTCTCGGATTGTGACGATCTGCAGAAGTGGTATGAATGCCTGAAGCAGGGGAAACTGCTGTCCGCAAAAGCTTATAAACGATATTTCGCTGAAAACATGAATCATTACTGCTACGGACTGGAACGGCATGACCGGAACGGCGTAACGATGTATGCCCATGGTGGTGATGCCAACGGGATTGCCGCGTATACACAGTATTTCTTTGAGGACGATATCTGCATCATCATTCTTTCCAACAACGAATCGCTGAACCAGTACCGGCTGGGAGAAGGCGTTGCTGGCATTCTGTACGGAAAAGAACCGAAACATGCGGTGCAACCGGAAGAGGTACCTGTTTCGGAGGAGGATCTCCGGAAGTTTACCGGCACATATCTTCCCGGCAAAATCCATATTGAAATGAAAAACGGGACCCTGTACCTGGTGCGGGTGAACCAGAACATCCATATTGAACTGTACTGTATCGGTCCCAATACATTTATCCGCAGGCACGAGGAGCAGAGCTATACGCACAATCTGCTGCCGGAAGGCGCTGAAAAGCCGGCTGTATGGGGATATGAACTGATCAGCAAGGCATTTATGTAAGTCTCCGCGGCGGATCCGGACGCACAGCTCCCGCAAAGTGTCGTCGGATGCGTGTAAGGTTTGGCGAAATGATACGGGAAGGCCCTGAAAAGCAGTCGGTCGTTGGATCTGTTTGCTGCGACAGGTCAGGATTTGTGAGGTGGATAATGAAAGCTGAATGGGTTGATGGTTTTGAAATCAGGGTAACAGCTGAAAAGGGCGAAACCGTAATATCTGCAAACAGAGAAGGAATGCTCTCGCTGGCAAAGCAGCTCAGGATGCTTGCGGATAGAGTACCGGGAGATCATATTCATTATGATGAGAATAATTCTCTTGAAGAAGGTTCAGCAGTAATGATCATTGAAAGAATTTAACGATTCCGGTTTGTCCGGATAGCTGTTGGAAAGAAATATCGGAAAGCCCTTTTGAAATTCACGACCGTGATGATGGAGAACCAGCCATGAAAAGATGTGCACAGGGCGATCTGACCGGAATACTGGATTTTTATCAGCTGGTAATCAATGAAACGGAAGACATGTCCGCCACTGGTATGCAGAGAACACCGGGTGGGTGGATTTTTATCTGTTTGAATTTCTTCTTTAAAAACAGAATTTCCTGTTGACTCTCCCCTATGGGGATCCTCTACAGTGTGAAATGAAAGCGGAAAGGAGGGTATCGAAATGCTGAAAATCGGCGATTTTTCCAGGCTGTCCCATCTGACAGTAAAGGCACTGAGGTTTTATGAGAAGGAAAAGATCCTGATTCCCGAGTCCGTTGACGAATGGACCGGCTACAGGTTCTATGAAACCAGCCAGCTTGAGGACGCGGCAAGGATCAAAGCCTGCCGCCAGATGGATCTTTCGATTGACGAGATCCGGGCGATCATGTCAGGCGCCGACATGATGCAGGTGCTGTCCGATAAAGCAAAAGCGCTGTCTGATCAACGCGAAAAGATCGATGCCATCCTTTCCAGAATCCATCACATTCTGGAGGACAAAGAGATGAAGTATCAGGTAACAGAAAAAGTCATTCCGGCAGCGATTATTTTCTATTCGGAGACCGTGCTGGAAAACTACAGCGACATCATGCAGTGGATTCCTTCTCTGGGCGAGGAATGCAGAAAACTGAATCCGGATCTCCGCTGTACGGAACCGGAATATGAATTCTGTGAGTACCCGGACGGCGAATACAAAGAGCATGATATCCAGATCCGGCATAACCAGGCTGTAACAGCCCGGGGCGTTGAGAATGATATTATCCGGTTCCGGGACATCCCGGAGACGAAGGTGCTGAGCATCTATCACAAAGGGCCTTACGATAACATCGGAGAAGCCTATGCCTTTATCATGAAATACGCGGAAGAGAACGGCTATCAGCCTGCCGGCCTGACCAGGGAATGCTATATTGACGGAATCTGGAACAAGGAAAGCGCCGACGATTGGCTGACAGAAATTCAGCTGCCGGTTCGCTGAGCGAAGAATCGGAGGACAGAAGATGGCTTTCGATTTCAAAAAGGAATACAAGGAGTTTTATATGCCGGCGGCCAGACCGTCCATTGTGACGGTTCCGCCCATGAACTACATTGCTGTCCGCGGCGAAGGGGATCCCAACGCAGAAGACGGCGCGTACAAACAGGCGATCGGCCTGCTCTATGGGATTGCCTTCACGATTAAGATGAGCAAAAAGGGTGATCACCGGATCGAAGGCTTTTTTGATTATGTGGTTCCTCCGCTGGAAGGTTTCTGGTGGCAGGATGGCGTTAAGTGGATCGACTATGCCCGTAAAGATCGGTTTCAGTGGATCTCCGTCATCCGGCTGCCGGATTTTGTGACAAAGAAGGATTTTGACTGGGCTGTGGCAGAAGCAACGCGCAAAAAGAAAACGGATTTTTCCAGGGCAGAGTTCCTGACCTGTGATGAAGGCCTGTGTGTACAGTGTCTGCACATCGGATCCTATGATGATGAACCGGCCACAGTGGAACAAATGCACCGGTATATGGAGGAACTGGGCTATGCGCTTGATATCACAGAGCAACGTCTGCATCACGAGATCTATCTGAGCGATGTCCGAAAGGTCGCACCAGAGAAACTGAAAACAGTGATCCGCCATCCGATCAGGCTCAGACAATGATCATCGCCCGTGACATATGATAATATTGAGCTCGGAAGCCAGCAAGCGCTTGTTAAAATATCTTATGATTTTGCTGACGAAGAAAGAATAGAGTATGTGGAGGACGAGAAATGAACATAGCTGTATTTGCATCACACGGCGGAAGTGATCTGCAGGCAATTATAGACGGATGCAAAGACGGAAAAATAGATGCATGTGTCGCGGGTGTGATCAGTAACAACGGGGAGTCCATGGCATTGCAGCGCGCAAATGACGCGGGCATACCGAATTATCACATGAGTGCCAAAAAGTATGGAAGTGAAGAAACGCTTGCAAAAGAAATATTGAGTGTTTTGGATAAATACTCGATTAATATGATTTTTCTGGCCGGGTATATGCGAATGCTGCATATTTCAATACTTGAAAAGTATAACAATCGAATTTTCAATATTCATCCGGCGCTTCTTCCCAAATTTGGCGGTAAAGGAATGTATGGAATAAAAGTTCATACTGCAGTTATAGCAGCGAAAGAAAAAGAAACGGGGATTACAATCCATAGAGTGAATGCAGAGTATGACAGCGGTGAAATTGTTGCGCAGACAAAAGTCAGCGTTTACGAAAATGATACCCCGGAAACATTGGCTGCCAGAGTGTTGGAACGGGAGCACGAATTCCTTGTAGAAGTCATATCCGATATTGTTTGCGGAAAGATCCCGATAGGATAAACAAATTCCTGTTTACCGGTGAACCCGTTAGCAAGGAATCTCGGAAGCTTATGCGGACTAACGGTCATTGGTTGATGTGAACGATGTGCTCTGCCGATGTGGTAGCTTGTATAGACCAACATTGCTGTAAAAGTTGCCTTATACTCTTCCCGGGTTCCTACATAGCGTACCCTATGAATGTCATTACGACGCCGGTAACTGCGAAAAAGCCATGCAGGAAACGGCCGACCATATCGTCAGAAAATAAAATTTTGTATACAATGGCCCATACTATTGACAACGTTTCCAATCCGGATATAATAAGCGTACAAAAATGACCGGTAACGTTTCCAGTGTTGAAAAACCTTGCATTTCGCTGAACGGTACCGCAAAGGATGAAAGGAGTCCCGCATATGAAAAAACTGTTAACTGTCCTGCTGGCCGCCGCCCTGCTGCTGGGCATGGTCTCCCTTGCCTCCGCCGAAGAAACCGGCAAGGTCTACTACCTGAACTTCAAGCCCGAAGCCGACCAGGCCTGGCAGGATCTGGCCAAGGCCTATACTGAGCAGACCGGCGTGGAAGTGAAAGTGCTGACTGCCGCTTCCGGCACCTACAGCGACACCCTGACCGCTGAAATGGAAAAGAAGGACGCCGCGCCCACCCTGTTCCAGATCGGTAACGCCGAAGGCGTCGTCACCTGGGGCGATTACGCGCTGCCGCTGGACGGCACCGACCTGATCAACGAGATGACCACCGCCGACTTCAACCTGAAGAACGCCAACGGCGAAACTGTCGCTGTTGGCTATTGCTACGAAGCCTACGGCATCATCACCAACAAGGAACTGCTGGAGAAAGCCGGCCATTCCGTTGACGAGATCAAGGATTTCGCCAGCCTGAAGGCCGTGGCCGACGACATCCACGCCCGCGCTGAGGAGCTGGGCTTCGACGCCTTCACCTCCGCCGGCCTGGACGGTTCCTCCTCCTGGCGCTTCTCCGGCCACCTGACCAATATGCCGCTGTTCTATGAATTCCGCGACGACGGCATCACCGAGCAGCCCGCCACCGTCAAGGGCAGCTACCTGAACGCCTACAAGAACATCTGGGATCTGTACATCACCGACTCCGCCGCGGATCCGGCCAAGCTTTCCACCTATACCGGCGGTGCCGCTGAGGAAGAGTTCATGACCGGCAAGGCCGTGTTCTTCCAGAACGGCACCTGGGAATACGCGACGCTGAGCGAGGCGGTCGATCCCGCGAACCTGACCATGCTGCCCATCTACTGCGGTGTGGAAGGCGAGGAGAACGCCGCGCTGTGCGCCGGCACTGAGAACTGCTGGGCTGTGAACTCCCAGGCTTCCGAAGCCGACCAGAAGGCTACCCTGGACTTCCTCAAGTGGGTTGTGACCAGCGAAGAAGGCACCAAGATGATGGCCGAGCAGTTCGGACCCATCCCCTTCAAGAGCGCCAAGGAGCCCGAAAATGTATTCTTCAAGGTGGCGAACGAGTACCTTGCCGCCGGCAAGTATGTTGTGACCTGGGCATTCAACTTCACGCCCGATGTGGACAACTGGCGCGCCGGTATCGTCTCCGCCCTGGAGCAGTACTCCGCCGGAACCGCCGACTGGGGCGAAGTGGAATATGCATTTGTTGACGGCTGGGCCAAGTGCTACGAAGCTACGCACTGATCTGCCTGATCACCCATGGGGAGCGGGACTGTACCCGCTCCCCGTTTCAGTACTGAAGAGGAGTGATTCACTGTGAAGAAAAAAGGCAGAAAAGCTGCCGGAGCGGTTACTTCACCCCTGATCCGCCGCCCGATCCAGCGACAGTTCGCCATCTTCCTGCTGCCGACTTTCCTGTGTTTCTGTATCGGCTTTCTCTGGCCGTTTATCCAGGGTATTTACCTGTCTTTCAATAAGTTTTCGACCATCAGCAACACGAGCTGGGTGGGTTTTGGCAACTATGTGAAGGCTTTTCAGGATGACGGCTTCAGGCACGCTTTCGGCTTCACTGCTATGGTGGCGGTCACATCCCTGGTCCTGATCAACGTGCTGGCCTTTGCCGTGGCGTTTGCCCTGACCAAGAGTATCCGGGGCAGCAACCTGTTCCGGGGCGTGTTCTTCGTTCCGAACCTGATCGGCGGCATCGTGCTGGGCTATATCTGGAAAACCCTGATCAATTCCGTGCTGCCCGTCAGTATGTCCATCCAGGCGAATTACGGCTTCTGGGGCCTGATCGTGGTCATGTGCTGGCAGCAGATCGGCTATATGATGATTATCTATATCGCCGGATTGCAGGCGGTGCCGGAGGATATGCTGGAAGCGGCGAAGATTGACGGCGCCAGCGGATGGAAGACCCTGTGGCATATTATCCTGCCCAATGTGATGCCGTCCATCACGATCTGCACCTTCCTGAGCCTGACCAACGGGTTCAAGCTGTATGACCAGAACCTGGTGCTGACCAACGGCGCGCCGGTGCGCCGGGGCGTCGGAATGACGGAGATGCTGGCGCTGAATATCGCCAACAACTTCACGACGGCCAACCAGCGGGGTGTTGCCCAGGCAAAAGCCGTGCTGTTCTTTATCCTGGTCACCACCATTGCCCTGGTCCAGCTCCGGCTGACCCGCAGCAAGGAGGTGCAGCAGTAATGGAAATCCCGATGAAAAAACGCATCACCGATGAGCGGAACACCCCCGGCAAAAAAGCGCTGACGGTGTTCTTCGTGGTCATCAGCGTGCTGTGGATGATGCCGATTGTCATCGTACTGTACAACTCCCTGAAAACGAACGGCGCCGTGAACACCCAGCTGTTCGCGCTGCCCAATGCCGAAACCTTTGTGGGATTTGACAACTATATCAACGGCATGACCTTCGGCAATTACCCGTTCTACCTTTCCGCGGCATACAGCGTGTTTATTACGCTGGCGTCCACCTTCCTGATCCTCCTGTGCACCTCCATGGCGGCCTGGTACATCTCCCGGGTGAGTGATACGTTCTCCAAGGTGGTTTACTACCTGTGCGTGTTTTCCATGGTGGTGCCGTTCCAGATGGTGATGTTCACCCTGGCCAATACGGCCCGGGACCTGCACCTGGACACACCGTGGACGATACCCGTGGTATATCTCGGCTTCGGCGCGGGCCTGGCGGTATTCATGTTCGTGGGCTTCGTGAAATCCATTCCGATCGATATTGAGGAGGCGGCGGCCATCGACGGCTGCGGCCCGCTGCGGACATTCTTCAGCGTGGTGCTGCCGATGATGAAGCCGACCCTGATCTCTGTGGGCGTACTGGAAATCATGTGGGTCTGGAATGACTACCTGCTGCCGTACCTGGTGCTGGATGTGACGAAATACAAGACGATTCCGATCCATATCCAGTATCTGCAGGGAAGCTACGGCAAGGTGGATCTGGGCGCCACGATGGCGCTGATTATCCTGAGCCTGCTGCCGATCGTGATTTTCTACCTGACCTGCCAGAAGCACATCATCAAGGGTGTGGCTGCCGGCGCGGTCAAAGGCTGAGACCCTTGGCCAGACGCCTTTCCGGAGCGTTCCGGGAAGGCGTTTTTTATTTGCCGGTTCCGGCTTGACAGGGTCCTGCCGGGATACAATAATGGATGCACACACCTGAGAACGCAGACTGAACACCCTCAAAACTGAACAGATAAAAGGAGAATGAGCAGATGGATATCAAGGCCCTGATCGCACAGATGACCCTGGAGGAAAAGGCCGGCCTTTGTTCCGGCGACGATTTCTGGCACACCAAGGCGGTGGAGCGCCTCGGCATACCGCGTACCATGGTCAGCGACGGCCCCCACGGCCTGCGCAAACAGGACGAGGAGGCGGACCATCTCGGCATCAACGACAGCATCAAGGCGGTCTGTTTCTCCACGGCCTGCGCGACGGCGGCCTCCTTTGACCCGGACATGATCCGGGCCATGGGCGAGGCCATAGGCGACAGCTGCCAGCATGAGAAGCTCTCCGTGGTGCTGGGCCCGGCGGTGAACATCAAGCGCAGCCCGCTGTGCGGCCGGAATTTCGAATACTTCTCGGAGGATCCGTACCTGGCCGGCGCCATGGCCACGGCGATCATACGGGGCATCCAGAGCCGGAACGTCGGCACCAGCATCAAGCTTTCGCGCTGAACAGCCAGGAGCACCGCCGGATGAGCAGCTCCTCCGAGTGTGACGAGCGCACCATGCGGGAGATCTATTTCCCGGCGTTCGAGCAGGCCGTGAAGGAGGCGAAGCCATGGACGGTCATGTGCTCCTACAACCGGATCAACGGCGTATACGCTTCGGAGAACCCCTGGCTGCTGACGGACGTGCTGCGGAAGGAATGGGGCTTTGACGGTTATGTGGTCTCCGACTGGGGCGCCGTGTCCGACCGGGTGGCCGGTGTGGCCGCTGGCCTGGACCTGGAGATGCCTTCCTCCGGCGGCGTGAACGACCGGAAGATCATCGAGGCCGTCCGGGCCGGCAGGCTGGACGAAAAGCTCGTGGACCTCGCCTGCGAGCGGATCCTGAACATCGTATTCCGCTACCTGGACAACGCCAAGCCGGAGACGCCCTGGGACAAGGAAGCCCAGCACAGGCAGGCGGCTGAGATCGCGGCGGAGTGCATGGTGCTGCTGAAAAACGAAGGCGGCATCCTTCCGCTCGACAAAGCGGACGACATCGCGTTCATCGGCGAATTCGCCGAGAAACCCCGCTACCAGGGCGGCGGAAGCAGCCATATCAACAGTTTCCGGACGACCGGGGCGGCGGAGGCGGCGAAGGGCCTGAAGGTTACCTACACCCGCGGCTATGACGTGGCAGCGGACGACGCGCCGGAGGCGCTGGTCGCGGAGGCCGTGGCCGCGGCGAAGCAGGCAAAGGCGGCCGTGGTGTTCGCCGGCTTGCCGGACTCCTATGAGTCCGAAGGCTACGACCGCAGCCATATGCGGATGCCCGACTGCCAGAACAGGCTGATCGAGGCTGTGGCGGAGGCCAATCCCAACACCGTGGTGGTGCTGTACAACGGTTCCCCGGTGGAGATGCCCTGGATCGGCAGGGTGAAGGCCGTGCTGGAAGCCTACCTGGGCGGCCAGGCAGTGGGCGAAGCGACGGTCCGCGTGCTCTTCGGCGACGTGAATCCGGGCGGCCGGCTGCCGGAGACCTTCCCGCTGAAGCTTGAGGATAATCCTTCCTATCTTTATTACGGCGGGGAAGGCGACGCGACTGAATACCGCGAAGGCGTCTTCGTCGGTTACCGCTACTATGACAGGAAAAAGATGGACGTCCTGTTCCCCTTCGGATACGGCCTGTCCTACACTACGTTTGAGTTCAGCGGCCTGAGGCTGTCCGCGGAAAAGATAAAGGATACGGACACCCTGACGGTGAAGGCGACCGTGAAGAACACAGGCAGCCGTGCCGGCAAGGCCGTGGCCCAGCTGTACGTGGGCGATCCGGAAAGCACGCCGATCCGCCCCGTACGGGAACTGAAAGGCTTTGCGAAGGTCGCGCTGCAGCCCGGCGAGAGCAAAGAGGTCTCCTTTACGCTGGACAAGCGGTCCTTCGCGTACTGGAACGCGCAGATCCACGACTGGCACGTGGAGACCGGCGTATTCACCATCGAAGTCGGCGCCTCCAGCCGCGACCTGCCCCTGAAGGCGGAAGTGAGGGTGGAATCCACCGTGGAGCTGCCCCGGCACTATACGATGGACAGCATCTTCCTGGACATCCTGGCGGATCCGAAAGCCAAGGCGGCCATTATGCCCATGATCCGGAAAACGATGGAGATCTTCGGCAGCCAAGAACGGGACCAGGGCACGGAAGCGGCAAAGGAAGCCATCACGGAAGACATGACCATGGCGATGATGAACTACATGCCCCTGCGCGGTGCGTTCAGCTTCGGCACCGGCATTTCGGCGGAAGAGGCCGAGGCGCTTCTGAAGAAGCTGAACGGGGAAACCTGAGGTTCCGGAAGGGCCGGCGCGGCGGCAGCCCGGGCACCATTCCGATCCACCTCAATCTTTGCCTGGTGAACCATCTGATCTGCTACCAAAGGAATTGTAGACATAGAAGAAAAATCTGCTTCTTCCCCGCTAAAAGCTTTCTGGATTCCCAGAGATTTCATCATCTCATTCAACTCAACCCGGAAAGAAAGCTTAAACTCAGGCATCTTAGAATGAAGAATAACATGCCGCTGCTGATCCATCAAACCAGAGAAATCCACTGAATTCATAACCGCATGAAGAGCCTCCTGTCCTTTTGCCTTAGGAAGCAGTGCCATAAAAGAATACCCACATTGCTGGAATTCCTTCACGAAACCTATCGCTAGGTCATTTTCTACAAAGCTATCTCCTCCGCCATATAGCATGACAGCCTTGCTATCCGTACAATCAGCATTATGAAAAACGCCTTTCCTTATGGGCATCCGCCTATTAGACACAAAAAAGGTCACGGCAGCAAACCCATAACCTTTACTTTTTGCAGGATCAACACTTTTGAAGTTAAATTTTCTGAGAGTAATGCCTTCAGAGCAAAGAAAAATCAATGCTCACAGGCTTCATTTTATTCCCCAACGCACACCCCAACGCGTTCCCCAAAAGTGTCCCAAAAGGGATGTTTTGGTATAGTATTTCGTTTGCAGTCAAAAAGCTATGAGCATTGAAAAATATGACGATATGAGTATTTGTAAACGAAATTCAAAACTGCCCTTGCCTTGTTCAAATCCCGGCTTCTCCGCCAATAAGACCCTAGGAAAATCAACGTTCCTAGGGCTTTTTCTGTCAAAAAATGGCAATGCACCCTTTACTGTACCCTTTAGAGAAAATGACCAAATTGTACAAATTATTACGCTTGAATAACAAAACCGCGCGGCGTTAGCGTTGTCAAACCGCTCGCACCGCGCTATATCATCCTATTGTTCCAAGCGAAATTTTAACCGGGAATAGATTTGTTGACTCGCAGATCCAATTTCAATCTATTATTTCAAATCTGTCCGAATAATATATACCGTCTCTTCATCCATACCCTCCGGTTTGATCTTCCAGGCATTCAAAGCGCCCATCAGATCCTTTTCCATGAGCGGAAGCAGCTTCTCTGCCGCACTTTTTTCAGCGGTAAGGATACTGTCTTTCAACACTTTTGTTCCGGTTTCCTGCAGCGTTGACGCGCCGGCGGATACCAGCATTGCGCCTGCCGAAAGCGTTGACACGGCATCTGAAGCCTGGGCTACACCGTCCGTATAATCTTTCAGTCCCGTTACGAACGTGTTCACCTGATCCAGCTGTTCTTTCAGGGCTTCCAGCTGCTCCCGGGCTGCTATTGCCTGGGCCAGTTTCGCGATAATTGTTTCGTCCTTCGACAGATAAGCTTCCGTGTTCTCCGTCACCAGTTTTTCAATCTGTTCCTGCACGGCTGCTTCGGTCTGAGCCAGT
>ONJM01000048.1 GCA_900318145.1 uncultured Eubacteriales bacterium
TTAGCCACCTAATGACCTCCTTTTGCTCCTTTGCAGTTGGCAGACCGCAGAGGCATTATAGCAAAAGGAGTTTCTCTATCATTTGTAAAGCTATAAGCTCCCCCGAACCCCACGCCTAGCGTGGGGTTTTAGTGAACCAAAAAGCGGAGACCGCGTCCGCAGTCCCCGCCTCCGTATACCCGCCGTTCTGCCGGCGGATCAGCCGTTGCCGCCCTCCTCCGCGTCCGTATAGATGTTGAAATACACGATGCGGATGACGGGACTGGTCTGCACGGCGTACTGGATGCACCATGTTTCGTCCCGGTATTGTTCGGAATAGTTGATATCGAAAATCAGCGTGTCGTCATAGCTGTCGACCAGGGTGTCAAAGTAATGGGTCAGCGTATCGTTGTTGACTTCCTCTGTCGGATAAAGGGCGGTGTATTCCTCATAAACCCGTGGGCAGACAGTTTCCAGGAAAGGGTATTCAAGCTTTTTGTCCAGCATGCTGCGCCATTCCGCCCATGTATCGTCGTCTTCCGGAACCACGATCAGCGCGTCTTCATCCTTCTCCATGCTCCATGCCTCATTCATGATCTCGAAGATGCCGGAGCTCGCGTTTTCCACGCAGACAACGCTTCCGTCCGTTTCGAAGATAACGTCCCCGAAGCAGTAGTCCCCGTCCTCAGGCCCGTCCTTCGCGTAAACTACCCAGCTGTTTTCCTCATAACGGTCGGCCTCATAGCAGGCGATCGGGAAATCCATTCCCAGGTAGTCCAGCGCCCAGATTTCCTTCGCGTAGGCAATGGCTTCCTCTTCCGTACGGATCGGCCGCACGTTCAGTGTACCCTGGAAATCCGGAATCTCCGGCGGCTGTCTGCTTTCGGCCGCGGCGGTCCGGGCGCCCGCCAGCATTGCCAGCGCCAGAATCCATACGATCATTTTCCTCATATTCCTTATCCTCCCCATTCTCTTCCGCGCTCCGGCCGGAGCGGTTCCGCCGCTGTCTGTCCACTTTTATCCTGCTGATGAATATATTCTCCGGGCAGAAACAATCTCCTGCCGTTTCTCCCGGATCCGCGCAATCGCCGGGCTGCACGCCGCGGGTGCCGCAGCCTTTCCGCCGATATCCCCCGGATGTTTTCCGGACTGAATAATATACCAAGGAGGCGATCATGATGCAGATTACACTCCCGCAAAGACAGATCCCCGTAAAGGATACGGTCCAGGTACTGGTTGTCGGCAGCGGTCCCGCCGGCGTAGCCGCGGCCCTTGCGCTGCGGGATCAGACCGCGCCTGCCGGCGTTCCGGTTTCCGAGCTGCAGGCGCTGCTCCGGCAGGGCGGGTTCTCCCTGCTTCAATAGAACGGAAACCTATGCCCGGTTTTTGTCAGCGCGTCGGAGGAGCCGCGCCCGCTTCCGTCGAATAGTACCCGAAGAATACTGCAGAAAGAACAGAGGGCAGCGCAAATGACCGGATATATTGCGGAAATGCGGAAACTGGTGGGCCACAGGACGATCATGCAATGCGCCGCCAGCATTATCTGCCTGGATGAACACGGGCGCGTTCTGCTGGGCAGGCGCACAGACAATCATCTCTGGGGATATTCCGGAGGATCCGTGGAAATCGACGAGCGCGTCGAAGACTGCGCGAAAAGAGAACTGGAGGAGGAAATGGGGCTGACAGCGGACGGGCTGGAGTTTTTCTGCGTCAATTCCGGTCCGGAAACCCATTATATATATCCGAACGGCGACGAGGTTTCGAACATCGAGGTGGTATATCTCTGCCGCAGATATCACGGAACGCTCCGGCCCCAGGAATCCGAAATGGAGGAACTGCGGTTTTTCGAACCCGCGGAAATTGAACTCAGCGCCATCTCGCCCCCGATCCGTCCGGTGATGGACAGGCTGCTCAGAATGATCCGCTGAAACGTAAAATACGGAGCCGGGCTCAAAACGCCCCGCTCCTTTTTCATTCGCCTTCCGGAGCGTTGGATTTTATTGCCATTCGTCCGTTCACTGCGTATCAACCTGTGACGGCAGAAAGCTGTCCTATGGTTTACAGGGGGGGGTGAAAGGCATGAAACTCAGAAAAGCAATCGCTTTTCTTTTGGCCACAATGATGCTTTGCGTGGGAATCGCCGCTTCGGCGGAAAATGACTTCTGTTCGGAACAGGTCACGAAATATGAAGAGATGAAGGAGCGGAAAATCTCGGTCTGCATCCGGAACAGCGGATCGTTTACCCTCAGGGCCTCTAGGCTCTACGGCAGGCAGATCCAGGGCGTCGGAGAGGACGGAAGCTTTATCCTGGGGCCCTGGGAATGCTTGGACAGCCGTCACGGCATGGATTCAGGCTCCGAATATACGGAATTGCCGGGAACCTATGTCATATTCGCCTACAGCGTCGATGTCAGGGGCGGGACACACTGGCCCTTCAGCGGTGTCTTCTGGCGGAACGTCAATGAACCGGTGGAATCTGTCACATGCAAAACCGGCGGCGATTACAGAAACGTATCCGTGGACATCCTGGTGAACCAGAAAACCGTTTACAGCTGCGAAAACTGCGACCCTCACAGCGAATGGAAACCCTGAATCAGCCCGGGCGCGGCTTGCGGCGTCCGGGTACTTTCTTTTTGAAAGGCGGGTCCCTTTCAGCCCCTTTTCCGCACAGCTATGATATAGTATAATCTTCAGGGCAGCCGATGCCCTGAAGTTTTTTGCGTTCTCTTTTCCGGCCCCGCCGCGGGCCTTGATTGTCCGCGAAAAAGTGTTCCGCGGAACCGAAATACAGGAGGAATACCCGGAAATGAAGCATAAAGTGCAGTATTACGAAACAGACATGATGGGCGTGGTTCATCATTCCAACTATATCCGCTGGATGGAGGAAGCGCGGATCGATTATATGGACCGGATCGGTTACCCGTACAGACGCATGGAAGCCGAAGGCGTTCTGTGTCCCGTGAAAAGCCTGCAGGTCAGCTACCTGAAGCCCTGCACGTTCGGTGACGAGGTGGAAATCAGCACGAAAGTCACCGGTTTTAACGGTGTCATCATTTCCATGGCCTATGATATGCGTGTCGGCGGGGAGCAGGTCTTTGCCGGCACATCGGAGCATGTTTTCCTGACCCGGGAAGGCAGGTTTGTCCGCATGAAAAAAACCATGCCGGAATTCTGCGCCGCTGTGGAACGGCAGATGGAGCAGCAGGAGCCAGCCAACGCGTCCGAAAAAGAATGAGGGAGCATGCAGCCATGGAGCAGAAAAAACTTCCAAGGCTACCGGATTACGGCAGCTGCCTTGTAAACCTGTCCAATTCCATTCTGAAAAAATTCGGCGCGGAAACCGCGGCTGAAACGCTGCCGCTCGCGGACCGGTATCTTGCGGGATCATTTAAAAACGTCGTGCTTCTCCTGCTGGACGCGCTGGGAACCTCCATCCTGGAAAAGCATCTTGAGCAAGATGGTTTTTTCAGAAGCCATTTCGCGGGCTCCTTTGATTCCGTATACCCGCCCACAACGGTCGCGGCGACGACGTCCGTTCTCAGCGGCCTGTATCCGAATGAGCACGGATGGCTCGGATGGGATGTCTTTTATCCCGGGATCGGTAAAAACGTTACTGTTTTCAGAAACACGGAGCAGATCCGGGAAAAGGAAGACGCTGTTCCGGCGGGCGCCTGTCCGGACGGAAGAAAAAAGTGGACTGCGGATTCCCTGGAGGAGGTCCTGCCTGCCGCGGAATACAACGTTGCTTTCCGGTTCACTCCGTACAAAAACATTATTGAAAAGATCAGGGAAGCGGGCGGCAGCGCCTTCGCGGTTACGCCGTTCGTTCCTCCCTTTCCCCAAAGCATGGAAGCCATCCTGGACCGGGTGAAATGCCTTTGCGGTGAACCGGGCGCCAAATTCATTTACACGTACTGGAACGAACCGGATTCGACGATGCACAGGACAGGGACCGTAAGCGCGGAAACGCATACGATCGTGACAGCTCTGGAAAAAGCTGTTGAAAAAGCAGTGTCCGGACTGTCCGATACACTGTTGCTGATCACCGCGGACCACGGGCATATGGACAGCAGGAACCGCTGCCTGCTTGATTATCCGGAAATCATAAACTGCCTGGTACGCCTGCCTTCCGTTGAGCCGCGCACGCTGAACCTTTTTGTGAGGAAAGAATGCCTGGAAACCTTCCCGGAGGTTTTCAGGAAGTATTTCGGCGGTTCCTTTGTTCTCCTGACCAGGGATGAAGTCCTTTCCGGGAAGCTTTTCGGAATCGGCAGGGATCATGAGGAACTGGAAAGGATGGTCGGCGATTATGTCGCGCTGTCCGTCTCCGATATAAGCGTTTTCAACACGCATCTCGAAGCCCAGGAAACGCCCGGAGGGCACGCCGGGATGACGGAGGAGGAAATGAAAGTCCCGCTGATCGTGATTGAGAAACCGCGCCTGGAATAGTTCCGCGCATGCGGAGAACCTGACAAACGCCTCCCGGCTGCCGGCAGGCGTCTTTCATTTGCGTATGCTGTTGCAGATTCCTGTTGTTTCCAAATGTATCAGCGGAAAATCCTGACGGTCACGCCGCCGGGTGCCCCCTCAACGGTGGCGGACAATGCGGCTGTTTCCCATTCCTTCAGCGCTTCGCTGTCCGTTACGATCTCCGGGCGGAAGCCCTGCTCTCCGTTTCCCTGGTTTTCAACAAAAATCCTGCAGTCTTTCCCCGCCGCGTCCTTCCCTTCCAGCATGTAGCGCGCGGAAAGAAGCATCCCTTTGTCCGTAATGGTCTGCGTATCCACGCCCGGGCCGATGATCCTGCCGGTGAAGAAAAGGCCCTCCGCTGTTCCGTCAAAGGGAATCATGACCTTTTCCTTTGTTCCGCCCTTCACGCTGATCGCTTCATGGCAGATAACGTGTATTTCCAGCAGCAGTTCCATCTTCATACCACACCTTCCTTTGTGCCGGAAAGCGGTTTCCGGTGTTTTTTGCTCAGAATTCATGCAGCAGCCAGCGGAAATCCCCCGCGCCGACACCGGCAATCTCAGCGTCGCCTTTTTCCCCGCTGATCAGGTCCGTATAGATCTTTCTGTCCCCGAGCCAGAACCGCTGCGGCTCGCCGGAGAAATTGAACAGGGCCAGGAGCTGCTCGCCCCTGTAGTACCTGCCGATCCCCAGAACATGTTCATTGCCCGTGTCCAGCAGCCATGCCTCTCCTTCCGAATCAAACACAGGATATTTCCCGCGGATTTCCTCCAGCCGGCGGATCGCGGAAAACACCTGTCCTTCCGGCGTTGTTTTCCTGGTCCGTTTCTTCGCTTTTTCCCAGTCCATGTTTCCCCGGTGCAGATAGCGGCTGTCCTCCCGCCTGATCGGATCGTCATGGTAGGACGTATCGTTTTCCCGGGCAATCTCATCCCCGCTGTACAGCACAGGAATGCCGCTGAGCGTGAACATGAACGCGTGCAGCATGATATCCAGCCGGATCGCCTTTTTCAGCGCCGCCCTGTCCCCGGATTCCAGCGCCGCCGTAATGCCGCACAGGGAAGCGGTTGTTCCGCAGAGCCGGGCGTCTCCCAGGCGCGGATCATCGTTATACAGCTCTCCCCTTGCCGGGCTGCCTTCCCATTTCCCGGTCAGGTAGTCGTTCAGGTACTTCTTGTGCGGAACCTCCTCCAGGCCGAACTGCCGCAGGAAACCGAAGTCCAGTCCCCACCCGATATCGTCATGGCAGCGCAGGTAGTTCAGGAACGTGTATTCACGCGGCAGGCTGAACACCTGGCGCATCTGATGCGCCAGCAGCCTCGCGTCCGTTGTCGCGACTGTATGCCACAGCGTCGCCATGGTTGTCACGTTGTAGAGCAGATGGCATTCCGGCTTGTCCAGCGTCCCGAAATACGGAACAACCTTGCTCGGTTCCATAACGACTTCGCCCAGCAGCAGTGTCCCGGGACAGACGATCTCGCAGACCATCCGCATGATCCGCACCAGCGTATGGACCTGCGGCAGGTTCCGGCAGGTTGTTCCGAGTGCCTTCCAGATATAGGGCACAGCGTCCAGCCGGATAACATCCACGCCATGGTTGCATAGGTTCAGCATGTTGTCCGTCATATCGCTGAACACAGCCGGATTCATATAGTTCAGGTCCCACTGATAGGGATAGAAGGTGGTCATCACCACTTTTCCCGCCTCCGGGCACCAGGTGAAATTTCCCGGCGCGGTGGTGGGAAAAACCTGCGGCACGGTCTGTTCATAGGCGTTCGGGATTTCCCAGCTGTCATAGAAAAAATAGCGATCCTGGTATTCCTTCTCACCGGCTTTGGCGCGCCTTGCCCATTCATGGTCCTCGCTGGTATGGTTCATCACGAAGTCCAGGCAGACGGCGATTCCCCTGGCGTGACAGTCCTCCGCAAGATCCCGCAGATCCTCCATCGTGCCAAGCTCCGGCTGCACTTTCCGGAAGTCGCTCACGGCGTATCCCCCGTCGCTCCGGTCCTTCGGGCTTTCCAGCAGCGGCATCAGATGCAGGTAATTCACGCCGCAGTCCGTAATGTAGTCCAGCTTCTTCCGGACGCCCTGCAGCGTTCCCGCGAACGCGTTCACATACATCAGCATGCCGGTCAGGCTGTGCCCCTTGTACCAGGCCGGAGAAGCTTCCCGCGCGCGGTCCGTCACGCGGAGGGATTCCGGGCGTTCCTCCCAGCACCGGTACAGCATATCCGTAAAGCGGCTGTACGCCTGCTCATCCGAATGATACAGCTCATAGTACAGCCATTTCAGTTCATCCTCATGGTGGCGGAAACGGTCGGCAAATTCCCTGTTCCGGTTTTCTGTCAAGATGATCCCTCCTGTGCTTTCCGCGTCGCCGGGATGATCTGCGACGCGGCTTCTATCTGTCAGTTTCTTTTTCTTTTCCGTTCCGGCGCGCGGCGCCGGCTGTCCGCCGCTATGCCGCTTTCCGCGCCAGCAGCGGATCGGACATCGTCCGCTTGAAGAAGGAAATCAGCGGACCCATAAAAAGCGCTGTAATCACCGTCCCGACGCCGGGCATAAATCCCAGCGCAAAGCCGACTGCCACGCAGATCAGATCGCTGATGATCCGGATGGCCCGGAAAGGCAGAATCCGTCCGAAAAGCTTCGGTTTCCGGTCCGCGATATGGAGCGGGATCGCGTCGTACGTGGAAACACCGAGATCGGCCGTGTAATAGAACGCCGCCGCGATGCAGCTGACCACAATTCCGATTGCCAGGAAAAGAACGCGCCCGGGCATTCCGACTTCCCCGAACCAGCGCGCCAGCATGTTTTCCGAAAACTCCGCGGCGTATCCGACCAGAAACAGGTTGATGAAAGTGGAAATCCCGATATAATGCCGGTCCAGGAAGAAATCCACCGCCAGCAACACGGCGTTGATCAGCATATACAGCGTTCCGAAACCGATGGGAATCACCTGATTGATCCCGTTGCAGAAGCACTGAAACGGATCCACGCCGAAAAACGCCCGTTTGAAAAAGCCTATGGCAATGCCGGCCACAGCCATTCCGGCCAGTGCCATAATGATCCTGCGGATTTTCATGCGGTCCTTCATTTTCGGATACTACCTGTTCGCCTTCCGTCTGCAGCGTCACAGACTTGTTATCCTTCAGGTATAACGGCACAGTACACAATAAACCTACTTGAACGTAAACAGCGGATAAGTGCTTCCGGCGCCGCTGGCGGGATAGCGCTGGACATGCTGGCAGTACTCACCATACCAGTCATTATAAGAGCCGGTTTGTCCGTCAATCTGCCGGATATAATTATACATTTCTGCCAGATCTACCGTGCCGTTGCTGTTGCTGTCCGCCGGCATATTGCCTTTGGATCCGACGCCCTTGATAAGCCTATTGGTAAAAACACTGCCTGAGTAGCCGCCAAAACTCATCTCCCCGTACCGTGCCGCCGCAAGCACGTAGTATTTATTCAGAACCCGCAATTCTCCGGTATTGGCTTCCCATTCACCTTCATCCGGAGAAAGGCCCGGATCCCCCGCGGAGAACGCACTGATCGCCCGGCTGACCCACGCTGCCGCGATATCGGAATCAGAAATCGCTTCGCTGCCGGTGCCGTTCTGCTCCAGGTCCGTTTCCCAGATCGCCGCGCCGGCGCCGCAGGAATCGATCAGCACAATCACCTCGCCCTTTACATAGGTGTTCAGCCAGCTCACCAGAGTGCTGAATGAAAGATACTTCGTATGATCGCGCTCAACGCCGTCGCTGTCCTTCCAGCGGTAATTGATCCTGTTTTCCTCGACATTCATCTCATCCTCCGTCCCCAGGAACGGCATCTTCAAATCTCCGTTATTTCTGGCGGTGATGTGTCCGTTGCTGTCTGTCGATGCATCATTGCCGTGGGTTGAGAGCAAAATCAGGGAAACGTCATTCTCCGTGGTGTCGGCAAAGGTACTGGAAATCAGGGAACGGATAGTTGCATAACCTACATCGGTCCTTGCGGTTACGCTATATGAACCGCCGCCGGGGCCTGTGGCGCTTTGCAGCATCTTTTTCATATTATTTACGTCGGCGCGGGTACAATCCAGGGGGTCTTTACAATAACGTTGATTAATGTTGTCGTATCCATAAAAACTGACCTCGCCGATGAGCAGCGCCCGGTATACGGTTTCGGTCTGAATCGTCAGGACGGCTTCCGCGGAGGTATCCGTAAACCCGTACTTGTCTTTCACGATGCAGCGGTAGTGGTTGCCGGCCAGAGATTTCGCGGAATAAAAAGTAAACGTACTGCTGTTGCTGGTGGCTATTGTAGAGTTGCTCCAGGTAGTGCCTCCGTCGCTGGAGCCCTGCCACTGGTAGGTCAGGCCTGTTCCGGTGGCGGTTACGGAGAAACTGACGGATACTCCGGCGTTCACCTTCCGGCTCTCAGGCTGTACGGTAATCTTTGGCGGATTGACCACAGTTAGACAAGCCGGCCCGGAAGTTACGGAATTGCCGTAGGAATCCGATACGGTGCAGCGGAACAGATAGCCGTTCCAGGAGATGCTGGTGTTGTTGTATGTAATTTTGCGGGATGTGGAATTGATGTCATTCCAGCTGGCGCCGCTGTCCCCGGACCACTGCCAGTGATAGCTGAGGCCTGTGCCTGTCGCGGTAACGGAAAAACTGCAGGTGCCTCCGTTTGTTGTGATGGTATCGCCTGGCTGAACGGTAATGGCCGGCTTTGCGATGACGGTGAGCTTTGCCGCGGCGGAGTATGCTGTCTTCCCGTAACCGTTTTTTACAGCGCAGCGGAAAAGGCGGCCGTTCCAGCTCAGGTACGCGTCCGGATCTTTCAGTGTATCTGTTTTGTTGCCGCTCAGGCCA
>ONJM01000012.1 GCA_900318145.1 uncultured Eubacteriales bacterium
CCGTATGCGGAAAAACCGCACGTACGGTTCTGTGAGGGGCAGCGACATCCCTTCACAAGCTGAAATACTTGAAAGGAGTGTCGAGCTGTCTACTCGACTTGTATAAATGAAAAGGCGGATTGTCCTGTTAACAATTATCGGACTATTCTTGTTGATGCTGCCGTTAATGGCGGAAGCGGGGATTATTGATAGCGGCAAGTGCGGAGAGAATATAACTTGGACTCTGGATAATCAGGGAGTATTGACTATCAATGGAACAGGACAGATGGATCAATACGGCTATCAATTCTATGCGCCCTGGTACAGTATTCGTCATCTTGTTCAATCTGTTTCAATTGATAACGGAGTGACAAGTATAGGCGATTATTCGTTTTATTCTTGCTTCAGATTAACCAGTGTTGATATTCCTGACAGTGTAACATGTATTGGTGAAAGTGCTTTTCAAGAATGTAGTAACCTTGCAAGCATCATTATACCCAACAGCGTAACAGAGATTGGGAATGCAGCATTTTACTATTGCAGCAGTTTGTCCGGTTTAGATATCCCGGATGGAGTAGACACCATTCCGTATGCATTGTGCAGCGGTTGTAACAATCTGGTAAACGTTTCAATTCCTGACAGTGTAACAAGCATTGTTAATAACAATTTTATGCAATGCAATAATCTTAAGAGTATTACTATTCCAGGAAGTGTAACCACACTCGGCGGCGACTCTTTCGGAGAAAATAATAATCTTGAATCTATTATCTTTCTTCATACACCAAGCGATAAGTTTATTGATGAGGGAAGCTGGATTCCATTAACAACAACAATCTATTGCTACGAATATACAGATGTTGAATCTTGCTACAGAAACAAAGGTTATTCTGTGGTTCTGCTGGATGAGCTTTCTTTTACCACAATTCGATTCATTAATATAGAGAATGATTTCCGTATTAAAAAAGGGGATACTTATAAACTCAATTACTGTATTTCTCCTTTCCATGACAATCCAACCATTAAATGGAGCAGTACTGATTCTAATATTATTTCAGTTTCTTCCGATGGAACAGTATCAGCAAAATCAATAGGTACAGCCATAATAACAGCAACTGCGGGTTCTGTATCAGACAGTGTAAAAATATCATCATATATTCCACCAAAATCCTTCCATATCAATTATACTGAAGCATGGATTGTTGCAAAAGAAACCTTGCAGTTAAGCGCTACGGATATTAAGCCAGTCAATGCTGAACCACTGATATTCTGGAGCAGTTCAGATCCTTCACAGGCTACCGTCAATGCATCCGGTTTGGTTTCGTCGCAGAAACCGGGAGATGTCACTATAACTGCTTATGGTGAAAATGGATTATATCGGGAATGCATTCTTCATATCCGCTATCCTGTTTCTGCTATTGAATTTGAAGAAAAAAATGTAACGATTTTTCCTTATACAAATTATCAGACGATTGCCAATGTAACGATGCGTACACAAAGCTGCATTAATCACCTGATTACTTTTACAAGCAGTAATCCAGAAGTTGCAACGGTTGATGAAGATGGTTTGGTTCACGGAATAACTGCAGGCACCACTACCATCATTGCTACAGCTGCTTCAGGCGTGACAGCCTCTATGAAAATAGCTGTACAGGATGCATTTGTATTGCTGTTGCCGACACGATTAACTGAAATAGATGCAGAAGCATTTAAGGGAACTGCCTGTGAAGTGGTCATTATTCCCGAAGGTTGCACAACCATTGGCGAGAATGCGTTTGCAAAATGCATGAACCTCGTATATGTCAGAATCCCCGCGAGTGTGACGAACTATCCTGCCAGTGCTTTTGAAGATTGCAATGCAAATCTTGTTATTGACTGGGAAGGACATTGAGCTGAAACAAATCCCCTGCTGATTTGATATGCTCCCTCCATGAAAGACAGTAAAAAAAGAAAACTGTCGCATGGAGGGAGCAGTCTTTTAATGAAAATGAAAAAGAGGAAATACTCAACAGATCCTCTATTCCTCTCCAACAGTCTTTTGAAGGCTTTGACGCGGCAGGCCGGGGAATCAGGGCTTTTTGCCGGCTGACTGTGATGCGTACAGTTCCTGTGCATCAAGAATACTGTCCGCGATCACCGGGCCAATTCCGCGGATGCGCAAAAGATCGTCTCTTGACAGCGTACGCAGTTGTGAAAGCGTATTCACACCGGCTTTCAGCAGGCAGCGCTTTGAATGGGAACAGGTGATTACCAGATCCAGTTCAGAAGGCGGAAGAACAGCGCATGTTTTTTCTCCTGAGCTTTTCATGATCCAATCTCCTTCCCGGTCTTCACGAATAAAGCGGATGGAATTCCACCCTCTCTGTTGATGTTTAATTGAAATACTGTTCCAGCAGTCCCTTGAAGGCATGCCGTGACGCGCTTCGTCGCGGGCCATTTCATGCACAATGTTATCGTGGGCCTTCGGTCCACGCTGGATATTGCTGGAAATTCCTTCCAAGGTGGGATGATTTATGATATCGTTAATGGTCTTATCTGTCAATGAGTATGGAACGCTTCTGCTTTGTACCGAAGCGTTCAACAACGGTATCCGGACGTAAAAAAAGGAGCTGTCTCAAAATGATCTGAGAAGATCATATGAGACAGCTCCCGTTGACTTTCCAATCTGTTCACATTCTCCAAAGCAGGGAAGGCAGCAGGTTAACCGGCTTCCCGGAGTTAGTCAGTGAACCACTTCTTGATACGTCAAAGCCGGAAATTCCGCCAATCAATGCACCGAAGAGACATCCGGTGCCAGCCCCGATTGTCGCGCCTGCAGGGCCGGCGCACACGAAACCTGCCGCAGCTCCGCCGGCTGCGCCAGCTACGGCGCCGACGACTGCTCCTGCCACATGGTTCAGAACGCTTCCGCCGGTAACTATTTCCATTTCGTTCAAATTCAGTTACATTGTATTTGTATTCATATTCTTGATCTCCTTTAGCTTTTCTTTTCTTTATTCGGCCGGATTCTTGTCTGGCCTATAGATACGCAGTCGGCGGACAAGGTGGCAGTAATTTGAGATTTGACCTGAATATAGCTTTTCTTTCGGTTACTGTGTTATAACCAAGGATACAAGAGGGAAGCAAGTGTGATGTACAATTGCGAGTCTCGAAGAAGGTATAAAAAGGGATTCTCCCAATTTGAGAGAATCCCTTGAAACCCTTGAAATATTAATTACTTGAAGTACCGCTCCAGCAGAACAGACCCTTGAAGGATTTGTCGTGACGGGTTTCATCCCTTGTCATCCGCCAAGATCATGTCATACCAAGGTGAATACTCTGTCTGATGATCCGATTCATAAGACAGATAGTCTGCCGAACTTACAGATTCCGGCAGTGGGAGGACTCGATCCTGCGGCGATTCGTAGCCTCTGTATCCGCGGGTGTGGACGATGAATTCCCCCGCAGATCCCCGATACAGGTATTTGGCTCCGCTATATGCCATGCCGTGGCCGTTACATTCATAATTGTCATCTGACAGTTTTGAAACATACTTTGCGTCTTTCAATACTGACTGAACAAATGCGGAACGCTCATAGAATAGAATCATTTGCCAAAGTACCTATCCAGCAGGCCTTTGAAGGTTTTGCCGCGACGGCCAGTTCATGCATGGTGTCATAGCGGGCCTTCGGCCTACGTGGCTTGGTTGCTGGATATTCCTTTCATTGCGGGATGACTCATGATATCGTGAAAAGCCTTATCTGTCAATGAATATGGAAGGATGCAAGAGGGAGTCAAGTGTGATACGTTTTTTATTTATCTTTGGTGCAACTGTTGTACGTCTCAGAAGCAACTTCTAAACGAAGAGATAGGGGGATGGTCCCCTGTCTCCTTCCGGAACGGCTCAGAACAGTTTTTCCAGGACGGAAAGATCGGGTAATTCCGGTATCGGCAGCGGGTTTCCGTTCAGGTCCCGGACTTCCGGGCTCAGGATGAGCCGGTCCCCCTGCCATATAAGCAGAGGCTCGTCTTCCGGATACGCAAACAGGGTTATGTCATTCCTGTACCCTTGGTCATCGGTATCTTCAGAATGACTGATAACCCCGTACTGGTAAGGAATGTCCTCCTTCGTTTCCGGATAAAGCTCATGGATCTCCTGCCTGTATCCGTAACGATCCTCCTCCGCAGAGAGATATACATTCAGTTTATAAACGTCCACCTCATCGTGAAAATCCAAGTCCAATGGGGACCAATACCTTTCACACCACGTTGTACCCCAGCTCAGGGAAAACGGCTTATCGGAAAGGTTCTGGGAATACGCGCAGAAATGGTTCAGGTATCCATCTCCCTGCTCCGCGGAACGGACGGTTATGAATTCTCCCCTCCAGCCTGTTTTAAGCAGTGAATAATCAAATTGCCTTAATACGGTGGTTTCCCCGTCTTTCTCTCCTTGCCTATCCACCAGGCTGGATATGTCTGCCTGCCGGTCATAATAACAGGTTATTCCGTTTTCCCAGAATTCCGGGGAATCATATAAATCATATTGGGCGGAACCTTCGGTTTCAACAAGTACCCCATCCCGGATCTCAAAACGGTAATACATCCACAGGTTGTACCTCTGCATTCCGGGGTTCTGGCTGGAGTACAGCGTGGTAAGCGCGAAAGCGTGTGACGGATCCTGTATCTTCATGGAAATTGTTTTCCTGTCCATCCCGGATACAGACTGATCCGTATCGATTTCACTGAGCCACATATTTTCCATCGTCCGGGGCATGGTAATGGTCAGGGTATCTCCCTGCACCACGCACCGATCCGGTTCCATCCATTTGGGAAACTTCGGGATTTTCCGTCCGAAAAGCTCCCGTGGGGGATTCCCGGTTTCCGCAGCCGGATTGTCCCCGGAAACGGGTGTGTCCGCGCAGTGCAGCGTACCGAACATCGAAAAATACCTGAACGGATCCCCTTCGCCGTTGCTGAGCTTGTTCCATTCAGCCTTTGTTCCTTCGTAATACACGTCCTGCAGATTGGCGCAATAGTTAAAGATATCCGATCTGACCAGGGTCACCGTATTCGGAATAGTGACTGAAGTAAGGTTCATGCAGGTTGAGAAAGCGTTTCCTTCGATCTTCTCTGTGGTTTTTGGAACAGTGAAGGAGGCTTCCGGTTTCCCGGCGGGATAGGCCAGGAGCTCGTTTTTCTCTCTGCTGTACAGAATTCCGTCCCGGGAAACAAAAACCCCGTTCTTCTCCGATACGGTGATTTCTGTTAATCTGTCGCAGCCCATGAAGGGATTATTATAAATATACGATACTTTCGCCGGAATCAGGATGGAAGTCAGGGCGGATTCCTCAAACGCTCCGACGTTGATGGATTTCAGACTGTCTGGAAGGATGACTTTCTCCAGGTGGCTTCCTTTGAACGCGTATACGTAAATTTCGCTTACCTTGTCCGGCACCGTATAAGACGTTTCGGTTTTTCCTGCCGGATAAAGGAGCAGTTCCGTTTTCTTTTTGTCAAACAGCACGCCGTCCTCCGACGTATAGGCTTTGTTCCTAGCGGCGACCTCAATGTTTTTCAGGCGTCGATGAACATACCCGATGGACGACGAAGAATCCAGCCTGTTTACGCTAGCCGGGATGCTGATGCTTTCCAGGTTTTCCAGGCCGGCAAAATCATCCATCCGGAACCGGGTGATGCCTTCTTCCATCGCAACAGCGGTAATCTCTTCACTCCGGTCGTGCCATGGCACAGGTCTCTTGCCGAAGTCCGGGATAGGGCATTTCCCGGAAATGGTCAGCACGCCGTCCTCCAGCGTCCACCCGAAATTCACCTTTGTTACCTTGACCTGGATGGTTCCTTTTTTATCGTATCTCTGAAACCTAGCGCTGCAGTAGTATTGTTTCCCGCCCTCCAGCTCGCAGATGCACTCCGCGTCGCCATCGGCATATTGAGACATATCCTCATCGTAAAGGAACACTGTGGTGCCGGATCCCCCGGATGAGAACAGATAAATCCCCGTTTCATCTGGCATAAAAGAGAAATAACCAAACCCGCCGTTTTCTTTGATGGAAACCGAATTCTGCCGGTTCAGCTGCAGCGGCTTCGCTGAGACCTCCTCCGCGCTTCCGGCTGTAAAGCAAAGAAACGACAGCAGCAGGAGGACCGGAACGATGAAACAGATCCTTTTCTTCATCTCGTTTCTCCCTTCCTTTCATTAAAAAAGGACAGGAGACAGTCCCCTGTCTCCTTGAAACCTTGAAATATCAATTACCTGAAGTACCGCTCCAGCAGGTCCTTGAAGACCTTGCCGTCCCTGGCTTATGCGAGATGCGGAAAGTTTTCCTTCACAAAGGCCCGATAATCATCCGCCATATGATGCTCCTCCTGCTACCAATGGCATTTCTGAACGACTCCATCATCTGTCATATCAGAAATTGCCTTGAGACGATAGCTGAATACACAATGGCGCCTGAAGTACACCTTTGCGGCATCGGCATAAAGGAATCGTCCTTTTCAGAACGATTCCTCATAAGTCCTTGATTTATAAGGATTTCCAGATTACTTGAAATACCTTTCCAGCAGGCCTTTGAAGGCTTTGCCGTGACGCGCTTCGTCGCGGGCCATTTCATGCACGGTGTCATGGATGGCGTCCAGGCCGAGCTCCTTGGCTTTCTTGGCCAGGTCGGTCTTGCCCTGGGTGGCGCCGTTTTCGGCTTCCACGCGGACACGCAGATTTTCCTTGGTGCTGGGGGAGACGACTTCTCCCAGGAGCTCCGCGAACTTGGCGGCATGCTCTGCCTCCTCGAACGCGGCGGTCTTCCAGTATTCCGCGATCTCCGGATAGCCTTCACGGGCAGCGGCGCGGCCCATGGCCAGGTACATGCCGACTTCGGTGCATTCGCCCTCAAAGTTGGCGCGGAGACCGGCCTTGATTTCTTCCGGCACATCCTTGGCAACGCCGATCACATGCTCGGCGGCCCAGGTCATTTCGCCTTCCTGTTTGATGAACTTGGATCCGGGAACCTTACATACCGGGCACTTTTCCGGCGGTTCAGGTCCTTCATGTACGTAGCCGCATACGGGGCATACCCACTTCATAGTATTTTACCTCCAGTTATTATTTTTTCTTTCCGGCTTTTGCCTGAGTGGATTATACCATTATGCAAACGGGAAAGTAAAGAAGAAAAAAAGATCCTTCGCGGATGCTCAGGATGGCACGGTGGAGAAGATCCTTCGGCAGGCTCAGGATGACACTGGGAATCAGCGGCCGGATGCTGATTCAGGTTCTGGACTTTTTCCAGGCTTCCTTGTAGAGCTTTTCCAGGACTCTTTCGCTGCCGGGTTTGTAGTTTTTCGCGAGATACTCAGAGATGCTCCCCTGCACCTGGATGACTTCCCGGCGGAATTCCCGGGCGGAGGTACGGAGGGATTCGTTGCCCAGGGCGATCAGCTGTTCGGGCCGGTCGGAGGTGACGACCCGGACCCGTGCCCGCCCCCGGGCGAGAAGCGTGGTTTTTTCGATATAGGCGTCGGCAGTCTGCGCTTCCCGGGTATAAACCACATATATATTCCTGTATTTTTCCGCGGAACCGGGATTGCCTTTGACCTTGTAGGCATCGAAGACCAGGATGACGTCCTTGCCGGTCATTCCCGCGTAATCGCAGAGGAGCTCCGAGAGCTGGGCGCGGGCGGTGTCGAAATCGTCCTGTACCCGTTCCTTCCATTCTTCCCAGGCGAAAATGACGTTATAGCCGTCCACCAGCAGGATTTCCCGTTCCGGCAGAGGCTCCTTTTTTTTCTGCGGCGTTTCCGGCGGAAGCTCCTTCGGGACGGGAGCCAGCAGCTGGCGGGATTTTACGGGGCCGTAGGTTTTTTCAAAAATCACCTGCAGGGCTTCCTCCTCTTCCCGGGAGCCGGCGACCGGGGCGGAGGATCCGCCGGCGCGGGTTTCCTGCGCAGAAGATTTTCTTACAGCGTCCCGGAGGGGAAGGTGCATATACTGCTCCACCTGGTCCCAGGGGACGGTCACGCCGGCACCGTGGGAACAGAAGACGGAGTCCGGGGAATTGAACACGTCCCGGAGCGGATCGTATCCTTTTTCCGCGACAATCCTGTCCTGATCAGCGCATGGAAGCCAGGCACGGAAGGAGGAGGCCATCCGGCCACGGCCTTTAGTCTGGGTCCGGAGTTCCCGGGCGTAGCCGGCGCAGGCGGAGGCGGGCGCGGCGGCGCGGATCCGGGCAAGGCCGTCAGCGGTGTTTTCCGGAGGCTCCGGTTTGCCGCCCATCAGGGAAAGGTCGTTCATAACGCGTCCCATGTATTCCACGGGAGCGGTGATCTCAAGCGCCAGCCAGGGCTCCAGCAGGACGCTGCGGGTTTTCATGAGGCCGTTGCGGACGGCGCGGTAGGTGGCCTGGCGGAAATCCCCGCCTTCTGTATGCTTCAGATGGGCGCGGCCGTTGACCAGGGTAATCCGCATATCGGTAATGGGAGAGCCGGTAAGGACGCCCCGGTGCACTTTTTCCCGCAGATGGGTGAGGATGAGGCGCTGCCAGTTCAGGGCCAGATCGTCCGTGGAGATATCCGTGGCGAAGACGAGACCGCTGCCGGCAGGGAGCGGCTCAAGCAGCAGATGAACTTCCGCGTAGTGGCGGAGGGGTTCGTAATGCCCGACTCCTTCCGCCGGGGCGGCGATGGTTTCCCGGTAAAGCACGGAGGTTTCGCCGAAGGAGACATTGAGTCCGTAACGGTCCTGCAGGAGACGACGGAGGACCTCCAGATATATATCCCCCATGGAGTGCACCCGGATTTCCCTGCGGGCTTCCAGATATTCCACCTGCAGGAGCGGTTCTTCTTCCGAGAGCGCGGTGAGGGCGTCGAGGACCCGGTGCGGATCTTCTCCGGGACCGGGGATTACCCGGCAGGCAAAACAGGGACGCTGGGTCTGCCCGCCGCGGGCGGTTTCGGTTCCGAGACCGTCGCCGGGCATGGCTTTTGACAGGCCGGTGACGCAGCACAGCTCCCCTGCCGCGGCCTTTGGCACAGCGGTGAAACGGGCACCGGAATACTGACGGATTTCCGCGACTTTTTCCGACCAGGCGGTTTCTCCTTCACCGCCGCTGAGGGAATCCCGGACCTTCAGCTCGCCGCCGGTGACCTTCAGGAAGGTCAGCCGGGCGCCCTGGGGATCCCGGGCGATTTTGTAGACACGGGCGCCGAATCCGTCTGAATGCGGGAATTCGTCCGCAAAGCCGGACAGGCAGTCCAGCAGGGGTTCCACGCCTTGGTTGTGAAGGGCGGCGCCGAAAAAGCAGGGAAAGAGGCCCCGGCTGCGGACCAGTCCGCGGATCCGTTTTGCCGGGATCGTTCCTTCCCGGAGATAAAGGTCCAGGCAGGTTTCGTCGCAGAGAGCTGTTTTTTCCAGCGGATCTGACGAAGCGTCCGGGGAGAAATCCACGATCCGGTCTGAAAGGACACCCAGGGAAGCGAGAAATTCTTCCCGGTCTCCGGTGAACCTGTCGGTTTTATTGACGAAGATCAGCACGGGCACGCTGAAGCGGTCCAGAAGTTTCCAGAGGGTGCGGGTATGGGACTGAACCCCCTCTGCGGCGGAAATTACCAGTACGGCAAGATCCATGACGCTGAGCGCGCGTTCGGTTTCACCGGCAAAATCCGTATGGCCGGGAGTATCGATCAGGGTAATATTTGTTTTTTTCCAGGTGAGACGGGCCTCTTTGGAGAAGATGGTGATTCCCCGTTCCTTTTCCATCTGGTCCGTATCCAGGAAGGTATCCCCGTGGTCTACGCGGCCCTGTTTCCGCAGGGTGCCGCTGAGATACAGCATGGCTTCGGACAGGGTGGTTTTCCCGGCGTCCACGTGGGCGGCCAGGCCGACGGCGAGATTCTGCGCCATGCTGCATTCCTCCTTTTTGCTGCTGATACTGGGAGTATAGCATTTTTACCGGCTGATGACCAGTGAGGGATCCTTCGCGCTGCGCAGGACGACACGGGGGGATGCCGTGATTTCGTCAGAAAGAGACATATCGCTTCCAATAAAAAGGAAGGAGTGATATAATCTGTACGCACTTTTTACGGCATCCGGACGGACAGGCCAAGGTGTTCAGAAAGGGAACTCATGGAACAAACAAACCGACAGCGGGATCCGCAGCAGCAGTCCGAACGCAGGGAAATGACCCGTAAAGCGATCTCCGTCGCATGGCCGGCCATGGCGGAGAGCTTTTTCGTGACGCTGGCGGGCATGATTGATACGATGATGGTTTCCGCCATGGGCAGCTACGCCGTGGCGGCCGTCGGGCTGACCAACCAGCCGAAGTTTATCGGGCTGACGCTGTTCTTCGGGATCAATATCGCGGTTTCCGCGCTGATTGCCCGGCGGAAAGGCGAGCAGCGGCGGGAGAACGCCAATGAGATCATGGTGACGGCGCTGATTCTGTCCACCCTGCTGTGCGCGGTGATATCAGTTGTGTTTGTGGTTTTCGCGCCGCAGATCATGATACTGGCAGGCAGCAACGCCGATACCCATGAAGCGGCGGTGGAATATTTCCGGATTATTATGGGCGGAACGTTCTTCAACATGCTGACGATGATCATCAACGCGGCGCAGCGGGGGAGCGGGAACACCCGCCTTTCCATGACCACAAACCTGACCAGCAGCATTGTGAACGTTTTCTTCAATTATCTGCTGATCGAGGGGCATCTGGGATTCCCGGCGTGGGGAATCCGGGGCGCGGCAATCGCTACGGTGCTGGGCACGGTGGTGTCTGCCGGAATGGCGGTATTCTCGCTGTTCCGCCCCAACAGCTATGTACGGATTCCGGATATCCTCCGCAATAAGGTCCGGGCGACGAAGGAGTGCCTGAAATCCATCTGGCGGCTGGCGTACAACTCCTCCCTGGAAAATATCGCCATGCGGGTGGGATTCCTGGCTACGGCGCTGCTGGCAGCCAGGCTGGGGACGGATGAATTCGCGGCCCACAACATCGGCATGAACATTCTGGGGCTCGGCTTCTCCTTCGCGGACGGCATGCAGGTGGCCGCGGTGGCGCTGACCGGGGAAGCCCTGGGCGCCGGGAAGAAGAAGGAAGCGCGGGAGTACGGCGGGATCTGCCAGCGGATCGGCTTCCTGATTTCCGTGGTGCTGGCGGTTCTGCTGTTGGTGGGCGGCAGGTGGTTCTACAGTCTGTACTTCAAGGAAGCGCATATCCTGGATATGGGCGTGATCATTTCCCGGTACACGATGGTGATCGTGCTGCTGCAGATTTCCCAGATTATTTATACCGGATGCCTGCGGGCGGCCGGGGATGTACGGTATACGCTGGTCTGCGCGCTGATCAGCGTGACGGTGATCCGGACGGTGGTGACGCTGGTGCTGGTACTGGTTTTCAATATGGGGCTGCACGGCGTCTGGCTTGGCGTGCTGTCTGACCAGCTGTCGCGGTTTACGCTGATGCGGCGGCGCTTCCGGCAGGGAAAGTGGGTCGACCTGCGGATTTAGCGGCCGGAGAGACTGAAGTTTAGTAGGTTTTTGGCTTGATCCGGAGACTTTACAGCACTATATTTTGTGGTTGATTTTAACAGACGGATGTGTTAAAATCCATCCGATTACGCACCTTTTCTCTGCGACTGCTTGTGCCGCTCGCGCGGTGGCCGGTTGCGAAGGAGAAAGGGGTGGAAAATAACAAGGAGGGAACCCCAAATGGCAGTCATTTCCATGAAACAGCTCCTGGAAGCCGGCGTACCTACATCATCGACCTGCAGAAGACCGTCCGCAAGGTTGACGAAGCTTACGCGTTCGTCCGCGACGTCGCGATGGAAGGCAAGAGCATCCTGTTCGTCGGCACCAAGAAGCAGGCGCAGGAATCCATCGAGAGCGAAGCCAAGCGCTGCAATATGTTCTATGTGAACAACCGTTGGCTGGGCGGCATGCTGACCAACTTCAAAACCATCCGTACCCGGATCGACCGGCTGAACCAGATCGACAAGATGGAACAGAGCGGCCAGTTCGATGTCCTGCCCAAGAAGGAAGTCATCAAGCTGATCGAAGGAAGTCATCAAGCTGATCCATGAGCGTGAAAAGCTGCAGACCAACCTGGGCGGCATCCGTGAAATGAAGAAGCTCCCCGGCGCCCTGTTCGTTGTGGACCCCCGCAAGGAACACATCGCCGTGACCGAAGCCCGCATCCTGGGCATCCCGATCGTGGGTATCGTTGATACCAACTGCGATCCCGATGAGATCGACTACGTCATCCCCGGCAACGACGACGCGATCCGCGCCGTGAAGCTGATCGCCGGCAAGCTGGCTGACGCTGTGCTGGAAGGCAAGCAGGGCGAGCAGAACGAAGACGCTGAAGCCGCTGCTCCCGAAGCCGAAGCGGAAGCTGAAGCGGAGAAGCCGGAAGCCTGACAGATTCTTCGCTTCGCTCAGAATGATACAAATGAGCGCAGCGATACAATAAAAGAAAGGATTGATTAACATGGCAGCAATTACTTCTGCAATGGTTAAGGAACTGCGCGAGCGCACCAGCGCCGGTATGATGGACTGCAAAAAGGCTCTGGTTGAGAGCGACGGCGATATGGAAAAGGCCATCGAATGGCTGCGTGAAAAGGGACTGAGCCAGGCCGCCAAGAAGGCCAGCCGCATTGCCGCGGAAGGCGTGGTCGCCCAGTATGTGAGCGAAGACGGAAAGATCGGCGCGATCGTTGAAGTCAACTGCGAAACCGACTTCGTCGCGAAGACCGACAACTTCGTCAGCTTTGCCAACAAGGTTGCCAAGCAGGTTGCGCTGGCCAATCCCGCGGATGTGGACACCCTGATGGCGCAGCCCTTCGTGGACGACAACAGCAAGACCATTTCCGACCTGGTGAGCGACGCTACCGTTGCCATCGGCGAGAAGATCAGCATCCGCCGTTTCAGCCGCTATGAGACCACCGGTGTGGTTGACACCTACATCCACCTGGGCGGCAAGGTCGGCGTTATGGTTGAAGTTGCCACGGACGAAGCCGGCCGCAGCAACGACGCCGTGAAGACCTTTGCCCATGACCTGGCGCTGCAGATCGCCGCGGCGAAGCCCGAAGCGGTCCGCCGTGAGGAAGTGGATGTCGAGAAGCTTGAAAAGGAAAAGGAAATCCTGCGCGCGCAGGCGCTGAACGAAGGCAAGCCCGAGAAGATCGTCGACCGGATGGTCGAAGGCCGGATCGAGAAGTACTACAAGGAAGTCTGTCTGCTGGAGCAGCCCTTCGTCAAGGACGGCGACAAGAATATCAAGGGCCTGATGGCTGAGATCGCCAAAGCCGCCGGCGCGGTGCTGGATATCGTGCGGTTTACCCGGTTCGAACGCGGCGAAGGCATCGAGAAGCGGAAGGACGACCTGGCCGCTGAGATCGCCGCTATGACCAAGTAATTACACAGATTAAAGAGAGGCTGTCGCTTGACAGCCTCTTTTCAATCATTTAGTTACGGACTGAAAGATCCTTCGCGCTGCTCAGGATGACATGAATGAAGAGAGGTACGGGAATATGAAGATCGGAATGCTGATTGCCGTTGAACGGGAACTGGAAGCTTTTCTGGCGAGCGGGGAAGAACGGACCGAGGAGACGGTCGCGGGCAGAACCGTATACAAAACCAGGATGGAAGGGCACGACATATTCGCTGTACAGTCCGGCTGCGGCGAAATTGACGCGTCATCGGCGACCATGCTGCTGATTGTGAGGTACGGATGCGAACTCATCGTGAACTTCGGCGTGGCCGGGGCGCTGGACGCGGACCTGAAGGTTGAGGATCTTTTCGTGGCGGAGAAGGCGTGGCATTACGATTTTGACGTTACGCCTTTCAGCGACTGCGTGAAAGTGGGCCAGTATGAAGAATACCCGGATGAATTTATTCCCCTTGATGCCGGCATGGTGAACCTGGTTACGGAACGAATTCCGGGAATCCGGAGGATTACAGCGGCAAGCGGGGACAAATTTGTGGAAGACCGGGCTGAAAAGCTTCGCCTGCGGGAATCCGGCTGCGGGATCTGCGAGATGGAACTGGCGGGAATCGCCCGGGTGTGTGAACGAAGCCACGTGAAATGCCTGTCCATCAAATGCATCAGCGACGCTTTTGACGGAACCGGGGCGGATTTCGACAGGAACGTAAGGAACAGCGCTGCAAAAGCGTTCAGCGCGATCCGCGAGGTGCTGAAAGCGCTTTAAAAAAAGTTGTACAAGCCGAAAAGGTTATGATATACTGAATCGGATAGCTACATTACACTGAACAGGAGGAAACGAGTCACATGCAATACACCAAAGAAGTTGAAGACATGGTCTGTGTTGCGAAGGGCCCGAACCATGGCCCCGCACCTATTCCTGAAGAAGGAAAATGGATTCAGGCCAAGGAAATCAAGGACATTTCCGGTTATACCCACGGCATCGGCTGGTGCGCTCCGCAGCAGGGCGCCTGCAAGCTGAGCCTGAATGTAAAGGACGGCGTGATCCAGGAAGCGCTGGTGGAAACCATCGGCTGCTCCGGCATGACGCACTCCGCCGCTATGGCCAGTGAAATCCTGCCCGGCAAGACCATTCTGGAAGCGCTGAACACCGACCTGGTCTGCGACGCCATCAATACCGCTATGCGGGAACTGTTCCTGCAGATCGTGTACGGCCGGACCCAGAGCGCGTTCTCCGATGACGGCCTGCGCATCGGCGCCGGCCTGGAAGACCTGGGCAAAGGCCTGCGTTCCATGGTGGGCACCATGTACGGCACCAAGGAAAAGGGCACCCGCTATCTGGAGATGACCGAAGGCTACGTAGTCAAGATGGCCCTGGACAAGGATGATCAGGTCTGCGGCTATCAGTTCCTGAGCCTGGGCAAGATGATGGACGCCATCAAGAAGGGCATGTCCCCGAATGAAGCGTACGAGAAGAATCTCGGCACCTACGGCCGGTTCAAGGCTGAAGACGGCGCGGTCAAGTGGATTGACCCGCGGAAAGAGTAAGGGGAGGTGGCACGAATGGCTCTGTTTGAAAACTATGAAGGCCGCATGCCTCAGCTGCAGCCTGTTCTGGACAAGTACGGATTCAAAAACTTTGAAGAAGTCAAGGCGTTCACCAACGGCAAGGGTGTGGACGCGTACTCTATCGTTGAAAGCACCCAGCCCATCTGCTTCGAAAACGTGAAGTGGGCGTATGAACTGGGCGCCGCCATCGCCATCAAGGAAGGCGCGAAGAACGCCGCGGAAGCCGCCAAGTGGATCGGCACCGCGCTGCAGGCCTTCTGCATCCCCGGCTCCGTCGCGGACCAGCGCCAGGTCGGTATCGGCCACGGCAATCTGGGCGCCATGCTGCTGGACGAGGAGACCGAGTGCTTCGCGTTCCTGGCCGGCCACGAATCCTTTGCGGCCGCGGAAGGCGCCATCAAGATCGCGCTGAACGCCAATAAGGTCCGGAAAAAACCCCTGCGGGTTATCCTGAACGGCCTGGGCAAGGATGCCGCCATGATCATCAGCCGGATCAACGGTTTCACCTATGTGCAGACCAAGTATGACTACCTGAGCGCGGACGTGAAGGAAGACCATGCCCTGACCGTCGTCAGCAAGACCGCCTATTCCAGCGGTGACCGGGCCAAGGTCAACTGCTACGGTGCGGATGACGTGCGCGAAGGCGTTGCGATCATGTGGCATGAGGGCGCTGACATCTCCATTACCGGCAACAGCACCAACCCCACCCGGTTCCAGCATCCCGTTGCGGGCACCTACAAGAAGGAACGCTGGGAAGCCGGCAAGAAGTACTTCTCCGTGGCCAGCGGCGGCGGCACCGGACGTACCCTGCATCCCGACAACATGGCAGCGGGCCCCGCTTCCTACGGTATGACGGATACCATGGGCCGGATGCATTCCGACGCGCAGTTCGCGGGATCTTCTTCCGTGCCTGCCCACGTGGAAATGATGGGATTCCTGGGCGCCGGCAATAACCCGATGGTCGGCATGACCGTTGCGGTTGCGGTGGCAGTGCAGGAAGCAATGAGCAAATAATGAACCAGGGGGCTTTCCGATCGCCCCCTGGACCCCTTCGGATGGCTTGTTTTTAAGAATGCTGTCATACGGAGGCCGGATCGGATCCAACGCAGGCGCCACCGGAACCAGCGTCCTGGACCCCTTCGGATGGCTTGTTTTTAAGAATGCTGTCATACGGAGACAGAGCGGATCCAACGCAGGCGCCACCGGCGCCTTCGGATGGCTTGCTTCTGAGAATGCTGTGAGCATAAAAGTCATTCAAAAGGCTCCCGAGGAAAGCCTCGGGAGCACTTTTTTAAGAGTTGTGAGTGAAAAACCGATGAAGACAGTATGGGTTACGGGGGCCTCCAGCGGGCTGGGGCTGCATACCGCGATGGCTTTACGGGACGACGGCTGGCAGGTGATCGCCGGCGCGCGGAGCTTTACGGACGGACAGCGGGACGGGATGACCTGCCTGCAGCTGGACGTGACGGACGGGGAGAGCGTGCGGGATTTCTGCCGGAAAGCGGAGGAAATCTCTCCGCCGGACGCGCTGGTGCAGTGCGCGGGCATGCTGGTGCTGGGATCCTGCGAGGAAACGTCGGCGGAGGAATTCCGCCGGGTCATGGACACCAATTATCTGGGAATGGTGCGGATGAACCGGGCGGTTCTGCCCCTGCTGCGCGCGCGGGGCGGCGGTAAGATCGTGATGTTCTCCTCCATCAACGGACTGCTTGGAATTCCCTTCCAGAGCGCCTATACGGCCAGCAAGCATGCCATTGAAGGGTACGCGGAGTGCCTGGCGCTGGAAGGAAAACCTTTCGGGATTCAGGTGATGCTTGTGGAGCCCGGAGACCATCGGAGCGGGAGCGACAAGTACCGTCCACACGCGGCGGCCATGACGGAGGAATCCCCCTACGCTGCGGAGTACAGGAGCGCCACGGAGCGGATCCACCGGGATGAAAGCTGCGGATCGGATCCGGACAGGCTGGGGCGGAAGATTGCCCGTACGCTGGACCGGAAGCGGATCCCTTTCCGGAAACGGATCGCCAGCGCGGACCAGCATTTCGCGGTTTACATCCACCGGTTCCTGGGGGCCCGGATCAACGGAGCGGTGCTGCGGAAATACTACATCAGGAGGAACGCATGAAAAACCGGATGAAAAGATTTCTGATGATTCTGGCGGCAGCCGTGACCGTGTTTTCCGCCGCGGCGGGAGAAGACCTGCAGGAGGAAGAGATCGCTTTCGGCGAATCGGGAGCCGTGACGGAAAAAGACGGCTGGTATTTTGACGAAAAGGGTTTCCTTACGGGAGACAACCCGGGAGAAGCATATCTGCTGGAGGACGAGGCAAACGGAGAGTGGCAGTACGCGACCGGGGATCTTTCCATCCATATTACGAAGTTCACGGAAAAGACCGACAAAAAGAAAACCCTGCTGTACTGCGTGGCGGAAGTGTACGCGTCCGAGCGTTCGCCGCTTTTCGCGATCATGACACCGGAACCGGAGACCTCGCCGCGCCCCGACGGGTATCATCTGGTGTATCCGGAAAACCTGGTCAAAGATTTTCCGGTGATGCTGGCTGTTTCGGACGATTATTACGGATACAGGCAGTTTTCCCGCGACTCCAAAGGATCCACCTGGCCGACGGGAATCATTATCCGGAACGGGAAAATTCTGTACACCAAAACGCGGGACAGTTCGAAGAAACGGTCATTCCCGAATCTTGACACCCTGGCCGTATACGCGGACGGAAGCATGAAAACGCGGATCTGCGACGAGCTGACGGCGGAAGAGTACCTTGAGGAAGGCGCGGTACAGGTGTTTTCCTTCGGCCCATGGCTGCTCCGGGACGGGGAAGCCAACGAAGAGGTTATGAATCCTTCCGACAAAAAAGGCGTTATGGCGCAGCCGAACCCGCGGGCCGCGATCGGCATGGCGGAGCCTTTCCATTATATTGTGATTGTGGTCGGCGTTCCGTCGGACAAGTATACCGGTGTGAAGGGAAGCTGGCTGATTGAAAAGCTGCAGGAATACGGGTGTACCGAAGCGCTGAATCTGGACGGCGGCGGAACGGCATGCATGCTGTTCAACGGAAAGACCATTATCCAGGGAAAATGGGACAAGCAGAAGCGCGTGCTGGGCAGCATGATCGCTTTCGGAAAACTGGAGTCCTTTGAATAACAGAGGAGCTGAAACTGAAGAAAAGACAGTCCGGAGCGAACGCGTTCCGGGCTTTTTTTACGCACGGAAAAACAGAAAAAAATCCGGCATTGCGGAATATGGAAAAATAAGGTATACTGGCGCCTGCGTGCGGAATATGGCGCGCGGTGAGTTCGAAACCATCCTCACCTAAAACAAAACTAAGGAGAAAGAAGAAAATGAGAAAGAACCAAGCCCTGACGATTACGATGGGCGGCGTGATCGCCGCACTGTACGTAGCACTGACGATGGTTGCCAATGCCCTCGGACTGGCCAGCGGAGCGATCCAGGTCCGGATTTCCGAGGCGCTGACGATCCTGCCGGTATTTACGCCGGCAGCGATTCCGGGACTCACGGTGGGCTGCGTCCTGGCCAACTGGATTACCGGGTGCCTGCCCTGGGATATCGTTTTCGGATCCCTGGCCACGCTGATCGGCGCCGTGGGAACGCGCCTGCTGCGGAAAACCCCGTATGTCGCGTGGATTCCGCCGGTGGTCAGCAATATGGTGATCGTCCCGATTGTGCTGCAGAAGGTGTACGGCGTACCGGATGCCTGGTGGTACCTGGTCCTGACGGTCGGCGCCGGAGAGGTTATCAGCTGCGGCGTTCTGGGCCTGCTGCTGTACCATTCGGCAAAACGCATTCCGCAGCTGAAATAACGGGGAAAGCCGCGGGGGAAAAACAGATACGGTTCAGCGGAGGCCGGGGAGAGATCCCCGGCCTCCGCTGTGTTTGCGGAACTGTACTGGCGCTGCTCTTTCATTGCGAAAAAGGCGGAAATCATGTATACTTCGGGGCAGTATATAGCCGGAAAGAGGGATGCGGATGGGTGCTGCTGTGATTCCCATGAACCTGGGAGCAGACAGCTATGACATCGTACTGGAGCGGGGTGTTCTCGGAAAGGCGGGAGCCTATCTGAACCTTCGCCGGAAGGTTCTGATCGTGACGGACAGCGGCGTCCCGGAGCAATGGGTGCGGACGCTGGCAGCACAGTGCGAAGAGGCAGACGTTTTCCGGATGCCTGCCGGGGAAACCAATAAAAACCTGGACACTTTCCGGGAAGCGCTGCGCCGGATGCTCTCCTTCGGGCTGCGCCGGGGGGACTGCGTCGCGGCAGTGGGCGGCGGTGTGCCGGGAGATCTGGCCGGGTTTGCCGCAGCCTGCTATATGCGGGGGATCGATTTCTACAACTGTCCCACCACGGTGCTGAGCCAGGTGGATTCCTCCATCGGCGGAAAGACGGCGGTGGATCTGGACGGGATCAAAAATATTGTCGGCGCGTTTTATCAGCCGAAGGCGGTGCTGATCGATCCGGACGTGCTGGCAACCCTGCCGCCGCGGCAGATTGCCAACGGGCTGGCGGAAGCGGTGAAGATGGCGCTGTGTTTCGACGCGGAGGAATTTTCCCGGTTCGAGACGGAGAAAACCGGAGCGCGGATGGACGCGGTCATTGAGCGTGCCCTGCGGATCAAGAAAAGCGTGGTGGAGCAGGACGCGAAGGAGCGCGGCCTCCGGCGGGCACTGAATTTCGGGCATACCCTGGGCCACGGGATCGAGGCGCTGCACGCGGAAAACGGCCTGCTGCACGGGGAGTGCGTGGCGCTGGGCATGCTGCCCATGTGCGGCCCGGAAGTGCGGAACCGGCTGAAAAAAGTACTGGAGAAGCTGGGGCTGCCGACCCGGTGCGGCGCGGACGCGTCCCGGGTTATCGCGGCGGCGGCGCACGACAAGAAAGCCGCCGGGGACGGGATCATTGCCATCCTGGCGGACGAGGCCGGAAGCTTCAGGGAACAGCGGATGACGACAGCGGAGCTGAAAGCCCGGTATATTTCGGTATACGGAGAAGGAAAAGCATGAAGAATACATTCGGAACCAGCGTGTGCGTCACGCTGTTCGGAGAAAGCCACGGCGCGAAGATCGGCGCCGTGCTGGACGGCCTGGCCCCCGGAATCCCGGTGGACGAAAGCCTGATCGCGCATCAGCTGGAGCTGCGCAGGCCGGCCGGGAGCATTTCCACTGCCCGGCGGGAACAGGACGCGTTTGAAATCGTGAGCGGCGTCTTCGAAGGCCGGACAACGGGGACGCCCCTGACGATCCTGATCCCCAACGCGGACACCCGCAGCGGAGACTACACCCGGGGCGCGCTGCGGCCGGGGCACGCGGATTATACCGCCCGTGTGAAATACCACGGGTATGAGGATTTCCGGGGCGGCGGCCATTTCAGCGGCCGGATCACTGCGGCGCTGACAGCGGCGGGAGCCGTTGCCATCGGAGCGCTGCGGGGGCGAGGCATCCGCATCGGCACCCATATTCTGCGGTGCGCGGGAATTCAGGACGCCGCTTTTACCGATCCGGAGGCGCAGACGGAGGAACTGAACAGCAAAGTCTTTGCCGTGCTGGACGCGGAAAAAGGCGCGGAAATGCAGGCGGCCATCCGGGAAGCCGCGAAGGCCGGGGACAGCGTGGGCGGTGTGCTGGAAACCGTTGTGACAGGCATGCCGGCCGGCGTCGGCGAGCCCTGGTTCGACACGCTGGAAAGCATGCTGGCGCACGCGCTGTTTGCGATTCCCGGCGTGAAGGGCGTTGAATTCGGAGAAGGATTTGCCCTTGCGGAAAAGCGGGGCAGCGAAGCCAACGACGCCTTCGCCCTGCAGGCGGGGCGGATCGTGACCCGGACGAACCGGAACGGCGGAATCAACGGCGGAATATCCAACGGGATGCCGCTGGTATTCCGGTGCGCTGTCAAGCCGACGCCGTCCATCGCGCTGCCGCAGGACTCCGTGGACGCGGAGGGCATGAAGGAAGAAAGACTGACCCTGAAGGGCCGTCACGATCCGGCGATTGTACACCGGGCACGGGTGGTGGCGGACAGCGTGACGGCGCTGGTGCTGTGCGACGCACTGGCGCAGCGTTTCGGCACGGACTGGCTGCGGGGAGAAGAAGCATGATTTACGGACTGATCGGGGAACACCTGGGCCACAGCTTTTCAGCAGAGATCCACGCCCGGCTGGGAGAGGAACCGTACGAGCTGCGGGAGCTTGCGCCGGAGGAAGTTCCGGAATTCCTGCGAAAGGGAGATTTCCGGGGAATCAATGTGACCATTCCATACAAGCAGACGGTGATTCCGTTTCTGGATGAAATCAGCGATACCGCCCGGGCGATCGGCGCGGTGAATACCATCGTGCGGCGCGGCGGAAAGCTGTACGGGGATAATACGGACGCGACGGGGCTGGCCATGCTGCTGCGGAAGATCGGCGCGGATCCGCGGGGCAAAAAGGTGCTGATTCCGGGAACCGGCGGCACCAGCCTGACGGCGGTGTATACGGTGAAAAAACTCGGAGCCTCGCAGACGGTGCGGGTGAGCCGGAGCGGCAGGGACGGCGCGGTGACCTATACCTGTGCGGCGGAGGAACACGGGGACGCGCAGATCCTGATCAACACAACGCCCTGCGGGATGTATCCGCACGCGGACGAATGCCCGGTGGATCTGAAGCTGTTCCCGGAGCTTGAGGCAGCTGCGGACGCTGTGTATAATCCGCTGCGGACCAATCTGGTGCTGGAAGCCCGGAAGCGCGGGATTCCAGCGGAGGGCGGGCTGTATATGCTGACAGCCCAGGCGGTGCGCGCGGCGGAACTGTTCCGGGACAAGGTGTATCCGGCAGAGACGGCGGAGACGATTTACCGGGAACTGCTGCGGGAAAAGGAAAACATGGTGCTGATCGGCATGCCGGGGAGCGGCAAGAGTACACTTGCCGCGGCGCTGCGGCAGCGGACCGGCAGGCCGTGCGCGGACACGGACAAACTGATTGAGCGGAAAGCCGGGAAAACCATTCCGGAAATCTTCCGGGAGGACGGCGAGGAGCGTTTCCGGGCAATTGAAAGCGAAGTGATCGCTGAGGTATCCGCGCGCGGCGGGCAGATTATCGCCACAGGCGGCGGCGCGGTGCTGCGGGAGGAAAACGTTACGGCACTGCGGCGGAACGGCAGGCTGATCCTACTGGAACGGACGGCGGAATCCCTGACGCCGACGGCGGACCGGCCGCTGGCGGATACACGGGAAAAGATGGACCGGCTCTGGCGGGAGCGGGAACCGGTATACCGGGCGGCGGCGGACTTCACGGTGCGCCCGGAAGGGACGCCGGAGGAGGCGGCCCGGGAGATTGAAAGCAGGTGGCAGCTTTGAAAATACTGGTTATCAACGGACCGAACCTGAACATGCTGGGAATCCGGGAACCTGGACTTTACGGGCGGGAAACCTATGAGGACCTGCTGGCAAAGATCCGGAAGCACGCGGCGGAAAGCGGCACGGAGGTATCCTTCTGCCAGTCCAACCACGAAGGGGATCTGGTGGACGCCATCCAGGCGGCGTACGGAACGCAGGACGGGATCGTTATCAATCCGGGGGCTTATACCCATACCAGCGTGGCGCTGCTGGACGCACTGAAGGCGGTCGGGATTCCCGCGGTGGAAGTGCATATCACGAATGTGGATGAGCGGGAACCTTTCCGGAAAATCAGCTATATCCGGTCGGCCTGCCGCAAAACGATCTCCGGCCACGGAACGGACGGATACCTGGAGGCGATGGACTTTCTGACGGGAGGACAGCGGGATGCGGGTAACGATTGAGCCCGGGAGCCTCCGGGGAACCGTTGCCGCTCCGCCGTCCAAATCCATGGCGCACAGAATGCTGATCTGCGCGGCGCTGGCGGACGGGGAAAGCCTGGTGCGTCCCATTGAGGCATCCGAGGACATTCTGGCCACTGCTGACGGACTGCGGGCGCTTGGAGCCGGGATCCGGCAGGAGGGAGATGCCCTGCGGGTGACAGGATGCCGCCCCGCGGAGGCGGAGCACGCGGTGATTCCGTGCCGGGAAAGCGGGAGTACGCTGCGGTTTCTGCTGCCGCTGTGCCTGCTGGGCGGAAAGGAAATGACGCTGACGGGAAGCGGACGGCTGCTGAGCCGGCCGCTGGATGTTTATGAAACGCTGTGCGCGGAACGGGGATTCCGGCTGGAACGCACCGGGCAGGGGATCCGGGTACAGGGCCGGCTGAAAGCCGGGGAATATACCGTGCGGGGCGACCTTTCCAGCCAGTTTATTACGGGACTGGCATACGCCCTGAGCCTGGTGCCCGGTGAAAGCGTGATCCGGATCCTGCCGCCCATCGAAAGCGAACCGTATCTGCGGATGACGCTGGAAGCTATGGCGGCATCCGGTGTGCAGGTATCCCGTCCGACGCCGGAAACACTGCTGGTTCCCGGCGGCACGGCTTACCGCAGCGGGGAGAAGACTGTGGAAGGAGACTGGTCCAACGCGGCGTTTTTTGAGGCGCTGGCCGCGGCGGGGGATGATATCCTTGTGACAGGCCTGCGGGAGGACAGCCTTCAGGGAGACCGGGTCTGCTGGGAATATTTCCGGAGGATCCGGGAAGGCGCCGCGGAAACGGATGTGGCAGACTGCCCGGATCTTGCGCCGGTGCTGATGGCATTCGCCGCGATGCGCGGCGGCGCCCGGCTGACAGGAACCCGCAGGCTGCGGTTCAAGGAAAGCGACCGGGGCGCGGCAATGGCGGAGGAGCTGGCAAAGTTCGGCATCCGGGTTGCAACGGAAGAAAATGAAATCCTGATCGGCGGAGAAAAGCCGCACGCGCCGGCGGAAATCCTGCAGGGGCACAACGACCACCGGATTGTAATGGCGCTGGCGGTGCTGTGCACGCGCACAGGAGGCGTGATCGACGGCGCGGAAGCGGTACGCAAGAGCTATCCGGCGTTCTGGGACGCGCTGCGTTCCATCGGAGCGAACCTGACGGTCAGTAATTAACGGAGAAACGGTTATGGAATGGATTACGAAGAAGAATGTGCTGATTGCCGGCCTGGGACTGATGGGCGGAAGCTACGCCCGGGCGCTGAAACGGCTGGGATTTCATGTCATGGCCCTGGACAGGGACGAGGAAGCGGTTTCCTATGCTCTGCGGGAGAGAATCATCTCCGAAGGTGCGGCGGGTGAGAACGACGAACTGGTCCGCAAGGCGGACGCGGTGATCCTGGCGCTGTATCCCGGCATTGTTCCGCAGTGGGTGCAGGAACATCAGCATCTTTTCCAGCCGGGCATTATGATGACGGATGTGACGGGCGTCAAACGGCAAATCGTCTACAAGGTGCAGGAAATCCTGCGGAAGGATGTGGAGTTCATTGCCGCGCATCCCATGGCCGGCCGGGAGCTGAGCGGCGTACAGCACAGCGACGACCGGATTTTCCGGGACGCCAACTATATCATTGTACCGACACTGCAGAATACCGCGAAGGGAATCGAATGGTGCGGCATGCTGGGAAAACTGCTCGGATGCGGGAAGATCACCGTGCTTTCCCCGGAGGAGCACGACGATATGATCGCCTTTGTTTCCCAGCTGACGCACTGCATCGCGGTTTCCCTGATGACCTGCAGCGACAACACTCACCTGTCGGACTACACGGGGGATTCCTTCCGCGACCTGACACGGATCGCCCGGATCAACGACGGGATGTGGAGCGAACTGTTCATGATGAACCGGGAACCGCTCCTGGCGCAGATGGATACCTTCCTGAAGGAGCTGACGGAGTTCAGGAAAATGCTGGCGGAGGGCGATGTGGAAGGCATGCGGGAAAAGATGCGGATTTCCACGCAGCGCCGCGCTGCGTTCAATAAACCGAACCAGTAATGCGCCATACCGGAAACGCCCTGTGAGATCTGGTCTCACAGGGCGTTTCCATAATATGAAGCTTATTTGTGGTAGAGCTTGTGGCTCTGATAGCTGGGATCACAGGTGAGGTTCAGCCCGAGGCGGCGGAAGGTATTGTCGTCCACCGCGGGGAGAATTACCGTGGAATGCGCTTCGCAGTCCTTCAGCAGCGGCAGCATGCTCAGCGCTTTGGCAGCGTTAGGATCGGAGGCGGCGGACACGGACAGGGCCACCAGCACCTCGTCGGAATGAAGACGCGGATTGTGCTGCCCCAGGTACCGGCACTTCAGCTCCTGCACAGGCTCGATGACCTCCGGAGGGATCAGGTGTGTATCCTTGGGAATATTGCCCAGGCGCTTGACCGCGTTCAGGATGACCGCGGCGGAAGGCCCCAGCAGGTCCGTGGTTTTGCCGGTGACAATTTCGCCTTCAGGCAGTTCTATCGCCAGGGCGGGATTGGCGGTGGTTTCCGCTCTCTCCCGGGCGGCGGCGATGACCGGGCGCAGCGAATCATCCAGGTTCAGGTGCTTCATGAGGAGGCGGATCTTCTCGGCTTCCTCCCGGGCAGCATGGCCCTGCAGGAAGGAACAGCGCGCGGCGTAATACCGGCGGAGGATTTCCTTTTCAGCGGCTTTACGGCACACCAGATCGTCCGTAATGCACATGCCGACCATGTTGACGCCCATGTCCGTGGGACTTTTGTAGGGGGATTTCCCCCAGACGCGCTCGAAGAGCGCGTTGAGCACGGGGAAGATTTCAATATCCCGATTATAGTTTACCGTGGTTTCGCCGTAAGCGTCCAGGTGATAGGGATCGATCATATTCACATCGCTCAGATCCGCCGTGGCGGCTTCGTAGGCAACGTTCACAGGATGCTTCAGGGGAAGGTTCCAGATGGGGAAGGTTTCAAACTTGGCGTAACCGGCTTTGATGCCGCGGCGGTTTTCCTGATACAGCTGGCTGAGGCAGGTGGCCATTTTTCCGCTGCCGGGGCCGGGCGCCGTGACCAATACCAGGGGCCGGGAGGTTTCCACATAGTCGTTGCGGCCGAAACCTTCGTCGCTGACGATGTGCTCAATATCGGTGGGATACCCTTCGATGGGGTAATGGCGGTAGGTGTGGATTCCCAGGGAATTCAGGCGCTGCTCAAAGGCAATAGCGGCGGGCTGGTTTGCCCAGCGGGTCAGTACGACGGAACCGACATACAGGCCGATGCCGCGGAACGCGTCGATCAGGCGGAGGGTGTCCAGGTCGTAGGTGATGCCGAGATCACCGCGGACCTTGCTCTTTTCGATATCATCGGCGTTGATGACGATGATGATTTCTTCCTTGTCCTTCAGTTTCAGGAGCATCTGCACCTTGCTGTCCGGCTGAAAACCGGGCAGAACGCGGCTGGCATGGAAATCGTCGAACAGTTTGCCGCCCAGCTCCAGATACAGCTTTCCGCCGAACTCATCAATCCGCTGGATAATCCGTTCGGACTGCATCCGCGTATACCGATTGTGATCGAAACCGATTTTCATAGCCGCACCTCCAGAGCAAACTTTCACAACGGATCAATTCTACCCCTGCTCCGCCGGCGGGGTCAATGCCAAATCCAGCCAAAAACAGAAAGAAACGAAAAAAAACCGGCTTGCATTTCAACGGGAAAGAGGCTATACTTACCCTTGCCGTGTGCGCGATGAAGACTGGGTCCCGTGCGATCTTTCGGTGTGAACCCTGTCAGGTCCTGACGGAAGCAGCAGTAAGCATTTGACGGATGTGCTGCGGGGCTGCCCGATCTGAGCGTATACGGTTTTTCCTTTGTACAGGTCTTTGTGTGACAGGGGAAGTATGTTATACTCTTATCCGGCTCTGACGCAGAGCAGAACACACAGACGGGAGATTTTCGCATATGGAACTGGAACTGATCCGCAAGGTTGACCCGCAGGTGGCGGACGCGATTGGAATGGAGCTGGAGAGGCAGCGCACGCACATTGAGCTGATCGCCAGCGAGAACTTTGTTTCCCCGGCAGTGATGGCCGCAATGGGCTCCTGCCTGACCAACAAATATGCGGAAGGCTATCCCGGCAAACGTTACTACGGCGGCTGCGAATATGTGGATATCGTGGAGGAGCTTGCGCGGCAGCGGGCCTGCAGGCTTTTCGGCGCGGACCACGCGAATGTACAGCCCCACAGCGGCGCGCAGGCCAATACGGCTGTTTATTTTGCCATGCTGAAGCCCGGCGACACCGTGATGGGCATGAACCTGTCCCACGGCGGGCACCTGACCCACGGAAGCCCGGTGAACCTCAGCGGTTCCTATTTCAATTTTGTTCCCTACGGCGTTTCTCCCGAAACAGAGGTTATCGATTATGACGACGTGCGCCGCCTGGCGCTGGAATGCAGGCCGAAGCTGATCGTGGCAGGCGCTTCCGCCTATCCGCGGATTATTGACTTCAAAGCACTGCGCGCCATCGCGGACGAAACCGGCGCGATGCTGATGGTGGATATGGCGCACATTGCCGGCCTGGTGGCGGCGGGCGAGCATCCCAGCCCCGTGCCTTACGCGGACTTTGTGACGACCACCACCCACAAGACCCTGCGCGGACCCCGCGGCGGCATGATTCTCTGCCGCGCTGAATATGCCAAGGCGATTGACAAGGCAATCTTCCCGGGCACCCAGGGCGGACCCCTGGAGCACGTGATCGCTGCCAAAGCGGTATCCTTCGCGGAAGCGCTGACGGATGAGTTCAAGGCTTATCAGCACCAGATCATACTGAACGCCAAGGCGATGGAGAACGCTTTCCGGGAGGAAAACGTCCGCATGGTTTCCGGCGGTACGGATAACCATCTGCTGCTGCTGGACTTCACCGGCACCGAGATGACCGGAAAGGCAATGGAAAGCCTGCTGGAGGACGCCAACATCACCGTCAACAAGAACACCGTGCCCAACGAGACACGCAGCCCCTTCGTCACCAGCGGCATCCGTGTCGGTACGCCCGCTGCGACAACCCGCGGCCTGAAGGAAGCGGAAATGGCGCAGGTCGCGCGCTGGATCGCGAAGGTTTTCCGGGAAGGCGAAGCCGCCGTGCCCGCTGTACGGAAGAAAGTTGAGGCCCTTATGGCCAACTACCCGCTGTACACCTGAAACATCCGTAAAACAGAACAACCGGAACGGCCTCCTGAACGGGGCCGTTCTTTTATGCCGCCGAGAGGCTGAAAACCTTGACAAGCAAAGGGTTGGCGATATAAAATACACCGTTGCGTTTCCCGCTGGAGCGGGAACGCGGCCTGAAATCATCCATGAAGGACGGAGGAATCCTATGCTGCCTGCCAACGATACGCCGGAATTCCGCAGCCTGCTGCATGAACAGGTTGAAAAGCGGCGTACCTTTGCGATTATTTCTCACCCGGACGCCGGCAAAACCACGCTGACGGAAAAGCTGCTGCTGTACGGCGGCGCCATCCGCAGCGCCGGCAGCGTCAAAGCCCGGAAGACGGACAAGCACGCGACCTCCGACTGGATGGAGATTGAAAAGCAGCGCGGCATTTCCGTTACCAGCTCCGCCATGCAGTTCGTGTACGACGGATACAGGATCAATATTCTGGATACGCCCGGTCACCAGGACTTCTCTGAAGACACCTACCGGGTGCTGGTGGCAGCGGACGCGGCGGTGATGCTGCTGGACGCGGCCAAGGGCGTGGAAGCGCAGACCATCAAGCTGTTCAAGGTCTGCCGGATGCGGAATATTCCGATTTTCACATTCGTAAACAAGATGGACCGGGCCGCCAAGGATCCTTTTTCCCTGATGGAAGAGCTGGAGCAGGTCCTGGGGATCCGGTCCTGCCCCATCAACTGGCCCATCGGCGTGGACGGCGATTTCCAGGGCGTTTACCACCGGGATACGAAGACAGTGGAGCTGTATACCGGCGGAGACCACGGGAAAAAGATGGTGGAGAAGACGGATATCGCCATTGACGATCCGGCGCTGGAGCAGGCGCTGGACCGGCATTACCGGGATCGGCTGCGGGAGGAAATCGAGCTGCTGGACGAGGCGGGCGATGAGTTTGACCTGGAGAAGGTACGCCGCGGGGAACTGACGCCGATGTTCTTCGGCTCCGCGGTGACGAACTTCGGCGTGGAACCGTTCCTGGACCGGTTTCTGAGCTTTACGCCGCCGCCGCTGCCCCGGGAGAGCGACATAGGCGTCATCACGCCGGAGGAGCCCTATTTTTCCGGGTTTATCTTCAAGATCCAGGCCAATATGAATCCTGCCCACAGGGACCGGCTGGCTTTCATGCGGATCGTGAGCGGCGCTTTCGAAAAGGGCATGGAGGTTTGGCACAGCGGTACAAACAAACCGGTGGCGCTGAAGCAGCCCCAGCAGTTTATGGCGGACGAGCGGGAAGCGGTGGAGGAAGCCTGGGCCGGGGATATCATCGGCCTGTTCGATCCCGGGATTTACCGGCTGGGGGATACGCTGAGCACCGGACCGAAGCTGCACTACGCCAATATTCCCGTTTTCGCGCCTGAATTTTTCAACCGGGTGCGGCCGATGGACAGCATGAAGCGCAAACAGTTCCAGAAGGGAATCAGCCAGCTGGCCGAGGAAGGCGCCATTCAGACGTTTATCCGCACTGAGACAGGGCGGGAGGAATTCATGGTCGGCGTGGTTGGCGTGCTGCAGTTTGAGGTTCTGGAGCACCGGCTGCGGACGGAATACCAGACGGAAATCGTGATGGAAGGGATGCCTTTCCGGTACGTGCGCTGGGTTGTGAAGACCCCGAAGCCCGTGGAGGATCTGAAGCTGACGTCCACATCCGGCAGGGCAAAGGACAGCCACGGACGGGATGTACTGCTGTTTGAGAATGAGTGGAGCATCCGGCTGGCGTGCGAGAACAACGAAGGCCTGGAGCTGACGGAGACCGCGGAACGGTGAGACCGGCGGCCGGAAAGGCTGCCGTCCGGAATACAGAAAGTAAGGTAGAATATGATCAGGGAAGATATCAGAAATATAGCGATTATCGCGCACGTGGACCACGGCAAGACGACGCTGGTGGACCAGATGCTGAAGCAGGGCGGTGTATACCGGGAAAACCAGCAGACCGTGGACCGGGTTATGGACTCCAACGATCTGGAACGGGAACGCGGCATTACCATCCTGAGCAAGAATACCGCCGTACATTACCGGAACCATAAAATCAACATCGTGGACACGCCCGGGCACGCCGATTTCGGCGGCGAGGTGGAGCGCGTGCTGAAGATGGTGGACGGCGTGCTGCTGCTGGTGGACAGCTTTGAGGGTCCCATGCCCCAGACACGGTTCGTGCTGAAAAAAGCGCTGGAGCTGAAGCTGAAGGTGCTGATCGTGATCAACAAGGTGGACCGGCCGGATGCGCGGTGCGACGAAGTTGTGAACGAGATTCTGGACCTGCTGATCGACCTGGAAGCGGACGAAAGCACCATCGAGAATCCCATTCTGTACGTTTCCGCCCGGAAGGGCACCGCGACGCTGGATCTTGAGCAGCCGGGAACGGACCTGCAGCCCCTGTTTGACGCGATTCTGCAGTATATTCCGGCGCCGGAAGGCGACGCGGAAGGACCGGCGCAGGTGCTGATTTCCACGATCGATTACAGCGAATATGTCGGCCGGATCGGTGTGGGCCGTATCGTCCGCGGGAAATTTACGGAAGGCATGAACGTGGTGCATACCAACCTGGAAACCGGCGCTGTCAGCCCCGTATGGCGGCTGGGAGGGCTGTTCCAGTACGACGGCCTGAAGCGGGTGAACGCTTCGGAAGTCGGCATGGGCGACATTGTGGCCCTGTACGGCGCGGAGGATCTCTCCATCGGCGATACGGTGTGCGATCCCGCAAAGGTGGAAGGCCTGCCCTTTGTGAAGATTTCCGAGCCCACGGTGACCATGACGTTCTCCGTGAACGACAGTCCCTTCGCGGGCCGGGAGGGCCAGTACGTCACCAGCCGCCACCTGCGGGCACGGCTGATGCGGGAGCTGCAGACGGACGTTTCCCTGCGGGTAAACGATACCCAGACGACGGATTCCTTCGAGGTGTGCGGCCGGGGCGAGCTGCACCTGTCCATCCTGATTGAGAATATGCGGCGGCAGGGATATGAATTTGCCGTGAGCAAGCCCCGCGTGATCTATAAGGAAATTGACGGAGTGAAGTGCGAGCCGGTGGAACGGCTGATCGTGGATACGCCTCAGGCCAGCGCCGGCGCGGTGATCGAGAAGATCGGCCGGCGGCGCGGAACGCTGGAGCACATGAGCGGCAGCGACCGGGTGCGCCTGGAGTTTCTGGTGCCTTCCAGGGGCTTGTTCGGGTACAGGAGCGAATTCATGACCGATACCCGCGGTGAGGGTATTATGTCCTCCGTATTCGAGCGGTATGAGCCTGTGAAGGGCGACATTCCGCACCGGAACGCAGGGGCCCTGATCTGCTTCGAGACCGGCGTTACCACGAGCTACGGCCTGTTCTACTCCCAGGAGCGGGGCACGCTGTTCATCGGCGCCGGCGAAAACGTATACATGGGTATGATCTGCGGACAGAACGCGCGGCCGGGAGACCTGGTCGTGAACGTGTGCAAGCAGAAGCATGTGACCAATATGCGGAACGCGTCCGCTTCCGAAGACGCCATGCGCCTGATTTCCGTACATCCCCTGACGCTGGAGGAATGCCTGGAGTTCATCGACGACGACGAGCTGCTGGAGATCACTCCGGAGCATCTGCGGATGCGGAAACGCCAGCTGGATCATTCCCTGCGGGCCAAGGCCCGGAGCAAGGGCGAGGAAGCCTGGACATAAAAAGCTGACAGAAAAAGCCGGGAGAGAAGAAAAAAAGGTTGACACTCTCCCGGCCCTCTGCTATAATATCGCCTGCGGTTAATCCGCCGATGGGGAATGGTGTAACGGCAGCACCTACGACTCTGACTCGTATTGTCTAGGTTCGAATCCTAGTTCCCCAGCGCTTTTTTTGGCTCCGTAAACACGGGTTCGAATCCCGTCGGAGCTGCTTTTTTTATACCCTGCGGAAACGGCAGGTATTTTTTTTTTGCCGTTTTCCGGATTCAGGGCGCCTGCTTCCTGCGTGCCCGGCGGATCCGGTTGATATGGCGCTCAAAATCCCCGCCGTCCAGCAGCTCAGCCAGCACGTACTGCTCAAAGGCCGGTACGGTGCAGGAATAGAAACCCAGCCGGCGTTCGTATTCTTCCGCCAGAGGTTCCGGGAGCACCATGTATCCGACCCGGACGGAGGGGGATACCGTGCGGGAAAAAGTGTTCATATAAATTACATTCCGGTTTCCGGCCCGGGCGAATACGGTTTCTTCCGGCTTGCGAAGCAGGGAAAATTCGGATTCAAAATCGTCCTCGACGATGAAACGGCCCGGAACTTCCGCCCAGCGCAGATATTCCTGCCGCTTGGAGGCGCTGGCGGTGACACCGCTGGGGAAGCTCCGGAACGGGGTGATGTGCAGGACGGAGGCGCGGGTTTTCTTCAGGGCGGCGGTCTGAATGCCGTCATGCCCCAGGGCGAGGCCGTCGCATACGACACCTCTGGACCGGTATACCAGTTCGATTTTTTTGTAGGACGGGGATTCGATGGCGTAGATCCGCTCCCGTCCCAGCAATTCCACGACCAGGCCGTACAGGTATTCCGCCCCGGAGCCGATGATGATCTGCCGGGCGTCCACGCTGATATTCCGGTTCCTGGCCAGATAGCGGCGGATCGCTTCCCGGAGTTCCAGGCAGCCCGGGTTGGGAGACTTGTTCAGCAGCGTTTCCCCGTATTCTGACAGCACGCGGCGCATCGTCCTGGCCAGCACGGAAAAGGGGAAATGGTCCGGTGAATCGGATGCCTCAGAGGGAGAAGGACGGGAAAAAGCGGCGGCCGGGGGCTGGGCAAACCCGTCCTCGCGCTGGTAAATAACGTAGTAACCGCTGCGTGAACGTGGTTCCGCGTAGCCTTCCTGGCATAAAAGCTCATAGCTGTGCTCCACGGTAATCACGCTCAGGCCGCTGTCCCGGGCCAGCGTGCGCCGCGAAGGCAGGTGGCTTCCCGCGGGGCGGCTTCCGCCGCGGATTTCTTCCCGGAGCGTTTCGTACAGCGTCAGATACGCGGGCTGTTTCTTTTCCATCTGGTCTTATATTTTTCTCCTTTTCTGGTACTTTTAATATATCCAGATACAGCATATACTCTTTTCAATCCAAATGCAAGGATGAATTGAGGGGTGTTTTACGATGGAAACAACAAAACGTACAGAAAACGCAGCGCTGATCCGGCTGGTATTCGGAGCCGTCATGGCCGCCATCATCTGCGTGATTACCATATTCCGGATTCCGCTGGGGCAGTCCAAGGTGCATTTCGCAAATTCCATGTGCCTGCTGGCGGGCCTGCTGCTGGGGCCCCTGACCGGCGGGGTGGCCGCGGGCCTGGGTTCCGCGCTGTATGACGTCCTGCTCGGCGGATACGATTTCGTGAACGCCCTGATCACTTTCGTCAGCAAGTTCGCCATGGCGTGGGTGACCGGCATGCTTTTCAGAGCATGGGAGAAGAAGCACTACGACGCGGATGTGAAGACGACGATCGTTCCGCTGGTCCTGATCTGCATTGCGGGCTCGCTGACCTATGTGGCGCTGTATATGCTGAAGACATGGCTTTTCAAGCTGTATGTGGAACCGATCCCGGCGGATACCATTCCGGGCGTGCTGGTTGCCAAGCTGGTGCCTTCCCTGATCAACGCCGCTTTTGCGGTGGTAACGGCTCCGATTTTCTATCATGCGGTAAAGCCGGCCCTGAAAGGCGCCGGGATCTGGAAACAGCTGAAGGATTCGGCAAGATAATCCGGACGCTTCCTTTCCGGGCGGATTTGTTTACAGAGTGTTCACATTGGCACGTTGTACGCGGTCTTTCTTTCGTGGTATAATGGCTCCCGAGGGAGCCTTTTCTTTTTGGTTTCCGGAGTGAGAAACGGAGGAAAGAATGAAATGATGAAACGTTTGTTTGCAGCACTGCTGGCACTGGCGATGATGCTGTCCGTAACCGCGGTATTCGCGGAAGAAGAAGCAGCGGCGGAAGCGCCGGAAGCAACCGCGGCTGTGCCTGATACTTTGCTGGCAACCGTATACGGTACGGAAATCCGGGAAAACAACGAGATGCTGCAGTACTATTTTCAGAGCATGCAGGAAGAAATCACGGGCAATGAATTCGCGGAGCATTACGCCCGCATGCTGGCCATGAATTACACACTGCAGACCTTTATTGTCGAGCATAAGACCCAGGAGGCCTTTTCCGCGGAAGAACTGGCGGAGATTCAGCAGAAGGCAAAAGACCAGTGGAACAATATCGTGGACGGGATGATGGCCCAGTACGGCATCACGGACGCGTCCACGGAGGAGGAAAAAACCGCCGCGCGCGGCGATGTGCTGGCGATGCTGGAAAGCTATTACGGCTATACGGAGGACACCTATATTGAGGAAATCGTAAACGGAACGTTCTCCGAAAAAGTTGTCAGCGAACTGAAAGAGGCTGATCCGACCATTGCGGCAACGGATGAGGAAGTACAGGAAACCATCGGCGACCTGATCAAGCAGGAAAAGGAAGAGGTTGCCAATTATTCCTATTATGAAAAGCTCAAGAAGGAAGATCCGGAAAAAGCCGAAAGTCTCACCCATGATGAGATCAGCCAGATCGTGAGCGAGCTGCCCGAGGAAGAGTTTGAGAAATACAGCAACGACGTGGCGCTCTACGAACAGATTACTTCCTATTACAGTTCGCAGGAAAATTACAATTTCCACTACATTCCGGAAGGCTACCGGGGCATCATCCATATTCTGCTGGATGTGGACGAGGAACTGCTGGAGAACTATAACGGCCTGGTGGCGAGGCTCGAGGAAAGCAAGAGCGAAGAAGCAGGCGAAACCGAAGAGCTGACGGAAACTGCGGAAGCGACTGAGGAGCCGGCCGCGACGGAAGAGCCCGTGACTGAGGAAATGGTGGAGGCTGCCCGGCAGGCGATTCTGGACAGCAAAAAGGAAGTTATCAGCGAGATCATGGCCAAATACGAGAGCGGCACCAGCTTTGAGGACCTGATTGCCGAATACGGCACCGATCCCGGTATGCAGCAGGAGAAAAACCTGAAGAACGGGTATTCAGTCCACAAGGACAGCGTCAGCTTCTATGACGTGTTTACAAAGGCGGCGGCCGCACTGGAAAAAGTCGGGGACGTCAGCGAGCCTGTGGTGTCCTCCAAGGGAATCCATATCCTGTATTATCTCCGGGACGTTCCGGGCGGCGCGCTCGAGCTCTCGGAAGACGAACTGGCGCAGGTCAGAACCGGCATCGAGAATGAGCGGATCAATCTGGCCATCAGCGAACTGCTTGACAAATGGAGCGCAGAAGCGGATATCGTATGGACGGCGGAAGGCGAAGCCTGGAAGTATGACCAGAGCGTCGAGGAAGCGTACAGGGAAGCCGTGAAGGCTGAAGAGGCTTCCGAAACAGAGGACGCGCCGGAAGCGGAAGCGGTCCCTGAAACGGAAGCAGCGGAGTAATCCGAAATATCACAAACGCTCCCGGGAGATTTTCCCGGGAGCGTTTGTTTACCCATTGGGTTTTCAGCTTAGTTTCGCGTTAAGGGTGCACAAAGGTGCCGATATCGCTGCCTTCCATCACGCGGATCAGGTTTTCCGGATCGTCCAGTCCGAAGACCCGGACCATGGGAACCCCGTTTTCCGCACAGAGGGCGAAAGCGGCGGCGTCCATTACTTTCAGGCCGCGGTGCAGCGCTTCGGTATAGGTGAGATCCTTGATCAGCGTCGCGGCGGGATCCTTCAGGGGATCGGCGGTATAGACGCCGTCGATATTCTTGGCCATGAGGATCGCGTCCACTTCCATTTCGATTGCCCGGAGAGCAACGCCGGAATCCGTGGAGAAGAAGGGGTTGCCCGTGCCGCAGGCGAAAAGCGCGATCCGGCCTTCGGAAAGGTAGCGGCGGGCGGTCATGGCGTGGAAGGGCTCGGCAAACCGGTTCATATCCACGGCAGTGAGAACCACGGGATCCAGACCGGCTTTCCGCAGGGCATCCGCCATGCACAGGCAGTTGATCACCGTGCCAAGCATCCCCATCTGATCCGCCGTGACAGCGTCCATCCGGGCGGCAGGGCCCTGACGTCCGCGCCAGATATTGCCGGCGCCCATGACGATGCCGATTTCCGTTCCCATATCATGCATACGGCGGATGATTCCGGCAACCTGGTTGACTTTTTCGAAATCAAAGGTATTCTTTCCGGATTTGAGAGCTTCCCCGCTCAGTTTCAGCAGTACACGACGATACTCTGCCATGGCAGATCCTCCTCTTTCAGCGATTTTATCTGCTGCCCGCGGGCAGCGGTGAAATTATCCCAGACGGGAAAGGGAAACCTGCATCCTGCGGAGGGTTTCGGCTTTTCCGAGAAGATAGGCGATCTCAAAAGCGCCGCCGGGGGTGGATTCCTGACCGGAAATGGCGATACGCATGGGCCAGAGGACGGAACCGGTTTTCCGGCCCCATTCCTGAATCTTTTCCATGACGGCGTCGTGGATTTTTTCTTCGGTCCAGTCATCGATTCCTTCCAGGACGGGAAGCAGCAGGGGCAGCACTTCCTTCGCCACGGCTTCGTCGCTCTTCTGCTTCTTGCTGAAGAAGATGGACGTGTCGTATTCCGGCAGCTCCGCCAGGAACGCGATCTTTTCAGGAATGCGGGAGAAGATATCCGTGCGGCTCTGCATAAGCTCCGCCAGACGGCGGTAATCCATGTTCTTTCCGGCGAGGACTTTATCGAACCAGGGAGCCGCCATGGCCAGGTACCGGTCGAAGTCCATCTTCGCCACATACTGGCTGTTCATCCACTCCAGCTTGTTGGGATCGAAAATGCCGGGGGATTTGTTGATGCGATGGATATCGAAGGCTTCCACAAGCTCGGGCAGGGTGAAGAATTCCTGATCCGTGCCCGGATTCCAGCCCACCAGCGCCAGGTAGTTGATCAGCGCCTCGGTCAGGAAACCCTTTTCAATATAATCGGAATAATAGGCGTCGCCGTCCCGCTTGGAAAGCTTGTGGGTGGCGTCCCGCATAACAGTGGGCAGATGGATATAGACGGGGATCTCCCAGCCCAGCGCTGTGTAAAGGTAATTGTAGCGGGGCGTGGAGGAAAGGTATTCCATCCCGCGCATAACATGGGTGATTCCCATAAGGTGGTCGTCGATGACGTTGGCAAAATTATAGGTCGGCATACCGTCCTGCTTGATAAGCACCATGTCATCCATGGACTCGGCGTTCCGGAAGGTCATATCGCCGAAAACGACGTCGCTGTAGCTGGTTTCGCCTTCCGTCGGCGCGTTCATCCGGATGGTCCACGGAATTCCGGCGGCCTTTTTCGCGGCGATTTCCTCCGGGGTCAGGTGCAGGCAGTGCTTGTCATATTTCCAGGTGCCGCCCTCGGCCTCCACTTTGGCCCGGCGCTCTTCCAGCTCCTCCTTGGAGCAGAAGCAGTAGTAGGCGTGCCCGCTCCGCACCAGCTGCTCGGCGTAGGGAAGATAGGTGCTTTTGCGCTCGCTCTGGATATACGGGCCGCAGGGGCCGCCGATATCCGGACCTTCGTCCCAGTTCAGTCCGCAGGCGCGGAGCGTATCGTAGATCACTTCCGTGGCGCCTTCGACAAAGCGCTCCTGGTCGGTATCCTCGATCCGCAGGATGAACTGCCCGTCATTCTGTCTGGCGAAAAGATAGGCATACAGCGCCGTGCGCACGCCGCCCAGGTGCATGAAACCGGTGGGGCTGGGGGCAAATCGGGTACGTACTTTCATGATCATTCCTCCGAAATACAATGGTTTTGAGGATGGGCGTCAGCCGTTGGCGGCCTGCCGCGCGAAGGTATCCCGCAGGCCTACGGTACGGTTGTAAACCGGCAGGGCAGGCGTGGAATCGGGATCTTTGCAGAAATAGCCGGTGCGCAGGAACTGGAAGGAAGAGCCGGTCTCCTTTTCGGCGATTACCTTTTCCGCATAGCCGCGCATGACTTTCAGGCTTTCCGGATTGAGACGGGAAATGAAATCCTTCTTATCGGTTTCCTCTTCCGCGTCCTCGGGAAGTTCATCGTTCAGAAGAGGATCGTACAGCCGGGCTTCAAAGGGAATGCAGTCCCCGGCAGGAACCCAGTGCAGCGTTTTTCCTTTGATTTTCCTGTCCGCCCCGGCGCTGCCGGAGAAGGAATCCAGATCCACGGTGCAGCGGATCTCGGTGACATTGCCGTCCGCGTCTTTGACGCAGCTGTCGCAGCGGACAATATAGGCGCCCTTCAGCCGGACTTCGTTGCCGGGGAACATTCTCTGGTATTTCTTTACAGGGACTTCCATGAAGTCCTCCCGGTCGATCCAGAGCTCACGGCCGAACGCCAGGCTGCGTTCGCCCATTTCAGGATGATCCGGATGGTTTTCCAGCGTGACGGTTTTCGTTTCCCCTTCCGGCCAGTTGGTCAGAACGACTTTCACAGGGTTCAGCACCGCCATGGCCCGGGGAGCGGACTCACCCAGAACATCCCGGACGCAGTGCTCCAGCACGGCGTAATCCACAGTGGAATCAGCTTTGCTCATACCGATGGTATCCACGAAATTGCGGATGGCCATGGCAGGGTAGCCGCGGCGGCGCATCGCGGAAAGGGTGGGCATCCGCGGATCGTCCCATCCGGCTACGTAGCCGCCTTCCACCAGCTGCCGCAGATAACGCTTGCTCATGACTGTGCCGGTCATGTTCAGGCGGGAAAACTCGATCTGCCGCGGCCTGGCGGGGAGCATGTCCGCGCTTTTTTCCACGACCCAGTCATACAGGGGGCGATGGATCTCATATTCCAGGGAACACATGGAATGGCTGATGCCTTCCAGCGCGTCGCCGATGGGGTGTGAGAAATCGTACATCGGGTAGATACACCACTTGCTGCCTGTGCGCCAGTGCTCCTTATAGAGAATCCGGTACATGGCCGGATCACGCATAACGATGTTGGGGGAAGCCATATCGATCTTCATCCGGAGGGTTTTGCTGCCTTCCGGGAATTCGCCGGCTTTCATGCGGCGGAAAAGATCCAGGCTTTCTTCCGCGGGCCGGTCGCGCCAGGGACTGTTTTTCCCGGGTTCGGTCAGGGTGCCGCGGTATTCCCGCATCTCATCCTTGCTCAGTTCATCCACATAGGCGAGGCCGCGGCGGATCCATTCCTCGGCGATTTCATAGCACTTGTCATAGTAATCGGAGGCGTAGAATTCACCGCCGGTCCAGTGGAAACCCAGCCAGTGGATATCCCGCTTGATGGCCTCTACATATTCCGTGTCCTCCTTGGCGGGATTGGTATCGTCAAAACGGAGGTTGCACTTGCCGCCGAACTTTTCAGCGGTAAGGAAGTCCATGATCAGGGCCTTGCAATGGCCGATGTGCATATATCCGTTGGGCTCCGGAGGAAAACGGGTATGGATCTCCGTATACCGTCCGTCCGCCAGATCCTTTTCAATGGCGTCCCAGATAAAATTGCTGCGCGCAGAAGACTCTTCCATGTCAGGCCGCTCCTTATTCTGCAGGATTGGCGCATCCGGCAGGATGCGTTCTATCCATTATACAAAAAACAGACAGGGAGAATCAAGGTATTCCGGCGCAAAAATCGTGACCGGCGGTATGCGGTTCAGGCCGGATCCCCTTTTCAACAGCTGGCGGATCTGCTAAAATACGGAAAAAGCCCGCCGCAGAGCGGGCTTCGTCCGGAGGAAACTATGAGAGTACGCAGGGAAAGGATCGCGGCGCATATCCGCGGAGGCATCGCGCTGCTGGCCGCGCTGGCCCTGTTCCCCCTTTCGTCGCCGGCGGAGAAGGTACGGACGACCCGGCCTCCGCTGACGACAAAGGAATCGGTGCCGGAACCGGAAACTCCCGCGCGGGATCCGGAAGGGTTCCTGGAGGAGGGAGAGTTTATCCGGGAAGACGAAACCGGCGGCCTGTGGATGTATCTGAGCCCGACGCTGCAGGTGGTGATCCGGCGGCAGGAGGACAGCAGCATTCCGCTGGTCTGGTTTGAAACGGAGATCCGGACCCGCGGGGAAGAGCGCTTCCGCACGGTGATGACAAACCCGGAGAAGCCGGGAAAAAACAGCCAGTATCCCTACACCATTGCCCGGAATGAAGGGTTTGTACTCGGGTTTACAGACGATTTTTACGCGGACCGGATGCGAAACAGCCAGACGGTCGGGATTATTATCCGGGAGGGGCAGATTCTCAGCAGGAAAACGTTCAGCAAACGGAATTCCCACCTGCCGAACCTGGATATGATGATCCAGTATCCGGACGGACGCCTGGAAGTCTGCGGCTGCAATGAATATACGGCGGAGGAACTGCTGGAAAAGGGCGCGCTGAACGTTTTCAGCTTCGGGCCGATCCTGATCCGGGACGGGGAGATCAACGAACAGATGTACGGCAGCCATTACCGGGATCTGGAACCGAGGCACGCCCTGGGAATGATCGAACCCGGCCATTATTTTCTGCTTTCCGTACAGGGACGGCGGAAGGACAGCAAGGGCACCATGCTGCAGCGGGTCGCGGAGATGATGAAGGACCGGGGCGTGACGCAGGCGCTGAACCTGGACGGCGGAAACACCATGGCGCTCATGTTCTGCGGAAAGATGCTGAACAAGGAGGCAGTTTTCCAGAACCGGCAGTTTGTCCGTTCCGTGACGTCGCTCATCGGCATCGGAACGACGGAAACAGCCGGGCAATAAAGCCTTACAGGGTTGTAACAGAAATGCAACAAAAGAGCAGAAAATGACCAGATTGTATATTGTGTTTCCCCTCAAAGGCGAGTACAATCCGTTGTGGTTTTGAAAACACAGAGGGGAATGAGCAATCGTGGAAGAGGAAACGAAAGAACAGGAGTATTCCATGCGGGAAAATACCGGGTGGAATGAATCACATCCCTGGCTGGCGAATCCGGTATCCGCCGATGAGGATGACGTGGACGAGGTAATCCGGTACACGCTGGACGAGATCCGTTTCGCGTAAGTTCTTTTGATGATTCTTTTTTTGCAGAACAGGATAATGAAAAGGCGCGCCGCAGGACGCGCCTTTTCTTATGCCCGGTTTCAGTTTACCGGGTTTCTTCCCGGTTCCAGCGTTTTGCGGCGGCAGCTCCGGCAAAACCGATGCCGGCAAGCACCGCGCACATGATGATATAGCTGACGGATAGGCGGAAGTTGAAGATTTTTCCGTCGATCGCGAATTCCACGGCGACCAGCAGGCCGACGCCAAGGAGCAGCGCTCCGAGCGGCCACCAGCGCCGCGGGAAGGGCAGCCCTTTTCCGGACTTCAGAATCCAGAAGAGCATCACAAAAAGCAGTACTACGGCGCACAGCAGCTGCTCCGCATGGACGAACAGCCACATAATCCCGGTCGTGCGGAGGCTTTCGCAGAGGATCTGGGGCAGCGCCAGGAAAAACAGCGCTGCCGAGAAGCTGAAACCGGTGCGGCCGCGGCTGCGGAGGCGGAAGAAAGCAACGGCCGCGCATACCAGCGCGAACAGGGCGGACAGGACGCAGACCGCCCAGCGCCATGATTCATATCCGCCAGCGTCCGTCAGCCGGACAGCGAACGGAAAGAAGGCCAGCGGGCTGTTTTCCGGCAGCGTCCGCCCCAGACCGTAGATCTTGAAGAAAAGCTCACCGAGGCGGAACATCGCGGCCAGCAGCGCGCCGAACGGCGCGAAAGCATCCATTCCCGCGAATACGGTATCCTTCCGCGTCAGGCGGTTCGCCAGAAGTACGCCGAGGCATACACCGACGGCAGCGCAGAAGAAGGAGACATGCGGTGTGCCGAATTCCACAAAATCCAGCAGGTACGCAAGCGCTTCGATCCCGTCATATTCGAAATCCAGCTCCTGCGTGAGCACGGCATAGCCGATTCGGCCCAGCACTGTGCCAAACAGTACGGCAAAAACGAAGGAAAGCAGCGCCGTCCGCCACGCGTGCGTATGAAGCTCCGGCCGACGTACGGCTTTCGCGCAGCGCAGGCCGTAGAGGGCAAAGATCAAGGCCGAGCCCGCGGACATGATCCAGAGATAGGCGCTCATCGGGCATTCCCTCCGTCCCAGGCGGAAGCGAAATACATGATATCCGGAACCGGACGGAAGTTGACCTTGTCCTGTCTGTTCAGCCGGACTCCGTGGAAATAAAGGGTGGTGGATTCCCCGCCGTCCAGGTTATAGGCCGTGACGGCGCCTTCATCCTTGCAGAGCTGCGCGAAAGCTTTCAGCGTAAGCCCGGTGGTATAGCTCTGCAGATGCGTTGTCAGGATTACCCTGTAATGCAGCGGCCCGACCTGGCAGAGCGCCATGCGCGCGTATAATTCCTGCGGCTTCAGATAGCCGAAATCCTTCCAGCCGGTGCAGACCTCGCCGTTTTCCACGAGGACCGGACCGAAACAGAAAGCGTTGAGCACTTTTTTCCCTTCGACCGTTTCGGAGATTACGCCTTTTTTCGGAAGATGAACCGGGTGAAAATCGCCGGCTTCGTCGATCAGCAGGACATCCTGTTTACCGTTCAGGTTGTCTTTGTAAAGGACGCCCTGTTTGAAGACCAGGCCGTTCTTCTGGCGGGTGATGAAATCGGCGTTGAAGGCGACAACCGCGTTTACTTTGTCCGCAATGACATCCGGCGGGTCAGTGGCGTCCGACTCAAAGGAATAGGAAGCGGCGGTACGCAGCTGGGACGCGTCGCCGAGCTGGATATCGACGATCCAGGCGCCGGCGTTCCGGCCCTTGTAGGGCTGCAGGTGGGAGATATCCTTATAAGTGATTTCCACGCGGATTGTCGGATCCTCATAGACGGTTTCCCCGGAATACCCGCTCTCCTGCGGAGGAAAACCTCCAGTAAGATCGATGGGCAGGGGATTGGAAACCAGCGGGTTTTCCATCACCACTTCTTCCAGATCATCCAGGGAAAACTCCTCTTCCTCCGCGGGCGCGGACAGGGTGAAGCAGGAGGCCAGCAGCAGCGCGGCCAGGAAAAGAAGCATCCGACGGCAATTAACTTTCATGACTATTCCTCCAGGTGTTTTTCGGGAAGGATGATATCGCAGGGAGCGGAACGCTGTCAACAAAGCCCGTACTTAACGGGAAGCGCGGTCCCTCAGGATCAGTTTGCGCAGGCCTTCGACGCCGACGCGGACTGCCGCGCCTGTATCCAGGACCATGGGATCCTCAAGTCCCATGGCACGGCGGGTCTGGTTGGCGAAGACCTGTACCAGCGCGCCTGCGCGGGCACGCCGGACGGCGCAGATGATGAACAGGGCGGCGGACTCCATTTCACTGGCCAGGGCTCCGCATTCCAGGAAGGCCTGCCACTTTCCTTTGAGCTTTTCCCGGACAGGCATGGTTTCCGGGCTGTGCTGCCCGTAAAAATTATCCTTGTTATGCAGAACGCCGACATGGAACGGAATGTTTTCTTCTTCCGCCGCGTCCGCCAGGGCGTTCACCACTTTGTAATCCGCGACGGCAGGATATTCGGAAGGGGCATACTCCTGGGAAGTTCCTTCCATGCGGATCGCCCCGGTGCCGATGACCACATCGCCGCCGACCACTTCCGGCGCCATGCCTCCGGCGGAGCCGATGCGGATGAAGGTATCGGCGCCGCAGTGGATCAGTTCTTCCACGGCAATGGCGGTGGACGGACCGCCGATGCCGGTGGAGCAGGCGCTGACTTTTTCACCTTCCAGGGTACCGGTCCAGATCGTGTATTCCCGGTTGGATTTCACAAACACGGCGTCGTCAAAATACGCCGCGATTTTCTCAGTACGGGCGGGATCCCCGCAGAGAAGGACATAACGGCCCACATCCCCAGGGCGGATTTTCAGGTGAAATTCCTCGTCCGGCGCGTAAACGGTTGCCATGGACAGGCCCCCTTTCATTTCTTTTCAATAAATTATTATACCATGATCCGGCTGCTTTGAATACCCCGGAAGGCGGATGCGGGCGCTTGTGAATCCGCGGTCTGTCTGATATAATGACGGACAGCGGGAAGGATTTCTTCCCGGAAGAGCGCGCGAAAAAAAGAACAGACTGAAGGAGCGTACAAAATGAGCAGGGTTTTCCTGACAGTACTGGACGCCGTTGGCGCCGGCGAAGCGCCGGACGCGGCGGAATACGGAGACGCGGGAACCAATACACTGGGGCACGTGATCGGGGCCTGCCATCCCAGCCTGCCGAATATGGCCGGAATGGGCCTGGGAAACATAAAGTCCACCGGATACCGGTGGGACGGCCCGGTGGCGGGCGCCTGGGGAAGAGCCCGGGAAGTCAGCATGGGGAAGGATACCACTTCCGGACACTGGGAAATTGCCGGGGTTCGGGTGACGCAGGCGTTTCCTGTTTTTCCGGACGGGTTTCCGCGGGATTTTATGGAGGCATACGAAAAAGCCATCGGGCACAGATGCATCGGAAACAAGCCCGCTTCCGGCACCGCCATTCTGGAAGAACTTGGCCCGCAGCATCTGCGGGACCACACGCCGATCGTATATACCAGCGGCGACAGCGTCTTCCAGATTGCCTGCCACGAGGAACTGTTCCCGCCGGAAAAACTGTATGAATTCTGCAGGACTGCCCGGGAAATGCTGCAGGGAGAACTGGGCGTCGGCCGGGTGATCGCCCGTCCTTTCGTGGGAAAACCGGGGGCCTTCAAACGCACCGGGAACCGCAGGGACTTTTCCATGCCGCCCTGCGGGAGAACGCTGCTGCAGGCGGCGAAGGATGCCGGGCTGGAAAGCATCGGCGTCGGGAAAATCGAAGATATTTTTGCCCATGAAGGACTGACGCAGTCGGACCACGCGGCCGGGAATCCCGCCTGTATGGACGCGCTGATCCGGTTTATGAAGCAGGACTTCAGCGGACTCTGCTTCACAAACCTGGTGGACACGGATTCCGTATACGGCCACAGAAACGACCCGGCGGGTTTCGCGGAGGCGCTGGAGGATTTTGACCGGCGGTTGAAGGAAATGAAGGAGCTGCTGCGGCCCGGCGACCTGATGATCGTAACCGCGGACCACGGATGCGATCCCTGCGATATTTCCACCGACCATACGCGGGAATATATTCCCATTCTTGCGTATACGCCGGGGATGGACAGGAGCGTTGACCTGGGAACCCGGAGCACCTTCGCGGATATTGCCGCCACCTGCGCGGAATGGCTGGGACTGGAGGAGCGGTTCGGCGCGGAATCCTTCGCAGGCGCGCTGCGCTGAAAAAACACACAGAAAACCCGCGGTTTCATCGAAAGGAACCGCGGGTTTTTGCTGAAAATGTCAAAGGAACTGTTTCCTGCGGCTCAGGCGATGGCAAGGCCGAGGCGGATCATGTCCAGGAAGGAGGACTGGCGTTCTTCGGCGGGGAGAGATTCCCCGGTGATGGCGCTGTCGGAAATTGTGCAGATGGTGAGCGCTTTCCTGCCGGTGAGAGCCGCGTTCAGGTACAGGGCGGCTGCTTCCATCTCGACGGCCATCACATGCTGCGCGCGCAGGGCAGCGACGTCCGCCGATTCGCCGTAGAAGGCTTCGGAGGTGAAGACGGCGCCGCAATGGGCCCGGAGATTCATTGCCTTCGCGGCTTCCATGGCCCGGGAAAGCAGATCGTAATCAGCGCAGGGGGCGTTGTCGCCGGTGAAGCCGAACTGCTTCAGGTAGGAGCTGTGGTTGTAGGCGCTCATGGCGATGACGATATCCCGCACCTTGATATCTTCCCGCATGGAACCGGCGGACCCGAGGCGGATGATGCTTTTCACATCGTAAAATTTGAACAGTTCATAGGAATAGATCCCGATGGAAGGAGCGCCCATTCCGCTGGCCATGACGGAGACGCGCTTTCCCTGCCAGGTGCCGGTATAGCCCTGGACGCCGCGGACGTCGTTCACGAGGACGGGATTCTCAAAAAAAGTTTCGGCAATCAGCCGGGAACGCTTGGGATCGCCGGGCATCAGCACGGTATCGGCAAAGGCGCCGGCGGGAGCGTTGATGTGGGGAGTCGGGATCGGCATATGACGTTACCTCCTGAAAGAAGAATCGAAATGAATGTATAGAAAGTATAACATAAATTAAAATTTCCTGCTATGAAATTTCATTATTCCGGGGGTTTAACAATCGGGGATAATTTGGTATAATACGCAGAGAGAACGGCAAAGGCCGATAACAAAAGAGGAGGATTTTTCCATGAAAAAGGTAATTTCCATTATCCTGGCTCTGGCGATGGTGCTGTGCATTGTTTCCGTCGCGTCCGCTGAGAAGGACAAGGTCAAGGTCGGCATGGTTACCGACGTCGGCGGCATCAACGATAACTCCTTCAACCAGTTTGCGTGGGAAGGACTTCAGAATCTGCAGAAAGAAGACGCTGCTTTCGAAGTAGCCTACCTGGAGAGCAAAACGGACGCGGACTACCAGACCAACATCAACACCTTCATCGATGAAGAATATGACCTGATCGTCTGCGTCGGCTACATGCTGGCGGACGCGACCCGTGAAGCCGCGACGGACAACCCCGAAGTGAACTTCGCCATCATCGATGACGCTTCCATCGACCTGCCCAACGTTGCCTGCCTGACCTTCGCGCAGGAGCAGGCTTCCTACCTGGTCGGCCTGGTAGCGGGTAGCATGACGAAGAGCAACACCGTCGGTTATGTGCAGGGTATGGTTTCCGATACTATGAACCTGTTCGGTGTCGGTTACATTTCCGGCGTGAAGGCCGCGAATCCTGACGCGACCGTGCTGCAGTACAACGCCAACAACTTCGGTGACATCGCCGGCGGCGCCGCTGCCGCGAAGGACATGATCACCAAGGGCGCGGACGTGATTTACCATGCCGCCGGCGGTACCGGAATCGGCGTGCTGAACACCTGCGCGGAAGAAAAGATCTGGGGCATCGGCGTTGACGCCGACCAGGCTGCCGTTCTGAACAATGACTTCGTCGTCTGCTCTGCCCTGAAGGATGCCGGCGCCGGCGCTGTGGACATTGCCAAGGCTGTGAAGGCTGAGAGCTTTGCCGGCGGCGTACATCACTACACCCTGGCGGACGGCGCTCTGGGCATCGCCACCACCGGCGATCATATCCCCGCGGACGTCCTGGAGAAGGTAGAAGCGGCCAAGGCTGCCATCATTGCCGGCGAACTGACCGTTCCCACCGACGTGGCGGACTGCCCCGAATTCACGCTGGATGACTGATCCCGCGCGAAAGGAACAAAAACCGGGAGCTGTGAGCATCTGCTCACAGCTCCTTTTTTTCAGACAACAAAAGCGCGTTCCGCGCCGAGGGACCGGGCAAGGGAAGCGAAACGCTCCGCGTATTCCGGCGGTGTTTCCTCCTCGCCGAGCAGCTTCTGCTGCTCTTCCCGGACGCCGAAGGGACGGTAGCGGATTATTTTATAATCGCAGGCATTGCCGATACGCCCGGAAACATACCGGACGGTTTCCTCATTTTCCGCGTCCCTGCCCGGAAGGATTACGGTACGGACTTCCTGCAGCCAGTTTGTCCGCAGCAGAAAATCAAGGTTCTTCAGGACGGGCGCGGGATCCGCGCCAAGCAGGAAACGGCTCCATTCCGGATTCACGGCTTTGACGTCCAGCATGACGCCGTCGCAGCAATCCAGGACGCGGGGATCGGATTCAAAATCAAAGGAGCCGTTGGAGTCCAGCAGGCAGGTTTTTCCTGCCGCGCGGATCCGCGGAAACAGTTCAAGCAGGAAATCCATCTGCAGCGTGCATTCGCCGCCGGAGACGGTTACGCCGCCGATATAGGGGAGCGTTCTGCTGATTTCCGCAAAGACTTCATCCGCGTCCATCCACCGGATCCGGGGAGAAGCGCTGTGCGGGCAGAGCTTCAGGCAGGTATCGCACTGAACACAGCGGGAAGCGTCCCATCGCACTTCGCCGTTCCGCAGCGCAAGCGCGCCGGCCGGACAGGCTTCCACGCATTTTCCGCAGTGAGCGCAAAGGCGGATCGTTTCCGGATTATGGCAGAAACGGCAGTTGAAATTGCATCCCTGGAAGAAAACGGAGGTCCGGTTTCCCGGACCGTCCACATTTGAAAACGGAATAATTTTATTTACCGGCGCTTTCCTCATGATGCTGAACCCTCCTGTCCAGCGCGTGGCCGCCGTCCTGGGCACCCATGCCGAAGAGCGTTACCTGATTGAGGGACTGCTTTTTCTGACGCAGTTTCTCGATCTCGCTCTTCTTGACCAGATAGCCTGTCACACGGACGACATCGTTGTTTTCCAGATATCCGGAGAAGTAACGCAGCCCCCTGGAAAGGGAACCTTTGATAATGGGAAGGACGGCTTCCGGTGTCTTCAGGTAGGTTTCCTCGAACTTGAAGATGTCGCCCGTTCCGGTGGGGAAGTAGGGATGGAACTGTTCATTGACTTCCAGCTGGTCAAGCATGGCCGGTTCGGCGCCGATCGGGATCCGTGTGCCGGGCGAATCATCCATTCCGTCGGTATCGATACCCACCTGGGCGTGCAGGCGGTAACGGTGCCCGAAGGCTTCGCAGTAAGGCGCTTCGTGCGAGGCAACCAGCCGGTCGATTTCGTCCATGATCCGGCGGCCGAGGGCTGTCGCCTCCGGATTCAGGCCGAATCCCTTTTTCGGATCGGAAATATGCAGCAGGTGGTTGCAGCATTCCGCCAGCCCGACCACGCCGAACATTCCCGTGAAATTCTCCTGTTTCACAAATCCTTCTGCTGAAAGGAAATTGGTTTTGAAGAAGGTGGATTCCTCCACGATGAAACGGACACGCTTATCCATGTATTCCAGCTGCAGGTCCACATAGTGCGGAAGATCCCGGGAAAGGAATTCCTCCACGCTGCCGGAATGAAGCGAACATTCATACAGGCGCATGCGGGGCAGCGTGTAGCCGCCGCCGGCAATTTTCAGTCCGTTATAGCAGGAAGCGATGGCGTAATCCTCGCCCCATTCCCGGACAAACATCCTGTGATTGGCAAAGGAAGGCTTGGCCGTTTTCAGCATACACCGGACGCAGGCAAGGGCAAAGCTGTCACTCGTTTTCTCCGGATCGTAGCGAAGGGTCAGATTGGGAATCGCCAGCTGCATTTCCTCCGTCAGTTCCAGCAGCAGGCGGCCGGTAACGGAATCCTCCGGACCGATATCCGCATGGACGAAGGAATCGGTCTGGACCCGGTCGATATTCCGGAGAAAGAGGCGGAGCGCTTTTTTGGCAAATTCCCGGTCTTCCCGGAGAACGAAGGGCTCCAGAAGCTTATCCAGATCCCCAAGATAGACAGGATAGGTTGTAATGGAAGGAACGTGGCAGTAAAAAATTTCCAGCACGTTGAGCGCTTCCAGGAGATCCTTCGGCGGATCCAGTTCCAGGAAGCCGCAGCCTTTTTCAAACAGCAGCCGGTAGTCCGGACAGACATAGCGGGGCCGGTAAGGCATCGGCCCCTCGTTCAGATCGCACAGGGCGCCTTCCTTTTTTGCGGCGTAATACGCGTCGCTGTAGCGAAGTGTGTGATCCTGCGCCTCACCGAGGCGGGCGAGGGAAACAAGCTCCTGACGGTACGTCAAAGTCGGATCCTGGATAATACTCAATGCATCTGACATATTTCAACCCTCCCGATATCAAGATTTTACCTTCGGCGCCGGGCCCTGTCAATGATTTCCCGGGGACGCGGAAACATAATAAAGCGGTTGACTCAAACGGCAGAAAACCGTAAAATAATCATACAGCAAAACAGACGGCTGACAGCCGCAATACAATACTCTGCATGAAACGGAGGCGACAGATTTGGCCAGGGAATATGTGGACATGAATGTTCCCGTGATTGAAATGCGCAATATTGTGAAGAAATTCGGCAACTTCACAGCGAACGACGGGATCAATCTGACAGTCCACAAGGGAGAAATACACGCCATCCTTGGGGAGAACGGAGCAGGGAAATCAACGCTGATGAATCAGCTGTACGGCCTGCTCAGGCCGACGTCCGGAGATATTCTGGTATACGGTAAGAAAATAGAAATGAATTCGCCGAAGGACGCCATTGAGGCAGGCATCGGCATGGTGCATCAGCATTTCATGCTGGTGCAGCCTTTCACGGTAACGGAAAACATCGTGCTTGGCACGGAACCGCTGAAGGGTATTAAGCTGGATATGGCCACAGCCCGCAAAAACGTGGTGGAAATCTCGGAAAAGTACGGCCTTTCCATTGACCCGGACGCGAAAATCGAGGATATTTCCGTAGGCATGCAGCAGCGGGTGGAAATCCTGAAGGCGCTGTACCGCGGAGCGGATATCCTGATTCTGGACGAGCCGACGTCTTCCCTGACGCCGCAGGAAATTGTCGAACTGATCGATATCATGCATAACCTGACCCGCGACGGGAAGAGCATCCTGCTGATTACCCACAAGCTGAAGGAAATCAAAGCGGCTGCGGATTTCTGCTCCATTATCCGCGCCGGGAAATATATCGATACGGTGGACGTGGAACAGGTTACGGAGAACGATCTGGCCAGCATGATGGTCGGCCGGAAGGTCGCCTTCTCAGTCAAAAAGCCGCCGATGGAGGAAGGCCCCGTCGTGCTGGACGTAAAGGACCTGCACGGAATGGATTACCGCGGGGTCGAGATCCTGAAAGGACTGAACCTGCAAGTACACGCGGGGGAAATCGTCGGCATTGCCGGGATTGACGGAAACGGGCAGACGGAGCTGGTGGAGATCCTGACCGGGCTCCGGAAAGGCACAAAGGGAGAGGCTACCGTAAACGGCGTCAGCATTTACAACAAGACGCCGCGGTTCGGATTCAACCACGGTGTTTCCAGCATTCCCGCCGACCGCCAGAAACACGGCCTGCTGCTTGATTTCTCTGTGGAGGACAATCTGATTCTCCAAAATTTCAGAGAGATCCCCTACGCGAAGAAAAGTATCCTGCAGCGCAGGTCGATCCTGAAACACGCGTCGGAGTCGGTTCAGCAGTTTGACGTGCGGCCAGACAACTGCGAAAAGCGCGCGGCGGGCACGCTTTCCGGCGGCAACCAGCAGAAGGTGATTATCGCCCGTGAAGTGCAGAACAACAAGGACCTCCTGATTGCAGTAAACCCCACCCGCGGTCTGGATGTAGGCGCAATCGAATATGTCCACAAATACATCGTCGAACAGCGGAACAAGGGGAAGGCGGTGCTTCTTGTTTCTTTTGAACTGGATGAAATCATGAGCCTTTCCGACAACATCGATGTAATCTTTGACGGCAGGATCGTCAGCAGAGTGCCCGGCGCCGAAGCGGATGAAAACGAGCTGGGCCTGATGATGGCAGGAGGGAAGAAAGCATGAAGAACAAAAAGGGGATTCTGGATTTCTTCGCCGAGAACACCTTTATCCATACAATCCTGTCAATCCTTCTCGGCTTCCTGGTCGGGGCGATCTTCCTTGTGGTCATGGGGCTGAACGTCGGGGAGGCTTATGGGAAACTGATCTCAAGCGTTACCTCCCTGAAAGGCTTTTCCTATGTCATCGTTTATGCGGTGCCGTATATCGTGACCGGACTGTCGGTGGCATTTTCCTTCAAGACCGGTGTTTTCAACATCGGCGCGGAAGGCCAGTTTGTTGTGGGCAGTATGGCGGCCTGCGTAACAAGCCTGATGCTGCCGGAGCTGCCCAAGCCGCTCCTGATCCCGCTGTGCTTCCTCGCGGCAGCGGCCGCGGGAGCTCTGTGGGGCGGGATTGTGGCGGTGCTGAAGATCAAATGGGGCATCAATGAAGTACTGAGCATGATCATGTTCAACTGGATCGCATTCTATCTTTCCAATTTCATCGCGGGGATTCCGGCAATCCATAATGACGGAACGGCGGAGGCCACGAAGAATATCGCCGCAAACGCCAGCCTGCAGTTTTCGAAGGACTTCATCAAGGCAAACGGACTGGCGCCGACGGCAAACTGGGGGATACTTGTCGCCATTGTCCTGACAGTCGTGATCTGGTTCATTATCGACAAGACAACCCTGGGGTATGAACTGAAGGCGGTCGGCGTCAACAAGTACGGCGCCGAATACGGCGGCATCAACGTGGGCCGCTCGATCCTGACAGCGCTGGCGATTTCCGGCGCGCTGGGCGGACTGGCCGGCAGCCTGCAGCTGATGGGCATGGGAAACCGGATCAGTATTTTTACTTCCCAGGAGGGCTTCGGCTTCGCCGGCATCGTCGTGGCGCTGATCGGCTGCTCCAATCCCTTCGGGGTCCTGGTGGCCGGTATCTTCTACGGCGGACTGACCTACGGCGGCAGTAAACTGAACCTGGTCGGTGCGCCGACGCAGCTGATCAGCGTGATTGTCGGAACGGTGGTATTCTTCATCTCGATCTCCGTGATCTTCCGGTACCTGAAGTACCTGAAACGGAAACCGAAGACAGTTCCGGCAGGGACAACCGGCGGAAAGGAGGCGGCAGGGAAATGACGGACTTTGTAAACAGCCTCGGTATTATACTTTTCGCGACACTGGTCTATATGACACCGCTGCTGTACGCGGCTCTGGGATCCTGTTTCTCCGAGGTTTCCGGCGTCGTGAACATCGGTATTGAGGGCATGATGACAGCCGGCGCGTTTGCCGGCACAGTGGTTGCCTATTTCACCGGTAATCCCTGGATCGGATTCATCTGCGGCGGACTGGCGGGAGCTTTCTTCGGAATGCTGCACGCAACCGCCACCGTACGCCTCGGCGCGGATCAGACGATCGCGGGCACGGCCATCAACATGCTGGGGCCGGGCATCTCGATCATGATTGCGAAGGTGCTGTTCAACTCCACCGATACTGTTCCGCTGACAGCGGAGCAGAAGATCCCGAAACTCTTTGCCGGCGTTTTTGATACGGGAAATGTTTTCGGGCGGTTTATGGACAACGTATTCGCGACGTATTTTTCCACCTATTTTGTTTTCATCCTCGCGATCGTGGTGTGGTTTGTGTTCTACAAGACCCGTTTCGGCCTGCGGCTGCGCGCCTGCGGCGAACATCCGAAGGCCTGCGAAACCCTGGGTATCAATGTGCTGGGAATGCGTTTCCTGTGCGTGGTGATTTCCGGCCTGCTGGCCGGCCTTGGCGGCGCGTGCGTGACGATGACGATCTCGACGCAGTTCCGGCCGATTTCCATCGTTGGCCAGGGCTTCATAGCCATCGCGGCAGTCATTTTCGGCAAATTCAAGCCGCACGGCGCACTGCTCGGATGCCTGCTGTTCGGTTTCTGCTCCGGACTGAAGGTAGTTCTGGGAGGTTCCGGCGGCGTGGATATGCAACTAATTTCCATGATTCCCTATGTGGTGACGGTAATCGTGCTGATTCTGTTTGTCGGAAAATCACACGTTCCTTCCGCCAGCGGAAAACCTTATCTGAAAGTTAAATAATCCGGCGGGAGCCGGAAAAGGAAACGGGAAGCGGCGTACCGGACCGCTTCCCGTTTTATGTGCTGCGCAGTGAAATCCGCAGGATTGTTTTTTACGCTTTGAACTGTTCCAGGATCTGCTTTCCGGCGCTGGCGCCGATACGTTCCGCGCCGGCCTCGATCATGGCTTTGCAGGACGCCCAGTCGCGGATACCGCCGGCGGCCTTGACTTTAACGGCGTCCCCGACGGTTTCCTTCATGAGGCGGACGTCCTCCGGCGTGGCGCCGCCGGTCCCGAAACCGGTGGAGGTTTTGATGAAATCAGGACGGACTTCCTTCGCGATTTCCGCCAGGCGGACGATTTCCTCCTTCGTGAGATAGCAGTTCTCAAAGATCACCTTGCAGCCGGCGCCGCGGGAATGGCAGGCTTCCGTGATTCTTGCCATTTCATCCTTCACCAGATCCCACCTGCCGTCCTTGACGTCGGAGACGTTCACGACATAGTCGATCTCGTCCGCGCCGTCGGCAATGGCGGTTTCCGCCTCAAAAACCTTGGCGGCGGCGGACATCTGCCCGAGAGGGAATCCGGCGACGGTGCCCACCAGGACGCCGGTGCCTTTTACCAGATCCCTGCAGAATGCGGTGAAAGCGGAGTTTACCATGACGGAGGCAAAGCCGTATGTTTTCGCCTCGTCGCAGAGTTTACGGATGTCTTCCCGGGTTGCTGCGGCTTTCAGGTTGGTATGGTCAATCATCGCGGCGACGGCTTCCGGAGTGAGGTTTTGCGTGTTCATCGTTTTTCTCTCCTTTTTTTTCTGCTGCAGTAAAGATACCACACTGCCGCTCCGGAAGCAAGGCTGCCGCGCGGCGGGGTTTTTTATTGCCGGGAAATAGTATATAATAAGTATATCCATCAGATCGGAAAAATTTTCCGGAAAGGAAACGCATATGGAAAAGGATTTTGACCGGGGAGAACTGATCCGGCATGCGCTGGAACAGCAGAAGAAAGCCTACGCGCCGTATTCCGGCTATCAGGTCGCGGCGGCTGTGCTCATGGATTCCGGGAAGGTTTATACCGGGGTGAATGTGGAGAACGCTTCCTATCCGGCAGGAATCTGCGCGGAGCGGAACGCGATTTTTCACGCGGCGGCCTGCGGGGAGCGGCGGATTACAGCGATTGCCGTCGTTGCCGGGCTCCGGGGCGAAAACACCGAATACAGTTCGCCCTGCGGGATCTGCCGGCAGGTGATGCGGGAATTCTGCGATCCGAAGGAGATGCGGGTGATCCTGGCCAGGACGCCGGAGGATTACCGTGAACGGACGCTGGAGGAGCTGCTGCCGGAAAGCTTCGGGCCGGAGTCGCTGCCGCGCCTGTGACGCGCGTCAGAGGATCAGGGTACTGACGCGGGGAATGACTTCGGAAAGATGCTCCAGCGCGCGTCGGATCCGGACCGGCCCCAGCGGGCTGTCCCGGTGATCCGTCGTGAGAATGATATAGAGAAACCGGAGGCAGGCCAGGAGGATAATTCTGTCCAGCGCCGGATTCAGCACCGCGGGATCATCGCTGCACAGATAACGGCGGAAAAGCGTGTTCCAGATCCGGCGGGCCATTTCCCCGGGAATGCCCAGGAACGCCATGCTGTTATCCGGATCGCCCTCCCCGAACAGGATATAGGAAACATACAGGGCCTGGAGATCAAAGACGGGCTGGCCTGTGCAGAGCGTATCCATATCGATCAGCATCGGCCCGGATTCCGTCCGCATGACATTTTTCATCTGGAAGTCTCCGTGAACCATATGGTAATCTTCCGGCAGGTCCCTGAGCAGCGATTCCGCCGCGGCCAGTTGCTCCGGCGGCATCACTTCCCGGAGGACGGAAAGATAACCGAGGAAAACATCCCGCGCCAGCGGGAAGATGCCGGGATCCATTTCCACCGCATGGACGGAACGGAGAAAATCCGTGTATTCAGCGATCAGCGCATCGGCGTTTTCCGGTTCGTTCCGGATCAGGTCGTTATAGGTTTTTGCCTTCAACAGCTCAAAGACCGTGCCGTAGCAGTCCCCGGCTTTCACGATATCGAAGGAGATGGCGGTGGGAACCCCCTTGAGGAAAGCGGAGCGGGCCTTGTTCCGTTCGTCTTCGATCGCGGGCAGGCTGTCCGGCATATTATAGATTTTGACAATGGTATCCGCGTCCAGACGGTAGACGGTTCCGAACTGCCCGTGACCGATGACGCCGCATCCGGTGAGATCAATCTCCCGGATCTTTTTTTTCAGCGTGAACATGGTGGAGAAACCGGTAACGTTCAGGATTTCGAGCATACCGGGGGACACGTTGCGGAGCTCCAGGGGCTTCTGCCAGCGCTGCCGGACTGTCAGCAGCACCCGGAGGCCGGCGCTGGACATATATTCCGTTTTGTCCAGGTCAAAGACAGGCTCCAGGGACGGGTTCGCGTCCAGGATTTCCTGCAGCCGGCGCATGAGCTCCGGCGCGTTGTCGGAGGTAATCCGGCCTTCCAGCGGAAGAATGACGCGGGAGGATTCAACCGTATAATTCATACTTTGCACTCCGGAGATCAGAATTGCCGTTATTCGTCTGCGGAGACGGCCAGGGTGACGCTGCGCGGCAGCGCGGTAACGGGGCCTTCGGCTTTTTCACTTTCAGCAGGGACGGCGTCGCCCCGGAGGACGATATTATATGTCTGCCAGCCTTCCGGAGCCGGCGCTTCGGCGGTACCGACGCCCGGATTGATCAGGGCGAAGGCCACCGCTTTTTCATCGCGGATCCAGGTGACGGCAATGACGCCGCCGTCCAGCACTTCGCAGACAGGCGCCTCACCGCTCCTGAGGAAACCGTACTGCTTCCGCAGGGCGATCAGACCTCTGTAATACTCGGACATGGCCAGCTGCGGGCTGCCGGGAGCAAGGCTGTCCCAGTCGAGATTATTGATTTCATCGGAGGATTTGTAGCTGTTGCCGTCCCCCTGCTTGGTGCGGAGCATTTCCTCCCCGGCCAGGAAGAAGGGGATTCCCCGGCTGAGCAGCACGGAGGCGGCGCATACGCGGTACATGCCCAGGCGGTCTTCGTCCGTGGCGTAGGGGCAGGAAACCAGAAGCTTATCCCAGAGCGTATTGTTGTCGTGGGAGGAAACGTAGTTCACCACCATGGCGTTTTCCACTCTCCAGCTGGCGGAGCCGCTCTTTATGCCGCCCTGCAGGCCGAAGATCACTTTGCCGGCATTGATTTTTGTCGGGGTGCCGTTGGCGTAGCCGGTATCCTTCGAATCGAAAACGCTGCCCTTCAGGCCGTCCCGGATCACATCGTTGAAGACCGCGACCGCGCCGATCCCGCCGCCGGCGGCGGTGATGTTCCGGATATTCGACTGGTTTGCCCGGAGGCTGTCCCGCAGGGGCGTGTCGCCGCCGGTCCAGCCTTCGCCGTAGATCAGGGCTTTGGGATTGACGGCGTGCACCGCTTCCTCCACGGCCTGCATGGTTTCCAGATCATGCAGGGCCATAAGGTCGAAACGGAAGCCGTCCAGCTGATATTCCTCCGCCCAGTAGCGGACGCTGTCCACGATATATTTCCGGCACATGACCCGGTCGGAAGCCGTTTCGTTGCCGCAGCCGCTGCCGTTGGAGGGGCTGCCGTCATAACCGTAACGGTAATAGTAATAGGGAACGATGCGGTTCAGGCAGGAATCCACATCGTAGGTATGGTTGTACACCACGTCCATCACGACGCCCAGGCCGGCGCTGTGCAGTCCCTGCACCATCTGCTTGAATTCACGGATCCGCACTTCCCCGTGGTACGGATCGGTGGAATAGCTGCCTTCCGGAGCGTTGTAATTTTTCGGGTCATAGCCCCAGTTAAACTGCGGGGCATCGCTGCTTTCATCCACGGTGGCGTAGTCGTAAACCGGCTGGAGATGCACATGGGTAACGCCCAGCTGCTTCAGGTAGTCCACTCCGGCGGGAAGACCGGAGGCGTTGGTCAGGCCGGTTTCGGTGAAAGCCAGGTATTTTCCGGGCCAGGCGGACCCGGCCAGCCGGTTGGAGAAATCCCGGACATGCACTTCCCAGATGACGGCGTCCTGATAGGAGGAAAGGCCGCTGTCGTACGCGCTACTCCGGAAACCTTCCGGATCGGTCAGGGAAAGGTCGACGACCATACCCCGGTTTCCGTTGACGCCCACCGCGCGGGCGTATGGATCGACTGCTTCCAGCGTGCCCAGTGCGGTTGTGACGGAATAGGTGTAGTATGTGCCGCTGCCGCAGGTGCATTCCGTGCTCCATACGCCCTTTTCTCCCCGGACCATGGGAACGGTTTCAAACGCTTCCCCGCCGTCGCCGGCTTCGAACAGGTTCAGAACCACGGCAGAGGCGGTTGGCGCCCAGACCTTGAAGGCGGTTGTGTTCCCGTGAATGACCGCGCCGAGGTCATCGCCGCTGTAGGTGTATTCCTCAACAAATTCCGGACTGTCAAACAGGGAGGTGGGAACGGCGGCGGCTTCGCCGTAGCCGTCAATTTCCACGGTATAGCCGCAGGAAAGATCCAGGGGCTCCGCCAGGGTGATCACTCCTGTCGTTACGTTGTTGCCGAGGGTGGAAAGGCTTTCCACCTTTACATCCCTGCCGTCCCGGCGGACATGCACCGCGTCCAGGCTTTCCAGGCGGACGGAGGGGGTAACGGAATAACGGATTTCACGGGGCGAGATGATTCCCGCAAGGTTGAACGTGCGGATCGGGTTCAGGGTGGCTCCGCCGTCCGGACTGGTGTACTGCATACTGTCCCCCGTTACCAGATATATTTCTGTGCGTTCGCCGGTGAGGACGGCGTACCGGTCCCCGTCATAATCCTTTGTCGCGCTGCCCCAGGAGGACCCGCCGGGTTCGGAGCAGTCCCTGCGGACGATGAAGCCCACCTCGTCCACGCCCGCAGGCACTTCCACCGTGCAGCAGGCGCCGTAATCGCAGGGCTCAAAGAGGATCCCTTTCCCGTCCTTCCCGGGGAACCAGACCCAGACGTCGCAGGTTGTGTAATCGGTGTCCGACCGGGACCAGTACAGCACCAGCGTACGGGTGCCTTCCGCGGCGCCGAAGGACAGCAGGGAAACCAGCAGGGAGAGAATCAGGCAGAAGGACAGGACCTTTTTTGCCTGAAAAACAGGGAAACGCTTCATACTGTATTACTCCTTTCCGATAAGTAAAAATGACAGGATGAAAAGAATCCGGGCGACCCCGGCCTGTTCAGAAGATGTGAGAACGTTTCAGGACGGGTTTATTATGCCATAAACCGGCTGTCCTGTCACGCGGTAATTGATGTTTTCACGCGGGAAGTGGCAAAAAAGACAGGCGCGTGCTATACTGCCGGAGACGGAGGAGAGCCATGTATTATTACGAGAAAGACTACATCATGCGCCTGATCCACGGGGTTGCCCGGATCCTGGCCCGGATTCTGCTCGCACGGGAAATGGAGGAGGAAGGGGAACTGATCGTTTTCCGGGAACAGGAAGCCAAGGAAAAGAACGACCTGTTCCGCAGGATGATCGACGAGGGACAGGTCAACGCGGCGGAGGAAAGGCTGTTTGACCTGCTGGAAACCGCGGGATGGGACGATCGGGAAAAAGCTTCGCTGGCGATCGCTTTTTACGATTATCTGAATGAAAAGGACGACGCGTTTCTCGCGGAAGCGGACTTCTCCCGGGAAGAGATCATCCGGGGAATGGATGACGCGCTGCGGATTGCCGGCATGGAAATTCCGGAGTACCTGCGGCTGGACTGAACGGGTAGGAAAATAAGGCGGAAACAAGTAAAATATATTGACTTATTAACAATATCATAATAAAATTGATAAGAAATCGTAAAAATATTTCAGAAGCGGAGGACGGAGCATGTTCAGACGTTTATTGAGCGTTTTTCTGATTCTGGCGCTGCTGCTGTGCACGCTGCCCGCACAGGCGGCCACCCTGCGGAACGGATCCAGGGGAAGCGAGGTCGTCCGGCTGCAGACCGTTCTGAAGGAACAGGGATATTACCGCCTGGCTGTGGACGGAAAATACGGAAAAGGGACCATCGCGGCGGTGCGGGCCTTTCAGCAGGCGAACGGTCTGAAGGCGGACGGAATCGCCGGTCCGCTGACCCAGGGGAAGCTGTACCAAACGTCCGGGAGCGGTTCTCCGGGATCATCCTCCGGATCTTCCGCGGGTTCGCCGGCGGGCACCTCCGCCGGCTCTTCATCCGGAACCGCAGCGGAACCGGCTGCCGGATCCGCTGTCCGTATCAACGCGGTCAAACTGCAGTCGGGGAGCCAGGGGAGCGCGGTGAGGGACCTGCAGACCGTACTGAAAAGCATGGGCTATTACAACATGGAGATTGACGGAAAATACGGCAGGGGAACCGCGGCGGCGGTGAAGGCTTACCAGCGCGCAAACGGGCTGTACGCGGACGGAATTGCCGGGCCGAAGACGCTGGGAAAGCTGAACAGCACAGCCGGCAGCGGTTCTTCAGGTTCATCCGGCGGATCTTCCGCAGGAACTTCCGCCGGGACAACAGCGCCTTCCTCCGGTGAGCCCGGGGATATTACGACGGCGGAGAAACTGGAAACGGGCAGTACCGGAGAAGCGGTAAAGGATCTGCAGAACAAACTCCGCTATATCGGATACTATACCGGCAGCGTAAACGGTACCTTTGACGCCGCCACACGGGAAGCGGTCATCGCGTTTCAGCAGGCAAACAGCCTGGCAAAGGACGGAATCGCCGGAAAGAAAACGCTGACCGCGCTGCAGAGCAAATGGGCAGAGTCAAAGAAAAACGCGGGATCCGTCCCGGATGAGGCGGCGGTGTTCCTGAACCGGATGGCCCTGGAAAGCGGAGCGGCCTGCGGAACGCTGGTACTGTCCAGGGACGGGAAAACTTTCCTGACATGGTCGTTCGGCGGCGTGAACGAAAAAACATGCTTCCGTATCGCGTCCATCACAAAATGGGTGACGGCCATCGGCCTGATGACCCTTTATGACCAGGGAAAGCTGGACCTGGACCGGGATATCAGCGAATACCTGCCCTTCAAGGTGCGGAATCCCGCCTGGCCGGACACGCCTGTTACCGCGCGGATGCTGCTGAGCCATACATCCTCGCTGTCCCCGGACACCAATGTATATAAGCCGAACTGGAACAATATCGGCGTAAACGGATACGATCCGATTTTCGATGAAAGCATCCGGCCGGGTACGAAGCATGTGTACGCGGACTACAACGGCGCGCTGTTCGGATGCCTCATAGAGGCGATTTCCGGGGAAAGCGTGCAGAATTACATGAGCCGGACGGTATTTAAGCCCCTGGGACTGACCGCGGGTTATTCCCCCAATTTCCTGCCGGCTGGAACGCCCACCAAGGATACACTGCTGCCCGGCGGCAGGGTGGGTCTGTCCGTGCAGAGCGACCGGGCCGCGGCCTACAACAACACAGCTGATCCCCGGGGCAACAACGGCTACACGGTGGGCAGGCTGTACATCAATACGGAGTCACTGACGAAGCTGGCGCAGATGATGCTCCGGGGCGGAGAACTGAACGGCGCGCGGATCCTGCAGCGGGAAACGGTATCCCTGATGGAGGCGGACCAGCCCGGGCTGGCTGCCAGCGATTACGGCCTGAGCAACGTGCGTCACAGCCAGTTTCCCCGCGGCACCTGGTACGGCCACCAGGGCCGCTACAGCGGACTGACCTCGAACGTTTATTACCAGCTGGACACCGGGATTACCATGGCGCTGGTGATGAACGGGTATGATTATCAGCTGGAAAACAAAATTGTCCTGCCGGCGGTAACGCTGCTGCGGAATATGGAAACCCTGGAAAAACTCTGCGCGCAGTAAGCCGGTACGCAACGGACCGCACCATGTCCCATCCGCTGAAATGTAAATACAAATTTGCACGGATCTATTGACTTAGAGAGAGCTTTAAGGAATAAGATGCTCATTGCCGGGAAGGTCCGTGTTTTTTGCCGTCGCAATGCCTTGTGCAGGCGTGAGGGAAGATACACGGTCCATTCTGATTTCCGGAAAGAGATGGGCCACCGCGGGAATTACCTGGATGCTGGCCGGCGTGTCCTGCACCTTCCGCTATTTTTCCTGGAGACGGAAAAACGCCGGAAGCGAAAATGCTTCCGGCGCGTAGAACAATATGCTGTTTCAGGGATTCTCCTTTTGCGCGGCCTCGTATGCCCGGAGCTTTTCCGAAAAGAAATTGAGCTTCCAGGTTACCTTGTCCAGGTGTTTCTGCATTTCCGCCATCCGTTTAAGGACCTGCTCCCGGTGGGCCCGCAGCAGCTCGACCCGCTCCTGCAGCGTGTGATCCCCCTCATGGGTCAGCTGGACAAAGCGGGCGATTTCCTGAATGGACATGCCCGTGTTCTTCAGGCAGCAGATGAGCCCCAGACGTTCCAAATCCTCGTCCGTGTACTGGCGGAAGCCGCCCTGGCTGCGCTCCACACCGGAGATCAGCCCTTCCTTTTCATAATAACGCAGGGTATGAGCGGTCAGCCCTGTTTTTTTGCTTACATCCTGAATCGAATACATGATGCCCTCCAGAACTATTGACTTAGAGTTAACTTCAACCGCAGAAGATTTTACATAAAAACACTCTTCCTGTCAATTCAGGAAGGCTGAACAGCAAAACCGGATTCCCGCGGCGGGAATCCGGCAGAAGCGGCACTTCGTTTTAATCCGGCCGGGTCATACGTTCGATATGCCGCACCCGGTCCGCGTATTCAATGATTTTTTCCTTCCACTGGTCGTCTTCCGCGTTCAGCTGATACGCCCGGAAGCCAAACTGCCCGGCGGAGGAAACGATCGCTTCCTCGTCATCAATATGCAGGGAGATCCGGTACCGGTTCGGCAGCTTCTGGGGAAGCACGGTTTTATTGTTCCGCTGGACTTCTTTCAGATGCCTGGTTCCGTTTACAATCCCGTCAAAGCGAACGCCGTAGCACCGGAACAGGCTGCGGATATACCGGTCCGTACGGAAGGAGGACGTATAGACCCAGACCTCGAATCCCAGGCTTTGCAGCGTGTGGATCAGGTCCGGCGTGCCAAGCCTGAGCCGTTCCCGGTAGATCTTATTGAAGGGCCAGTGGAGCGGCGGCTCGGTTTTGTGCGTCGCTGGAGAGACAAACAGGACTTCATCCAGATCAAAGGATACCCGCATTTTTACGGGTTCTGCACGTTTACCCATCTTATTTCAGCGCTCCGATTATATCCATGATTTCCCTGGACCAGGTCGCGTCGGATCCGGTCAGGGGATAATCCCTGAAATCCCGCGAACCGGTGAAGGTCTGAAGTACGGTATGATTGTCGATATGGATGGTTGATTTGTATTTTTCACTTGTCATCTTCACCAGGTTTTTCATGACGCCGGGACCGGCTTTTCTGGCCGTGCCGGTTACGATGCCCGTAACATGAATACGGTACTGCTTGAAATAATGCTGCAGATATTCAAGGGAATAATAGCCGGAAGTATAGATCCAGATATCGTATCCATGCTCTTTCAGAAAGAAAAACAGGGATGGGATACCAAGGCGGAGCCGTTCCCTGAAATAGCGGTTTACCGGGAAGGGCAGGGGCTTTTCAAGCGCAGTCTCGGAGTCCGGACGGAAAACAACACCGTCCAGATCCAGCGTTACCCGTTTATCGAAACCGGCGGTCTCAAGCATCTTACGGATATCGCTTTCCTGGGTCAGGTCCACAATCCGGACCGGCAGCCTGGGAATCCCCGTGCGCAGGGCGGCGGCCCAGCGGTGATGCCCGTTCAGAATCATATATCCTTCCGGCCGGGTTTTCTCGATCATGATCCGCTCGGCAATGCCGCCGTGCGTGTACGACAGGTTCGGGAAATTCGTTCCGAAACGCCGGTAGTCAGCTTCATATTGTGAAATGATCCCGTAATTCGGACCGATTTCCGGGAAACAGAACTCGTCATTCGGATTCGGATGCAGTTTTCGGCAGGATACTTTTTTGATCAGATGGCGGCGCAGGAAACCTGCCTTTACGGGATAGTAGATTCCCTTGACCTTGTTTACCTCGCTTTCCAGAAACAGCTGGAATTCTGTTTTGGTACTGGCCATATGAATCCTCCTTTGTCAGTTTTCTTTCCTGCGTTTGCGAAGAAGATACTCATCCAGTTTTGTACGGATGTTATCAGGGATTTCCCTGGAAACCGGGCACTTTGCCGCGTCCGCCATACGCAGTGTAAAGTCTGCCAGGAAGTCTATGTCCGAGGCCAGCTGCGCATCGGACAGCAAAGCGCCGGTATCATAGCGGTTATGGATGGTTGCCTGGGATTTCGGAGCAATCCGGGCAAAGGACAGGGCGGGTACTCCGCAGTCCGCGAAGGGCGTTGAGTCACTGGAGTAAACATCCTGCCGGGCGGCCAGTCCCCAGCCCCGCAGCGCGCACATATACTCCAGGTAGTGGACCAGTTTCTCTTCCGCGGAAACGCAGGCGATAAACCTGCCCATATAGGTGCCGATCATGTCCAGGTTAATGTTCAGCGCTGTCTTTTCCAGGTCTTTTTCATGCGCGGCGGTATAGGCTTTGGAACCGAGCAGTCCGACTTCCTCACTTCCGCAGAAAATAAAGCGGAGGCCGTAGCGCAGCGGCGCTTTTTCCCGCAGCGCTTCCAGGATGCCCAGAAGGCCGATGCAGCCGGACATGTTATCGTAGGCGCCGTGGGACAGCGGCGTGGAATCATAATGCGCGGTCAGCGCGATCCATTCATCCGTGCGTCCGGGAATTTCAGCGATTACATTCCGGGAGGAAGCAGCGGATTCGGCCTGTTCCACCCGGAGGACGACCGTTTCCGGTGCGGACCGCACAAGCTCAAAGGCGTCCTTCGCGTTGATGTTTACGCAGGGTACCTTCCTGCCTTTTGAAACATAGGGGCGCAGCGTTTTCTGGTCGATGTCCCGGTCCGGAAAATGAACGTCCCCGTCATAGGTAATGAAACCGACAGCTCCGGCGTCCAGCAGATCCTGGTACACCCAGTAGGTAATGCCTGTGTCCAGGAGAACGACCTTTCCCCGGACCGTGGAAACCGATGCTGCATCCGTGTTGGGCAGATAACAAAACGGTGCCTCCACCCGGCCGCTGCCGCAGAGTTTATAGCCTTTACAGGGAATTTCCCGGCCGTCCGCGGACAGCGAAGCTTCGAGGATTTCCGCCGTATCCACATCAAACGGTTCCTGATACGTACGCGCGCCGCGCTCCCTGCAAAGGTTTTCCAGATAGTCGGCCGCTTTCTTTTCTTCCGCCGAGCCGCTGGTCCGGATATAATCCGTCCGGTCCAGTATTTCCCTGATCGTCTTCTGATTCATTTTTTCCGTCCTCCGTTATTCAGACTGTCCGGATTCCCACAGCCGTACATACGCCGGCCCGCACGCCGGAAAGGCGTTCAGTCAGGACTGTTCCTGAGCAGATCGCTCAGCCTCCGGCTGTGAAAAAAGTCATGCACCAGTTTGTCATACTCCGTCCACAGAGGAAGCGTCTGGCAAAGCGCTTTCCGCGGACAGTCGTTTTCCTTTGCGGCCAGGCATACGACGGGGGACAGCGTTCCTTCCATCAGTTCCAGAATCTCGTCCAGCGTATATTCCTCCGGCTTCCGGCAAAGCATGTATCCGCCGCCTTTCCCGCTGGTTCCCACAACCAGCCCGCCGGATACCATGTCCCGGACGATAATCTCCAGGTATTTTTTTGAAATATTCTGCCTTTCCGCAATATCCTTCAGCGGAATATAACGGCCGTTCGCGTTCTCGGCCAGGTCGATCATTACACGGATCGCGTAACGTCCCTTGGTGGAAATCATATTGAAGCCCCCTTTGCCAGCTGCTTCCATTGTACTACAGGGCGAATAGGTAAATCAAGCGTTAATTACCTATTGACACTATAGGTGAATAGGCGTATAATCCGGAATGAAAGGAGCAGGGAGGAATGAGGAGCATGATTTACGCGGATAACGCTGCCACGACAAAAATGAGCGAGACAGCTGTCAATACCATGATTTCCGTAATCCGGGAGAATTACGGGAACGCGTCCAGCCTGTACAGTATCGGCCAGCAGGCAAAGGAAATACTGGAGGAAGCGCGCCGGAGCGTCGCGGAGACAATCGGTGCGGAGCCTTCGGAGATTCTGTTTACTTCCGGAGGAAGCGAGGCGGATAACCAGGCGATTCTTTCCGCGGCTGAACTGGGGAGAAAAAACGGGAAGAAGCATATCGTATCCACCGCCTTTGAACATCACGCCGTGCTGCATACGCTTGAAAAGCTGAGGCGGGAAGGCTTCGAGATTACTCTGCTGGACGTACACGAAAACGGGATTGTCCGGCCGGAGGAGGCGGAGAAGGCGATCCGGGAGGATACGTGCCTTGTGACCGTCATGTACGCGAACAACGAAATCGGGACGATTCAGCCGGTCCGGGAGATCGGGGAGATCTGCAGAAAACGCGGCGTGCTGTTTCACACGGACGCGGTGCAGGCCGTCGGGCATATTCCGGTGAATGTGAAGGAAGACCGGATCGATCTGCTGTCCGCGTCGGCCCACAAATTTCACGGCCCCAAGGGCGTCGGTTTCCTGTATGCCCGGAAAGGCGTCCGGCTGACGAACCTGATTGAGGGCGGCGCGCAGGAAAACGGAAAAAGGGCCGGGACGGAAAATGTGCCCGGGATCGCCGCGATGGCCGCGGCACTGAAGGAAGCGGCGGCGCGCATGGAACAGAACCGGGCTTCCCTGTCGGAAAAAAGGGACAGGCTGATTCGCGGGTTGAAGCAGATCCCGCATTCCGCTCTGAACGGAGACGCGGAACACCGCCTTCCCGGGAATGTAAACTTCTGCTTTGAGGGAATCGAAGGGGAATCGCTGCTGCTTCTGCTGGACGACAAAGGAATCGAGGCTTCCTCCGGCAGCGCGTGCACTTCGGGTTCCCTGGATCCGAGCCATGTGCTGCTGGCCATCGGGCGGGTGCACGATGTGGCGCACGGTTCCCTCCGCCTGAGCATCGGCGAGGAGACAACCAACGAGGAAATAGATTACATCATCCGGTCGGTATCCGAAGTAACGGAGTACCTTCGCAGCTTTTCACCGATCTGGCGTGACCTTGAAAGCGGGAAGAAACCGCATATTCTGTAAAGGGAGGAACCTATCATGGCATTATACAGCGAGAAAGTTATGGATCATTTCCGGAATCCGAGGAATGTCGGCGTGATTGAAGACGCCGACGGCATCGGCGAAGTCGGAAACGCCAAATGCGGGGATATTATGAAAATGTACCTGAAAATTGAGGACGACATTATTCAGGACGTTAAATTTGAAACCTTCGGATGCGGAAGCGCCATCGCGTCCAGTTCCATGGCTACGGAACTGATCAAGGGCAAACCGGTTTCGGAAGCGATGCAGCTTACCAACAAGGCGGTCGCGGAAGCGCTGGACGGCCTTCCCGCCTATAAAATGCATTGCTCCGTGCTCGCGGAGGAAGCGATCCGGTCGGCGCTGGAGGATTATTACAGGAGGAACGGCCTCAGCCTTTGCAAAGAAACGACGTGAAGCTCATCCGAAAATACCTCCTGCCCGTCCGGCGTCATACGCAGGCGTTTCGTTTGAACAGCTTCATCATATCGTTGGTGAGGCTCAGGTCGTTTGGCTGGAGGACGATCTCTTCCCGCGGGACCCACGCGGCGTATTTCAGTTCGTTCGCGTCCATCCGGATTTCCCCGTCCCCGTCGGCTTCACAGAAGAATCCTGCAAGCAGGTCCTGGGCCATTCCCCAGGGCTGTGATTTGTAATACCGGATATTCCTGACCCGGACGCCCGTTTCCTCCATAACCTCCCGCTGCACGGTCTGCTCCAGGGTTTCCCCGATCTCAGCAAAACCGGCAACAAGCGCGTTGTGCGCATACCCTGTCCTGTAGCGGGTGATCAGCAGGCAGTCTCCTTTGATCACGCCGACAATCACGGCAGGATTGATCCGCGGATAGGTTACATGCCCGCATTTCCCGCATTGCAGGGCCCGTTCCGCCGGGTGGAAGCCGTTGACACTTCCGCACTTTCCGCAATAACGATTATCCGCGTACCATTTCCACAGATGATAGGCGGTGAAAGCGGCGAAGAGCTCTTTGCCCTGGCCCAGGTCCCGCAGTTCCCGCACCGTTCTGTATTCATATCCGGGAAGAGAAACACCCGCCGTTTCCCGGGACATGAAACAGCAAACATCATTTACGGAGAAAAGATATACTGCCTCTGAAACGGAAACGTCCTTCGCGGCAGGAAAGGAGATTCTGCCTCCGGAGATTCTGACATACAGCCTTCCGTTCCCGTCGAAAAGGAAAATAAGATCATCAGCGCGCGGGGCGCGGGCTGCGAAAGTATTATCCAGTCTGTCAGGCGCAATATCCTGAATCATGACTCAAACAACTCCCCTGTACAGAAAAAGTAAAGACGGTTATGCTAATGATTCGCTGCGGAACGGAAGGAATCCTGTATGAACGTCCGTATCCGGAAAGAACACCGGCAGGGCAGAAAAAAAGCTCAGGCCGTAATCATCCGGATCCTGAACCTTTTTCTTCCTGGAATAAACCTTTTTGCTGCCAACGGTTTTTGTCACCGGGCTGAAGCCCCATGTCGCACGCCGCTGACGGTTGATTTCCTTCTGCGCTTTTTTGCTCAGCTTCCCCTTGGGGATAAACTTTGGCATATCTGTCATCTCCTTCCGGAAGGCAGTAAGGATTGTATCATTCCGCGCGATGTTTTTCAACGGCGGACAGGTGCATTCTTCCGCAAAAAAAGGTAAAATGATCCGGGGTGATTGAAAATGCGCGTGCTGAATTTCGGATCCATGAATCTGGATTACGTTTATGCGGTGGACCATTTTGCCGGACCGGGAGAAACGATCAGTTCACTGTCCAGGTCCGTGAAAAACGGAGGAAAGGGACTGAACCAGTCCATTGCCCTTGCACGGGCGGGAGCGGACGTGGCGCATGCCGGCTGCCTGGGTAAAGGCGGAGAAAGCCTGAAGAACGTACTGCGGGAAAACGGAGTCGATATATCCGCGCTGGTTCCGGTGGAGGAGATGCAGGGGCATACGGTGATTCAGGTGAATCCGGAAGGGGAGAACTGCATTATTCTTTACGGCGGATCAAACCAGCGGGTGACCGGGGAACAGATCCGGGAAACGATCCGGGGATTCGCGCCGGGAGACTGGCTGGTTCTGCAGAACGAAATCAATATGCTGCCGGAAATTGTGGAGCAGGGGTACCGCCGGGGAATGCATATCGTTCTGAATCCTTCTCCCTGCAACGAAAAACTGGACAGCGTGGATTTCCGGAAGCTGTCGTGGCTGCTGGTGAATGAGGTGGAAGCGGAGCAGATCACAGGTTCCGGTGATCCGGATACGGCCTGGAAGATCCTGCACGACCGCTATCCGGGCCTTTCAGTGCTTATTACGCTCGGGAAAAAAGGGAGCGCCGCCTTCGCGTGTACAGGGAGCGGAATCGAATCAGCCAGGCAGGAGGCGGAGCCGGTAAAGGCTGTGGATACTACCGCGGCAGGGGATACCTATACCGGATACTTTGTCGCGGGACTGATGGCCGGAAAGCCGCTGAAGACATGCATGCAGGAGGCGTCCAGGGCATCGGCTGTCAGCGTGACAAGGCACGGCGCCGCTGATTCCATTCCATGGAGAAGAGAGATTTCCTGCACCGGTTAATCAATCCAGGTTACTTCGTTTCCCTTCAGGGCCATCAGGTTCCGGTTCGGCAGGCCGCTGTCCGTTGCGGGGTAACCGATGATCACAGCGCCGTAAACTCTTTCATCTTCCTTCATCCCAAGATCCCGGAGGTATTCCACGATTTCCGGTTCCTCATTCAGCCACTTCAGCTGATTGATCCAGCAGCTTCCGAGATCCAGGGCGTTGGCCGCGATCATCATATTTTCAAGCGCGCAGGCACAGTCGGCGATGTTGTTGCCGTAATCTTTCCGGTTGGCGGCAACGATCAGCACCGGCGCGTTATAGCAGAACACATATCCGCCTTTTCTTGAGGCAGCAATGGAATGTTTCATGCTCGCGTAGGTATTTTCCGTGATTTCCATACGGGCGAAGGCGGTTTCCGTCATCCGGATCAGCCTGTCCAGCACATCCCGGTTTCTGATGACAAAGAAATGGCCGGTCTGATTGTTGCCGCCGCTGGGAGCCTGCCGGCCCGCTTCCAGAATCCTGTCGATTTTTTCCTTTTCCACGGGATCAGGCCTGTAGTTCCGGGTGCTTCTTCTGGTGATGATTGCTTCCAGTGCGTCCATAGAAAATCTCCTTTCACCTGACAGCATCCGCCGGAACGGATGCCTTCTATCGTCCGGCCGGGATCTGTATCCCGGATACGGTGTTCAATGGGTCCTTTCCCCGTCTGACAGCCAGTACGCTGTATATTCGTGATCAAATTCGTATCCGAGCTTTTCCGCGATTCGGACCGAATCCATATTCTGGGCATCCCAGCTTGGATACAGGCCTTCGTCCAGGCAGCGCAGAATCAGGGACGCACAGGCAATGCGGGCAAGGCCTTTGCGGCGTTCTTCCGGAACGGTATCCACTTCAATTTCGATTCCTTCCCTGTACCGCGTATAGGAAGAAGCGCCGGAAACGATTCTGCCTTCTTTCAGGATCACAAAACCCCGGCCCAGCGCAAGGTACTTTTCTTTGGATCCGAAAGGGGAAACGAAGTCGGCAGTGACAGGATCCTGCAGGCACAGGTCGTAGAGCCCGGAGTCGATGGCCCGCAGTTCGTATCCCGCGGGGAGGCTGCCGGCGATGCTTCGCAGGGCATCGACGTCAAATCGGGTATCCTTTCTGATCGCGTAGCGCGTAACTTTTCTGGCGTCAGGCCAGCAGTCCTCAATCAGCGCGGCCCATGCACCGTCCTGCGGTACCATGATGACAAAGCCGCCGGGTTTGCCGAGAACAAGCTCGCGGTCCGGTTCCCCCGCGACAAACGCGAAGCAGCCGACAAAGGCCATGGCGGAAACGGGATTCGCCGGATCCGTGACCAAAACTCTGCCCATAACCTTTTGCAGGCATGAGTAAATCAGTGTTTCCTGCCAGCCGTCAAAAAGCCCGGCGGCAAGCGCCGGCTCTTCCAGTTCATAAATCATTCTTCAGGTGCCTTTCTCTTCGTATGCCTTATACATGACCCGGTTCCGGCCGGGTTTTATCATTCCGGCACGGTTCGGAAGAACCCATGACATCCATGGGAGATTTCCGGCAGCGGAAGCTGCTGTATGATTCGATGCCGGCCCCGTGAAATCCTTTCCGGCAAACCCGCGTAAAACACAGCAGGTCTTTATGCCAGCGTAATCAGCAGATGTTCGTCGGCCACGTCGTTATATACTTCACAGGCTTTTGCGCTGACATCGTATACGTGGACGATATCCGACAGTTCCTTTCCATGGCTGAACTGCCCGACGATGTCCGGACAGCACTGAAGCTTTTCCGGCGCGAAATGAATCGTCTTCCTGCCGCTGAATACGGCGGTGTAGAGAATTTCCGCTTCGACCAGATCCTGGAAGATATGGCTTCCGTAGGACAGCTCCGGATTATAGCCGGCCTTCTGTTCCTCCGTTTCACAGATGATTTCAAACGCGCTGATATCCGAAAAGGCAGTCGGTACGCCCAGCTCGGGAGAGGTGGTTCCGACCCGCCCGGGCACGATCAGCATCATATGCCGGTTCAGATCCCGGAAGTGCCAGTTGACGGCGCCGATCAGCCGGGCCACTGAATTCTTTTCCTTGTAAGGCATTTCATAGTACCGGACAGGATCGACACAGACGATCAGATCCAGGGCGGAGGCTTTGGAGATGCCCATGGACGCGCCCCGGCTTTCCAGGAAAATCTTTTCTTCCGGGATTCCTTCCGGAATCATGGTTCCTTTCTGCCCTTTCCGTACCTGGAGCGGGCGGCACTGAAGCAGATCAATTGAATATTCGCCGCTCTCGGATATGTTGATCGTAAACTCCGTATCCACCGGATAACTGTATTCATCCTGAATGCAGCGAAGCATCCTGCGCATCTGCTCCATCAGCGTTTTGTTCGCGACCAGTCCTTTGCAGGAAATGAATTTTACATCCCGCGGTCTGCCGGATTCCCTGAGATTGTATTCGGCATCCCAGTCATGCTCCAGCAGGATTTTATCCAGATACCGCGGAAGATTCGGAGCGATCTTTTCAAACGGCAGTTTCTGCAGCGTACGGTCCGCCATGTTGATGACTTCCGCTTTTCCCTGGGAAAACTTATGCCTGTCAGCCGAGGAGGAATACGAAGCCTTTTCCGGCATATCCAGATTCACGATTCTCGGATATGACCCTTCGGTCCGGTCAACTGCCGATGTTCCAAGCCCCATGACCAGGCGGAGCATGCCGGCCGCGGGATCCGTATCCTTCATAATCCGGTAAGGGCTGTATGAATACCCGACGCCTGCCGCGCACGGCATATAATACGGACCGTAATAGGAACCTGAAACGCGCTGGATCAGCAGCGCCATCTGCTCATCCCGCCTGTCCAGTCCGCGCCGTTTCCGGTAGTCCAGCGCGGAGAGGCTCATGGTGCTGGCATATACAGTTTTGACCGCCTTTTCAAACTCGTCCAGGCGGTCTTTCAGTTCACCCCGGTTAACGCAGAAGACAGATTCATATTTTCCGGCAAAGGCATTGCCGAAACCGTCTTCCAGAATACTTGAAGAACGGACAATATACGGATCCTGCCCGTAATACTCAATAATGCGGACAAACTGTTCCCTCATGCTTTCAGAAAATGAGCCGTTCAGCAGCTTTTCAGCGAACTCTTCCGCCAGGGTGAAATATCCCTCGCTTGTCCGCTGCCGGATCCGGTAGTCCCAAAGGCCGTTATCCACGATATATGTGTAGTACACATCGGATCCGACATAAAAGGAATCATGCGGTTCAAGCACCTCGCCGATATCCGGCTCCCTGTTGCGGATGATTGAACGTGCCAGCAGCATACCGCAGGCTTTTCCGCCGATCATTCCGGTGCCGATCATATGATCCCGGACCGCGAAATAGTCTTCCGGAGAAAAGTGTTTCCTGACCATTTCCCGCATCTTTTCATCCCGCGTCATCATGATGTTGCACATTCTGCCGCAGTCTTCCGAAATGTCCGCGCTGCTTTCATGAAGCAGTTTGGTCCGATTGAAGAACCGGTCCCAGGAATCGGCATACTGTTCTTCCGCGGATCGCTGCGCCTGTGCCAGCGTCTGGTAGAACCGGCTGGATTTAACCCCGTCCAGAATCGGACGGAAACGACCGGTATCCGGTTCAAAGGTATGCGGAAGGAACATCGTATCCGAACTGCGGTTCCAGACCTTTTCGGGCCGGACGTATATATTCCTGCTGTCCGCGTATACGTCGATAAACAGCTGGGTGGTGTCCAGGATCTTGTTGATTGCCTGAACCGAATGCTTTCCCCGGATAATAGGAAAGAAGGCGACCGTGTCCAGCACAAAGAGAAACGGGCAGGTAACGCGGAAAAAGTTGCCCATCATCAGGTCTGTGGCCCAGGCCGCCTGAAGATCGGAGAGGCAGTCAAAAACGTAGAACGCGTCTTTCCCTTCCTGCTCAATGATGTTGTGAATATCCACGGTAAAGGTTTCAAAGCGATGGGACAGCGGCAGCCGAACTGTTTTGACCTCAGGGCGGTCCGCAATCAGCGGTTCATGGCCCGCAAAACGAAAATAGATGATGTTCCGCCGGTCCCGTACGGCCTGTTCCACATAAGGCTCCATAAACAGCCTGAACCGGGAAAGATCCGATACACGCCATACAACGTTGTCACCCAGACGGATATTGTCAAGGGCGGTGTCCATTTCCGGGATTCCTGACAGAACGCGGTCAAAAGCGGCCATGCCATCATCTCCTTACCGATATGGTCCTGTTATTGTTCTGAAAGGTGCCGCTCAAACCGGTCCTTTCGGGTATCTGATGGAACTGCAGTCGGATATTCCCCGGTAAAGCACGCCTGGCAGTACACATCTTTTCCGGCCAGCGCGTACAGTTCTCCGGCCGGAAGATATCCCAGCGTATCCGCGCTGATGATTTCCGCGATCTCTTCTACCGTGTGGCGGCAGGCAATCAGATGCTCCCGGGAATCGATATCCGTGCCGTAGTAACAGGGATGCAGGAACGGCGGGGAGGATATGCGCATATGGATCTCCTTTGCTCCCGCTTCCCGCAGGAGCTCCACAATCCGCCTGCTGGTTGTGCCCCGGACAATGGAATCGTCGATCAGTACGATCCTTTTTCCGCGGACGACGTCCTCAATCGCGGACAGCTTGATTTTCACCTGGTCCAGCCTGTGATCCGGGGCAATGAACGTTCGCCCGATATATTTGTTTTTGATCAGCCCGATCGCGTACGGAATTCCGGACGCGCGGCTGAACCCCAGCGCGGCATCCAGACCGGAATCCGGCACGCCGATCACCAGATCCGCGTCGGCCGGATGCGCTTTCGCTAGGCATTCTCCTGCCCGGATCCGGGCGGAATGAACCGGGACACCGTCCAGAACAGAGTCGGGCCGGGCAAAGTAGATATATTCAAAGACGCAGTGACGGGGCCTGACCTTTCCGCAGTGCTCCCGCCTTGATTCCACGCCGTTTTTGCTGAAGATCAGGATTTCTCCCGGTTCTATATCCCGGACCATTTCTGCCCCGGCCGCATGCAGGGCACAGCTTTCCGAAGCAATGATCCATGTGCCGTCGGGTGTCAGCCCGTAGCAAAGCGGACGGAAACCGTGGGGATCCCGGGCACAGATCAGCTTCTGCGGCGACATCAGAACCAGGGAGTACGCTCCTTCCAGCCTGGCCATGGCCCGGCTCAGCGCTTCCTCGATGGAGGGCGCTTTCAGCCGCTCCTGGGTTACGATATACGCAATTGTTTCCGTATCGCTGGATGTATGAAAGATCGCGCCGTTCATTTCCAGAGCGGAACGAAGCTCCGCCGCGTTGGAAAGGTTGCCGTTATGCGCCAGCGCCATGTGCCCTTTCCGGTGGTTGACCTCGATGGGCTGGCAGTTGTTCCGGTTTGTTCCGCCTGTCGTACCGTAGCGGGTATGCCCGACGGCCATGGTTCCCTTCGGAAAAGAGCGCAGAACGCTGCTGCTGAAAACTTCTCCGACCAGCCCCACATCCTTGTGGGAAACAAAAACGCCGTCATCATTGACAACGATTCCGCAGCTTTCCTGCCCCCGGTGCTGCAGGGAATAAAGGCCGAGATACACAAGGCCGGCCACATCCTCCGGATGCTTTGCCATGACGCCGAATACGCCGCATTCCTCATGGAGATCCATGCTGATCGCCTGCCCTTTTGCTGAAAAAATAAGCAAGGAAGCCAATCAAGCTCCCTTGCTTAAATGAAATGTATCACCTGAACAACGCGGTGTCAAGACAGAAGATTCAGACGTGTCTGAATGGCTCTTCCTGTTCATCATAAACATTGGAGTTAACTCTAAGTCAATAGATAAGCGCATAAAAAAACGTATGCGGAAAAACCCGCATACGATGGCTGAATCCGCGCCGAAACGCTCCTGTTATCCTTTCAGGTTATTCTGCCCTTTGATGATCAGCCAGGTTTTTATCACCAGCACTGAAAAGCAGATCATCCCCGCGTAAGGCTGCCTTGCGCAGATAAAAACGCCGACGCCGGCTACGGACAGCGCCATACCCGTTACCATCCGGTGCCTGTTCCAGACAGGCCGGTCAAAACGGGAGAGGATTACACCGCAAATGCCGTTCAGCGTGATGATGCCGATGACCGCGATAAAAACAGCCTTCAGCCAAGGCTGGATGCCTGTGATCCGCGGCAGGGATACCGACGCGGGGGAATCCGCGCCGTTTCCGAATACGGGCAGAAAAAGCAGAACGGCTGTCAGGATATCCAGCGCGCTGCATATCACAGATACATAGCTGCTGATCAGGGCTTTTCTGTCCTCCTCCGCAGCTGTGACGATTTCCCGCGGACAGATCAGCTCATCAATCGTAACAGAGAAGAAGCGCGAAAGCTGCTTCAGGGAATCAATGCCGGGATATCCTCTGCCGGATTCCCATTTTGACACCGCTGTTCTTGAAACAAACAGCGCTTCGGCCAGCTCTTCCTGTGTCAGACCTTTGCTTTTTCTTAATTCAGCCAGCTTCTCGTGAAATTCCATATCCCGCCCCTCACAGCAGCGCTTCATTCTTTTTCCGGCCGGAATAGGCCACCGCCGCACAATACAGCAGAAACAGCCCGGCGCTCAGGAGAACGGAACCGATGATATCCGTTGCCCAATGGACGCCGGAGACCAGTCTTCCGGTTACCATGAACGCGGAAAACACAACAGAAAACCAGGTGCAAAGATTCCGGAACGCGCGGTTCCCGCATCTTCTGCCGGCCTGAAGCTTCAGCGTCGGCATGACGCTCAGCACAAGCAGCGTTGTGGAGGACGGATAGGATGCCTCCAGGTTTCCGTCAATCAGAACCGGCCGATAATTGATCGGCACCATCTCAAAGAAAAGATAACCTGAAAGAACCAGCAGATAGTAAATTCCCAGGAGAAGGATATCCGTATCCACCCGGAAAAGCCTCTTCCTCCGGATCCACTGGCACAGACCGATCACCCCGAAGCATCCGCAGATGAAGACCGGGACAAGCCCGAGCCAGTCCGTTACCGTATAAAGCGTCATGTTCACGCCTGTCAGGTGATGAAACCAGACGTTCCAAGAGGCAAATCCAACCTTTGTGTCCTTTGGCCCGACGGTCTGCACGTCCAAAGACTGAATCAGGACTGTCCAGAGAACAAACAGCAACAGCACGCCGAGTCCCGCCCAAAGCAGTTTCTTTTCCCTCATGATCCATCCGCCCTTTCAAAGTTTTTCAGGAACGGATCAACCATAACCCGGGAGCGGAAAACAGAAAAGAATCTTTCCGTGTCACGCGTGACACGATTCGTCACATCGCCGTTCCGGGTTCTTTCAGAACGGACGCGTGTTTTTTCCGTTCTTTATCAGCGCCTGTACTTCGTCCGGCTTCGGCGGGTTCAGCGGCAGGGGAAAACGGGAAACGGCAATTGCGGAGCAGGCGGCGGCAAAGCGCACCAGGTCCTCATCCTTCATGCCGTGAAGCAGGGCGTATACGCATCCGGCTTTAAAGGTATCGCCCGCGCCGAGCGTGCTCCTGACCTTAACGGAGAACGGTTTCATCCGATGGATGGGTTCTCCCTTCCGGGCATACAGCATATCCCCGCCGCCCTGCGTCAGGACGGTCAGTCCGTCTGTTTCCCACTGCAGCAGCTCCAGGACAGCTTCCGGAGCCATGCCGGCATAATGTGCTGCCGTGCATTCCTTTGATACCACGTTCACGGCGGCCTGCCGGTGCAGCGCCGAATCATGCGGACTGTCAATGGTCACGAAAGGCACCCCGTGCCGCCGGCAAAGTTCCGCTGCCCGCAGGGATTCCCCGCCGAAATAAGGGTCGACCGCAGCTACCCTGCAGCCGGCGATATCCTCTTCCTTCGGAATATTCCACCATCTTCTGCCGGAGGAGAACAGCGCCTGGAACCTTCCCATGGGCGAACGCGCAAGCCCGGCAATCACCACATAATCCATGACACCTTTTTCCTCTGTAAAGCACAGGGAAGAAAGATCCACTGCCTTGTCCGCGTAAAAAGCCCGCAGCATCGGAGCGACCTCCGTACCGATCCAGGTGCCGTCTATCCGGACAGACACGCCAAGCGAAGCCAGAACCGTCGCCGCGGTGCCCGTTTCGCCGCCCGGAAGGAAATACTGTTCCGCAATCTCAGAATATTCATCCGGCTGCAGGAAACCGTCCTTCAGCAGAAAGGAATGCGTTCCAAGCACCTGGCCAAAGAGGTATACATCAGGATTCAGCTTCATAATGACCGATCGCTCCGGCTGTTACTCGACGCCAAGCACTTTGTAATCCTGTGCTTCGACTGCTGCGCGCAGCACATCGTCCGCGACGGGAGCGGCAAGGGTAACGACCGCTGTTCCGGTAGCATGGTCCGCCACGGCGCTTTCCACGCCGGGAACAGCTTCCAGCGCTTTCTTCACGCGGGCTTCACAGTGCATGCACATCATACCTTCTACCTTCAGTGTCTTCTTCATGGTTTTTTCCTCCTTTATTGTTTCCGCGGAAACGATCTGTCCGAGCGATTCCGCAGGAATTGACTTTTCTTTCCGGTCATGCCTTCCGTCGCGCGGGTTTACAAGGTTCAGCCGCAGCGCGTTCATGCACACGAAGAAACTGGACAGCGCCATGGCTGCCGCACCGTACATGGGCTTCATCTCTATGCCGTACAGTCCCATTGCCAGCGGGATGCAGAGGGCGTTGTAGAAGAATGCCCAGAACAGATTCTGATGGATGTTCCGGATCGTCGCGCGGCTCAGCCGGATTGCCGCCGCAACATCCGTCAGGCGGCTTTTCATCACCACAATATCCGCCGCGTCGATAGCTACATCCGTACCCGCCCCGATCGCGATGCCATTGTCCGCAACCGTAAGCGCGGGAGCGTCGTTGATGCCGTCGCCCACCATGGCGACCTTTCCGAGCGGCCTGAGTTTCCGGATCATGTCCGCCTTGCCTTCAGGGAGAACGCCGGCAATTACCTGATCCGTTCCGGCCTGCGCGCTGACAGCCCGGGCTGTACGTTCATTGTCGCCGGTCAGCATAATGGTCCGGATTCCCATGTTCCGCAGTTCACGGACGGCCTGCGCGGAATCCTGCTTAATGCGGTCCGCCACCGCGATCATGCCGCAAAGCTTCCCGTCCAGGGCGAAAAGCAGCGGCGTCTTTCCCTGCTCCGCAAGGGTGTTTGCCTGTGCGGAAACGGATCCGCTGACCAGCCCTCCGGACGCCAGGTACTTCAGGCTCCCGCCAAGCAGTTCTTTTCCGTTCAGCCGCGCGCGAAGCCCGTGCCCGGGCAGCGCTTCAAAATCGCTGACTTCCGATAGTTCCAGTCCTTCAGCCGCGGCAGTCACAGCTCCGGCCAGCGGATGCTCGCTGTTTTTCTCCAGTGACGCGGCAAGGGAAAGCAGCTCATTTTTCTCCATCCCGAACGGAACAACATCCGTAACACAGGGCTTGCCTTCCGTTACGGTTCCTGTTTTATCCAGCGCAATCAGCTGCGTCCTGCCGGCGCCTTCCAGCGCAGCAGCGGTTTTATACAGCACCCCGTTCTTCGCTCCGACGCCGCTTCCGACCATGACTGCGACAGGGGTTGCCAGCCCAAGCGCGCAGGGACAGCTGATCACCAGCACGGAAATTCCCCGGGCGATGGCAAAGGAGAAAGGTTTCCCGGCTGCCAGCCAGCCGAACAGCGTCAGCAGGGCAAGCCCTATGACCGAGGGTACAAAGACACCGGATACCCTGTCCGCGATCCGGGCCAGCGGAGCCTTGGTAGCGGCTGCATCAGAAACGGTGCGGATAATCTGCGCGAGGGTGGTGTCTTCCCCTACGCGGGTCGCGCGGCACTCGATATATCCCTGCTGGTTCATCGTTGCGGCGGAAACCGGGTCGCCTTCCGTTTTATCCACCGGAATGCTCTCACCGGTCAGCGCGGATTCATTGACCGCAGTCATACCTTTCAGAATGACGCCGTCCACCGGGATCTGTTCACCGGGACGGACCGCGAACACATCACCGATGCTGACTTCTTCGATGCCGACTTCTGTCTCAACGCCGTCTTTCAGCAGAACGGCCGTTTTCGGAGCCAGCTTCATCAGACCTTTCAGCGCGTCTGTCGTGCGGCCTTTCGACATGGCCTCCAGCATTTTTCCGATGGTGATCAGCGTCGGAATCATGGCGGCCGCCTCAAAGTACAGGTTCATTCCGTATTTCATTACCGTGCTGTGATCGCCTTTTCCCTGGGCGAGGACCATCAGGAAAAGCTCAGCCAGGGAATAGGCAAAAGAAGCTCCCGATCCGAGCGCCACCAGGGTATTCATATTTGGAGCGCCGTGGAACAGGGAAGAAAAGCCGGAAGTAAAGAACCTGCCGTTAATGATCATCACGGTCACAGCCAGCAGCAGTTCAAACAATCCAAGGAACACATGATTGTCAAATGCCGCGGGCGCAGGCCAGCCCCACATTCCGTGTCCCATGGAGAAATACATCAGCACCAGAAGAACCGGGACAGAGAACAAAAGCCTTTTTTTCAGCTTCGGTGTTTCGCGGTCCTTCAGCGTTTCCGCATCCGCCCAGGAAGGAGAAGCGCCGGAAGCGGCGGTTTTCGCCGCGCCCTTCAGGGAAGCGCCGTATCCGGCGGCTTCCACAGCGCGGATGATATCGGCGGAGGAAGCTGTTCCCTCCACGCCCATTGAGTTCGTAAGAAGGCTTACAGCGCATGAAGTCACTCCCGGCACGCCGGATACCGCCTTTTCCACCCGGGCGGAACATGCGGCGCAGCTCATACCTGTTACCTGATACTGTTCCATTGCCATACCTCGTGTTTCTACTTCATCAGCTTTTGCAGCGTGTCCATCAGTTCATCCACGGTCTCTTCGCGGCCGGACCGGATATCATCGGACACACAGGTCCGGATATGACCGGCCAGCAGCACCCTGCAAAAGCTGTTCAGCGCGGAACTGACCGCCGACGCCTGCGTCAGGAGGTCCGGACAATAAGCATTCTCATCCAGCATCCGCTGCAAACCGCGAACCTGGCCTTCTATCCGTTTCAGGCGGTTCATAAGATCGCGGCGCTCATTTTCATCCCGTATCTTTTTCCGCTCCGGAAAATCACGGGCCTCCGCTGTATCGGACATTGCGTTTCACCTCAGCAAAATACCCTGCGGGGGTATATTTGATCCAAGATGGATAATATACCCCCACAGGGTATTTGTCAACAGTTTTTCCGGAGGAACCGGATTACCGGATCATTCAGTTATGAACCCGGATTTCAGGAAGTACAGCGTCAATATCGACAAACCCGATGTTTTCGTTGTACCGGTCAATATACACCGGAACGGTATCGGACCGGAGCAGCTTTGTCACATCGAAATTCAGATAACGGCTGTGGTAAACATGTACGACTCCGTTCGAATCTGTCCAGGCAGCTTCAACCATTTGAGGATGGCCGTAATTCATATTTACATTGCGCTGCGTCACTGTACCAAGGATCTGCGCTTCTACGCGATTGCCGCTTTCATAGGCCCGGCGGAGCAGATACCTCCGGCGGATATCAACAGCCAGAAAACCCAGCCCCAGGAGCAGGAAAAGCCCGCCGATACCGCAGAATACCGCTGTGAAAATGACCGGATCACCGTTGCCTTCCCAGCGGATGCTTTTTGACTGACCGACGGCGAGGCCTGTCACCAGAAACAGAAAGCCCATCGGGGCAAAAACAAATCCGAGGATTCCATATACTGTCCATCCCATTTTCCTGTTCATTTTCCTTACCTCCAGACAGCCGGCGGGTTCAGATCAGCTGTATCTGACATCAAAAAACGGAACTGCCTTCATGCATCCATAACAAATGACACAGGGTTTTATATCCCGGAACTGTTCAATGGCAGGCAGTTTTCCTGTCATTATAACGGCGGGGTGTCAGTGCGTCAAGAAGGATGATCATCAGCGGAGATGACGCAAAACGGCATCCCTGCAGGAAGACGCGCAGCAGTGTTGAAGAATGAATACAGGGGTTTCGCCGCGCGCGGCTCCGGAATATTCCATAAAAACTGAACGGGGATCTGAGGAAATATGAAAGTCGGTATTATATCGGACACCCATGACCTTCTCCGGCCTGAAGTGACAGACGCTCTGCAGGGATGCGACTGTATTCTGCACAGCGGAGATATCAGCAGTCAGCGCATCCTTTGCCAGCTGGAGCGGATTGCTCCGGTGCGGGCGGTCCGCGGCAACAATGACAGTGACTGGGCTGAACACCTGCCGCTGTTCCTGGATTTTGAACTTGGCGGACTTCGCATCTGTATGACCCATAAGAAAAAGGATCTGCCAAGGGATCTTGCTGCCTATGACCTGGTGATCTGCGGACATTCCCATCAGTATGCGGAGGAGTGGCAGGAATCTGCCGGCGGGAAAAGAACGCTTCTGTTCAATCCCGGAAGCTGCGGACCTCGCCGGTTTATCCAGCCGGTCACCATGGCGATACTGCGGATTGATCCGGACGGATGGGTGGTAAAGAAAGTTCAGATTCCGCACACGGCCGGTGAGAAAGCCCCGAAGACCGACAGCGGTAACATCTACAGGCAGATTGAAGCAGTTATGCGGGATACGGAAAAAGGTCTGACGGTGGAAGCTATCGCGCGGAAGCACAGGCTTGACCCGGCACTGGCGGAGCAGATCGTCAGGCTGTATGTGACGCATCCGGGAGTGACAGCGGACGGCATCATGACAAAAATGGGACTGCTGGGAAAGCTTTAGAAAGCAGAAAGCTCCGGGCCGGCTGAAACACGTTTGCTGAGAATCAGCGCTGCATTCAGATCAGACCGGATGTGGAACTGATTCACATCTTGACTTAGAGTTAACTTCAGATTTTACAATATCAGAAGCCGGATGGCGTAATTTATTATGCTGATGAGGAGGAACCGCTATGAATGATACGCTGAAAACCCTGATTGAGCGCCGCAGCTGCCGCAGCTACAAGCCTGATCCGATTCCGGCAGAGGTCCTGGATCAGATTCTGGAAGCCGGAACCTTTGCCGCAACCGGCATGGGCAGGCAGTCTCCCATTATGATTGCCGTTACCGACAAGGAAGTCCGGGACCAGCTGTCAAGGATGAACGCGGATGTGATGGGCGCGGACAATGATCCGTTTTACGGGGCGCCCGTGGTGATTGTGGTGCTGGCAAACAGAGCTGTTCCCACATATCTATATGACGGAAGCCTTGTTATGGGCAATCTGATGAATGCCGCTCATTCTCTCGGGGTTGCCAGCTGCTGGATTCACCGGGCGAAGGAAGAGTTTGACAGCGCCAAAGGCAAAGCGATCCTGAAGAGACTTGGCATTGAAGGAGACTACGAAGGCATCGGCCACTGCGTTCTCGGCTATGCGGCGCAGGAAAACAGGATAGCGGCGCCCCGGAAGGATCACTATATCTACCGTATCTGACAGGAAGTATCCCCCCTGTACGCCAGGGAAAAGTCCGGAGCGGGTTATCCGGGACGTGACGGCCGCCTGATGCCGGACCGGGATGCCCTGTTTTCCGGTCTCTTCAGGCACATTGCCGTTCCGGCGGGAATCTGATCCGGGGGAAGACCCTGGATTGTATCCCGGCGGAGGAACTGCCGGGGAAGGGTGTCTTTGGAATTCTGCTTTTGAGGGGTTAATGGCTTTGACTCGAACAAAGGATATGACATCCGGCAATCCTGTGAAACTGATCCTGGTTTTCGCGCTTCCGATTCTTGCCGGCAATATGCTCCAGCAATTATACAGCCTGGTTGATTCGCTCATCATCGGACGGATGCTCGGCGTGACCGCGCTCACGGCTGTTTCGGCATCCGGCTGGCTGGACTGGGCGGTTCTTTCTGTTCCCATGGGACTGGCGCAGGGCTATTCGATTCACGCCGCGCAGTGTTACGGAGGGAAACGGTTTGCCGACCTGAAGAGGAGCGTTGCGCAGAGCTATCTGATCTCTGCCGCGGCTACGGTCTTTCTGGAGGCAGCCAGCCAGCTCCTGCTACATCCCGTTCTGGTCTGGATGAATTCTCCTGACGAAACGATCAGGATGACAGAAAACTATCTCAGGATTATTTATGCCGGCCTTCCGATCGTAATGTGCGTGAACATATTCAGCGGTTTTCTGCACGCGCTGGGCAACAGCAGGGTTCCGCTGATCGCGCTGGCGTGCTCCACCGCGGTGAATATTGTTCTGGACTGGTGGTTTGTCGGTTCGCTCGGGATGGGAACAAACGGCGGAGCCTATGCAACAGTGCTCGCACAGGCTGTGTCTGCTGTGATCTGTTTCCTGGAAGTGCTGAGAATTCCGGAGCTGAGGCCTGAAAGGGCAGATTACCGGCCGGACGGGAAAGTCATCCGGAAGCTGGTGCGGCTTGGATTCCCGATCGCTTTCCAGAACCTGATTATTTCAATGGGCGGCCTGGTGCTGCAGGGTGTGGTGAATGCTTTCGGCTTTATTTTCATGGCAGGCTATAACGCTGCTGCCCGGTTCCAGGGACTGATCGAGATTGCGGGTACTGCTTTGGGAAATGCGGCGGGTACATTTACCGGACAGAACTTCGGCGCGGGAAAGATGGACCGCGTAAAAAGCGGATTGCGGCGGTCAGCCCGGATCGGGTTCCTGCTTGCTGTATCCATCGGCCTGATCATGGTGATTTTCGGAAAGCAGCTTCTGTCTCTTTTTATCCGTGAGGAAGCGGGCATCTCTGATCAGGTTCTGGCATTCGGCTATGATTTCCTGAGGATTATGGCGGCAGGACTGCCGATGCTCTATCTGCTGTTTATCTACCGGACAACACTGCAGGGGCTCGGGGACACGGTGATTCCGATGATTTCCGGTTTTGTGGAGCTGGCGCTTCGAATCGGTTCAGCGCTTCTGCTCCCGATCATAATCGGTTACTGGGGAGTTTATCTTGCAGAAATAACCGCCTGGATCAGTGCGGGTATTTTCCTGATCATAGGGTGTTACCGGAGACTGAAAATGCTGGAATAAGAACGGCATATCCCGTGTTATCCGGTCATTTCCGTCAGAAGACCAGCTGGGTCAGAAGCATATATACAATGGTTCCTGACAGAATGCTCAGCAGGATGTTTCTTTTCCATGCGTGCAGTCCGGCAACCAGCAGGCCTGCGATCAGTTCCGGCGCGCCGAAGGGCGCGGACAGGAGGCTGGTATCCTTCAGGCAGTAAATCACCAGCATGCCGATGATCGCCGCGGGAAGCACCTGCCCCAGATACATGACGTATGCCGGGGCCTTTTTTTTGAATGCCAGGAACGGCGCGGCCCGGAGCACGATTGTGACCGCGGACATGAGAACCACCAGCAGGGCGGAATATGCGGAAGCGTTCACGCGTCCACCTTCTCTCCGGTGCTGATCCTGCTCCTGAATAAGGTCAGAAGCAGCGTAATCAGCAGCATGGCGGGAATCAGGAAACGTTCCGGCCCGAATACAATCAGGCACAGCAGTGTTCCCAGCAGACCGGTGACGGCGGGGATATGATCTTTCGCCGTGATCCACTGTTCCGTAAAGGACGCGATAAAAAGAGCGGTCATGGAGAACTCAATCCCTGCGGTGGAAAAAGGCAGGATCCCGCTCACCAGGCTGCCGATGACGCTTCCCAGCACCCAGTACGAGTGGTTGAAAAGGGACACCCAAAACCGGAACCGGTCCGGATCCGTTCCTTCCGGCACCTGCCCGTCACACAGCAGAGAATAGGTCTCGTCTGTCAGGGAGAAGATCAGGTAAGGCTTATAGCGGCCCGCGTTCCTGTAATGGCGAAGCATGGAAATGCTGTAGAAGAGATGCCGCGCGTTTACCATGACCGTGGTGAGGATTACCGTAAGCACGGAAGCTCCGCCAGTCAGCAATCCGATGCCCACATACTGCATGGAACCGGCAAAGATAAACAGGCTCATAGCCAGAACCCACAGGAAACCATATCCGGCGTTGTTCGCGAGAATGCCGAACCCGATTCCGAGAATGATATACCCGGCCATCACCGGCAGGGATTTCACAAAAGCGGCTCGTATAATATTCACTGATCAGGCTCCGATCTTTTATGTACGGCTGAACTTTGCCGCAAAGACGGGCTGTCCGTTCACGGAAATATCGCTGTCAGTCGGGATCAGCAGACAGCCCCGGCCGTCTGTTACCCGTGCTTCCGGCAGGTCTGCCTTCCGGGCGGACGCGGCATGAAGCATATTCTATCATCTTGCACGTGAGCTTGCAACGGGAACACAAAACACCGCACCGCGAATTTATTCCATCCGTTTTGCCGTGAAAAGAAAAGCCGTAATACCGTTCCGGAAATCAAAAATCACGGCGGCTGTAAAACTGCCGCCGCGGATATCAGATTATTGAAGGAAAGCAACGGAATTCATACCGGGCCGGTCCCTGCCGGCAGCTAAAAATAACTGACTTTGATGCGCTTCCCCATCTTTTTCAATGCTTCCGACAATTCCTGCACCAGGTTCATCTTGATATTGAAATTGATGGGAAGGTTGGGATTCTGGTGCGCCGGATTGATGGCTTTGCCGACATAGAAATTGATATCTGTGGCTTCCTCAAACAGCAGGCAGCTGATGAGGGACGCGCCGTCTTTCCCGAAACTCCAGTCCTCATAGTGTTTGTTTTCACCGATATAGTCTTTGGCATATTCAACGACCCGGTTGACGGTAATCACACCCTCGGTCACCAGATCGACCCCTTCCAGATAGGCGATGGGCGGGATGTCCCCTGTGAAATCCAGCGAAGCACGCAGCGGCTTGTTCAGCCATTTTGCCGCAATGGAGGAGGTTGTGCCGCCGCAGATGATATGCTTGCCTTCCTTGGCAAAGAACAGGCTCATCATCCGGTCGCCGTCATCCCGGTTGCTGGGCGGGCCGAACAGCAAATTCATGGGCACGCGTTTACGGACGCGCACAACGCAGGCCGTGGCGTCGTCTCCGGGTTCGCCGCCGTAAAGCTTATTGCATTCGTCCACCAGCAGAGTGGACAAATTCTTGGCGGTGTATCCGCACAGGCTCATGGCCTCCATGAACTTGACGATATCCTCCCGCTTCCAGCCGAAATTATAGGCCATGCCGATGCCCGCGTGAGGACAGCCGTCGCTCATGGCGACGAATACGTCGTCCTCCTGGAGCCGGATCAGGGAACGGAAGATCTGCTTTCCGCCGATGGTGGTCTCCGTACGGGGATATTCCCAGTTCTCGCCGTTGCGCAGCACAATCACCTGGGGATTGTCGTACTGGATCAGCTCCGCGGTCTGGTTGCGGATCAGGCGGATGATGGTGAAGGTGGAATACGCCACGCCGCGTACGGAGCACACCGGCAGCGTGGCGGCGATGGTTTCCACGCATTCCTCAATGGACAGCCCGGCCGCCAGCATGGTGGAAATGATCTTGCTGGTCAGGGTGGACAGGATGCTGGCTTTCACCCCGCTGCCCAGGCCGTCCGCCAGCACGATGACCGTGGAGCCGTCTTCCTGCTCCACGACTTCCACATGGTCGCCGCACAGCTGTTCCCCGGCGTGGTTAATGCTTTTATAGCCGATATCGCAGGTCAGATCATTCATTGGTAATGGACTCCTTCAGCTTGGACAGCGCGATTTTTGTTTCGGCGGCGGTTTCACCCAGCAGGCTGGCGATTTCCTGCACGATGCGCATTTGCTTTTCCACCACCTTGTCTGCCACTTCCACCGTCTGGCGGCTGATCTCCTCATGCTGGCGGCGGGCGTTCTCCTCCTCGCTGACATCGCGCATGATGCACAGCAGCATCCGTCCCTCTTCAGCAGGTACGATCGTCTGCTGAATGGAACAGCCGTATTCCGCCAGGTAGCTTCTCTGATGGAAAATGCCGCGGCCCGTGGTTTTTACCTTCATGAAAGGCGCGGGATCCAGAATGCGCACCACCTGGTCGCCCAGTACGTCATTCTCGGAACGCAGGTTCAGAATTTTGAGGGCGGCGGGGTTGATCTGCTGCACCTCCAGCTGGTCGTTCAGCATGATGATGCCGTTGGGACTGTTGCGGGCAATGGTATCGCTGACATTTTCAGCTTTTTCCATCAGATAGGGCAGGCACATGGAGATTTCCGCTTTGCCCTGGTAGATGGCAATGGCTTTTTCCCGGCAGGAATTATACCCGCAGGAGCCGCAGTTCAGCTCCTGACTGGGTTTGAACTTGCCCATTTCCCTCAGAATATTCCGGATCTCTTCTTCGCCTGGCATGGCGGCACGCTGGTCAATGGGTTCGAAGTGTTTGCGCAGCTGACGGATTTCCGGCTGTTCAATATTGAAATCCCTGTCTCCCGCGTACCGGGACACTGCCAGATAATCCTTCAGCGGGCTGCGGCCGTACTTTTCCATGACCGGGCCGCCGGCGCAGCTGCCCGTGCAGGCGCTCATTTCAATGAAACAATGATGGATATTTCCCTGCTCGATCTCCTTCAGGGCCGCGATGCAGTTTTCCACCCCGTCCAGCGCCAGATAAGTAAATCCGGGTGCGTCCTTCACCATGGTTTTCAGAATACCGCCCGTGGTGGGGAAGAACCTGGCCAGGCTGTGTTCGTCCGGATGCTTTTCCTGCCGGAGCTCCACGCCTTCCTTTTTCATCCAGTTGGTCAGCTCTTCATAGGTCAGTACGGCGTCCACGATACCTTCATAGTATTCCGCTTCGTCCTTCTTGGCCACACAGGGGCCGATGAACACAGTTTTCGCGTTCGGGACGCGGCGCTTGATATCCTCACAATGCGCCTGCATGGGCGACAGTACGTCGGCCAGGTACGGGAACACCTTGGGGAAATATTTCTGGATCAGCAGGTTGATGGAATGGCAGCAGGAAGAAATGACTACGTCCCGATCCTCCTCCGCCAGAATGCGGTCGTACTCCCGCTTGACCAGGGTAGCGCCCAGGGCGGTTTCCTCGACATCGTAAAAGCCGAGCTTTTTCAGCGCTTTCCGCATGGATTCGATTCCCGCGCCTTCATAGTTGGCAACAAAGGACGGGGCCAGAGAAACCACGACCGGATCACCGCTCTGGATCAGCACTCTGACCTTTTCGGTTTCATCCACGATCTCTTTGGCGTTCTGGGGGCAGACCACGAAACAATGGCCGCACAGGATGCATTCGTTGCCGATGATATGCGCCTGGCTGCCGGAAAAACGGATGGACTTCACCGGACAGTTACGGATACATTTATAGCAGTTTTTGCAGTTGGATTTTTTCAGCGTCAGACAATTCGGCATCGCTTACACCCTTGCTTTAATTTCTTTTTCGAAAAATGAGGAAACGGTTTCCGGGGATACGGAGAAGAAATCTCCGTCCACTGTGACGCACACGCCCTGCTGGCATTTGCCCATACAGAAGCTGCCGCCCAGCTCAATTTTATCGCTCAGGTTTTCATCGGCGATCAGATTCTGCAATTGCTCCACCACAGAACGGGAACCCTTGATATGGCAGGAAGAACCGATACAAACTGTTACTTTCATTTTTCAACCCCTTTTACTGATGCGAGAATAAAAAGAAAATGCAGAAAGTCTGCCCCATTGGCCTCCCGGGTGAGAAGCCGATATACCCCTGTTATCTTCGGATGGAAGATAAGATTTATTTCGCTGTTCAGAGAGAAAATTCCTGCCGCTTTCAGTTCAGAACGCATTCACGGGAAATCGGGAAAGCATCCTCTTTATCCAAGCGTGACATCCAGGATCATCATCAGGACAAATCCCAGAGCAAACGCGATTGTGCCGACATTGGAGTGTTTTCCTTCCGACATTTCCGGGATCAGTTCCTCGACGACGACATACATCATCGCTCCCGCGGCAAAAGCCAGGAAGTAGGGCATAACCGGTGTAACAAAACCGGCGGCGAGCATGGTTACAACGGCAGCGACAGGTTCAACAGCACCGGAAAGCACACCCATCCAGATAGTCTTTTGCTTTGGCATTCCTTCCGCCAGCAGCGGCATGGAAACAATCGCTCCCTCCGGAAAGTTCTGGATCGCGATACCCAGCGCCAGCGTGAGGGCGCCGGCGGCGGTAATGCCTGAAGAGCCTGCCAGCAGCCCGGCGTATACTACGCCGACAGCCATGCCTTCAGGGATGTTGTGCAGCGTTACCGCAAAAATCAGCTTCGTCGTGCGCTTAAATCCGCTTTGCGGTCCTTCGCTCTGCCTGTCCATATGCATATGGGGTGTAATAATGTCCAGCAGCAGGAGAAAACCGACGCCGATCAGGAATCCGGCCGACGCGGGCAGAAAGGCCAGTGTTCCCAATGCGGAACTGCTGTCCAGCGCGGGCTGCAGCAGACTCCAGAAAGAAGCCGCGACCATAACGCCTGCCGCAAAACCGGTCAGCGCTTTTTGCAGCGCGCCGGAAATTTGTTTCTTCAGAAAGAAAACCATTGCCGCCCCCAGGCCGGTGCCCAGGAATGGAATGATGATACCTGCCGCAGTTTGCATATCCATATCCGCCTCATTCAAATAAACCTGACCCTGTTCCGTACCGCTGATCCGGGAAACGCCACCCGGAACAGTCAGAAAAACGCAGCCAAATAGTTAGTCATAACTAACATGATCATAATATCAGGGTACCGCCGCATTGTCAATTGCTGATTACTGCCTTTTGAAAAAGAACAACGCGCAGCCCGGAAAACGGCCGGATCCTGTTCATCTCAACAGAGGCAGGCGATCATTTCCCGTATTGTCAGATCAGGCCGAAATGCTTCATCGCGTTGCGGATCCCGTGATCTTCCGGACGGTCCGTTACATAGGAGCATACGGCTTTCACGTCGTCCGGGGCGTTTCCCATGGCGATGCTGCAGGTTACGTGTTCAAACATTGTCAGATCATTGCTGCTGTCGCCGAAAGCAAAGCAGTCCTCCCGGGGAACGCCGAGTTTTTTCCGCAGGGTATCGATTCCTTTTCCCTTGGAATATCCGGCCGGGACCAGTTCCCAGCCGCCGGGCCAGCGGTAAATCGCCGTATAGGGCATGCCGGCTGCTTCCGTTTCCTTCTTCATGCGGGAAATACCTTCCTCGTCCGTGAAGCAGAACATCTTGACAGAGCGGAATTCCGGATCAATTTGACCTGAACCCGTTTCCTGCAGGTCGCGGCAGATGCCGTGCTTCTCCGCGAAGTCCCGGAATCCGGCTGCCGCCGGACACGCAGGGGATTCCGGATCGAAATACATGGCGGTGTCACATTCGTATACCACCGGGATCCGCAGGTTCAGAAATACGCCGCGGAGGCGCAGGGACTGTTCCGGAGAATACTCCATAGCCTGCAGTGTTTCCCCGCGGTACAGGATCCGCGTTCCGCAGCCGAGAATCCAGCCGTCCAGCGGGAAACCGTCCAGCCGGTGGTCCATGTTGCACAGGGTGCGGCCCGTGTTGATAACCAGCAGATGGCCGTTTTCATGGGCGGCTTCCATAGCCGGCCGCACGGAATCAGGCAGGCGCCGGTCGTTGTCAAAGATCGTTCCGTCTATATCGAATAAAAGCAGCATATTCTGTATTCACAGCTCCGTTCGGCCCTGCGCGGGGCAGGGAAATTGTTGCCGGAACAGTATACCCTGTTCCGGGCGCATTTGAAAGCCCGGGATCACCGGACCGTGTCACTGAACCAAAGCTGCAGAAACCGGGGGAAAAAGTAACTGACCGTCAGGCCGTATAGTATGCCGTTTTGATGTTTCTGATGCTGTCTTTTTCCTTTTGCAGATGGTATAATACTCCGGAATGAACAGACAGGCAGTATACGGTTACGGATCTGAAAGAGAACATCGGCGCGGAAAGGAGAAACAGGATGAATACGGACGGGGACGGTATTGTCAATTTTCTGAAAACCGCCGGGGTGGATCTCCTTCGCGGCATTCTGGTGCTTGTGGTTGGCTTTTTCCTGGTGCACTGGATCAATAAGCTGCTGAAGAAGAATAAAAAACTGCTGGCCATTGATCCGACACTGAGAGGATTTCTGCTGAACCTGATCCGGATTCTCCTTTCGGTGATTGTGGTTTTAACCGCTGTGAACATTATGGGCATTCCGATGACCTCTGTCGTGACGCTGCTGGCTTCCGGCGGCGTGGCTGTCGGCCTCGCCCTGCAGGGGGCTGTCGGCAACCTGATCGGCGGGCTTATTCTCCTGATTCTCCGCCCGATCAAAGCAGGAGAGTATGTAAAGATCGGCGACAGTGAGGGGACTGTAAAAACCGTCGGCGCTTACTACACGGAACTTATCACGCCGGACAACAAGCATCTTTCCCTGCCGAACGGCACCCTGACAAATACGCCTATCACCAATTTCTCCCGGGAGGGAACGAGACGGCTGGACCTCAGCTTTTCTGTTGCTTACAGCAGCGATATGGATACGGTCTACCGTGTTCTGAAGGAACTTGTCGCGGGAGATCCGGATATCCTGCCGGATCCGCCCCCGCAGATTGTTCTTTCCAGATGCGGGGACAGCAGCCTTGATTTTGCGGTCCGCGTCTGGGTCAGAGGTGATAAATACTGGCCGGTGAACTTCCGCCTCCTGGACGGGGGAAAACGGGCACTGGATGCTGCCGGTATTACCATTCCGTTCCCGCAGATGGACGTTCATGTCAAATCCTGACCTGATACGACGCCGAAACGGGAAACGGACACTGTAAAAAGACTGATAATGAAGCAGATGAAGGAGAAATGGCTATGACAAATCAGGAATTGCAGCGCGTTTATTTCGGGGCCTATTCCTTTAAGGAAACAGAAGACGGATGGCTGCAGGCTTTCCAGTATTCGGATGCCCAGATGGAGTATTTCAGGACGGCGTTTGACTTCTGGTATGACCGGTGCATGGCGACGACCGCTAAGACGCTGGAGATGACCACGGACGCACGGACTGTTTCCTTCGAATACCGGATTGTCTGGGAAGGTTCGCAGGATTCTTTCGAGCTGGCTGTCAACAACCAGATCATGGAGATCCGTTATGTCAGAGACCTTCCGAAAGAAGGGAAAATGGTCTGGAATCTGCCTGCGGGGGAAAAGGACGTAATCATCTATCTTCCCGCGGACGCGACGGTGCTGATCCGGAACTGTGAAATTGACGGCGGTTTTACTCCCGCGCGCAAGGGTGAGAAGGTGCTGTGGCTCGGAGATTCGATCACCCAGGGCTACGGCCCGCTGCGTTCCGCTCAGACCTATGTCAGCGTTGCCAACCGGATCCTGAATTATGACATCATCAACCAGGGCATCGGCGGATATGTGTATGACAAAAAATCCCTGATGAAGATGGATGGATACACACCGGACAAGATTATCGTGGCCCTGGGAACAAATCAGTACGGCTGCGAGACCATGACGGACGTGGAAGAATACTATGAAACGCTGACCGGTATTTACGGGACGGAGATCCCGATTCTGTGCATTTCTCCGCTCTGGCGCGGGGATGCTCCGGACGGGCTTCCGACATTGATCCGGTTCTGTGAGAATGTGAAGGCGATCGCCGGCCGGTACCGCAATGTGAAAATCATTGACGGCTTTACGCTTGTTCCGCATCTTCCGGAATATTTCCTGGACAATCTCCATCCGAACGCGCTCGGAGCCGAGAACTATGGCCGCAATCTGGCGGAGGAGATCAGGAGGATCGGGTTCTGATGCCCGCACCGGCGCCGGAACGCGGATAAGCGCCTGTGAGAGAAGATTGTTCCCAGCGTCTGCCGGGTATGGCAGGCGCCTTCTTTCCCTTTATCTACGGTATATACCCATACACCTCAGTCACCGAAAAGCAGCGGACCGCCATGAAGCAGGCCGGTATTCCCTATGCTTATCAATCTGCCTTTGATCTCACTTACGGATGCCTGAAAAAACTGCTGGAAGCATAAAGAAGGAGGATACACCATGAAGTATACCAGGCTTGGACAGTCCGATCTGACCGTATCCCGTATCTGCATGGGGTGCATGGGCTTTATGTGGATGGCGCGGCGAAAGCTGCGGATCTGCGACCTATGCCGACGAAACCGTGCTGAACGAAAAAGACAAGATCAATTATCACGTGTTCAAGCCTGTGCTGTTCGAGTTTCCGACCTATGAGTATTTCGTGACAGGCGATAAGGCCGGCGACTGCGGAAAGATGAATCTGTAAGGAGGTTTTCCATGAAAAGACTGTTTGCCGCTGTTCTGCTGCTCTGTATGCTTTGCGCTTCCTCCCTGGCGGATAGCCTGGTGACCAACGGCGGCGTCAGCCTGGATACCATGTCGCTGCCTCACAATACGGAGGATGCCGCAGCACCTGAAGTGTATTTCATCAGTGACATTTCTCCGGACGCGCTGGTGAAGGCCTATGAAGCCCTGGGGGTGCAGCTTCAAGGGCGTGTAGGCGTAAAAATGTCCACCGGCGAAAGCACCCGCAGCAATTATCTGCGGCCGGAGCTGATTGCTGATCTCATTCATCTGGTGAACGGCACCATCGTGGAATGCAATACTGCCTATGGCGGCAGCCGCTCCTCCACCGCCATGCACCGGCAGCAGGCCAGGGACAACGGCCTCCTGGACGTGGCGGAACTGGATATTCTGGATGAAGAAGGAAGCATGGAAATTCCTGTTGAAGGCGGTATCCGCATCCCCGTGGATTATGTGGGCAGCCACTTTGCGAATTATGATTCCTTCCTGGTGCTGACCCACTTCAAGGGCCACGCCATGGCGGGCTTCGGAGGGGCTATCAAGAATATCTCTATCGGCTTCGGCTCCTCCATGGGCAAGGTGTGGATCCATTCCGGCGGAACCAAAACCAGCGGGAGCATCTGGGGCGAGCAGGATCCTTTCCTGGAGGCCATGGCTGATGCCGCCAAGGGCGTGAATGACCGCATGGGCGAAAACATCGTTTATGTCAGCGTACTCAACCGCCTCTCTGTGGACTGCGACTGCGACGGCAATCCCGCTGAGCCGGATATGCACGATATCGGCATTCTGGCTTCCGCCGATCCCCTGGCCATTGATCAGGCGGCCATTGACCTGGTGTATGCCATGCCCGACAGCAGCAGCCTGATCCGCCGCATTGAACACCTGAACGGCCTGCATACCCTGGATGCCGGCGAACAGAACGGCCTGGGCAGCCGGTATTACAACCTGGTGATTCCGGATGATTGAATGGATTCAAAGGGAGGCCGTTTATCTCTGGTACTACCTGGATATCCAGATCCGGCAGATCGCGCCGTACTGGGCGCTGGGCATCGTGCTGGGCAGCGCGGTTTCCGTGTTCGGGAAGAAGTACATCCACGGCGCGTTTGCGAAAATCGGCCAGCGCAGGATGGGTTGGCTGGGGGTGATCCCGGCAAGTCTGCTGGGCATCGCTTCACCCCTGTGCATGTACGGCACCATCCCGATCGCAGCATCTTTTTCGGAGCAGGGCATCAAGGATGATTATCTGGCCGCGTTCATGATGAGCAGTATCCTGCTCAATCCCCAGCTGATCTTTTACAGCGGGGCTTTGGGCCGGACGGCGCTGATCATCCGATGTGTTTCCTGCTTCCTGTGCGGCTGCGCGGCGGGCCTCTTCATCCGCTGGTTTTACAGCGGGAAAGGAAAATCATTCTTTGACTTTACCGGCTTCCATGAAGGAAAAAGCCGGGACACTGATCCGAACCTGTTCCTGCGTTTTCTGAAAAACACAGGACGCAACATCAGGGCCACCGGTCCCATGTTTGCTCTGGGTATTCTTCTGACGGCGCTGTACCAGATCCATGTACCCGGCGATTTTGTCAGCGGCTTATTCGGCAGGAACAACGGCTTTGGAGTACTGATGGCCGCTACCATCGGGGTTCCCGTTTATATGTGCGGCGGAGGTACCATCCCACTGCTCAATGAATGGCTGGGAGACGGTATGAGCATGGGCAGCGCGGCGGCCTTCATGCTGACCGGCCCGGCCACCAAAATCACTAATCTTGGCGCGATGAAGATCGTGCTTGGATGGAAACGATTCATCATCTATCTGGCGTTTGTCATGCTGTTTTCCCTGTGTACAGGGCTGCTTACTGACTTGTTCTGAGAAAGGGGATATCCGCTGTGAAAAAAATTTCCGCTGTTCTGTTCGCGCTGATCCTGACTTTGTCCTCCCTGCCAATGGCTGCCGCGGAAGAAGAAACCGTTCAGCAAATCATTGAACCCACAAGCCATATCCTGGTTGTTTATTTCTCCGCTACCGGCACCACCAGGGGCGTGGCCGAAAAGCTGGCGGAAGGGCTGTCCGCTGATCTGTATGAAATTGTGCCCGAAGAACCCTATACCGACGCTGATCTGAACTGGAACGACAGCAGGAGCCGCACCTCCATCGAAACCGATGACCCTTCCTGCCGTCCGGCCATCGCGGGCGAGCTGCCCGATCTTGCCCCCTGGGATACGGTATTCATCGGATATCCCATCTGGTGGGGCGATACCCCGCGCATCGTATCCAACTTTGTGGAGCAGGCGGATCTGACCGGTAAGACGCTGGCGGTGTTCTTTACTTCCGGCAGCAGCGGCCTCGGCAACAGCATGAAGCACCTGGAGCAGCAATCCGAAGCGGGAACCTGGCTGGAAGGCAGGCGCTTCACCAGCCGCACGACCGCGGAAGAACTGGTAAACTGGGCCAGGAGCCTGGGCATTGAGCCCTGAGGAGAGCAAAAGCCATGCAAACGAAGCGGGCCACGAGTGGACGGGCATCGCCATGACGGCGCTCATGATCATCCACCAGATCCTGAACCGCAAATGGATCACAGCCCTGTTCAAAGGAAAGTATACGCCTGCGCGCACCGCGCAGACTGCCATTAACGCCGCACTGGCAGGAGCTTTTCCGGCAGGGCGCGGGAAGATTTCAGACAGTATTCCTTTTTTTGGAATATCCCTGAGTGTCAGGGAAGCCGGACCCGAAGATCCGGCTTATCATAATTTCAACAGTAACGGCACATAAAGAACGATCAGATTGTGCCAAAAACAATTATAAAATGGCATTTACTGAATATTCAATTCATGTTAGGATGTTGAAAAACAAGCAGTAAAGGAAGAGAATGCAGGATGTACCGTGTCGGGCTGATTGGCTGCGGAAACATTTCCGCTGTGCACGCGCAGGTGCTCAGCGAGCTGGAAAATACTGAACTGGTTTGCTGTGCTGACGTAATTCCGGAACGAGCGGAACGCTATGGCCGCCCCGCTTACACTGACTGGCAGGAAATGCTGAAACGTGAGAAGCCGGACGCGGTACACATCTGCACTCCGCACTGGCTTCATCCTGTCATGGCAGCGGAAGCGGCAAAACAGGGCATCGCTGTGTTCACCGAAAAGCCTCCTGCTATTGATACAGCCGGATGGAAACAGGTAAAGCAGGCCGCGGAGCATGTTCCTGTCGGAATCTGCTTCCAGAATCGTTACCATCCGCATATCGGAAAGTGCAGACGCCTCCTGAAGGAGAACACCTACGGCAGGCTGCTGGGAATCCGCGGTTTTGTGACATGGAACCGTACAAAGGCTTACTATGAGGCGGCAGACTGGAAAGGAAACTGGGCTACGGAAGGAGGAGGCGTGCTGATCAACCAGGCGATCCATACGCTTGACCTGATTGTTGGCTTCCTGGGAATGCCGGATCAGGCGGAAATGACGGCATCCTCTCACCGGCTGCGGGGCGTTGTGGAGGTGGAGGATACAGCGGAAATCTATCTGCGGAAGGGAGAAATTCCGGCTTTGCTGTATGCTTCCAACGGATACAGTATGGACGCCCCTGTCATGATCGAGCTTCACCTGGAAAAAGCGGTAGTTCGGCTGGAAACAGATTTTATGACAGTGATCCGCGACGGAAAGAAAGAGGAATACTGCTGCGAATTTCTTCCTGCTCTGGGCCGCAGCTACTGGGGCGCGGGCCATAAAGCCTGCATCGCTGATTTTTACCGCTGTATGGAGACAGGGGGAACTTACGGAAATGCGCCTTCCGCCTGCGACGATACCATGAGAACTCTGCTGAAGCTCTATGAAAGCATCCGGCCGCAGGGCATGCGTTAAGAAAACTGCTGAAAGGAAATGAAAAGATGGAAAAGGTTCGTTTAGGCATTATCGGCATAGGCGGTATGGGAACCGAACATGCGAAGGGTCTGCTGGCAGGGAACGTTCCGGAAATCCGGCTGACGGCGGTGGCGGATATCCGTCCGGCCCGGCTGGCGTATGCCCGGGAACACTTTCCGGCGGATGTGCGCTGTTTTCCGGACGGCCGGGAACTGATTGATTCCGGATGCTGCGACGCGGTGCTGATCGCCACGCCGCACTATCTGCATCCGGAATTCGTGATCTATGCCCTGCAGCACGGGGTGCATGCCCTGAGCGAGAAACCGGCCGGTGTCTATACCCTGCAGGTACGGGAAATGAATGAAGCCGCGAAGAAAAGCGACAGGGTATTCGCGATCATGTTCAACCAGCGCACCAACTGCGTTTACCGGAAGCTGCATGAAATGATACAGAGCGGTGAACTGGGCGCTATGAAGCGCGTGAACTGGATCATTACGGACTGGTACCGGACGCAGGCCTATTATGACGCGGCAGGATGGAAGGCTACCTGGGACGGGGAAGGCGGCGGAGTGCTGCTGAACCAGTGCCCCCATCAGCTGGATCTGCTGCAATGGCTGTGCGGTATGCCGAAAAAAGTGAGGGCTTTCTGCCACGAAGCCAAGTGGCATGATATCGAGGTGGAGGACGATGTGACCGCGTACATGGAGTTCGAAAACGGCGCAACGGGCGTATTTGTCACCACCACCGGCGACGCGCCGGGTACAAACCGGCTGGAACTGACCTTTGAGATGGGCCGGATTATCTGCGAAGGCGATCAGCTGATCTTCGACCGGCTGGCTGAAAACGAGCGTACATACTGCAAAACCTGCAAAGAGGGATTCAGGAAGCCGGATACGGAGCGGATAATCATTGAAACCGACGGGAAGAACGAGCAGCATACCGGTGTCATGAAGGCCTTTGCGGCCCGTATTCTGCGGGGAGAGCCCCTGGTCGCGGAAGGCATTGAGGGTATCCGCGGACTGACGCTGTCCAATGCCATGTATCTGTCCTCCTGGCTGAATGAAACGGTGGAAATTCCCTTTGATGAAGAGCTGTTCCTCCGGGAACTGAACAAGCGGCGTGCCGCATCAAAAAAGAAAGAGGATACCGGCATTGTTTTCGACACAGCGGGGACGTACTGAAATCAAAAGAAGAACGGACGGCACCGGGATGGTTCTGTCCGCCCGCGGAACTCCGCCGGGAAGGATTGACAGCGGGAATCCTTCCGGTCCGCATCTGGAGGAATCATGAAGATCGTATGCCTGTTTCCGGGAATCGGATACACCTGTGATAAACCGCTTCTGTATTACAGCTGGAAAATGTTTGCCGCACGCGGCTGGAAAGTCGTTCCTGTTCCGTACGGCGGTTTTCCCTCCGGCGTAAAGGGAAACGCGAAGAAAATGAGGAAGTGCGCTGAAATGGCGCTGGATCAGGCGGAGGAACTGCTGAAGGATATCAACTGGAACCAGTACGATTCCATTCTGTTTATCTCGAAAAGCGTCGGAACTGTGGCGGCAGGCGCCTACGCTGCCAGGCATCATATCCGCTGCCGGCATATTTTGTTCACTCCTGTTGAGGACACGTTCTCCTTTGACATGAAAGACGCGATTGTGTTCCATGGCACGGCCGATCCATGGGTGAACAGCGATGTGATCAGAAACGCCTGCCGGGACGCCGGCCTTCCGCTGTATATCACCGGGAACGCGAACCACTCCCTTGAAACGGGCGACGTCGATACAGACATTGATATAATCAAAACAACAATGAAGATTGTGAGAGAATATGCGGAAAGAGATAATAGCGGAAGCGGAAGCGTATGTCCGGTCGCTGTTTCAGGGAAACAGTGACGGACACGACTTTGATCATACCATGCGGGTTTACCGCACTGCCATGGAAATTGCGGAAACTGAACCGGACTGCGATAAGCTGATCGTAGCCCTGGCAGCGCTGCTCCATGACGCGGATGACGATAAACTGTTTGAGACAGAGAACAACGCGAATGCCAGAGCTTTTCTGAATTCGCAGAACATTGATGAAGCCACCGCACAGCGGATCTGCACGGCCATCAATGCTGTATCATTCAGCAAAAACAGGGACAGACGCCCCGAACTGCCCGAAGGAAGAATCGTTCAGGACGCTGACAGGCTGGATGCCATCGGAGCCATAGGCATCGCGAGGACATTTGCATACGGCGGGAAGCACGGCAGATCACTGGATGCATCCATCGAGCATTTTCATGAGAAACTGCTTTTGCTCAGGGATATGATGCATACGGAAAAGGCGAAGGAAATGGCAGAAGCCCGGCATGCCTTTATGAAAGATTTCCTGAAGGAATGGGAAAAGGAAAACGAAAAGAGATGGTGATGACATGCGGATTCTGCTGGCGGAAGATGAAAAACGAATGGCAGCCGCGCTTGCCGCTTTGCTCAGGCAGGAAAAATATGATGTGGATCATGTGGAGGACGGAGCGTCCGCGCTGACGGCACTGGAGAGCGGCGTGTACGATATCGCCGTGCTTGACGTGATGATGCCGGAGATGAACGGGTTTGAGGCGGCCCGGCGCGCAAGAAGCGGCGGCGTGAAAACGCCGATCCTGATGCTGACCGCGAAAAGCCAGCTGGAGGATAAAGTAACAGGTCTGGACAGCGGAGCGGATGACTATCTGACCAAGCCCTTTCAGACAAAAGAGCTGCTGGCCAGGCTGCGTGCCCTGGGACGGCGAAACGCAAGCTTTCGTGACGGGAATCTCCATTTCGGCGATCTGACGCTGGACGTATCCAAGGCGACGCTTGCCTGTGAACGGACGGGGCAAAATGTCCGTCTGAGCGAGAAGGAGCTGCACATCCTGGAATACATGTTCAGCAACCAGGGCCAGATCATGACGAGAGAACAGCTGGCCGTCAAAATCTGGGGCTTTGAAAACGAGGCTGAATATAACAATGTGGAAGTGTATATGTCCTTTACCCGCAAAAAACTGGCTTTTGTCGGTTCAAATGTCGAGATCAAAGCTGTCCGCGGTCTGGGATATGAACTGAGGGCGGAGACAAAATGAATATGCAGCGGCATGACAGCCGCGAACTGAGAGAGGTAGAAAGATGTTTAAGCGGTCCAGAAAAAAGATTATTCTGGCCATCATGGGATCGCTGATCCTGCTGTTTGCAATCACGCTGTCCGTGATCCTGCTGGCAAGCTACCGGGAGATCCGGCAGGAAAATATGGAGATGCTGAAGCGGCATGTGGAACTGTACTACCTGGAGAATGAAACAGGCGGTCCGTCCGATGCGCCTCCGGATACGCAGCCGGATGCCCGGCCGGACAGACCCGGGGCGTCCGCTCCTGAACCGCCGGGAAAGCCGCCGCTGGATCAGAAGCCGGATTACCAGCTGTCTACGTTCTATTCTGTTGCCTTTGGAGAAAACGATACGGTCATTGCGGTTGATAACGGGGAAAAAGAGGTTTACAGCGAAGAAGAACTGATCCGCATCGCGAAGGAAATCCTGGCAGGAAATAACGCATCCGGACGATCCGGTTCCCTGAGCTATATTGCGGAACGCAGGCCGGATTATACGCTGGTTGCTTTTATGGACAATACGGTTTCGGAGAGCGGACTGAACACCTTGTTTCGCAATGTGCTGATCATCGGCGGCGCGGCTATTCTCGTGATGTTCTTCATTTCCCTGTATCTGTCCGGACGTATCATCCGGCCGCTGGAGGAAAACGACCAAAGGCAGAAACAGTTTATTTCCGATGCGAGCCATGAGCTGAAAACGCCGGTTGCCGTCATCAGCACCAACGCCGAAATGCTTTCCAGGGAGATCGGTGATAACGAATGGCTGGCCAACATCCAGTATGAGAATGAACGCATGGGCGGGCTGATCAGGCAGCTGCTGGATCTTTCCCGGGCGGAGAACGCGGAGGCGCAGACGGAGGAGGTCGATTTTTCCCGCATTGCAGCAGGAGAAGCGCTGGCATTTGAGATGCTTGCCTTTGAACAGGGGAAAACAATTCAGAGTGACGTTGAAGAAGGCGTACAGCTGACAGGCAATCCGACGCAGCTGACCCAGATCGTTTCCGTTCTGCTGGACAACGCGATCCGGCACGCCGCAGGCAGGGAGATCAGCCTGACGCTGAAGCATCAGGGGCACGCAGCTCTGCTGACCGTAACCAATGACGGTGACGCCATTCCGCCCGATAAGCTGAAACACCTCTTTGACCGCTTTTACCGGGTGGATGAAGCCCGAACCGATGACGGACATCACTACGGCCTCGGCCTTTCAATCGCCAAAGCCATCACAGAGAAGCATGGCGGCAGCATCACTGTATCCTGCCGCGATGGAAAGATCCGGTTTACAGTTTCCATTCCGATCAGAAAATAAAACGGGTTTCAGCGCGGATTGAAGAACCTCCCCCGCAATGGCGTTGCCAGCAGCAGGGGAGGTATTTATATGCGCGCATTATTCCGCGCAAATCTGCGCGGTCACGTCCGCACGGTTTCCGGAATACGTACGCTGATATCATGTGTTATCCGATACTTTGACACAGGTTCCTTCGGTAATACCGTTTTCATTGAAAGCATCCACACGCACAAAGACGTCCCGGCCCTTCATCAGGGCGCCGATGCGCTTGTCTCCCGGCCGGAATACCATACAGCTGTGGTACAGCTTGTCAGAGCTGCTGCCAAAGAGAATATTGTAGCCTACAGTATCCTCCTGGCTCCGGATGGATACCGTCATGTCCAGGTCGCCGTTTCTCCCGGCGGTAAAGACCGGAACAGCAGGACTGCTGCCGTTTCCCAGGCCAAAGACGCGCAGGCCGGATACGCAAGGGCGCTGGCCGTAGGGAACAGCCATATCTGAAAGCCGGAGACAGCGGACAGCAATGCCCTCCTCCCGAATGATCAGGTCGTGGGAGAGATCGGTCTGCGCATTGGACTTGTCCTCAATAATGAACCAGTGTTCGCCGTCGGCGCTGCCTTCCAGCCTCCATTGGGTCAGCAGATCGCGTTCCTCAATATATCTCGCCTGGCTGGTGCCGGTAATGGGGCCGGGGCAGGGAATATCGATCCTGTCATCGGCAAAGTTGATCTGAATGGCATGTACATCAAAGACCTTGCCAAGATCCAGCATCAGCCATTCATCCCGGCTGCAGGACGCTGACTGCCACCAGGTCCGCACGTTCTCCTCCGCGGCTTTTTCCGGCTCATGGCCCGTCACGCAGGAGGAAGCTGTGACCTGTTTGCCCGCACTGAGCAGCATCCATTCCGGATCCCGCCAGGGATCCTGTTTCAGACTGTCCACAGCCAGGGGCCAGTCGCCGTAGCGCTGGTTGCAGAAGAGCTCACCGTCCGCGTCGAAGCCGGCCGGCCAGATGCCCACCCTGCGTTCAAAATCGTGATTCACGCTGATGCGCATGGTGGCTGCGTGCCACCAGTTGCCCTGCTTATCCTGCATGGTGGAACCGTGGCCTGCCCCGGGCAGGAAGCCGCCGGGTTTATAAGAGTAAGGATTATTGCCGGCCAGCGTGAAGGGCCCGAGCGGGCTGTCCGATATATACACGCCGTCAGAATAAATGTTGTACTGGGTGCCGGAACAGGCATACTGCAGATAATATTTTCCGGAATGCTTGTCCATCCACGCGCCTTCGATATAGGGTCTGCGGGAGAACATCCCCCGGATCAGCGGTTTCAGATGCTCCGGAATCCGGCTTTCATCCACGCCCTGACGCCTGTGGAAGGCGGCGCAGGCAGCGTCAATCTCTGCTTCGGAAGCGGGCAGCTGACTGTTGTCTTCTCCAACCCGCTCATAGCCGATTTCAAAAGGATGCCCCTCCACCAGGGCTGCCTTTTCGCCAATGGGCTGCATGGTTTCCGGATCCAGTTCCACTCCCCAGATGGGGGTGATGTTGGAGCAGCCCCAGTAGAAATATACCCGGCCGTCATCGTCGACAAACAGGTTGGGGTCCCAGAAGGGAAAGGTGCCGGGGATTTTTTCATAAGGCCCGTTCAGGATATCCTTTGTGCGCCAGCGGTCACAGTTCTCTTCCCGGCGGGACGCGCAGAAATAGACCCAGTCGCCCATCACCCGTACGTCCGGCGCATAGTCGTACAGAGGCAATTCTCCGGGAAGCCGGTGATTCTCCCAGTGCACCAGATCCTCAGAGACCCATACTCCGAGCGTCATGGAGGCAAAGATATAGTATCGGCCCCGGAAGCAGATCATAGAAGGATCAGCGGCCTCCCGGCAGATTTTTAGCTGCCCGTGAAGCCGGGGATCCGCGTTGAACTGATAACGGTAGTTAATGTTCACCGGATTGCAGAAAACGGCCATGTGCACCTCTCCTTTTTGATTACGCGTAGCTGAAGAATGTTACGTGCAGCGCACCGGGACGGTCCAGCTGCAGATGAGCGGTCTCATCTCCGTTCAAACGGCGGCCGGGAATCCATTTCCCGTTGTCAAAGACGCCTTCTTCCACTTGCAGGAAGTCCAGATTCGGCTGATCATGAACAAGTGATTCAAAAGACAGACCGCAGGCGTTGCCGAGAACATAGCATTCTGTGGAACTGACGGCCAGGCACAGGCAGGCACCGTCAGCGCGGGGGTTTGTGGGTCCCTGGAATGAAACAGTCAGGCGGAATCCCTCAAAATCCATGCAGGGCTGCCGGGAAAGAAGAGGATTACTGCCCTGGCCGGGAGAAACAGAATCCGTCTCGGCCGACAAAGCCTGCAAACGGTCTGTTCCATAGGCTTCCGAAATCAGGGGAAGCATATTCAGCAGAAGCTGACCGACAGCCTGGTATTCCTCCTGATTCTGAGGCGTTTTCAGCGCGGGATCGGAAACATCCATCCCGAACAAAAAACCCTGAACGGCAGTGAATGGCTTTCCGATGTCATCAAAGCCGAAGGGAGAATAGCAGGCGGCATGATAATGGCCGATGGTATACAGCAGCCTCGGCGCGCAATAGCTGTGGGTCGCGGATTCCGGGATGAATAACGCGTTGCCCCGGCGGGTATATTCATCACAGACGGCCTTAAACTGCGGCACATAGATATCCGGACAGTAAACGCTGATGGACGGGGCGCAGACATCCCATACCTCGTGGACCCGGGAAACAGGACCGCCGGTCGGGTAGGTTCCGGGCGCGCCTCCCTTATCCAGCCAGCAGTTGACTGCCAGGGGCAAATCATAGACAGCTTTGCCCGCGGATGCCACAGTCTCCACATAACCGGCCACATGGTACGCGGAGAAGATTTCTTCAGCCGCGGGTCCGAACACTTCCCGCCAGGTACCACTGCCGGCTCCCTGCTCAACAGCTGCGCGGACATCATCCACCATGGTCTCTGTATGCGACTTCATATATGCGGCAAACGCCGGGGGCACAGGCGACTCAAAAGCGATGTCCGCAGCGTCGGATACCTCCCGGGCTGCTCCGAGCAGGCCGGTTTCATTCTCGACCTGCACGGCGACCACCGTCTGCTCCTGGCCGTCAAAAGCTTTCAGAAAACGCATAAAGGCTGCGAAAGCCCTGGCGTCACACCGGGCAGTTTCAAGACCCAGGTAGGAGAGGGTTGTATACGGAATTCTGACCGGGAAGCCGGGAGAGACCGCGCGGCCGGCCTTGTTTTTACCTTTTTCAATCTGCGCCCGGGGGAAGCGTTTCAGATCCTGCTTCACCCAGCCCGGCGCATACATGCATTCCGCATTCTTCCAGCTGCCGAACCAGAGGAAAACGATGCGCATATTCCGTTCCCTGGCCTGCAGGATCAGCGCCTGCGGCAGGGAGAAATCGAAGGTTCCTTCCATGGGCTCCACCGTTTCCCAGGCAACTGGCAGCAGCAGCGCGTTCATACCCAGCCGGCCGGCGATTTCCCAGATATGCTCCATATAAGCGGGGGAAGAGGAATCGGAATTATGCACCTCTCCTGCCAGCAGGGGGAAGGGCCTGCCGTCCAAAGTCAGGACTTTTTTACTGCCAACGGTTTCAATTCTGATCAAGGCTTATGCTCGCTCCTTCAGTTTATTTCCGTCCGGTATGTACCGCGCTCCAGGCTCTGTACTGTCCCATCCGGCAGAATCAGTTCCGACGCCACCGGTACTTCTCCTTCAAAAATGATCTTTTGCTCTTCATAGTGCCATTCGCTGCGAATGATACCCACCGGTGAATGCCACTCTGCCCTGGCCCAGCCCAGCGAGGAATGCGGACAGGGGCGAACGGTCAGTCTGCCCGCCTCCAGCTGAATGCCGCATATACCGCCCATCAGCCATCCGCAGATGGCTCCATAGGAATAATGGTTCAGTGAATCGTGCACAGTGCCGTCGGGACGAATGCCGTCCCAGGTTTCCCAGATGGTGGTGGCGCCCTGCTTCACTTCGTACAGCCAGCCGGGGCAATCCTTCTGCAGAAGCAGTTTGCAGGCGGTATCAATATGCCCGTTTTCCGCCAGCACCCGGCACAGGTCCGGGGTGGACAGGAAACCGGTGTTCAAATGATAACCGTTCCTGACAACCAGTTCGTTCAGGCTGTCCGCCGCCTGCCGGATTTCATCCCCGTCCAGCAATCCAAAGGCGATGGGACGAACATATTCGCATTGCCTGCCGGATGAAATTATTCCGTCCTTTGTGCAGGTGAAGCGATAAGCTTTTTTTGCGTTTCCGGCTATTTCAGCGTAACGCGAAGCATCCTCTGACCTCCCCAGGATTCCCGCAATCCGTGCCAATAAAGAAGCGGAACGATAATAATAAGCGGTGGCCACTTCCGGTGCGCCGTCCATGGCGTTTTTCCGCATGGCGAGCATATTGTCCACATCCGGCTCGCACCATTCGCCAAAGTGGAAACCCTGGTCTGCCAGGTATTCCTTCCAGGGATTGCTTTCGTTCTGAGACCTTGTTTTCTCCCTTGCCCGGTTTTCGCAGAATGCCAGCCAGCGGGTCATCATATCGTAGTTTTCTTCCAGGACAGCCGGATCCCCGTAAGCCTGATACAGCGCCCAGGGCACCAGAATACAGGCATCGCCCCAGCCGGCGCTGCCCTGAAGCATCAGAGCGATCTGATCCCGCTTGTCGTTGACGGGTGCGACGTTGGCAATCAGGCCGTTTTCCGCCTGCGCCAGCCGGCATTCGCCCAGCCATTTGCGCAGTACAGGATAACAGTCCATGAGATAAACGGCGGTGGAAGCAAATACACCCGCGTCGCCTGTCCAGCCCGCGCGCTCTCTTGTCGGGCAGTCAGTGGGAATATCGCAGAAATTGGAGCGCATGCTCCACAGGCAGTTGTGAAACAACTGGTTTACATCCCGGTTCCCGCATTCGAAAAACCCCGTCCGGGGCATCTGGGAATATACGGCAATGGCGGTGAACTGAGCATCCGCCAGATCAGCATCCGTTTCTACCCTGGCATAGCGGAACCCATGGATGGTGAAGCTGGGTTTATACACGTTCAGGCCGTCTTTGCAGGTGTATTCGATTTTCTGGGGAATGCCGCCGCTTTTGTTGCGATCCCCGGGCTCAAAGTTGCTCTGGGTGAAATTGCCGTTTTCATCCAGGGTTTCCCCGTGCCAAAGGGTAATTTTCCTGCCTGCTTCGGCGGTGACGCGAAGCTCCGTATAGCCTGCCAGGTTCTGGCCGAAATCAACGACCGTTTCACCATTCGGCGTTCTGATGATGCGGCCGGGGAAACGTTCCTGCTCCAGAACAGGTACGCTTTCCGTGGGAGCCAGGCTGGAATAACCGAAATCCTGCACTGTGACCCCATGCCAGGCCGTAATATCCTCCAGCCGCGCGTCATAGACTTCGCCGATTTCCAGGTCGTTCTCACGGACAGGGCCCATCTGGCTGGCTTCCCACTGTTCATCGCTGCACAGGATGACTGTTCCGTTCAATTCAATCTGACACAGCAAAGCCAGGTCGCTGCCGTAATAATTCCGCAGGCCGTCGATGCCCACACCGCCCCGATACCAGCCATCGCCCAGAATCACGGTCAGCTCGTTTTCGCCTTTCTTTAACAGTTCGGTTACTTCATAGCATTGCACTGTCAGCCGCCTGCGGTAATCCCCGGTACCGGGAGCCAGTACAAAACCACCTACCCGCGTCCCGTTCAGGAAAGCGGCATACAGGCCGTGACAGGTGATGTACAGACATGCGCCGGCCGGATCGGCGACAAAAAAACGTTTACGCAAATAGGACGCAGGCTGCCTCGCTTCAGCGTCGTGGGGCAATTCCGGGTTGATCCATTTTGCCTGCCAGACAGGCAGGACGGCGTTCCTGATCAACATGTCAGCACCTCTCTTTCAGCCATTCCGCGCTGAGCTCCAGGCTTTTGACGGGGTCTTTGCCGATCCAGTTCCTGTGGCTTTCCAGCACGACAGCCTCGATGCCGTTCTGCAGGGCAATGTCCTTCAGCCCATCCAGATCCATATTGCCTGTGCCCAATTCGACGCTGTCCTGTCTGAGAATCGGCGTCATGGCCGGGCCGCTCCGGCGGCAGCCACGGTCAGTAATGTGCCACAGCTTCATGCGGTTTCCCAGGCGGCGCATCCACTCCCCGGCGTCCGCGCCGCCGTCCGCGAACCAGAAGCTGTCAAACTCAAAACCAACATAAGCCGGATCGGTTTCAGAAAGCAGCAGGTCATAAGCACGCAGACCCGGCCTCACCTGCAGCAGCTCCACATTGTGATTGTGGTACAGCAGGGAAAGTCCCATCTTTTTCAGGCCTTCGCCTGCCTTGCTGAGCCGGGCCGCCAGCTCCCGCACGGCCTTTTCATCGCCGTAATCGAACCGGTACATGCCGGTGATGACCAGCTTGTCCGTGCCGAGTTCCCTGGCTTCCTCCGCCACGGCGTCCGGTTCCCTTTCCAGACTGCCCAGATCGGTGTGCAGGCTGATGGCGGACAGATCCGCTTCCCGCATGAGCTTTTTCCAGTCCAGATTCCCGCCCTTGCCGGTGGGCATGCCCGCCGCTCGGGTCATCATGCGGACCATCAGGGAAGAAGGATGAATCATGAAGCGATTGAGCTCAAGACCGTCGTAACCGGCGGCCTTGATGCGCTGCAGCGTCGCGCGGGCAGCGGTTTCGCTGCCCGTCACGGTCCCCAACATGATTTGCTGTACTGCTTTTCTCATTTTTTGATCCCCTGCAAAATGCGGTTCAGCTGCTTGATGCTCTCCTCATCCGCGCCGCCCTGTTTGAGCAGGCTCATCATGGTCATGCGGCCCATCATGCGCTGGAGCGCAGGATTATCCTTCACCGCGTCGGCTACGTCGCCCCGTTCGGAAGCACCTTTTGCCATCATCTGGCTGACGATGGCTCCTGCCCGGGGATGCTGACGGATCTCACCCAGAGTGTCCATGATGGAGAAACAGGTCGGGTCAATATCATCGCTGTCAAACCAGTTGGTGACGGAAGCGGCAGCTTTGTTGAAAATGTAGCTCTCATCGGGCTCAGAAACCCGACGGATACACATGCTGTCGTGTGCGTCACCTGCAAAGGCTTCAATCAGGTGCTCACCCAGCAGCGGGATGCAGAAGCGGAATACGGTTTCCCCATCCTGTTCGCCAACGAACGCTCCATCTACATACAGCTTCACATGCGGCTGATTGGAATACACCTTGATTTCGGTCTCCTCCTCGCAGCGGTTGATATACCGCTTGCCGCACAGATGGACGAAG
>ONJM01000017.1 GCA_900318145.1 uncultured Eubacteriales bacterium
TCTGTCAACCTTTTTCTGCGATTTTCTTAACAAAAAAAGAGACCGGAACCTATTTCAGTTCCAGTTCTCTTTCCGTCATCCTTATCTGAATGACATTGCTGAGAAACCGTCCCTTTTTTCTTTGTCATTCAGTCTGCCGCTCTTCGCTGCTGAGCCAGGCATTATAACGGTCCTGCGCCTCCCGGCTGTCCCTCTTTTCACGCCAGGACTCAATTTCCGCACAGATCGCGAGCATTTCGTCCACGATCATTTCAACCGACCCGGGACGCGCAAGATAAATATACGAAGTCATCCGGTCAATGGCCTTCGGGCTTCCGAGCTGCTTTGCCAGCAGGTCCGCAAACTCCTCCGGATAACCGAGAGATGAAACCGCGGCAGCCAGCCGGTCCCTCGACCAGGCCCACATCCTTTGGTTCGGCGTCATACGGCGATCCTCATTTCCGTTCTTTCTTTTTCCATTCCCGCCTGACGCCGATTTCATCGTTTTTCTGTACGCCAAGCGTTACAGCCATCGTTCCCATCTTCCGGCGGAGCGAGTCCACCGCGGCTTCCATCCTGTCCTGACGCTCCCGGTCCCTGCTGCCTTTACAGTCCGCGGCTCCCATCAAGTCAAACAGATCCAGCTGTTCCAGCGCTTCATCGGCGGATACCAGCTTGCTGACGCCAACCGTGAGGGCACGGATCGGATCACCGATGCGCCAGTTTTCATCAATCAGTTTCATCGCGATTTCCCGGATCTCATGTTCAAGCCAGGTGTAATGATCCAGGGATGTCTGCCGGGAAATGGCTGAGAGCTGCGGTGTTTTGACCTGTATGCTGATTACGGATCCTTTCAGATTCTGCCGCCGGAGGCTCATGGCAATCCGGTCCGCCTGCACGGCCACCCCGGTTTCAATCTCACCGCGGGTGTAAAGATCACGCCGGAAGGTCATGCCGTGGGAAACTGATTTTACTTCCGGTACGTCACCCCATCGGCGAACAGGATCCGTATCCAGGCCGTTTGCGTACATCCAGAGCGTTTCGCCGCCCCTGCCCAGCAGGGAGACAACGCGGTCCCTGGGCTGCAGCGCAAGATCCCCGACCGTACGGATCCCTTTCTGGTTCAGCAGCTTCACGGACGCTTTCCCGGCAAACATCAGATCCGACACCGGCAGCGGCCAGAGAATGGTTTTATAGTCCTCGCCCAGGATGACCGTGGTTGCGTCCGGTTTTTTGTAATCGGATCCCATCTTCGCGAAAATCTTATTGCCGGCCACACCGACAGAAATGGTGATACCGATTTCTCTTTTTACCCTGGCCCGGATACTGTCCGCCAGTTCCTTTGCGCTCATCCGGTAATAATCCAGCGTACCTGTCAGATCAAGGTAGGATTCGTCAATGGACGCAGGTTCGACGAAGTCGCTGTAATCACGGTAAATCGCGTTCACCCGTCCTGAGATCTCTTTATAATAGCGATGCCTCGGCGGAACGAATATGATCTGCGGGCATTTCCTTTTCGCCTGCCAGACTGTATCCGTTGTTTTCACGCCAAATTTCTTGGCAAGCTCATTTTTTGCCACGACGATTCCGACCCGGTCTTCCGGATCACCGGCAACAGCCATCGGGACGTTCCGCAGCTCCGGACGCTGAAGGCATTCACAGGAGGCAAAGAAGTTATTGCAGTCACAGTGGAATATCAGCCGTTCCGCCAACTTCTCCGCCTCCCTCATGCTGTTTTCCGTGCGCTCTTTTCCGCCACATCTTAGCATACTTCCCATAAAACAGAAAGGGGAACAAACGCCGTTTCTGCGGACTGCAGCTCTGCTCCCGCCGAAACAGTGCATCCCTCAGACGCACAGCGAAAGCGCCGCCCAAACCGGGCGGCGCAGGATGCTCTGTTCAGGAGGAAAAGGGTTTCAACGGATACAGAGGCAGTCATACCAATGGACAAAGCGCTGACCGTTGACGGTGATCTGTTCATTTCCGGGCAGAAGCTCGGACCAGCGTTTTCCGTAACGATCCACTGCCCAGTCGTCCCGGTTGAAGCGCCGCCAGAGGACAGTCCGCCCCTGATGGTTCAGATACTGCTCGCTGACGATTCCTTCGCAGTACATCCCGAAATCCATGACACAGACCGTATCATGAGGCGTGCCGTCCAGCGTTACGCAGCACCGGCCGGCCACATCCAGAAAGGGTTTAGCCTCCCGGGTGGTAAGCTCCGCACCCTTCCGCTGAAGCTTTCCAAGCGGTTCCAGATGAACTGGGGTTCCGCGGTTATCCTCCCCGAAACCCCAGTTATCCATGAAATCATCCCCGTCCAGGAATGTGATCAGAACCCGGGTTTCCCCTTCAATATGTTCCGCGGAGAGGAAACGGGTAAATCCATCCTTCTCCTGGGCGATGAATCTCCATTCTTCCTGACCGCCGGTGGAAGCGTCCACCGCGCCGCGCATCAGGTCTCCTTCAGGAACGGCCGGCTGCGGCTGAATAACCTTTGCGGTAATTGCGACCCCTTCCAGACCGTGGACACTGGCCGGCCCCGTAACAGCCATTTCATAGGACACATCCAGCTTCCGCGAGGGCAGGTCGTACATTCCCCATACAAGCTTTTCCCCAGGCTTCGGGACAATAAACCATCCCGTCAGTTCCTCACACAGGACGGGGAAAGCGGGTTCGTCTTTCCAGACAATCGAATAATCCGGCAGAAGCCGGGGCAAAATCAGTTTGTTCTGTTTCACAGCAATCTCTCCTTTCGGCGGACAGGGATAAGCACTCCGGAAACGGTCCCGTGCGGCGCTCATACGGCTTTTAACCGTACCTTCCGGAATCCGGAGCTGTACGGAAATCTGCTTCTGCGACAGCATCTCCTGATAAAACAGGCGAAGCATCAGCCGGTCGCGTTCAGGAAGCGCGTCCAGGGTTTCTTCCACAGCGCTGTCCTCCGGCGTGTCCGCAGGCATGTCCGGCAGGCTGCCGAGCAGGATTTCTTTCCGCCGGGCCTGCGCTCTGCACCAGTCCGCGTATTTTCTTCTGGCGATACCGAGGATCCAGGGGAGAAATACGGACAGATTCCGAAGTTCCGGAAATCTCCGGAACGCGGCCAGGTATGTTTCCTGCAGGATATCTTCCGCGTCAGCCGAACTGCTTACACGGGATCTGACCCACCGCTCAACGGCTGTTCTGCAGGAAGCAAGCAGGGTTTCGAAATCATTCATCCGCATCACCTCCTCTGAGCAGGATGAAAACCGGTTTTCACCTATATAGTCGTTTTCCGGAAGCGAAAGGTTCGATCCGTAAAAAAATTCGTACAGTACTATGCCCGGCGGCAGGCGCTGAAGACGCTTTTACTGTACAGCGGAAGCGCGTTTTCCGCAAGAAAAAGCGATTATGCGTGCGGTTTACGGGACAGTGCAGGCGGAGTATACTGGGAACAGAAAAACAGCGCATGAAAGGACGGGCGCGGTATGGATCGGGAGAAAAGAATTCGGATTGCAAAAAACGCGCTGCTCGGCCAGGCGGCAGGGGACGCCTTTGGGGTTCCCGTTGAGTTTTCATCCCGAAAGGAAATCCGCCGGATGAATCTGCGCGAAATGATCGGATCGGATTCAGGCCTGAACCTGAATACCCGGTGGGGAAGCCTGATTCCGGCCGGAAGCTGGAGCGACGACACTTCCATGACGGTTGCGTCCATGGCGTCCTTTGTCCGGAACGGCGGGAGGATCGATTACCATGACCAGCTGGCACAGTTTGCCCGCTGGTGGGATAAAGGAGAATACTGCAGCCTGAATTATCCCTTCGGTCTGGGCGGGAACATCGACGCGGCCATGCGCCGTTTCCGGAACGGAACGCCTCCGCTGGAATGCGGCGGAAAGGAATTTATGGACAACGGAAACAGCGCGCTTATGCGCATCCTGCCTTTCTCGCTGTACTGCGTTTTCAATGGCCTGAGCGCGGAACAAACCGTGATCGTGACGGGAAACGGGTCGTCCATCACACACGCCCATGAGATCAGCAGAATGTGCTGCTTCATCTGGACGGAATTTCTCCGTGCCCTGTCGGAAGGAAAAAGCGTTCCGGAATCAGTGGAACAGATTGAAAACATTCCATACCGGACCTGGTTTTCGAAGAATGCGGCAGACGCGCTGAGACAGGTTACGGAAAAAAGAATCCGCGGACTGACGGAAGAGGCAATCGGGGAGACCGGTTATGTCGCGGATACGCTGTACGCGGCCCTGTACAGCCTTTGCCACGCGGAAAATTATGAAACGAGCATCCGTAACGCTGTAAATCTCGGCTACGACACAGATACCGCGGCCGCCGTAACAGGTATGGCAGCCGGAATTCTGTACGGCCGGGAGGCGATTCCGGAGCAATGGCTCCGGAGCCTGAAAAAGAAGGATTATCTGGAGAACGCCGCGGAGGATTTCGCAAAAGCAATCGGGTAAAAACATAAAGGGAAAGCGGAGATGAAAATGAACGATCATATGAAGCTGCAGATCCGGACAATGCTGGTATCCGTCGGGACATTCCGGAACGGACTGAAAATGAGTGCGCTGAAGGATGACGGCAAAATCGACCGGTACGAGGAAAAGATCCTGAAGAAAGCGGAAAAAGCGTCTGCAAAATACACGAAAGTATTGAAAAAACTGATAGGGGAAGAATAACAGGCTTTATTTTGCGTTTTCCGTTCTGTATTATTCCGCGGAGCTTCATATACTGAAAGCATACGAAGGAGGTGAGCGGAATGCCGCGTTTCGTTCTTGTACTGATTGCGCTGGGCGCGCTTTCTTCCGTAACCGCGGAAACCGGGCTGATTGAGAACTTTGCACCGGTCGTAAACAGCGGAAGCGGTGTACTGGCTGTCGCGTTTGTTACAGGATTATTTACTTACCGGCGCCTCCGGGAAAAGAAAGGCGCGTGACTCCTCTTCCGGCCGCAATAACGGAACCGGCCTGGAACGGGGTTTTATACAGGCAGCTGCAGATTATAACGCGGCTGCCGTTTTTGCTGCACTAAAACTACACGCCTTGCACTGAACCCGGAAAAACAACCGCCGGACGGATAGTTCCAGCTGTCCTTAATCCCGGCTTTCCCCGCTTGCCGGAGAGCAGTCCCGGGGGGCAGCCGGCAGGAGAAAAGATCATGAATATGGAATTCTATTGGCATATCCTATACTGATGAAACCAGGACGTGCAACATGAAAAAACTGATCTCCTTTGTATTGATGCTTATACTGCTGTCAGCGGTTACCGCGGCGCTCCCGGAAAACGTTCAAAGAAAGCTGACCGTCATGGTTTACATGTGCGGCAGCAATCTGGAGACCTACCACGGATCTGCCTCGAAAGACCTGAAGGAAATGATGAGCGCGGAAATCGGGGAGGACGTTTCCGTGCTGGCAATGGTGGGCGGAAGCGAATTCTGGGATCTCGACTATGATACGGATTACACGCACATTGTGGAGATCGGCAGGGGAGAACAGCAGATTGTATGGATGAATGAAAAGATTAATATGGGTGAGCCGGAAACGCTGGTCCGGCTGCTGACCTGGGCACAGGAGAACCGGCCGGCGGAGGAATACGCGCTGATTCTGTGGGACCACGGCGGAGGGCCGGTGGAAGGCGTCTGCTGGGACGAACTGTTCGATCTGGACCATCTTTCCCTGGCCGAACTGACCGGCGCAATCCGGTCGGCCGGATTCAGCAAAAAACTGAAATGGATCGGGTTTGACGCCTGCCTGATGTGTTCGCTGGAGGTGGCGGATGGTTTATCTCCCTATGCGGAATATATGATTGCCAGTCAGGAAACCGAACCGGCGTTCGGCTGGAATTATTCGTTCCTGAACGGCACAGAAAACGACGCGACCGGCGGAGAGACCGGAAAACGGATTATCGACACGTATTTTGAAGGGCATGAGGACTACAGGGACGTGATGACGCTTTCCTGCCTGGACCTTTCCGGAGCAGAGGCGGCAAAAGCGGAGCTGGACGCGTTCTTCGCGTCCGCCGCGGCGTCTGTCCGGCCGGAAACCTTTTCCGAGATTTCCAATCTGCGGAAGAATGTTACCGGATTCGGCAATCCCGCGCGCGCCGCCGGGGAGAACGGGTATGACCTGGTGGACGCCCGCGGACTGATCCGGGCGCTCGGGAAGGACAACCGTGAGACGGAAAAACTCCTGGACCGGCTGGATTCCCTGGTCGTATGCAGCCGCAGCAATCAGGAAGGACCGGAAGGCGTATCCCTGTACCATCCGTACATGAACAAGGAAAGCTATGTGGAAGAATGGCGGGACGCCTACCGGGAACTTCACTTTTCCGAGAACTACACGGACTACATCAGCGCTTTCGGCGACGTACTTACCGGACTTGAAATCACGGACTGGAGCGGTCTGCCGGGAATGACCGCGGACATTACGGCGGACCGGACAGATATGTTTACCCTGCAGCTGACGCCGGAACAGCAGGAGAATTTCGCGTCCGCTCAGCTGCTGATCCTGTACGACTACGGAACACGGGGCGAACTGGACGAGCAATGCCTGATTGTCTATACTGGCCGGACGGAAATGAACGAGGCCGGGATGCTGACCGCAGAATACGCTGGACAGTCCCTGTACATTGAAAAGGAAGACGGCAGCCTGTACGGCCCGGTGGCGTTCAATCTGACCGACGACGGAAAGTACGCCTATATTGAGATGCTTTACATGCCGGAAGACACAGGAGACACAGCACAGCGGACCTATGTCCTGTATTATCTGGAGACAGACGGGATTACCCGGTATCCGGAGATTGTCCGGACAAGGATCTGGGACCCGGCAACAGAAACGTTCACCAACCGTGTTTCCTTCGATGAATCCGAGTATGATTACCTCTACATGGTTGAGATCGGGAAAATACTGCCGGAAACGGATGAACGCGGACTGCTGCCAGGCTATTACGACTGGGAAGACGGCGATATCCCGATGTTTACCGGCGCGGAAATCAATCTGCCGAACGAGTGGCGCTTCCGCTGGATGGATGATCCGATTACTGCCTCACAGATGCACGCGGTGTTCCAGGTGACAGACGTGCAGCAGAACACTTTCTGCTCTCCGCCGGTGCCGGTTCCGAATCCATTCCGAAGAGATTGTTCAGGGACTCCGGATGAAACAGCCGGCTCGGAGCCCGGTTTCGGAATGAACCTTACCGTGGTTGACTCACCAACAGAAAGAGGGGTTGAGGTTTACATCACGATGGACAACCCGACGCGTGAAAAGACCAGCTACAGCTTTTCAAGGCTGCTGATCAACGGAGAAAGGGTCAGCAGGCTCAGTCCGTTGTCCGCAGAAACGGAAGCATCCGAAGATTCCTGTTATACCCTCTGCAGGATGAGCGCGGCGGAATTCCACGGGATCGACCGGATCGAGGAGATTCGGACTATTGTTACCGTCAGGCGGGAAAGCGGCACAACGATGGTGCCTGTTCAGATACGGTTTGAAGACTGCAGTGTGCGGTCTTTGTGGGAGGATATGATTCCTCTGGCGGAAGCAGAACAGGATAACGCAATGGTGCAGCTGATTTCCCTGAAACCGTACGGTTCCGATGGAATGGAAGCCCTTTTGATGATAACGAATGATAGTTCTGTTGAAATCAAAGTGGAAAACAGCGCAGTGATCGGAAAAACAGAACTGAAAAGCTATGCGGACACACAGGAAATTCCTGCCGGCACATCTTCCCTGAACTGCATACACATGTTCAACTCCGTCAGTGCGTCCGGTTATCTGGCAACAGCGGAGGAAGAACCGTATTTCTACGAAACAAGCATTTCCGACCATATTCTACAGCATGAGGGCATCTATGATATTCAGGAAATGACGATTTACCTGAGTCCGGACAGGGGAAATTACAGGGAGGCTTTCTGCCTGAAGCTTTATGAACCCTGGGAACTGCGGGACGGGGAGATGCAGCATGACCTGAATACAAGTATGAAGTTCCGTGATCCCTCTGAAACGCCTGACCAGGAGGAGACGGCTGTTCTGCTGGCGGAAAACAACCAGTATTCAGTCGCCTGCAAGAAGCTGCTGGCGGGGAAAAACGGGATTGCAATGAAATTGGAAATCTGTAACAAAACCGAGGTTCCGCTGATACTATACGCGAAGAACGGCAGACTGGACGGGGTACCGGTCCGCTGCGACGAATACAGTGAAACCAAAACATGGACTGTTGCTCCCGGCGCGGTTACTTATTCAGAGCTGGTCCTCTGTGAAAAAACGGAGGAAGCCACGCTGGCTGAACTGCATACCGCTGAAGCCGGATTTATCAGCAAAGAACAGCAGGACCAGGGGCAGGAAGCCGCGTCCTGTACGATCTCTTTTCCCGAACCGCCGGAAATGGGAACAGCACGGGCGCTCTGGATCTCCACAGACCGGATTGAAGTACAGAAGGCACAGACACCGGATGTGAAAACAGAACCGGAGGACACTGCCCGGGAGCAGAACGCAGACCCGGGGACAGAACAGCTGTTTGACAGCGAACTTGTAGTCGCGGACAGCGCTCTGGACCAGATTCGGTGGATTTCCGCCGGCCTTTCAGCGGAACAGACGGCGCGTGCAAAAGGCGGTATCATGTGGATTGTTCGCCTTGCAGAGGACGGAAGCGGCACACAGCTGTTTGCGGCGTGCCCTGTCCGCCGCGGGAAAGACGGGCAGATCGGCTGCAGATGCCCGGGAGTGATCCTTGCGGCAGAAAACGCGCCGGACGCGGGAATCCTGCAATTCCAGACCTGGCAGGATGAGCAGCACCTCAGCATTGAAACCGCTATCGGGTTAAACGGAAACGATAAGGGTTCAAATCCGGTGCAGAAGCTTGAAAATGTAAAGGCTGCCGTGGATTATGAAAACAACCGGGCGGAAATTACGGGAGCGGTAATCACAGAAACGGAAGAAACAGAACCGGTTCTGACAGATGGTCCCAGACTGATGCAATGGGTGCTTATCACGCCGTATACGAAAGCGCTGCCGGACGCAGCGGAAGATCCGTTTATGCCCATCCTGAACCGGAAAACAATCGCTGCGTATCCCCGCATGGCAGACCTGAACGGAAAACCCTTCCGGATGATCCTGCGGCCGATCAAAGAAGAAGATCAGCTGTACTGTATTTTTGACATCATGGAAGAGGATGGAACAGAATATACTCTGCCCATGATTCCGTATCCTGCTGAATGAATTTTCGGGAAATCCTTTGTCTGCAGACAGAATACCGGCATATCCTATACTGATGATACTGTGGGGTAAAACATGAAGAAAATTATCTTTCTTACGCTGATGATTGCGGTGCTCCTGTCGGTTTCTGCAGCGCTTCCGGAAAGTGCGGGCAGAAAACTGACTGTCATGGTTTATATGTGCGGAAGCAATCTGGAGACCTATTACGGATCCGCTTCAAAGGACCTGAAGGAAATGATGGACGCGGACGCAGGGGAGGACATCTGCGTACTGGCAATGGTAGGCGGAAGCGAATTTTGGGATCTTGACTACGACACGGAATACACACACATTGTGGAGATCGGTGCGGGAGAGCAGCATACTGTATGCACGTTTGAAAAGACAAATATGGGCGAGGCGGATACGCTGACCCGGCTGCTGACCTGGGCACAGAAAAACCGTCCGGCAGAGGATTACGCGCTGATCATGTGGAATCACGGCGCCGGACCGCTGGAAGGTATTTGCTGGGATGAACTGTTCTCCATGGATCATCTGACGCTGAAGGAACTGACAGATGGAATCCGGGATGCCTGGCTTTACCGTAAGCTCAGCTGGATCGGCTTCGATGCCTGCCTGATGGGGTCGGCTGAGGTTGCCGCGGCGGTGGCACCATATGCGGAGTATATGATCGCGTCTGAAGAAACGGAGCCTGCTGCGGGATGGAACTACGCATTCCTCAGGGACGCGGACGGTGACGGGGCAGCGACCGGACGCAGGATTGTGGACAGCTATTTTGAAGCACTGGCGGATTCCAGGGATCCACTGACCCTTTCGTGTATCGATCTGAGTGCAATCGGCAACGTGATTGCAGCGATGGAATCCTTCTTCCAGCCTATTGATGAAGGCATCAACGAAGAACAGTTTGCAGACATCTCAAGAATCCGTTCCGCTTCCTCCGGCTTTGGGAAAGGTGTACGCGCAGTCGGTGAGGAAGGGTACGATCTTGTGGATCTGGCGGATCTGGCGGCGCGCTATGGCGGAGAGGGATCGGAACTTGACATTGCACTGAAAAAAGCTGTTGTATATGTCCGGTCAGACAGTGGGAAGGCTGGTGGATTGTCTGTTTACCATCCGTACATCAATATGCGGAAATATCTGGAAAACTGGCGGGACGAGTACCGGCAGCTGGATTTCAGCGCTGCGTACACCCGGTATATTGAGCACTTCGGCGCACTGCTGGCAGGAGAGGATTATGTGGACTGGAGCAGCATGACAGCGACGGATGAGACAGACCCGGTGACCGGAGAGCATACCGTCCGCCTGCAGCTGACGGAGGCGCAGGCGAAGAACTACCTGAACGGAGAAATGCTGATTATGGCTCGGATCGGCAGCGGTTCCCAGGGATTATCCCTGGCACCGGTCGCAGTGGCACGCGCGTCCCTGGACGAGGCAGGGAGACTGTCCGCCGTTTACCGCGGAAACGCCCTTTACGCTGTCAGTGAAGAAGGTGAGGTTCTGCAGGGACCTGTCAGTTTCCGGATCACGGAGGACGGCGATTACCATGTGATTCTTACGGTATATCAGGATTATTCCTCCCGCGCAAACACAAGGGATGAAACAGCTGTGCTGTATTACTGCACGCCTTCCGGGGACGGCAGAGATCTGGAAATCGACCGGACTTATGTGTATGACCGGGCAACCCAATCCTATACCAACCGTATTCCTTTTACGGATGAAGGGTTTACCGATGTGGAATTCCGATACTTCATCCGGAACCTGCCGGATACGGGCAAGGCAATCCCTGAATTTGAAGAATGGGAATTGTATCGTGGATACCTCGCGAGGGCCATAACGCTTCCGCGCGACTGGCACCTGCGCTTCCTGGAGGAATGGAACACGGACGCGCTGTACGCGGTGTTCCAGATTACGGATATTCATCAGAAACGATGGAGCAGCATTCCGCTGCTGATTGCAAGTCCCCACGTGGCGGATCTGGAAGTGGAAGAGAATATCCTGAAAACGGAAGGGATAGAAATCCACTGCTCAGCGGAACTGAAAGCAACCCAACTGTATCCTTCGCTGAAATTCCGCGTTCAGTTCCGGAACAACACAGACCGGGCTCTGAAGTTTACAGGAACAAATGCAGTTCTGAACGGCACCAGGAGTACAGGGGAAAGTGTGTGGATCTCAAAAGCAGAGCCGGGCGGGACAGAAGAGGATACCATCACACTGGACGCCAAAACGATAGCCGGACTGGAACGGATTACTTCACTGGATTTTTCAGTTGAGGTCACCGAATACGGGGATTACCATTCGGAACCTGTTGTGATTCCTGTCCACCTGGAAATGAATGCAGAGCCGGGTCCGCTGGCATCTGAAGCTCCGGATCCGCTGGATACGGTTCAGGACGGGAAGATTACATGGCAGCTGGTCTCAATGCGGCAGGAACCGGACGGTTTGGTGTCCGGAATGATTCATGTTATCAACGGTGGGGACACAGAACTGAACTTGAGCGGAATGCTTCTGGTTAACAGAATGCAGACGGGCTGCGAGATCCGGGTACGGGTTGAACCGGGTACGGATGCTTATATTCCCTTTGAAGCGGAAGACCGGGAGACGGTCAGCAGCTTCTCACTGAATATCAGCGAAAGCAATCATTTGTTCCTGATGGGAGTGAATCAGGCGCTGGAGCAGGCCGGATATACCATAGCAGACCGTGTGGATATTTATCCGGGCATGAACTATTACGGTGATTCGGGAATGGCCGGGCAGATTACCCTGAGACTGCCGGAAGGAATACCGCTGCAACAGGCGGAGGAAATGCCGGATCCTGTCACTATATTTGATTATAACGGAATCCGCGTATCCGCTGAACAGTTTCTGATCGCGGACGACGGAATCGGACTTGGGCTGCGCCTGGAGAACGGAACAGACGAAACAGTTTTCCTGGAGACAGCCGGTCCGGCTGTGAACGGAAAAGAATATGACGGTTTCAACCCGTATGCTGGCATCAGGATGCCCCCTCATACACGGGCTGTGCACTGCCTGGTGCTTTCGGATAGGGACGGAATCCATCCGGGTGATGCAGCGGGAGAATTGACATTCCGTTTTCGCATCGGGAACCAGCTCAGTTCACCGGTACGGATCGGTTTTCCGGCCGGGACGGCTTTCGGAGCGGAAGGCGGGACGCTACTGTACGCTGGTGTGTGCGCCGTTACGGCCGCGGTAATGGAAGACAAACCAATGGCGCTGAATGAAACTGTTTCCGTTACCGACGAAGAAGTCCGACAGTTCCGCATAACAGCGCCTTTAACAGCAGAGGAAGCAGGAACACTGGAAAGAGGTAATGTTGGTGTATGCGTGCTCAGCTATGAAAGAAGCCCTCTTGCGGGAACCCCGGAGCAGTTGACGATGCGTTTGCTCACCCGATCCGGTCTGCAGCGGGACGGCGACGAATGGACAGCAAGGCTGAGCGGGCTGGCAGTGACAATTCAGGGGTATCCGCTGATGACATTTGAGACACAGCTTGCTGAAAGCATCTGGCAACTGGATCCGGATTCGATATATTTTTACACGGAAGCAGGCAGTTTCCGACCGGAAGCGAGCAGCCGGTCGCTGCTGTTCAGGGAAGGCATAAACCTTTACAGCAATATTCGGCTGACCGTGGAAAACGCTTCGGGCCGTGCGGCAGTCAGGGACCAGCAGACAGAGCTCCGGTCATGGACCTATTCCAAAGATCCCCGGACAAACCGCTATCTGGACGAGATTGCCGAAGCTGCTGTGGAGCAGCGGGTGTTTTTCGGTTCGAACCGGCCGGTGAACGCAGATACCATCGACTATTATGAGGAAAACATGCTGCAGCTGAATAAGCAGGTTACGCCGGAGCTTATCCCGATCGGGCAGATTGAAGGACGGAAATGCCTGTATTTCACGCTGTTTTTCATGGACGGCACAAGAAAGGATATTATTCAGGATCCGGAAAGCGGTGAAATTCTGGATCAGACGGTAACACCTCTGGCTGAACCTGAGCCCGGAAAATGAAAACGACCGAATATACAGATCTTTATTCCTGAAACGGACGGAACCGAAGATGCTATGCCTGTGATTCGGCAGCTGTCTAAGCAAATATTCAGATATTATCCAATAATACTGCACTGAGGGGGACCGGTAATGAATCCAAAGATCAAAGAAACGCTGATTCGGCTGAGTCTTCTGTTCGGCGGGCTTGTGGTGGCGCATCTGGGCGTTACACTGTTTCTGCTTGCTGAACTTGGCTCCGATCCGTTCAACGTTCTGATCCAGGGACTGCGCCTGCTGGTGATGAAGCTTACGCCCATTGCACCGACTCATGGGACGGTGCACATGGCGGTATGCTTCCTGATTATTCTCGTGCTGCTGTTCGCGGACCGGAAATACGTCCGGATCGGAACGGTGGTGTGCATGTTCTGCGGCGGGCCGATTATCGATTTCTTCAACTGGCTGCTGGGCGGTCTCGGCATCGGAACCGCGGGGCTTCCGGTGAAAATCCCGATCCTGGTGCTGGGGTGCGCGATCCTGGCCTCCGGGATGTCCCTCGTGATCCGGTCAGAGGCGGGAACGGGGCCGAACGATCTGGTGGCCGTGGTGATCAGCGAAAAACGGAAATGGCGGTTCAGCATCGTGCGGATCGCAACGGACGTGCTTTTTGTCGCCGTCGGATATCTGCTGGGCGGCCGGGCCGGTATCGGCACGGTGATCTGCGCCTTCCTGGTGGGACCGGTGGCGGAATTCTGCATGCCTGTATCAAAAAAACTGGTGCAGGCATGCCTGCACCGGCTGATGGGGACGGACTCCGCAACCTCCTGAGGATACATTCCGGGGTTCAGCTGCCGGGATTAACGCGGGCAATGGCCGGATTGGTGAATTCCTTGTCTGAAGTGACCTCCCGGATAACCTCGATGCCCTCCGGAATTCTGACGGTTTCCTCTCCGCCGTACAGTTCGATTTCCATCAAAGCCTGGTTTTTCCACTGGGGATAGATATCGATGTTGTAATAAAGGCCGTTTTCGCTGAGACAGAAACGCTGTTTCCGGATGGGCCTGTATTCCGGATCCGCCTGCATAAGCAGATCCAGGTATTCCTCCTTGGACAGGCGCTCTTCCAGTTCGATCCTTTTTCCGCCTTCGATCTGCCGTTTCCTTGTTTTGTAATAGACATAGTTCCCGTCCCGGCCGCGCTGACGGATCCGGATCATTTCTCCGGGGATCTCGCTCTTCAGGTATGCCTGCAGAATATCCACACTTTCGCAATTGGGGCGGCTGCCAAGCTCCCGGACATCCGGATAACGGATCAGGTATTTCCGCCTGTTTTCCATGGGACGCGGTTCACCGAGGAAAGCCGCGATTTCCGTGATCAGAGCCAGCATTTTATCATTGAAGTTATAGCGGTTATCAATGATACGCAGATGCGGATGACCGGTCCAGGCAGCAATCAGTTTATCATCGGAGAGAATAGCGCCTTCCACGGTTTCATAGCGGGCGGTGTTGTTGGCCAGGGTATAGAACTCTTCGGCGCCTTTGGCCGCGGTAACAAGATGGAATATCGCGTCGTAATGGTCCCGCAGATCGATTTCATTGGTGTGCAGCTGCTCCAGAACATAGCGGAATTCCTCACCGTTCATATACGCGCGGTTGTCCAGGGCACCGCGGTCGCAGACGATCAGGACTTTTTCCGCGTCAAAGGTTTTCGCAACAGCTTCAAAAACCTGTTCCTTGGCCAGCATGAGCCGGGTAACCTGCAGCTGGTATTCCCGGTTGTTTTTTGTCAGCCTCCATGGAGCTCCGCCGCTGCTCAGCTGTGTTGCGGACTCGTCTACAAACAGTACGGTATAGCCTTTTTCGGTAAAGGCGTTCTGGATCCAGCTCATTGCTGTCGTTTTTCCGGCACAGGGACCTCCGGTGATCACGATCTTTGTAATTTTCAATCTGCTTCTTCCTTTCCGCTTTGCGTCAGGTAACGGACTACAGTAATTCTACCACAGAACGGACCTGCGGAACAACTGATCCGCCGGCTTTTTCCGGTGTTGACTAATGGCAGGGTTTGTGGGTTAATATACCCGGAAACAGAACAAAAGAATAACCCGAAAGGATGCAGGTGGATATGTCCGTTATTGCAGCATACATGGTTCCTCATCCTCCGATGATTGTTCCGGAAGTGGGGCGCGGCAGCGAGCGGCAGGTGGAGGCTACGCGGGCGGCTTACATGCGGGTCGCGGAGGACATCGCGGCGATGGAGCCGGAAACCGTGATCATCTCCAGTCCGCACGCAACGATGTACGCCGATTATTTTCATATTTCTCCGGGAAGGGAAGCGGAAGGCTCCTTCGCACAGTTCCGCGCGGCGCAGGTGCGCTTCCGGGAGGCATACGACACAGAACTGGTGGAGACTGTCAGACAGATTGCCTGTGCGGAGGATTTTCCGGCGGGCACGCAGGGACAGCGGGACGCTTCCCTGGATCACGGGACGATGGTGCCGCTGTATTTTATCCGGCAGGTTTATACGGATTTCAGGCTTGTACGCATCGGCCTGTCCGGACTTCCGCTGGAAGATCATTACAGGCTTGGACAGATTGTCCGGGAGGCGGCAGCGGAAACTGGACGCCGGATCGTCTGGGTCGCAAGCGGAGACCTGTCGCACAAACTGCAGGAGTACGGTCCTTACGGGTTTACTCCGGAAGGACCGGAATATGATAAACGTATTATGGATACCTGTTCACGGGGTGCGTTCGGCGAACTGTTTGACTTCAGCGAATCGTTCTGCGAACGTGCCGCGGAATGCGGACACCGCTCCTTCACCATGATGGCAGGCGCGCTGGACGGCATGTCCGTTGAAGCACAGGCGCTTTCCCATGAGGATGTGACCGGTGTGGGATACGGGATCTGCGTTTTTCATCCGGGAACTCCGGACGCGTCCCGGAAATTCCTTGACATCAGGAAAAAGGAACAGGGGAAGATGCTTGCGGACAGGCGCGCGAAATGCGACCCGTATGTCCGGCTGGCATGGCAGTCCGTTGAAAATTATATACTGGAACACCGGATCATGGATATTCCGGCAGATATTCCGGAAGAACTGGCACAGCGCCGGGCAGGGGCTTTCGTATCCATCCATAAACAGGGACAGCTGCGGGGGTGTATCGGAACAATCTCACCGGTCCGGAACAGTCTGGCTATGGAAATCATTGAAAATGCCGTCAGCGCCGCATCCAGGGATCCGCGTTTCGATCCGATCCGTCCGGATGAACTGAAATGGCTGGAAATCAGCGTGGACGTACTGGGAGAACCGGAGGACATCGCATCTGAGGAACAGCTGGATGTGAAACGCTACGGGGTGATTGTCAGCAAGGGACACCGCAGAGGGCTGCTGCTGCCGGATCTGGAAGGGGTGGATACTCCGCGGCAGCAGGTGGACATCGCAAGGCGGAAAGCCGGGATCGGACCGAAGGAAAAGGTGAACCTGCAGCGGTTTGAAGTTGTCCGGCATATTTGAGGGAGATGAGAAAATGGCGCGCTGCGAGGTTTGTTTCCGACGCTGCGAAATACCGGAGGGCGGCAGGGGTTTCTGCGGCGCCCGGACATGCGCACAGGGAGAAATCCGTGCGGAAAACTACGGAAAGATTACCGGTTTCGCACTGGACCCGATCGAGAAAAAACCTCTTCAGCGGTTTTATCCGGGCAGTATGATCCTGTCCGTGGGCAGCTACGGATGCAACCTCCGGTGCCCCTTCTGCCAGAACCATGAAATTTCCTGGTCCGCGGAGGCTATGGCACTTTCAGAAAGAAGAGAAACTGTATCGCCGGAGGAACTGGTGCAGGCCGCGCTCGACACCAGAAACCGCGGGAACATCGGACTGGCGTTTACCTATAATGAACCGCTGATCGGCTGGGAATACGTCCGGGACACAGCAAGGCTGGCACACGCAGCGGGGCTGGTGAATGTGCTGGTGACGAACGGTACAGCGGAGCTGCCGGTACTGGAAGCCATCAGCCCGTATATCGACGCGATGAATATCGACCTGAAAGGATTCACGGAGCGCTACTATTCCCGGGTGCTCGGCGGTGATCTGGAGACAGTGAAAACCTTCATCACACGGGCTGTGCAGACAGCGCACGTGGAACTGACCACCCTGATCGTTCCCGGAGAGAACGATTCAGAGGAGGAAATGCGGGAACTGGCCGGCTGGGTTTCGGGGCTCACGGACGCGGCCGGAAAGGCGGTCGGGCAGGAAATACCGCTGCACGTGACCCGGTTCTTTCCACGCTTCCATATGAAAGACCGGCCTGCAACGGACGTGCGCAAGATCTTCCGGCTGGCAGAAGCTGCCCGGGAAAAACTGAAATACGTTTATACCGGAAACTGCGGTTTCCGCCTGTAAACAGGGAATGGAACAGGAACGGACACGAACTGAAGGAGGAACATCGCAGGATATTTTTTCCGGAACAACACGGAAGCGGGACAGATCCGGAATGCTGGTAAAATACAACAGAAACGGAACCTGCAGGAAACCGACGGGAGGGACAATGCATATGAAACGTACAGCGGTCTGCCTGGCAATCATTCTGGTACTGCTGTTTTCCTTTGCCCGCGCGGAAGCGCCGGATGCTCAGGCAGTGGAGGAACTGCTGCAGGACATGCTGGACGCGTATAACCAACCGTCGCCTGAAGCGGAAGAACGTGTGAGCATGGACGCGGCCGCAATCAACCATCCTGTGATCACAGCCGTGGCGGAACACTGGAAAGAGGTTTTTCTTGATCCGGATTACAGGATGTATTACTACAAAACCGACGACCCGAAGAATCTGGAGATTCCGGATCCTTCCAGGCACGCCTTTGTGGTACTGGGATTCCGGCTGCGGGACGGGGAAATGGAGCCGGAGCTGCAGGGACGCTGCCGTGCGGCGGCCGCAGTCGCAAAGGCATATCCGGAGGCCATTGTCATCTGCACGGGCGGAGCGACCGGGAACAACAATCCGGACAGGAACACCGAAGCGGGGATGATGGGATCCTTTCTGAGGCGGAAGTGCGGTATTAAACAAAGCAGGATCCGGCTGGACAAGGACGCAAGAACCACCGTGGAAAACACGCTGAATTCTTTCCGCATCATGCAGAAGGAAGGAATCCGGACAGTGACTGTGGTAACGTCCGGCTATCATATGCGCTGGAGCCTGGCGTTGTTCAACGCGGCCGCGGCATGGTACAGGGAGCAGGGAACGCCGATCGAACTGATCGGGAACTGGTGTTACGATATCCGGCCGGGAACAGGCTACGACGCGGTGAACGTCAACCTTACCATTTCCCAGCTGCGAAGCCTGCTGACCGAAGGACCGGACGCGCTTTTCCCGGCGGGAGAGTAAACGGAATACGGGTTGTTTTTACAGAAGGCATTTGGTATAATTGATAAAATGAAAACAAGAAAAGAGACAGGTGATACCGGTTGAACAGAATGATCAGACGTATAGCCGCAATGACCGCCGCAGCGCTGCTGCTGGTGTCCGCGGGGGCGGCGCTGGCAGAGGTTACAGCGGAAAAAACGACGGAAAAAGACAAAGTGACGAAGATAACCTGGAAGGACGAACAGGGATACGTGGCGGCTGGCCCGGAGGGGTACGCCTCCGTACGCTACAAATACGCCGGGGCAAAGACAACGGAAACCTATTACGGAACGGACGGGGAACCCTATGAGATGCCCAGCGGTTACTACGGGCGCGCCGTGACCACGGACAACAAGAAGCGGGTTGCCAGAATTGACTATCTCGGAAAAGACGGGAAACCGACAATGACCAAACCGGGATACGCATCGGTGAGCTATTCCTATTATTCCTTCAATGCGGAACATAAGGTTATTTACTACAATGAACGGGGAAAAATGGTAAAGGTCCCGTCCCTGGGATACGCACAGATCGAGAACAGCTACAGCGGGTGGAAGCTGGTCGGCAGAAAATATATGGATGAAAAAGGAAAACCTGCCGAATCCATCCGGGACGGATACGCAACCATGACAATGAAAATGAACCGGAAGCATACCGAGGTGATCCGGATCACATATACACACGCGGACGGATCACCAGCCGCGGGGCCGGAAGGATGGCACCGGTGTGAGATCGACCGGGATAAAAAGGAACGGGCTTCGGAAATCCGCTATTATGACGAACAGGATAATCTGACGGACCGGGGCGGGTACGCGAAGGAGACCTATACCTACGACAAGGAGGGAGACATGCTGATTTCCCGGTATGACGCGAAGGGAAACAGGATCTCCTTCGGAGGAGACGCCGTAATTCTTTTCCGGCGGGTAAAAGACGATGCCATCCAGGTGGAAACGTACATGAACGAAGCGGAGGAAATTATCACCATGCCTGAAGGATACTCAACAATCGAGTATTCCTACAACAAGAACGGACAGCTTACGCTGGTGCAGTACAGAAACGCCGCGGGGGATCGGGTGAAATGCAGCAAAGGATACTCAGCGGTCCAGACACTGTGGGACGTGCAGGGACGGCTTCTGAGCAGGGCTTACCTGGACGAAGCCGGACAAAGCGTGAACAGTACGGACGGTGTGTGCACGGAACAGTATACATATGACGAGGACGGGCGCATCACGAAGGTTGTGCGGCTGAATGCCGAAGGAAAGACTGTAACAGACTGAATAACGGGAGGAAGACAATGGACATCAGCAAACTGGAAGCACCTTACGGGATTACCTCCATTGACCCCTGGCTCGGACCGCATGCGGGAGATATTGAACTGCGCATGAACCGTTTCAAGGAAAAACGGTGGCAGATTGCGGGGGACGCCCCGACGCTGACGGATTTCGCCAACGGCACACTGTTTTTTGGCTTCCACAGGACACAGGACAGCTGGGTTTTCCGTGAATGGATGCCGGGAGCGGACGAGGTCCACCTTATCGGGGATTTCAATAAATGGGACCGGGAAAGCCATCCGCTGACGAAAGGTGAAAACGGCGTATGGGAAATCGAACTGAAAGGAACGGACAGCCTGAAAGACGGGCAGTTTGTGAAACTGTGGGTCCGGAAGGGCGAAGATTCTTTTGAACGGCTGCCGGCCTACAGCCGGAAGGTCAGCATGGACGAGAAAACCATGCGTCTGTGCACACAGATCTGGGATCCGGTGAAACCTTTTGAATGGACAGACGAAGAATTCATGAAACAGCCGCCGGCCGCACCGCTGATTTACGAGGCGCACATCGGCATGGCGCAGGACAAGGAAGGCATCGGAACCTACCTTGAGTTCGCGGAAAATGTGCTGCCGCGGATTCAGAAACTGGGCTACAATACAGTGCAGCTGATGGCCGTACAGGAACATCCCTACTACGGCTCTTTCGGTTACCAGGTAACCAACTTTTTCGCGGCGGCACACTGGTACGGCGCGCCGGACGGGCTGAAGGTGCTGGTGAACAAGGCTCATGAAATGGGCATCCGGGTGTTGCTGGACGTGGTACACAGCCACGCCTGCCCGAACGTCGGCGAAGGACTGCAGCTGCAGGACGGAACGGATGACCAGTATTTTCTTCAGGGAGACCGCGGGTGGCATCCGGCATGGGGGACGCGGTTGTTTAACTACAACCGGCCGGAGGTGCTGCATTTCCTGCTGAGCAACCTGAAATTCTGGCAGGAGGAATACCATTTTGACGGTTTCCGGTTCGACGGTGTAACCAGCATGATCTACCATGACCATGGCCTGGGTTCCGCCTTCACAAACTATGACATGTATTTCAATATGAATACGGACCTTGAAGCGCTGAACTACCTGCAGCTGGCGAACGAGCTGATTCATGAGGTGAATCCGAACGCACTGACCGTTGCGGAGGATATGAGCGGTATGCCCGGTATGTGCCTGCCCATTGAGCAGGGAGGTATCGGGTTCGATTACCGGCTGGCCATGGGCGAACCGGACTACTGGATCAAGCTGCTGAAGGATACACGGGACGAGGACTGGAACATGAACGGCCTGTGGCATGAGATGACGACACGGCGGCCGCAGGAGAAAGTTATCGGGTACTGCGAGAGCCACGACCAGGCGCTGGTGGGTGACAAAACTATCCTTTTCCGAATGGCGGACGCGGAAATGTACACCGGCATGAACAAGGACTACCACAGCCTGACCATGGACCGGGCAATAGAACTGCACAAGATCATCCGCCTGTACACCATGAGCCTGGGAGGGAACGGATACCTGAATTTCATGGGAAATGAATTCGGCCATCCGGAATGGATCGATTTCCCCCGGGAAGGGAACGGATGGAGCTATAAATACTGCCGCAGACAATGGTCCCTGGTGGACAATAAAAACCTGAAGTATGAGTGGCTGAACGACTTTGACAAAGCCATGATCAATATGGCCCGGGAGCGGAAGCTGCTGGACGATCCTTACGCCGTGAGCCTGTGGATCGATCCGGAACGGAAGATCATCACGTACAGCCGCGGAAAGCTGCTGTTTGTTGTCAACTTCCACAACAGTTATTCAGAAACGCAGTTCTTCCTCCACGCGCATACGACAGGTGAAGGGAAATACCGGGTGATCCTGAGCACGGACGAGGAACGCTTCGGCGGGCAGAACCTGATTGATCACAGCGTGGTATACGAGACGGAATATACCGAGGGCAAGGGACTGGGATTCAACGTATACAGTCCGTGCAGAACGGCGATGGTCCTGGAATGGATCAGTGATTAACGGGATGGGATTTCCTTCACATGTTCGGGATGATACGGAAACAAACGGCAATACAATGCAAAGGAGATACGGTAAATGATTTTTGCTGTTGAAAAGAACGCACTGATTGCCCGGCGGGGCGGAGAGACGCTGCGGATTGAAGGATGGGGCAGGGACAGCCTTCGCGTCCGGGCCGTGATGTACGACGGATGGACCGGGAACGACTGGGCGCTGACGGAAGAACCGGAAACGGCGGAATGCAGCATCCGAACCGGGACGGAGAAGAATCCGAACGGGGACGGGTCGTTCAGCGAGGTTCCCTGCGCGGAGATCGTGAACGGCCGGATCCGGGCTACCGTGAACTTTGCCGGCGTGATCAGCTTTTACCGGGACGGCGCTCTGATTCTGCGGGAATATTACCGCAGCTACGGCGGGACGCTGTCCGAAGGCAGCCGGTGCCTGAAGATTGTAAACCGGGAATGGAAGGGCAATATTGGCGGCAGCGAATATACGCTGACTGTGAAGTTCGACGCCAATGACGGGGAGAAAATTTTCGGCATGGGCCAGTACCAGCAGCCATGGCTGAATCTGAAGGGGAACATCCTGGAGCTGGCGCAGCGGAACAGCCAGATTTCCGTACCTTTCATGGTCAGCAGCCTCGGATACGGTCTGCTGTGGAATAATCCGGCGGTAGGGCACGCGGTTTTCGCGAACAACTACACTGAATGGACCGCAAAAAGTACGCGCCAGATGGATTACTGGATTACCGCAGCGGACGGTCCGAAGGAAATCCTGCGGAATTATACCGGCGTAACCGGACGGGCACCCATGTTTCCGGAAAGCCTGATGGGGCTGTGGCAGTGCAAGCTGCGCTACCGGACGCAGGAAGAAGTGCTGACGGTCGCGAGGCAGTACCGGAAGGAAGGCATAAAAATCGACCAGATCGTGATTGACTTTTTCCACTGGACGGTCCAGGGAGACTGGAAATTTGACAAAACCTACTGGCCGGATCCCAAGGCTATGGTGGACGAACTTCATTCAATGGGTATCCGGGTAATCGTTTCCGTGTGGCCGAGCGTGGACCGGAAGAGCGAGAACTTCGCGCCTATGATGGAACGCGGGCTGCTGATCCGCACGGAACGCGGCGCTGCCCAGACATACGATTACCAGGGCGACTGCGTGGAGATCGACCCCTTTAATCCGGAAACGCGGAAGTATATCTGGGAAGTGTGCAAAAAGAACTATTACGATTACGGTATTGACGGATTCTGGCTGGACAATTCCGAACCGGATTACGGCGTTTACGATTTCGAAAACTACCGTTACTGCGCGGGACCTGCCCTGAGCTGCAGCAACATGTATCCGCAGCTGTTCTCCCGGGCTTTCTTTGAACCCATGCAAGCGGAGAAGGGAGCGGACACGGTGAACCTGCTTCGGTGCGGATGGGCCGGCAGCCAGAAGTACGGCAACGTGATCTGGTCCGGGGATGTTCCCAGCACTTTCCAGGCACTGCGGGAACAGCTGCAAGCTGGGCTGAATATGGGCCTGGCCGGGATTCCCTGGTGGACGACGGATATCGGGGGATTCATGACGGATGACGTGAATGATCCTGATTTCCGGCAGCTGCTGATCCGGTGGTATCAGTTCGCGGTATATTCCGCCGTGCTGCGGATGCACGGAGACAGGGGCCCGTACAATATTCCCCCGCTGGATGACCGGGACTGGGGCGGCGGATATCTGCATACCGGCCAGCCGAACGAGCTGTGGAGCTACGGCGAAGAAAACTACGAAATCATGCGGAAGTACTACGACGTCCGGATCGCAATGCACAGCTATATCCGGGATCTGTACAGGGACGCCCACGAGACAGGGGCACCGCTGATCCGGACAATGTTCTTCGAGTTCCCGGAGGATGCAAAATGCTGGGAGCTGCAGGATCAGTATATGTTCGGGGAAAAGTACCTGGTAGCACCGATCCTGCACCTGAACGAATTCGCACGGGAAGTATACCTGCCGGCAGGACAATGGCGGAACGTGAACAGCGGCGAAATCCTGGAAGGCGGCCGTATAGTATCCGTACAGGCACCGATTGAGGAGATTCCCGTGTTTGAACGGATGACAGAATAAAAACAGAATATAGAAAACAGATCAACCAGACCCTGCGCAGGCCTGGTTGATTTAGTAAAAGACAGAAACCGCTGGAGAAGAAAATGGGGAAGTATATCGCGTTTATCAGCTACCGGCATATGGAGCGGGATCAGAAGCTGTCCATGCTGCTGCGGAAGAAGCTGGAAGGATGGCATCTGCCCAAAGGAAGCAACCTGCCAAAGAAAAGGCGGGTTTTCCGGGATACGGATGAACTGCCCACCAGCGCGAACCTCGGGGACGATATTGAGAACGCCCTGCAGGACAGCGGCTGGCTGATCGCACTGTGTTCAGAAGAGTATACCGAATCCCTGTGGTGCCGGCGGGAAATTGCCAAGTACATTGAGATGGGCCGGAAGGACCGGATTCTTCCTGTACTGGTCAGCGGTGAACCGGAAAGGGCAGTTCCGGAAGAGATCCGGGATCTGGAACCTGCAGCTGATCTTCGGGGGAGGACCGGACGGGAAATCCGCTCTGCCGCGGATGAATGCGCAGCCGCACTGCTGGGACGGATGGCCGGGAAACCATCGGAAACATTTGCTGCTTCCGAACGGCGGAGCAGGGTGCTGTTCCGCGGCGGAACGGCCGCAGCGGCCTGCGCGGTGCTGCTGGGACTGACATTTTACGCCGGGCGGACAGCGGAAATGACCGAAAAGAAAAACCAGGAGATTGCCGCCGCTACCGCGGAGGCGGAGGCAGCGAGGGAAATTGCGGAAGAAGAACTGCGGCAGGCATATCTCGCGAACAGTGACTATATTGCCGTGCAGGCAGGTCAGGCCATGAAGGCGGGAGATGACCGGAAAGCAATCCAGCTGGCGCTTTCCGCGCTGCCGGAGGATCTGCATGGAGAACTGCCGGTATCTGAGGAAGCGGTCAGTATCCTGCGGATGGCGGTCAACAGGCCGGCTTATCTCGCAAACGGCGATTACCGCCTTTCCGACAGCATTGAGACGGATTTCCGGATTACGGGATATATTGCCGGATTCAACGAAGGCGACCTGGTGTTGCTGATTGAGGATTACTACGCGAAGCAGAAATATCTCCAGCTGGCAGGAGGGAAAATCACGGACGTGGCGAGCGCCGCCCGGCAAGCCGCTGTTGAAAACGGTTACAGCATCGGGTACGTGGTGAATAACCAGCCGAGCTGCGATTATGTTTTCTGCGGGCCGGAAAAGCCCCTGACATGGAAATGGAGCAACGGGACAAAACCTGTCAGCGAGAATCAGGTTACGCTGAACGGCACCCCTTTCTATGCCGACCATATAAAAGAAATCGGGACAACCGGCGGGCTTATTCTTGCCTGGCAGGAACAGCCCCGGAAAGAAACGGAAGCGCGGACAGCCATTATCCGGCTTGGGAAAACAGAGGCTGTGGCGGAGCTGGAAATCGCCGGCTGGCCGGTTACTGCGGACTGTTCCTATGAACAGAACAGCGTGTTTCACAGCGAGTATATCGCAATTGTGGACCGGGAAGGCACTCTCTCCGTCTTTGAATGCGAGACCGGCAGAAAAACCGTCACGATTCCCGGAAAATGGTCCGGAGCAATGTATCCAAAAGCTAGCCGGGAACTGTGCGCCATCGATGAAAACGGGGCAGCTTTCCTGATTGATACGGCTTCCTGCAGGAAAACCGCCGCTTTCGAATCACCGTCCCCGATTCTGGAGATGCAATACCGCAGCAGGGCTGACCTGTATCTTGCCCGGTGCACGGACGGGGTGCGGATTTACGGCGGAGACTGTGAGCTTAAGTCATACTTTCCCACAGAGGAGACGTCTTTATTCGTCGTGTGGGACGGATACGATACCAAATACTGGGACCATTCAGGAAAGAAGTTCTTAATTCTGTATGACCGGCGGGTGGATGTTTACGAGACGGACACAAACATGGATCCGGAGTTGAGCGATATCCTGCTGGACTGCACAGGCGAGTTCCGGGCAATCTATTCACCGGACAGCAGATACCTTTATCTGATGGACGGCAGTGCGCCTTCCTCTGACGTTTCCGCTTCAGTATACGAAAAGCATCTGACCAGTATGCGGAAGCTGGACGCGGAAACCGGCGCGGAAATCTGGAAAAAGGAAGGCATGCCGAACAATATCGCCAACGGTATCACGCGGGACGGCAAAACGCTCTGGCGACTGACCCGCCGCGGAATGACAGTCATTGACGCGGAAACCGGAGAAATGCGCTGGGAATCATCCTGGTATGAAGCCGGCAATTATGATATCTTTACGGAACCTCCGGATGGGAAAAATATCGCTTTTATCATAAACAGGACGAACGGCAAAGTGGAACAGGAAGGGATTATTTTCACATTTGACCTTCAGACCGGCGAACTGCTGTGGACGCGGGAAAACGTCGGCGTCGGATACTGGAACGCGGACGGAACAAAGATCTGCTGTATCCGGCATGACGAAGACAGAGATGCGGGTATTGTCCGCATATATTATATGCAGCTGGACCCGGAAGACGGAACGGTGCTGAATGAGCATTACCTTCCGACCGAACTCGTGTACAACTACAGGTACCGGAGAGAACAGGTGTCGACAGAAAAAGACCGGATTCTCCTGAGCGTGAATTCTGCGCACGGAGAACCGTTCCACACGAAGATCGAGTGCTATTCGCTTTCCGACGGGGAAAAGATACAAACCTGGGAGCTGGATGAAGTCTGCGACCCGATTTTTTCCTGTACCGGAGAGATTACTGCACGGTGGACCGCATGGGAGGACGATACGGATTACTGCTGCGTGCTTCCGGAGGAAGGCGGAACCGGACCGGCGGTTCCGACAGACAGCGAGGCGGGACGATGGATGACAACCACGCTGAAAAAGAACAACCGTTGGGAAAGCATCCATCCCCTGAACGCATCTGAATACGTCCTTTTCAACGGGGAGGAAGCCGCACGGAACGACTATAATTTTGAGGATACGGACACAACAACCATTGTACGTATATCGGACGGCGCCGTGCTGTTGAATATGGGCTATTCTCCGGAGGACAAGACGTCAGAGGTGACCGTTGCACCGGACGGAAGCAGCCTGTGCATTATCGGGTACAAGGAATCCCGGATCATCCGCCTTACGGATACGGATACACTGGTCCGGAAGGCCCGGCAAAGAATAGCAAAGGAGGCGGAGAACAAATGACACTGAACACAGAACGGATCCGGATCGCTGCTCCGCCTTCGCAGCAGCGGCTGGCGCAGGAACTGAAGACAACGCTTGCGGAGTACCGGATTCCGGTGAACGTGAAACGCGGAAAAGGGATTCAAAGCCTTTCCGAAATCCCGGATGACTGGCTGATTGTGATCTGCACCCCGGAAACGCCCGGTGATCCGGCAGTCCTTTCTGCGATTGACGATTTCCTGAAAGAAGGGGAACGGGACCGGATCCTGACGCTGCTGGCGGAGGGAACGCCGAAGAGCAGCTTCCCGGAAAACCTGCTGCGGGAAGTCAAGCCGGACGGAACCGTGATTGAGCATGAACCGCTGGCAGCAAACATTACGGCAGACGATCCCGGGAAATCCCTGAAGAAACTGCAGGTGGAAAAACTGCGGATCCTGGCGCCGATGCTTGGAACTTCCTTCGACGGCCTGATGAACCGCAGCCGGAGAAGAAGGAACCGGATCCTGCTGGCAGCCAGTGCGGCCGTGTTCGTCGCTTTCGCTGTATTCCTGGGGCTGGCGGTTTCCCGGATGCGGCAGACCGCTGCGCAGGAAGCGGAACTGCAGCGGCAGTTTGAACAGAAGGAGGGAGAAAGGCAGAAAGCGGAAGAAGCGGCGCACCAAGCCAGGATCAGCCTGGGGGAAACAATCGCCCTGGAGGCCCGGGACGCGCTAGAAAGAAACAACACGGAACTGGCATTGCTGCTGTGCCTGGAATTTGAAAGGGAAATGCCTGAATCGGAGATTCTGCAGAAGACTTTTGCAGATGCGCTGAAAAGGCGGTGCGCTGCCGGGTACGTGCCCATAACCAGCGAGAAAAGCTACAAGCGCACAAGGGGAATGGACAAGGTACTGGTGGACGAAACCTACAGGGATCAGCAAAAACCCACGGCAGCAGCAGAAGAAAAACCAGCGCTGCCCGGTTCCTGCGATATTCCGGTTCCGGAATCAGCACCGGGGGATAAAACATGGATCAACAATGACGGACTGGCCTGGATGGGACTGCGGTGCTATTCCGTACAGCAGGACTGCGCCGTGTACAGGGGATCCCTGAAATATGACGAGCCGAATGAAAGAAAATACGCCCTGTGGATCCGGAGCATCGAAAACCCGGAGGAGGCATACTGGCTCCGGAATCAGGACGGGACGCTGTTCACGAAGGACAATTTCATAGGCGCAGAATTCATCACAGACAGCATCCTGCTGATCTTCAGCGACCGGAAACCTTTCTGTTACGATACCGCGGGCCGCGAATGGCTTTCCCTGCCGGGTACCGATACGGAACTGCCGTTTTCCGTTGAAAAGATTACGGATATCGGACTGCCGGACAAAGTGTTCGTCTTCGGGGAAAAAGCATTCGCGGTATACGAAAGGGAACCTTTCCGGTTGCTGTACGTTATTGACGACGAGGTAACGGAAAACGCGATTACAAAGGACAATTCAGGAGATGTATGGGTGGGCGCCACGGCGGGAGCACTGCCGGACGGGGAGGAGAGAATCGTGATCGGCAACGGCCACGTTTACGACGCGAAGACCGGGGATTACCTGTTCAAATTCGGAGGTGAAAAAGCAAGGATCTTCGGATCGTCGGAATACGGAACCCATGAATTCAGCTCGGAAGGATGGCTGCCCGTGTTTATCGGAAAGGACTGCCATCTGATTGATATGAGGGACGGCAGTAACGCTGCCGTCATCGAAAACACAGGTGGCAGCCGATATATCCTGTACGGCCCGGAAGATGAGGAAACCGGACTCCGAAGTGCCTCCCTGATTCTGACGTACATTACTCAGGCCAGTGAGACTGAGAATAATCCCCGGATATTCTGGGAATACCACGAAAACGCGACGGAAGTGCCGGACAATAACATGGAGCAGATTGCTCTGGCCAGGGAACTGCTGAACGGAAGGGAACTGGTTCCGTCCGAGCGGAGCAGATACCGTCTGGACTGAATTGCAACAGATTCCCAATAACATGGAGGAGGTACATGCAATGAAGAAGTTTCTGTGTTTCATTCTGGCCGTGATGCTGCTGCTGTCAGCAGGAGCAGCGGGCGCCGAGAAATGGATCTGCCCGGACTGCGGGCAGGAAGGCAATTCCGGCAATTACTGCGAGACATGCGGCGCAGCAAGACTGGTATCCGGGGCGTGGACCTGTCCGGGCTGCGGCCGGACGGGAAATACAGGAAATTTCTGCCCGGACTGCGGATCCGCACGGCCGGAAGCAGTGAAGACGAAGGGGCAAGGATCCGTGAACCCGAACCTTGAGCAGATCCCGGGAGAAACGGAGAAGGTTAAGGTACGCCTGATCAGTGTCGATGCTTCCGACTATATACGGAGCGGAGATAATCCGGCAAAATGGCAGCCCGGCAATGCTGCGGACGGAAATGAAACAACATGCTGGCAGTATACTGCCAAAGACGGCGCCTGGCTGGAGCTGGATACGGGCGTGCCGGCGGCTGTGGACGAAATCTGGTTCAAGAACGGCTTCTGGGCATATAACGACAAAGGAAAAGAACAGTACAGCCTGAACGCGCGCCTGAAAAAAATTTCCATCAAAATCCTGTATAACGGTGAAAGCAAATACAGGGATGCCCTGAGCGTGACGCTGAAGGATGAATGGGGTAGCGACTGGCAGCGGATTGAGCTGGGGCACCGGGAAGACGTGACAGCGGTCCGGATCGTGGTTCATTCCAGCTACGCCGGAAGCAGCTTTAAAAGAGACGTCTGCCTTTCCGAAGTGATGCTTGTGCAGTATGCTTCCGCGGAAAACGCTATGCCACCCCAGCCGGAGCAGACCGCAGTGGTCTATGAAAGCCGGCCGGACATTACCGGCTGCAGCCTGCTGGACAAGCTGGCCACGCGTTCCGGCCCGTCGGCGACCTATGCTGAACCGGGCACTTTCTTCTATAAAAACAACAGCTGGAAAAACCAGACGGTCCGGGTTCTGAAAAAAGCGAAAGGCAACGGGGTCTGGTGGGTCCAGGTGGATTTCCAGAACGGCAAAGGCGGCAAAAAATATCGTGTCTGGACCGGCGCAAAGCGGGTGGATGTGGACCTGGAAAAGTTGAGGGGGGAAATCCCCATCGGAGACTGTGATATCTATCCGACAAAGAATACATACTGGGGCCCCGGAAAAGAATACGCAGCTGCGAAGGTTGTGATCCGTGAAAACGCGGTCGGACAGCTTTACGCAATTGAAAACGGATATGCAGATGTGGAATACTTCTGTGACGACGGTACTTCCGGCCGTGTATGGGTTCCGCGGGAAGCTGTACACGGCATCGACACCAATAAAGACCGGTCCGGAGAAAACTGATCCCCCAAAGCTTCTTTTCAGGCCGCACCAAGGGTAAAAATCCTTGAAAACGTTGAAAAAAAAGGATTGTCAAGCGCCGGAAAGTATGCTATACTTTCCGGCGCATGGGTTTCCGTGCAATTTATCGGCTTGATGCCTTGAAAGAAGGGTTTAACGTAAAGAGTGGAAAAAGCCTGAAGGCCTTGCGTACGTGGGGAAGCAGCATCCGGACCGCAGACGCATCGGCTGAGGAAGGGCTTGTTTTCCGCTCTTTTTGATTGCCCGGAAAGCGTTGTGAAAGATGGCAAATGCAGGAACAGACGCGATCGAAGCCAGGTGCGCGAAGATCGCTGAAGAAATGGGCTATGAACTGGTGGATGCCGGCGTTGAAAAAGAACCGACAGGAAAGTATCTTCGCTTCTACATCGACAAGCCGGAAGGAATTTCGCTGGATGACTGCGAGGCCTATCACAAGGCTGTGCGCAATATAGCGGACACAGTGGATTACGACTTTATGGAGGTTTCCTCTCCGGGAATCGACCGGCCCCTGAAAAAAGACCGGGATTTTGAAAGAAACCTGGGCAGTGAAATCGAAGTCAAGCTGTTTAAACCGATGGACGGGACGAAACTGCTGACCGGCATACTGGCCGGCCTGGAGAACGGAGAAATACTGCTGGAGACATCGACCGGGACGAAGCGGATTCCACGGAAGGCCGCCGCACTGGTGAAACCGGTGGTAGACATGGAAGGCATCGAAGAAGTGGATCTCTCCGGGGAAGACCTTCCGGAAACGACAGAGAGCGAAAACACAGAAAGCGGGGAAACGAGTCATGAAGTCTGAAGTGATCGAAGCCATCAGAATGCTGGCGAAGGAAAAGGAAATCAGTGAAGAGACGCTCTTCAAAACAATCGAGGAAGCGCTGAAGGCCGCATATAAAAAGAATCTTCCGAAAGGCGAAACCGCTCCGAACAACCTGGACGTGTCCGTAAACAGGGACAACGGTGCCATTTCCGTATATGCGCGAAAACTGATTCTGGAGGACGAAGAGATTGAGGATCCGACAAACCAGATTTCCCTGAAGGATGCCCAGAAGATCAATCCCACCTATCAGATGGGCGATATCGCGGAGGTGGACGTTACTCCGAACGGTTTCCTGCGCGTGGCCGCGCAGACGGCCAAACAGGTAATTATCCAGCATATCCGCGAAGCGGAACGCGGCAAGATTTACGACGAGTATGTCGAAAAGGAGAGCGAAATCCTGACAGGCATCGTGGAACGGATCGAGCCCAAAGCTGTGTATGTAGACCTGGGACGGACAGAAGGTGTACTGGAACGGGATGAGATGATTCCCGGTGAAGTGCTGCACGATGACGATCACATCAAGGTATATATCCTGGAGGTTCACCGTGAAAGCCAGCGCTCAGGATACACCCCGCAGGTGTATGTGAGCCGGATTCATCCGAACCTGGTAAAGCGCCTGTTTGAAATGGAAGTGCCGGAAATTGCCGGCGGTATTGTAACGATCAAGAATATCGCCCGCGAGGCCGGAAGCCGTACAAAAATTGCGGTGCACAGCGCGGATATGCTGATTGATCCGGTGGGCGCCTGCGTCGGACAGCGCGGCGGACGTGTGGACCGTGTGGTGGCGGAACTGAAGGGCGAGAAGATTGATATCATTAAATGGAGCAGCAATCCCGCGGAGTTTGTGGCGAATGCGCTGAACCCCGCTCACGTGCTGAGCGTGTATCAGGCGCGGGATGAGAAAGCGTTCCGCGTGATCGTACCGGACAATCAGCTGAGTCTGGCCATCGGCAAGGAAGGACAAAACGCCCGCCTGGCAGCGAAGCTGACAGGCTGGAAGATTGACATCAAGAGCCAGAGTCAGGCTGCTGAAATGAGCGACATGGTGGACGAGAACGGCGAAACAACCGAATATGTACAGGTTGAAGCACCTACATACGAAAGCTTCACAATGGATTTTGATGATACGCTCGGCGGAGACGACGACACGATGTAATCCCAAAGCCGGCGATTTTTCGGCGGAGGATTGAGGAAAGCAGATGAAACCAAGGAAAATTCCGATGCGGATGTGCGTCGGATGCCGGGAAATGAAGGAGAAAAAGCAGCTGATCCGTGTGGTTCGAAGCCCGGAAGGAGAAGTTTCTCTGGATCCCGGCGGAAAGAAATCCGGAAGAGGCGCATATGTCTGCCGGAATACGGAATGCCTGAAAAGAGCAATCCGACAGAAGCAGCTGGAGCGCCAGCTGGATGTGACACTGCCGCAGGAGACGGTGGAAGCACTGCTCGCGGCGATGCCGGAGCAGGGAGAGGCCGGAAATGAATGAGCGGCGGCTGAAGGGACTGATGGGGCTTTGCGTTCGGGCCGGACAGGCTGTGTTTGGTGAGGACGGATGCCGCAGATGTATTACGGGAGGGAATTGCGGGGTTCTGCTGGCAGACGGCGGAATCAGTGAAAACTCCCGGAAACGATACGAGGATTTATGTGAAAAAACCGGGACAAGAATGGCGATTCTTCCGGCAGGGCTGTTGGAGGAAGCCACGGGGAAACCGGGCGCGGCGATGGCTGTGAAAGCAGGATCCTTTTCTGAACAGATGATCAGCTGCCTGTAAAGAAGGCGGCAGTCAGATTATTAGATGCCTTATATGGCAGGGGGTACAAGCGTCGAATGGCAAAGGTGAACTTGAAGGATGCCACCAAGGGACTGGTGGAGGAAGCTTCCGGTATTCTGGAGAAAGCGACGGGAATCCGCAAGGAAGCGGATGCCCTGTTCGACGCGCTGCGCCGCATCGACCAGGAATTCAACCGCCAGAAGGATGAGGAAGCACAGCGCAGACGGCAGCAGGAGCAGCTGAAAGCGCAGTCCACGCATACCAAGGCATTTACCATGCTGGACGATGATGAAAAGCAGATGATGGAGGCGGCGCTTCAGGCTGAAAAGAACGAAGCTGCGCCGAAGAAGGCTGAGAAGCCTGCTCCTGAACAGAAAACAGAAGCGGCGGAAGAACCTAAAGCTGAAAAGCCCGCCGAACAGGCGAAGGAGAAACCTGCTGCCGAGTCTCAGCCTGCACCTGCGCCTGCGCCTGCACCCGCACCTGCGGAACAGAAAACGGAGAAACCTGTTCCTGTTCAGGAAACGCCGAAACGGCCCGCAATCGGCCAGATCATCAGCCGGCCGGGAGACGCTCCGGCACGGCCTGTTCCCGGTGTTCCCCGTGCTGCAGGACAGGGTCCGTACGGCCGTCCGGCAGGACAACAGCAGGGTCCGTATGGCCGCCCGGCGGGACAGCAGGGCCCGTACGGCCGTCCGGCGGGACAGCAGGGTCCGTATGGCCGTCCGGCAGGACAACAGCAGGGTCCGTACGGCCGTCCGGCGGGACAACAGCAGGGTCCGTATGGCCGTCCGGCGGGACAGCAGGGTCCGTACGGTCGTCCGGCAGGACAGCAGGGCGGAATGAACCGTCCGGCAGGGCAGCAGGGCGGATTTAACCGTCCGGCAGGACAGCAGGGCGGATTTAACCGTCCGGTATCCGGAGGACAACCGGTGCAGCGGAACGGAGCCGGAAGCCGCAGCCGTACACCGGAGCTTGCCGTGCCGATGGAGAAGGAACGGGTATCCAACTACGATCCAAACAAGAAAAACTATATCCGGCAGCATGATCCGGAGCATGTAAGCCGTAACCGGAAGCAAGCCAGCAAGAACAGTACCTTCAACGGATACGATGATGAAGTAATCCGCGGTGGCAAACGGGCCAGAAGCAAAAAGCCCAGCGCCCAGCAAATGATGGCGCCCATCAAGATTGAAACTGCCTATATGGCCGGCGACACCATCACTGTACGCGATCTGACAGAAAAGATCGGCAAACCTGCCGGGGAGATTATCAAAAAACTGTTCATGCTCGGCAATATGGCCACAATCAACAGTGAAATTGACTTCGATACGGCGCAGCTGGTGTGTTCTGATTTCGAAATAACACTGGAGCGGAAGCAGGAGCAGACTGCTGAAGCAGCCCTGGTGGCGGAGGACTTCGACGACGCTGAAGAAAACCTGGAAACCCGTCCGCCCGTTGTTACCATTATGGGTCACGTGGACCACGGCAAGACCAGTCTGCTGGACTACATCCGGAAGAGCCGGGTGACCGCAGGCGAGGCAGGCGGAATCACACAGCATATCGGTGCCTATACGGTGAACGTGGACGGCCGGCAGATTACCTTCCTGGATACGCCCGGACACGAAGCGTTTACCGCAATGCGTGCCCGCGGAACCCAGGCTACGGATATCGCTGTGCTGGTGGTTGCCGCCGACGACTCCGTAATGCCGCAGACGGTTGAATCCATCAACCACGCTAAGGCAGCGGAGGTGCCGGTGATCGTTGCCATCAACAAGATGGACAAACCGGACGCGAACCCGGAGAAGGTGAAGCAGGACCTGACTCAGTACGGCCTGGTCTGCGAAGACTGGGGCGGTGAGACGATCTGCGTTCCTGTTTCCGCCAAAACAGGAGAAGGCGTGGATGAACTGCTGGAGATGATTCTCCTGCAGGCGGACGTACTGCAGCTGCAGGCAAACCCGAACAGGCTGGGCCGCGGTGTTATTATCGAGGCAAAACTGGACAAGGCGCGCGGACCGCTGGCGACCGTGCTGCTGCAGAACGGTACGCTGCATGTGGGCGACAACATCATCGCGGGTATGGCTTCGGGCCGCGTGCGCGCGCTGATCAACGACAAGGGAGAACGCGTGGATTCCGCCGGGCCTTCCATGCCGGTGGAAATTATGGGCTTTGACGATGTGCCCAGCGCCGGTGACGAGATGATCGCTGTAGGCGACGACCATCTGAGCCGCCAGGTTGCGGATGAGCGCCGCGAAAAACTGAAAGCCAGCCGCGAAGCTACCATGGCAAAGATGAGCATGGAGAACCTGTTCGCTTCCATCGAAGCCGGCAAGGTGACAACGCTGAACCTGATTATCAAAGCGGATGTTCAGGGCTCTGTGGAAGCTGTAAAACAGGCGATGGAAAAGCTGAGCAGCGACGAGGTAAAGATCCGCGTACTGCACAGCGCGGCAGGCGCAATTACCAAGGACGATGTGAACCTGGCTTCAGCGTTCAACGCTATTATCATCGGCTTCAATATCCGGCCGGACGCATCCGCACGGGAAGCTGCCGAGAAGGCGAAGGTGGATGTGCGCCTGTATACCGTTATCTACAAGGCGATCGAGGACATGGAACTGGCTATGAAGGGCCTGCTGGAACCGGAATACCGCGAAGTGCTGCTGGGCCATGCAGAAGTCCGCAATGTGTTCAAGATCACAGGCGCGGGTATTATTGCAGGCTGTTATGTGACAGACGGAAAGGTACAGCGCAACGCTCAGGTCCGTCTGCTGCGGGATAATGTCGTGGTTCACGAAGGCAAACTGAGCAGCCTGCGCCATCTGAAGGATGACGTGAAGGAAATGGCCGCGGGCTACGAATGCGGCATGAGCCTGGAAGGCCATAACGATATCAAGGAAGGCGATATCGTTGAGTGCTACATTATGGAGGAGATCCCGCGCTGATGAACAGCTTTCAGAGAATTGACAGAATTTCGGAGGAGGTCCGCCGCGAGGTGGATGCCATCATCCGCGAGGAGCTGGGCGATCCGCGGATCGGCGGAACGTTCTCCATTACACGGGCGGAGGTTACGGGCGATCTGCGTTACGCGAAAATCTATGTCAGTGTACTGGAGGATGACCGGCGGGATGATTTGCTGGAAGCGCTGAAAAGTGCGAAGGGATTCATCCGCCGCTCCCTCGGGAAACGGATGATTATCCGTTACAGCCCCGAACTGATTTTTATCAGTGACAAGAATATCGAGTACGGTGTCCATATAGCTAAGGTACTGGCGGACGCGGCAAAGGCGGAGGAAAAGGCGGATGGAAACGATGAAACGTGATCCTGAAGCCATTGCCCGCTGCATCCGGGATGCTAAAACCATTGCGATTGTCAGCCATGTCAATCCGGACGGGGACACAGTCGGAAGCGCTGCTGCCATGCGCCTGGCGCTGCTGTCAACGGGCAGGGAAGTATCCCTGTTCTGCGACGGAAAGATTCCGGATTCACTGAGCTTTCTTCCAGGAGCTGATTTGTTCCGTATTCCGGAACAGAATGAAGGCCCGTTTGACCTGGTGCTGGCGGTGGACGTCAGCGACAGGAAACGGATGGGGGCGGCCGAAGGACTGATTGCACGCAGCCGGATGACCGCACAGATCGATCACCATTCCACAAATCCCCTGTATATGCAGGCAAACAGTGTGGACGGCGGGGCTTCAGCCACCTGCGTGATGATTCCGGAACAGCTGAAAGCACTGGGTATCCCGCTGACGCGTGAAATTGCCATTTGCCTGTATGCGGGGATCAGTACAGACACAGGTAATTTTGCATATTCCTCCACGAACGCGGAAGCTTTTCGGGTCATGGGTGAACTGATGAACCAGGATCTGCCGCTGGCGGAGATGAATCGGAAGCTGTTCCTTGTAAAGAGCCGGGAACAGATACTGCTGCTCGGAAAAGCGCTGCAAAGCCTTACTTTCCATGAAAACGGCAGGACTGCCGTGATGAAGCTGAGTCTGGCGGATTTCAGGGAATGCGGCGCACTGAGTGAGCACGCGGATACGATCATTAATTACGGACTCTATACCGCCGGAACCGGAAAGGCGCTGCTGGCCCGGGAAACTGAAGAAGGCGGAATCAAATTCAGCCTGCGGGCCATTGAACCTTTCCGGGTGGATGATATCGCGAAACAATTCGGAGGCGGCGGACATCCCCAGGCTTCCGGTTTTACGATCGTCGGAACACTGGACGGGACAGTGGAACAGGTGCTGAAGGCTATGGGGATCAGCGACTGAATGCGGGCAGTTGATATATTGTGAGCGGATAAAGATATATGAACGGTTTTTTTAATATTCTGAAACCTGCAGGCATGTCCAGCGCGGCGGTGGTTGCCGTGATGAGACGCCTGACGGGTGAAAAACGTACGGGCCACGCCGGTACGCTGGATCCGGAAGCCGCAGGCGTTCTTCCCATCATGACGGGGAAGGCGACGCGGCTTTTCGATTATCTGGTGGACAAGGAAAAGGAATACGAAGCGGTCTGCGCCTTCGGCAGCAGCACGGACACCCAGGACGCTACAGGAAAAGTGCTTGAAACAGGAGAAAGGTATCCTGACCCGGAAACAGTGCGCGAAAAGGCACAGGAACTGACGGGGACAATCCGTCAGAAACCAAGTGCGTTCAGCGCGATCAAGGTAGGGGGGAGACCTCTGTATTCTCTGGCACGCAGAGGAGAAACGGTGGATGTTCCGGAACGGACCGTGACGGTGAAAAGCATCGAGGTAACCGGGGAAGAACCGGATCACGGATACGCGCTGCGGGTGTGCTGCGGCAAGGGGACCTACATCCGTACACTGTGTGATGATCTGGGGAAACGGTGCGGCTGCCCCGCGCATATGAGGAGCCTGTACCGGACACGGAGCGGCGTGTTTACCGCCGAGACCGGTATAACATTGGACGAGGCCCGAATACTGGCCGCGGAAGGGAAACTGACGGAAAAAATGCTCCCGCCGGATTATCCGTTGGGACATCTGACGAAATTAAATATTCCTGCGCGGTTTGCCAGGCAAGTAGCGGCTGGGTCGAAGATCCCCGCGGACTTTGCAGGAGAGGAATACGGGACAGCAGAGAACCTTCGGGTTTACCTGAACGGAGAATTCTGGGGAATCATGCGCAGGGAAGGAAATCTGTTTGTTTGGAAGGTGCAGATCGCGCCTGAATGAGCGATCAGCAGCTGAAAGTAAAGTACAGAGAGCGGACAGGAATATGAGGGTAATCAGAAAAGCGGAGCCGGCAGGGGAACGGGTTCTGGCGCTGGGAACGTTTGACGGCGTACATCTCGGGCATAAGGCGCTGCTGGACGCCGGGAAGCAATATGCACAGCAGCATGGGATCCTGCTGCGGGCATGCTCTTTCGACAGGCATCCGCTGGAGGTTATCCGGCCGGAAATCGCACCGAAGCTGCTGACCGCGCCGGAAGAAAAAGAAGAATGGATGGAACGTTTCGGCGCGGATGAACTGCAGCTGCTGCATTTTGACCGGAAAACGGCTGACATGGAGCCGGAAGACTTCCTGCGGATGCTGCGGGAGACGGTTACACTGCGGGCGGTGGTGGCAGGCTGGAATTACACCTTTGGACGGGGCGGAAAAGGAAACGCAGAACTGCTGCTTAAGGACGGTAAGGAACATGCGTACGATGTGCTGATTATTCCGCCGGTACGGACGGAACGGCAGGAGATCATTTCCTCCACAATGATCCGCGGAAAGCTGCTGGAAGGAAGGATTGAAGAAGCAGGAACAATGATGGGCCATCCGTATGAGATCCGCGGGAAGGTGACGGAAGGAAAGCATATGGGAAAAAACATCGGCGTGCCGACTGCCAACGTGGAAGCAGATCCGCGCAAACAGCTGCCGGCTTTCGGCGTGTATCCATGCCGGGTGATCACAGCAGCAGGCGTATTGCCGGCTGTCGTAAACATCGGTGTACAACCGACACTGCCTTCCGGAAAGGTAACAGTGGAAGCACACATACTGGAGGGAGAACCGGAACTGTACGGACAGGAAATCCGGCTGATTCCCGGGGACCGGATCCGCACGGAAATAAAATTCAGCTCCGTGGAAGCACTGACGGCTCAGATCCGGAAGGATCAGGAAGCGGCAACAGCGTGGCTGGCCAGAGCCTGTGCAGCTGAATAATGGCAAAGATGGTTGGAAATCAGACATTCCGCCGCCTTGCATGAACGCTGCGGATGATGATATAATTCTATGGACTGCGGGATTCCGCGGGAGGCAGCAAAAGTCTGAGGAGGAACGATATGCCAGCGACCAAGTTCGACAAGGAATCCATTAAAAACACGATCGTCGGAAAGATCCAGCGATATAACGGACGAACCATTGAAGACGCGACCAAACCGCAGATTTACCGCGCGGTGGCTTCCACTGTACGTGACCAGATCATGCAAAAGGCGCTGAATTCCAGAGAATACCGGAAACGCCAGAAGGGTAAGCGCCTGTATTACCTGAGCGTCGAGTTCCTGATGGGCCGCGCGATGTACTGCAACATGCTGAATCTGCTGTCCACAAAGGAATACACCGAAGCCCTGCAGGAACTGAATATTGATATCAAGGATATCCTGAAGGAAGAACCTGAACCCGGCCTTGGCAACGGCGGTCTGGGCAGGCTTGCCGCCTGCTTCATGGACAGCCTGAGCAGCCTGAATCTGCCGGCAATGGGTTGTACAATCCGCTATGAATACGGTCTGTTCCGCCAGAAAATCGTGGACGGACAACAGGTTGAACTGCCGGACAGCTGGCTGGATAACGGAAACGTCTGGGAAACGGCCGCAATGGAAGACGCCTGCGAGGTACATTTCGGCGGATATGTCGAAGAAACGGAACTGAACGGAGTAAAACGCTATACGCCCCGGGATTACTACACCGTTGAAGCGGTGCCGTACGATATGCCCGTGGTTGGCTACGACGCGGTGGCAGTGAACCCGCTGCGGATGTGGTCTGCCAGAAGCCCGAAACGGCTGGATCTGGGCAGCTTCGGTGAGGGCCGCTATGTGCAGGCTTCCGAAGAAATTGAACTGGCGGAAGCTATCAGCAAGGTGCTGTATCCGGAAGATCGTCACTATGAAGGCAAGATGCTGCGGCTGAAACAGCATTATTTCTTCACCAGCGCTTCCCTCCAGTTTATTCTGAAGGATTACAAGCGGACCTACGGCAACGATATGAGCAAGCTGCCGGAGAAGGTCGTTATTCATATTAACGATACGCATCCCGGCATGGCTGTGCCGGAACTGATGCGGCTGCTGATCGATGAGGAAGGCCTGGGATGGGATGAAGCCAGCGCCATCGTACAGAAAACCATTGCGTACACAAATCATACCATCATGGCGGAAGCCCTGGAGAAGTGGCCAGTGAATATGGTGCAGCAGCTGCTGCCCCGGGTTTACCAGATTATTTGCGAAATGAACCGCAGACTGTGCGAACGGCTGTGGAACTTCTTCCCGGGAGACTGGGACCGGATTGCACGGATGGCCATTGTCAGCTACGACAATGTTCACATGGCAAATATGTGTGTAGCCATGAGCTATTCCGTGAATGGTGTGAGCCAGCTGCACGGTCAGATCCTGAAAGATGAGACTTTCCACGATTATTATCTGGTCATGCCGGAAAAATTCAGTGCCATTACGAACGGCATTACCCACCGCAGGTGGCTGATGAGCTGCAATCCTGAACTGACGGAGCTGATCACTGAAGCTATCGGCAAGGACTGGATCAGAAATCCTGAGAAGCTGAGCGATCTGCGTCCGTTTGCGGATGACGCGGCATTCCGGGACAAATTTGCGGCAATCAAGACACACAACAAGGAACGCCTGGCCGCAATGCTGAAGGAACGGCAGGGTGTGGTGCTGGATCCGTCCTTTATTTTCGATGTGCAAGCGAAACGGCTGCATGAATACAAGCGGCAGATGCTGAACGCACTGCATATTCTTGTGCTTTACAACCGGATTGTGAATGACGAGAAGTTCACGATGGAGCCCCGGGTATTCATCTTCGGCGCGAAAGCCAGTCCCGGGTATTATCGGGCAAAGCAGGTTATCCGCATGATCTGCGCCCTGAGCGATCTGATCGCGAAGCATCCGCGCGCCAGCAAAATGCTGCAGGTTGTTTTCCTTGAGAATTACGATGTCAGCAGCGCGGAAGTCCTGATTCCCGCCGCGGAAGTTTCCGAGCAGCTGTCCACAGCCAGCAAGGAAGCCAGCGGTACGGGCAATATGAAGTTCATGATGAACGGAGCGATAACCATCGGTACGATGGACGGCGCAAACGTGGAAATCAGCGAGCAGGTCGGGATGGATAATATCTACATCTTCGGCATGAGGAGTGATACGGTAAGGGATATGTACCGCGAACATACCTATAACCCGATGAACATCTACGAATCCAACCAGGAAATCCGTCTGGCCATGACCCAAATGATCGACGGAACGCTGATGCCGAACAATCCGGCTGCTCTGCAGGACCTTTATCACAGCCTGCTGCTGGGGAATTGGGGCACCATGGGAGATAACTACTTCGTACTGAAGGATTTCGGATCCTACTCCATGGCGCAGCGCAGACTGAACGCGGATTACGCAAACCGGGAGAAGTGGCTGAAGATGGCTGTAACCAATACAGCTATGTCCGGTATTTTCTCTTCTGACCGGACGATCCGGGAATACAATGAGAAAATCTGGCATATAGAACCTCTGGGACAGAAGAAGAGTAAATGAATGCAAAAAAGGTTCAGCTGCGAAGCTGGACCTTTTTGCAGACCGGCGGCCTGTGCGCGGACACCGGTAGGCGGATGAGAAAACAGCCGGCAGTTTCATGCCGGCCGTTTTTTGAAAACAATTACTTAATACCGAAGAAATTCTTCAGCTTTCCGAGGAAACCGGCGCCTTCCTTGGCAATATTGCCGGAGAGATCGCCCAGCTGAGAAGTGACGCCTTTCACAATATCCGCAATCTGTGTCTTATCCACGTCAATACCAAGCAGGCTTTTGATCGCACCTGCAGGATCCGATGTGAATTTCGCGATCAGATCCTTGTTGCCTGTAAGCTTAGCCACCAGATCAGAAATGATTTTCTGAATATCCATAATTGAACCTCCTTAAAACATACTCCGGAAACGGCGCTGCCGCTTTCAGTAATTATTATATGCAGCCGAAAGAACAGTTACAAGGGGGAAAGACCAAAAAGAGAATAAAAGAGAAAGAAAACCAGTGAGATAAGCAAAGAGGGATTGAAAGATTCCGCAGCAGACGATAAAATAATGAAAAACGGAAAGACAGAAACCGGAGAGATCCGGAGACAGAGGAGGATAACCGTTATGGCAACCACAGCAAAGAAGACAGCAACGACAGCCGCAAAGAAAACCACATCTGCCGCGAAAGCAACGGCAACAGCGAAGAAAACTGAAACGACCGCAAAAAAGACGGCGGCGACCGCCGCCAGGAAGACAACAAGCACCGCAAAAACACCGGCCGCTGCGAAGAAGACGACTACGGCTGCGAAAACAACAACCGCCGCAAAGAAGACTGCGGCAGCGGCAAAGAAGCCGGCAGCGACCGCCGCGAAAAAGACGACGGCTGCCGCAAAGAAGACTGCGGCAGCGGCAAAGAAGCCTGCGGCGACCGCCGCGAAAAAGACAACAGCTGCCGCAAAGAAGACTGCGGCAGCGGCAAAGAAGCCGGCAGCGACCGCCGCGAAAAAGACGACAGCTGCCGCAAAGAAGCCTGCGACGACTGCGAAGAAACCTGCCGTTCCGGCATCCGCCAACACTTCCATGAAGGTGACCGCGACGGAGAAGAAGCTGATTGAAGCTTACCGCGAAGCCTCCTCAGACGCGAAGAAGATCGCCATGAAAGCACTGAAAGGGGAATATAACGACACTGTGACCGGGATCCTGAACGTAGTAGGTGGCGGATCTTCTTCCGCATCCTCTTCCGGCATTGATCTGGGAGATACCATCGGGAATCTTCTGAGTGGACTGCTGAAGAAGTAAGCATGGACATCAGAATTGATCTTCATATGCATTCGACTGTCTCTGACGGCACAGACACACCGGAGGAACTGCTGAAACTGGTACGGAACGCCGGGATTGAACTGTTTGCATTGACGGATCACGATTCCGTGAAAGGATGCGGGATTCTCCGGAAAATTCTCGGGACCGGAGATCCGTGCCTGCTTTCCGGTGTGGAGTTTTCCTGCAGGGATGAAGAAGGAAAGTATCATATTCTCGGATACGGATTTGACCCGGAAAGCCCGCCTGTCCGGAAGCTGCTCGAAAAGGGAAACACCATCCGCATCGGGAAGATGGAGGAGAGGCTGAAATGCCTCCGGACATCCTTCGGTATTTCATTTCCGGAGGAGGAAGTCCGCCGGCTGTTCGCACTGGACAATCCGGGGAAACCGCATCTTGCGAATCTGATGGTAAAATACGGATACGCGGAAAGCCGGGGGCAGGCTTTCAGTGAAATTCTGAACAGGATACACGTTCCGGCCGCCTTTGTTTGTCCGGAGGAAGCTATTGAAGGGATTCTGCAGGGCGGAGGTATTCCCGTTCTGGCGCATCCGGTTTACGGGAGCGGCGAGGAACTGATTATCGGTGCAGAGCTGGAGCACAGGGTGAGAAGACTGAAAAGCTTCGGGCTGCTGGGTCTGGAAGGATTTTACTCCGGATATTCACCAAAGCAGGAACAGGAAATACTTTTCCTTGCAGAAAAATATGAAATGTATGTGACTGCCGGCAGTGACTATCACGGAAAGAACAAACTGGTACGGCTGGGTGATACAACATTCAATCAAACACAGGCAATTCCGGAAGGAATGAAGCGTTTCCTACGGGACGTACACAGGATACAGTGAACCGGACAGGACAAAAACGGAAAACGACAGTAAAAAAACCAGCGCCGCGGAGTATCTCCGGGCGCTGGTTTTCAGTATACGTTCCTGTCAGGGAAGGGTAATATTTGTGGCTCCCTGAATTACAAGCCTGAAGGACGGGGTTCCGATATGGGTTGCGGCTTCGCCGTTGACGGTGTAACCTGCGGAAGTATCCGTTCCTTTATTTGCGATCACGATAACAGCGGCACCGGCCGGTACACTGCCGGAGGAAACGGAGACAAGACCGCCGTCGTAGTAGGTAAATACGCAGCCGGAACAAGTCACTTCGCAAAGATTACCCGCATCCACGTTTGCGGCAGGCACGGCGGAACTGGTATCCAGACGGGCGGAAATGGAAAGATCCGTTTTAATGTTTTTCAGGAGGAAGCTGTTGACATTCCCGCCGACAGGCTCAATACGGATGCCGTTGACTGTCCAGTATTTTACAGGAGCATCGGAGCGGACGGCAACATTGCCGGAATTCTGGAAAGTCAGTACAGAAGCGGCCTGATCTTCCAGCAGATTGCCGCGCGAATCCACGGGAATCAATGTCAGCTGATCTGCGGTAACCGTAATTGTTTTTTGTTCTTCGGGTTCGTATGCTTCATCACCGTCCCCGTTATCAGGTTCGGCAGGCACGGCAGGTTCAACGGGAACAATATCTTCTGCAATTACAGAAGGTTCCGGCGTGGGAGCCGGCGCAGCTTCCGGTGTGGCGGTCGCTTTGGATTTGGCCTTGGATGTCGGTTTCGGCGTAGCGGTTGCTTTCGCCTTTTTGGCCTTGGCAGTTGATTCCGGTTTAGGTGTAGCGGTAGCCTTGGATTTACTGGCTTTTTTGGTCGGCGCCGGTGTAGCGGTAGCCTTGGATTTACTGGCTTTTTTGGTCGGCGCCGGTGTAGCGGTCGGTACGTCGTTCGGGTCCTTGCCGTAAATCCACAGCTTTGCCCGTTCCGTATTTACGGAATACCCTCTGTTGTTGGAAAGGACGGCGTAAACATCCCATCCGTGCATGAAATCCGGGACCTTTTTCAGAGTGACGACTGTACGCCCCTGAGCAACGCTGATCTGAAAGCCTTTGACATCCTTCAGGAGCTCATCACGAAGCTGCTTGCCGGTGTAATCGTCACCGGTTTCGGGATTGACAAAGTGCCAGCTGATGTCGGTATACTTGGACGCCTGCAGGGAAAAAGTGACGCTGCCTTTTTTATCGGTGGTCTGCGAGACGGGATGCTTCTTAATCTGCGGAGCGCCGGCAGCCAGCGCGGAAGTGGCGATTCCGAATACCAGGCAGAAAGCCAGCAGCAGGACTACTAATCTCTTCATGATAAACCTCCTTGGTCATTCGCCGCATATCGGGCATGCCATAATCTGACATATTATTTTACCATAAAGCACAGCGGAATACAATCATTGCCCCGAAAGCACGGAAAATCATGCCCCGAAAACGCGGAAAATCATTTTCCGGGCCGGAGATTCAGCAGCTTCAGCATAACGGCTTCCAGTGCGCCATCCTGGTTCAGCCGGCCGGATTTAACGGCATACTCTGTTTCAAAACAGATATTTACAGCACTTTTTACCTGACCGTTGGACCAGCCGGCGGCCTGGCGGATATACTGATCCAGCGCAAAAGGCGGTACACCGAGAGCGGCACGGATGTCCTGAACGGAACGCTTTTCATACTGCATAATTTTAATATGCTGCAGGAGGCGGAACTGGCGGAGAAGCATGGACAGCATATACAGCCGGTCACTGCCTGCCAGCAGCTGGTTGCGCATCAGCAGGAAAGCACGGCTGCTGCGGCCGGCCACAACCGCATCCACCATCTGAAAAACGGTACACTCCGCAGAAGGCGTAGCAACAGCCCGGACTGAATCCGGATGAACTGACGGTGCGTCGCCCCCGTGGGCGGCAACCTTGGCTATTTCTGTCAGAAGCATTCCGGTGTCGCTGCCGCAGGTAAAAACCAGAAAATCCGCGGTACGCTCGTCGCACTCCTTGCCGAGATCCCGGAAAGCGGAAGTTACGAAGGAAGTCAGCTCACGATCTCTCAAGGGAGCGAACGTGACAACACCGTTCAGCTTTTTCACGGCAGTGTAAAGCTTTTTACGGCCGTCCGGCTTCGATATGCAGTAAAAAAGCACAACAGCGGAAGACGGAACAGATGGGAGATAATCCGTAAGCCTTGCATCTGCTTCGGCCCGGCCGGAGAGCGCGGGATGGTTGCGGATCACGATCAGACGGCGTTCCGCCATGAAAGGCAGCGTTTCAGCCGCAGCGATAATCTGATCCGTTTCAGGATTGTCCAGAAAGGTACGGTTCAGATCCTCAAGGCCATCCGGAAGCAGCAGACTGCAGAGCGCATCCAGTGCGGTCTGCTTCAGATGCTCCTCATCGCCTTCAAAGAGCAGGACAGAAGGAAGCGCCCCTGCGCCTTTTGCAAGAAGATTGCAGAAATCCTTACGATCCATCAGTCAAACCTCCGGGCTCGGATTGGGAAAGGTACGGAATTACGGTAAAAGTGTTTTCCGAAAAACGAATGGTGAGGGTACCGCTCCTGGCAGTGGACCAGACCGGAATTCCGTTGGTGCGGGCAGAAAAATCCTCATGGCGGGAAATACGGCCGCAACTCAGAAGAATCGCCTGCGGATCCACGGCGGAAAGGAAACCGGCGGAAGTGGAAAAATACGACCCATGGTGGGAGGCTTTGAGCAGATCGGCCGGCGCGGCAGCATAGGATTCGTAATCTCCGGAGATATCCCCTGCCTGCAGGAGCGTGACGCCATGCAGTGTCAGGCGGGAGACGAGGGAATAATTGTTTGCATCCTGCCGGGCCCGGACCCTGTTGCTTTCCGGCCACAGGACAGTAACGGAACCGGAAGGCAAAGGCAGCGTATCTCCCCTGGAAAGGATCCGGAAATCCGTGCCGGACGCGCGAAGCTTTTCCAGCAGCAGACGAATATCCTCGTGAATTTCCTGTTCTTCCGCCCCGGCAGGAAGATACAGTACGCGGACAGGTATTTCATCGTCCAGGAGAGACTGCAGACCTCCGGCATGATCCGTATGCAGATGCGTCAGGATCACAGCGTCCGGCGTGAGCCGGTTCCGGCGAAGAAAGCCGCTGAGGACACCGTCATCCGTACCGGTGTCCATGACAAAGACGGTATCCTGATCCCAGATCACCGCCGCATCGGCATTTCCCACACTGAACTGCATATATTCCGTACCGTAATGCGGCCAGGAAACCAGCGATAAGCAAACGGCTGCTGTTCCGGCCGCAAGGCAAAGGATCCGTCTGCGCATGGATGGACGAAACAGGGAGCTGAGCGCATACCAGACAGGAATCATTCCCAGGAGTGTCCATATAGTTGAAGCATGGGTCCAGAGCGTAATTCCGGGCAGAGCGGAAACGGCACGAACGCTCCGCACCATCAGGCCTGTGAGAAAAGCTGCCGCGTCCGCCGGCAGCGCACATAGATACGGTACTGTCAGCAGCAGGAGGACCACCCAGTCCACCGCAATGACGGCAGAAGCAAGAAGCGAAGCCGGCACATTGATTAACAGGGAAAGCAAAGGAAGCTTCTGATAATAATATAATACGGGAAGCAGCACACCAAGTTCCGCACTGGCCGCAAGGGCCAGACAGGACCAGAGATAACTGGCGACCTTTCCGCGGAATGGATTCAGCCCGTCCAGATACGGCATAATCAGCGCAATACCGAGCACTGCGCAAAAAGACAGCTGAAAGGAGATGCCGGTGAGCTGTGCCGGTGACCAGAGCAGCATGACGAACATGACGGCGCAAAGAAGATGAAGGCTGACGCGAGGACGGTTCAGGAGTTTTCCGCCAAGCGACAGAAGAAGCAGGAGGGAAGCGCGTATCACAGGCTGGCTCATACCGCATAAAGCGCAATAGATCAGCAGGGTGACTGCATAGAGCATCAGGCGGACGCGCGGACGAAGGGACAGTATCCGGAAAAGTCCCGAAAGCATCAGAATCAGCACGCCGGTATGGAATCCGCTGACGGACAGAATATGCGCGACGCCCAGCCGCGCGAAAGCGGCCCGATCCTCAGACGGAATCATTGAGCGCTGCCCAAGCAGAAGTGCCGCGGTATAACCGCCGGCTTCTTCTCCCATGCATTCTATCAGGCTGCCGGACAGACGGCTGCGCCAGGAAGCGGTGATTCCGGCGAATGAGAATACGGAAGGAGCGGAAACGACAAGGCTGTCCTTCCCGTAGACACAGGCTGTGACGCCCCGACGCAGCAGCTCCTCGCGGAAATCATACCCATCCGGATTATCAGCTCCGGCAGGATAATACAGGGACGCACGGAAAGATACCTCGCAGCCGGGAGCGAAGCCATCCGGCAACTCTTCATCATCCATGTAACAGGACCAGAAAACGCCGGAAGAAAAAGGACGCCCGTTCAGCGTGACCCCGGTCAGAACGGTGCTTCGCCGGCTGTAATTTCCGCTGCGTATTTCATCCGAGACGATTCCCCGGACTTCGTAATCTCCTTCCGCAGGAAGAACCGGATGCCAGGCTGCCTGACCGGCAGCAGCGCCCAGCACAAGACAAAGCGCCATGCAGGAGGCAAAACGAAACCAGCCCCGCGATATCAGCAAGCCGGCAAGCACTGGCAGGCACGCAAGCAAGGGAAATAACGGGGAAGCCGTACTTCGTCCGATCAGAATGCCCAAAATCAGGAACAGAACAGACGGAGGCAGCAGCCACGCGCGCTGACGCGCGGTCATACTTCCAGAACGGTGCCGGAAGAAGCCAGGCGCACATCGGAAAACCGGGCCTGTGCTTCCCTCAGCAAAAGCGCGGGGGAGAACAAAGGACTCAAATGGGTAAGCACCAGCTTCTTTACTTCGGCTTCACGGGCTAGTTCCGCAGCAAGGCCGGCAGACAGATGCGGTTTCTTTTCCGACCAGTCCGCAGAAGGGAAGAGCGCGTCCGCAAGAAGCAGGGAACAGCCATGAAAGAATGAAGACAGGGATGGAAGCGTGTTCGTGTCACCGGTATATCCGAAGGCACGGCCTTCCGCTTCCACACGATAGCATACGGCGGGTACAGGATGCCGGGCTTCTCCGACGCGGACGACGCACGAACCTATGGAAAGCACATCTCCGGGTGAGACATCTGTGAGGCGGATCCAGGGGGATTCCGCAGCCGCTTTCCGGAGGGGCGAAGCTTCGTCCACGGGGGCGTACACCTGAAGCTCTTTTCCCAATACTTCCAGACGGTAGAACAGAACCGAAAGATCCGCGATATGATCATAGTGCCAGTGAGTCAGGAAAAGCGCGGACAGGGATTCCGGCGGCATGAGCGCAGTGAGACGCGCCAGAACGCCCGCACCAAGGTCAAACTGCAGGAGGGTATCCTCTGCCTCCAGCAGATAACCGGAAGTGGCGCCGTTGCTTTCCGGAAAGGGACCGTTAACTCCAAGTATATGCAGTTTCACGGGTATTCCTCCTTGCTGTCAGATCTTTTTAACAGAACCGCCAAGATCCGCAACCGCAGCACAAACGGCGGACAGTGCCCGGGCAACGTCTCCATCTCCGGAAGAAGCAATCCACAGGTTTACAGGCTCCGGACGTTCAGCCAGGCAGTCGTGCAGCGCGTCGGCGTTCATGCCGTAATAATCAGGCAGTTTCAGCAAAATACGCAGTGCTTCATGAAGCGAGCGGGAAGAAGAATAATTGGAAGCATCGAGAAGTAAAGTCTGCATCGATTTCACCTCGAAAAATATCGGCTGGGCAACGCAATGTGTTATATTCCGCGGCCGGTACGGATGGAGAAAGCGAGGAGATAAGCGGCAAAAGCGCTTTCCACACCGACGATCCAGGAACCGGAGGAACCGCTCGGAACGACGAGGAGACGCAGGACGGGAATGTTGCGGCCAACATTTGCGGAAGCCAGGTACTGATACAGCAGCACCAGAAGAATGACAGCCGCAGGAATCCAGAGCAGCCAGGCGAAGGGCTCCCGGAGACGCGTGGCGCCGGACAGGGGCAGCAGCAGGCTGAGCAGGGCACCAAGCAACAGACCGATGCAGAGACCGCCGAAAAACCAGTTCATTGAGAACAGCAGCGGCATGATCAGGCACAGCAGTACCAGCATACACAGGGGAACCATGATTACGGTCAGCTTTCGGAGGAACATTCGGCTTCCAGCTCCTTTAATATCTTCCGGTCATCCGGAGACAGAACAGCAGTTTCCAGCAAGTCCGGACGGAACCGCAGGGTAGCGGCCAGGCTTTCCCGCCGGCGCCAGCGGCGGATCGCGGCATGATCCCCGTTCAGCAGCACTTCCGGTACTGTACGCCCGTCCAGATCCCTGGGACGGGTGTACTGGGGATATTCAAGCAGACCATCGGAGAAAGATTCCTCTTCCGTACTGTCCGCACTGCCCAGCACACCGGGAATGAAACGGGCGACGCAGTCGGTGAGCACCATTGCGGCAAGTTCACCGCCGGTAAGGATGTAATCGCCGATGCTGATTTCCTCATCCACGCAGGCATCCAGCGCCCGCTGATCCACGCCTTCGTAATGACCGCACAGGAGAATCAGGGATTCTTCCGCGGCCAGTTCCCGGGCCAGTGCTGTGGTAAGTTTCCGTCCCCTTGGGCCAAGGTAGATCCGGCGCGCTTCCGGAAGCCTTGCCCGCGCATCTGCCATCGCGTCCATAATCGGCTGGGCTGTCATTACCATGCCGGCACCGCCGCCGAAAGGATAGTCGTCGGTATTTTTATGCTTGCTGGAAGAAAAAGGACGGATATCCGTCAGGCGGATTTCCAGCAGTCCCTGTCCGCAGGCCCGTCCGAGGATGCTTGAAGAGAAGACACTATCAAACATTTCCGGAAAAACGGTAAGGATTTCAACGGTCAAGAACGGACACCTCCCGCAGTTTCTCTGCACGGACAAGAATCGTTCCCGCCGCGGGGTCCACTTCCGGGAAAACGGAAAGCAGGGCGGGTGCCATAAGGGTTCCGGCAGGTGTGCGGAATACCCAGGTGTCCACGGAACCGTATTGCAGTACATCCGTCAGAACGCCGACAGGGTTTCCCTCCTCATCAACAGCTTTGCATCCGATGAGGTCGGCAATATAAACAGCGCCGCTCTCCGGCTGCGCGGCGTTTTTCCGGTCAATATAGAGATCACGGCCACGGAAGGCTTCCGCATCATCGGCAGATTTACAGCCGGCAAGCCGTGCATAAACGAAACCGTCATGAATCCGGGTTGTTTCAAGAGAAACGGGAGAATAAGCACCGTGGCTTTCCAGGTACAGCGTATCCCAGGAGGAAAAGAGCCCTATCTGCGCGGCGTAGGGTCTGATCTTGCATTCTCCGTGAATGCCCTGCGGTTTGAGCACGGTACCAATCATCAGGTATTCCTGCATATGAAACCTCTCACAGCCGCAAACGATGCTGTATGCGGCCTCAAAAACGCGGGATCCGCTACTGCCCGGATCCCGCGTTGAAATCATTACTGTATTTCGACAAAAACAGGTTTGCTGTTTTTTGCCGTAGCCGCCTTGACCACGGCGCGGATCGCCTTGGCTATACGGCCCTGCTTTCCGATGACCTTGCCCATATCGTCTTCCGCAACATGCAGTTCGAGAATGATGGCTTCAGGGCCTTCGGTCTCGGTGACGCTCACCTGATCGGGATGTTCCACCAGTGACTGCGCCACGAAGGTAAGAAGTTCTTGCATTGGTGCATCCTTTCTCTGCAGCGGCGGCTGAAACGCCGGGTTTCAGCCGCGGGTGCACGTCCCTTATTTTTCTTCGATGGCGCCGGACTTCTTCAGCAGAATGCGGACGGTATCGGTGGGCTGTGCGCCAACGCCGAGCCAGTACTTCGCACGGTCGTTATCAACTTTGATTTCGGCAGGCTTGGTCATGGGATCATAGTATCCGATCTCTTCGATGAAACGGCCGTCGCGGGGACTGCGGATATCTGCTACCACAACACGGTAGAAAGGCTTTTTCTTCATACCCATTCTCTTCAGACGAATTTTGACAGACATTTCGGGAATCCTCCTTAAAAATATGAAATAGAATTATCTATGGAAAACATATACCTGTCCGAGTATATGAGTCCAACCGGGTAAAGGATTGGGGGATGGTCACATTCCTGGGAAACGCATCCGAAGCCGGTTTTTGCCTTTGGCACCCATCATCTGTTTCATCATCTGCTGGGCCTGTTCAAACTGGCGGATGAGCGTATTCACATCCTGTACGGTGGTGCCGGAGCCGGCGGCAATCCGTTTGCGGCGGGAAGCATTCAGGATGGAAGGATCACGGCGTTCTTTCGGCGTCATGGAGCGGATGATGGCTTCAGGCTTTTTCATGGCACTGTCGTCGACATCGATCTCCTTATTGCTCATTCCGGGGAGCATGTTGATCATGCTGCGGAGCCCGCCCATTTTCTTCATGCTCTGCATCTGTTCCAGAAAATCTTCCAGCGTCAGCTTGCTGCTGAGACCTTTGCGGGCGAATTTTTCGGCGTCATGCTCGTCAAAGGCTTCGGCAGCTTTGTCGATCAGGGTCATGACATCGCCCATGCCGAGGATGCGGGAAGCCATCCGGTCCGGATAGAATGGCTCAATATCGGTGAGCTTTTCGCCGGTTCCGCTGAACTTAATGGGCTTGCCGGTAACCGCTTTGACAGAGAGTGCCGCGCCTCCGCGGGTATCGCCGTCAAGTTTGGTAAGTATAACACCGGTAACGTCCAGCTTCTCATCGAAAGTCTTCGCAACAGTAACCGCATCCTGACCGGTCATCGCGTCCACGGTCAGAAGAATTTCCTGAGGACGGACAGCCGCTTTGATACGGGCCAGTTCCTCCATCAGTTCCTCATCGATATGCAGACGTCCGGCGGTATCGATAATCAGGACGTCCCGCTGATAATAGCGGGCGTACTCAATCGCTTCCTTCGCGGTTTTCACCGGATCCTGCGTGCCCTTTTCAAAAACGGGCACATTTACCTGCTGACCGACAACCTGCAGCTGTTTAATTGCGGCGGGCCGGTATATATCGCAGGCGGCCAGCATCGGCTTTTTCCCCTGTTTGGTCAGATATCCGGCCAGTTTGGCGCACATGGTTGTTTTACCGGCGCCCTGCAGGCCGCAGAGCATGAAAATCGTCGGTACGGAAGAAGACCAGGTGAGCCGGGCATTGGTACTGCCCATAAGCTCGGTCATTTCCTCACTGACAATTTTGATGACCTGCTGTGAAGGAGAAAGGGAAGACAGCACATCTGTCCCGACGCACCGGTCCGTCACCTTGCGGATGAAATCCTTGGCGACGGCGTAATTCACGTCTGCCTCCAGCAGCGCCATGCGTACTTCACGCATACCTTCCTTCACGGTCTGCTCATTGAGGCGGCCGCGGCCGGTCATTTTCCGCAGGGCTCCCTGCAGCTTTTCACTTAAGCCTTCAAAGGCCATTGCTTTCCTCCTGATCAAGGGCAAGCAAACTTTCCAGCAGCTGCTCCGCCCGAACGTAATCCTGCCGTTTCAGCGCGTCAAGGGTATCCTGCAGACCGGATTCCATCCGGCGGAAGCGGGAGGCGACTCCGAGACTGGCTTCCAGCCCGTTCAGCCGTGCGGCTGCCCGGGTAATAGCTTCATGCACGGCCTGACGGGAAATCCCGACCTCAGCGGCAATTTCACCCATGGAAAGATCCTCTTCGCAATGAAGAGCGAGGACGCGGCGCTGCTTTTCCGTAAGCAGTCCGCCGTAAAAAGCGGAAAGGAAGGCAAGATCCACCTTTTTCCGAAGATCCTCCTGCGCCATCAGTGAAACCTCCTGTCAAGGAAAAACCATTGACAGGAGGCTATTATACGGAAAAAGAGATGTTTGTCAAGGGGAAAAACCTGACGGGCAGGACTTTTTGCCCTGCCCGCCTGAATTAATCGCCTGTATATATCAGTACGCCAGCTCCTCACCGGTGAGAGCTTTCCAGAAGGCACGGATGGTATTCTGATTCGCCACGCCGTAATTCGGATCGTTTGCCCTGGCTTCCGACATTTCCCGGAGAAAGTGTACGCACAGATGACCGTTGAATCCGTTGTCGCTGATCGTGCCGGTCATATGCGGCATATCGTGGGTGGAACCGATCGTCCAGACACCATACGGAAGCTTTACATATACCGCTTTCTGGTCCCAGGTGTTTTTGCCTCCGAAAGCTTTCAGCATATTTTCGGTGTCCTGCTTTGTCAGAGGTTCCGCATCACAATGGCGGCCGCGGGAATGAACACGGAGCGTCCAGGAAATACCGGTGTAGGGATCCACAATGAACAGATTGGTTCCATTGCCGAGATTGGATTTAATATCGTTGTACCAGTGCAGAAGGTGAACCGTACCGCCGTCGGGAGCCGGGGCTGTATATGAGGAGGCGGTGTAAACCGTTTCTGTTCCAACAGGACCGGAAGGAGCAGCTGTCACAGCGGGTGTGACCGCAGGAGATGCTGTGGGAGAAGCGGAACTTCCTGCGGACGAACCGCTCCTGTAAGCTGCTTCCAGCGCGCTAAGCGTTTTCCTGCCGGCCAGGCCATCGGCTGTAAGGCTGCTTTTCTTCTGAAAGAGGAGCACTGCCTGCAGTGTCTGGTTTCCGAAAATACCGTCTGCTTTTCCGGAAAGGTACTTCAGGCTGATCAGCGCCTGCTGCATTGCTTTTACGCGGTCTCCCCGATCATTCAGCCGTATGGTTGCATAGTTGCCGCCGAAGAGGCTTTCGCCGGACGGAGAAGATGTATTTTCGGGTTTCGGCGTGACCTCCGGCTTCGGCGTGACCTCCGGCTTCGGCGTGGTTTCCGGTTTCGGCGTAGTTACAGCCGGGCCGGACGAACCTCCGGAGGAAACGGCTTCCTGCAGAAGGGCACGGGTTTTTTTGCCGGCGAGTCCATCCACGGTCAGGTTCCGTGAAGCCTGAAACGCCCGGACAGCTGATTCAGTTTTGTTTCCGAAGACCCCGTCAGCCTTGTCCCTCAGAAAGCCAAGATCTATCAGTGCCTGCTGGAGCGCACGGACTTCCTCACCTCTGGAACCGTTGCAGAGTGTAGTGGATTCCAGCGCGACAGCGGAGGAACAGAAAACAGACATTATTAATAAAGCCAGAAGGCAAACCATACAGCGGCGCAGCATCATTCAAATCCTCCTTGACATCAGCAATCCGGAAAGGACTGCCAAATGATTAAACGATTCAGAAACAGGATTTCTTCCGGTGCTTCCGGAATCGGTATCCGAAACGATGAAAACAGCATTTCGTGGTTTAAACCGGAATCAGTATACCATATCATGATAAAGATGTAAAGAATTTATTACACAAACGTTACAAAATCTATTTCTTTTCTCGCTTCGGAAGATATGGTATACTATCTCCAAATGAAGAACCTGCCGATCAGGCAGGCTGCTCAAAGGAGCGAAAAACAGCATGAGGAAAATCGGTGTATTGACCAGCGGCGGCGACAGTCCGGGAATGAATGCGGCGGTCATGTCCGTTGCGCGGAGCGCAGCACTGTACGGTATTCCGCTGATCGGGATCAAGCGCGGATACAACGGATTGCTGCGCAAGAGCGCCAATATCCGGGATGATCTGCAGGAACTGAACCTGGAGACTGTACTGGATATTGCGGACGAACCCGGCACTTATCTTCGAACTGCCCGGTGCGATGAATTCCGTCAGGCGAAATACCGGGAATTCGCAATGCAGACACTGCGGGATATGGAGATCGACGGCCTGGTGGTCATCGGCGGCGACGGCAGTTTTAACGGCGCTGTGGAGCTGTGCAGGCTGGGAATGCCCTGTATCGGCATTCCAGGCACGATCGACAACGACCTGGCCTATTCGGAAATGTCGCTTGGATTTGACACGGCCGTGAACGTATGCGTGGACGCAATCCGGAAAATCCGTGCGACCTCCCGCAGCCACGACCGTCCCGCCGTGGTGGAGGTTATGGGCCGGCACTGCGGGGATATCGCGCTGACTGCTGCGCAGTCCACAGGCAGCGAGATCTGCGTGGTCCCGGAGGTTCCGTGGACGGTGGAAGGAGTCGCCATGCAGCTGCAGCGCCAGCTGAACAAAGGGAATTACCGGGCGACCATCGTGATGGCGGAAGGCTGCTACGAAGCCATGGCACCTTTTAATCTGTATAAATTCCTGACGAGCCACGGCAAAGCCTGCTATCCGGAAGAACCCATGAGCGCTGTTCGCTTCGCTTCCGTTATGAAACGGATGTGCGGCGGAGCGGAAGCACGGGCCAATGTGATCGGATATGTACAGCGTGGCGCGGAACCGACCGCGCGCGACAGCAGCTTCGCCTTTGAAGCAGGCAATCTGGCAGTGCGCCTGCTGCGTGACGGTATCGGAAACCAGGTCATCGGCATGCAGAAGGGCAGGGTTTTCTACATGCCCATCGAGACAGCGCTGAAGCGTAAAAAGCAGTTCAATCTGCCGATGTTTGAACTGGTAAACTCCCTGTAAGCTTTTCTCTCATTCTTTCCGGGAAGGAACTGAATTTTGTGCTTCAGCCGGATCGAAAAAAGGCTTGACAGCTGAGGCTGGAATATGGTAGTATCCAATCTGTTCGAAAGCAGAGGCCTGCCCGTCTCTCACCTTGGGGGTTTTTACCGCCGGGTTACAGGCAAATCCTGACTTCAGGATTCAGCTGTGCACACATGAGCGACGGGTCTGCCCGCCGCTCATTTATTATGGAGGTGCATGGACATCGCAACGGAACTGATGATTAATGAACAAATCCGCGACAGGGAAGTTCGCCTGATTGACGAGAACGGCGAACAACTCGGGGTCATGCCTACGCAGCAGGCGCTTGCGCTGGCGGAAGAGAGAGGGTACGATCTGGCCAAGATTCAGCCTTCCGCCGTACCGCCCGTATGCAAGCTGCTGGACTATGACAAGTACCGTTACGAACAGTCAAAACGTGAACGGGAAAACCGGAAAAATCAGCGCGTTGTCGATATCAAGGAAGTACAGCTGTCTGCCACCATCGAAGAAAACGATGTGAACACAAAGGCGAAGATGGCGATCCGCTTCCTGGAGAACGGCGACAAAGTCAAGGTTTCCATTCGCTTCCGCGGCCGTCAGATTACCCACAGCGAAATCGGCATGAAAGTGATGCTGGATTTTGCCGATCGGTGCAAGGACGTCAGTATGGTGGAACGCCGCCCGCTGCTGGATGGCCGCAATATGATCATGATCCTGGCTCCCAAGGCCCTGAAGGCCTCCTTTGCCGAAAAGAAGGCGAAGAGGGAGAACACTGCCTCGAAAGAGACGCAGGAATAACCGCACTGGAAGGAGGACTAACCCATGCCTAAACAGAAATCCCACCGCGGAGCTGCCAAGCGCTTTTCCTTTACCAAGAACGGTATTGTAAAGCATAAGCAGATGAACGCCAACCATCAGGTGCATCTGAAGACTACCAAGCGCACCCGTCACCTGCGGAACGCCGGTATTGTGGACAATGCCGCTGAAGCCCGCACGATTCATAAGCTGCTGCCTTACAAATAAGCCCAACCGGCAAGGAGGAAAACAATCATGGCACGTATCAAGAGGGCTGTGAACGCCCATAAAAGCCGCCGCAAGGTTATGAAGCTGGCGAAGGGCTACTTCG
>ONJM01000037.1 GCA_900318145.1 uncultured Eubacteriales bacterium
AATGAGGTGTTGAATTGCTACCATTCGTTCATCGTATGAAAACATTTGCGGCTCCTCCCTGTTCCGTCATTCTTGGTCCAGGATTCTGTCCGCACCCCCCTTTACTGATTTTCCGGATGCAGTTGGAAAACAAAAGCAAAATGAAAACGCTGTACCCATTGAGAATACAGCGTTTTATTTACGCGGAGAAGCCGGGATTTGAACCAGTGCTATGAGTATCAATCTGTGCTTATTTGTTCAAAATGGTTACTAATCTGTGCTTATTTGTTCAAAATGAGCAAATAAGTTCAATTTGGTAAGGGTACAAGTAAGGGTACAGCCCATGGTAAGTATTGAAAACGATTATTTATATTTCTGCTTACGAACTTTCCTCCGGCATATGAACCGGAGGAAGTCTTTTTACAATGCTATTTTTGCTTCACCTTTTCGAGCTGCATCTGGAGAACTTCTTCATTTGAGCCGTTTCTAACATCAATTAGCGAGTGGGTTGCATATCGATAGAGCATATAATTAATTCCGGGAATATCATGAATACCTTTGTCCAAACAAAACTTTACAACCAGATCATCAGCATTGTTTGGTGAAAATGCCATTCCGGCTAACTTCAGAAGATCTTCGGCCGCCTCCAGATTTAATCCCAATCCAAAACAACAACGGAATGCTGTTATTCGTGATGGCTGATAACAATAATCTGAAGCCATCTTATGATAGGTCCTTTTGTCGATGTTTGCAGCCTTGCAAAAGTCAGATGCTTTTGCAAATCGTTCTCCAACCAACTGAACCACTTCAGAACTGAACGATTTGTGTTCCGAGTTCTTTTTTTCCCAGGCATGATATGTTTTTTCCATGGCAGGTGAATCGTACATTGCCATGTTTTTCTTTGCTTCTTGTGAAAAAGCCTTCACATCCTCTATCAAAGGTGCTTCATTCAGTGGCAGCGAAGGGAGACTATACTTAATGGATTCTGAAGGTGTAATGCAATATTGGACAAGGGGTTCATAGTGGTCAGCAACATATAACAGCATCTCTGGAACAAGATGCTGGATCTCCTTACCACGTGTTCATAAGTTATCGTGGATGGTTCTATCATGACTCAGTTACGATTGTTCCCGCAGACCAGCCTTGCTATGCTTTCCAATGCTGAAGCCTGAAACCTGGACTTCGGCATCGCTGCTTTTCTTTACTCCACGACCGCGACGACAAACGGATCACTGTACGAACAGTCCCCGACGGAGAAGGAAACAATGCGCCCTTTTTTCCGAAAAACCGGTTCGCAGTCCTCCGGCCGGCTGGCCAGGCGGTACAATTCCGTGTCCGACTTCTGCGCAAACACTATGTATCCGAAATGGGCGTCCAGGATCATTTTCCCGCCGGCCGCGCGGGACGGCGAAACCGTGAAAAGCAGTTCCTTTGTCCGCGCGTCCCGCACGCTGCCGTCTTCAAAGGCCGCGATCACCTGCTCGCATTCCGAGCCGGTCGGGGCGATATCCATTACGCCGGCCAGCCCGCTGAGCTCCATATGCGCCCTTTCCGCGTTCGCGCCCGCGCACAGTACCTTTCCGTCCTTTGTGACGCCGAACACGGAGCCCTGGGTGTCCGTTACGATCCGGGAAACGTTCCGCCACGACTCCACCGTCCGGTAGGAACGGAGGGAATCTTCGCTCAGCGGCGCGCAATGCACGTTTCCGCTGGTATCCAGCGCGAAGAACGCGTCTGACGCGGCGACCTGGACAATCCCCTTCCAGCCGCGCACGGTTTCGTTGACCCGGTCAAAGGGAACCGACCCGCTGAAATTCCGCGGGTCGGTCAGGTATCGGACGGGCCGTTTGGCGATCAGGCAGGTCCCGTCGCTCACCAGCCCGATGGCCAGCCCCACGGCCCATCTGCTCAGGGAGACCTGCCGGATACGCGTCCAGTATTCCGTGCGGGCCGCCATCTTCGGGTCGGTGATTTTCTGCAGAACTCTCCCGTCCTACGTCAGCGCCATGACGCATTCGGTGCCGGTATAAACCGCCCGGAACGATTCCTTTTTCCAGTCCCGCATATCGAAACAGATATTCCCGGTCCAGACCAGCCTGCCCATAGCAGTCACTCCGTTTTTTTGCTTTCCTTATCTCCGGGTATGGTTTTCGCGGTGCCGGGAGGGCGGGACGGAGAAATAGGATTCAAAGACCTGGTTGAAATAATGCCGGTTGGTATATCCCAGCCTTTCCACAATCTCGGTGATGGACAGGTCCGTCTTCAGGAGGAGCCGCTCCGCTTCCTTCATGGAGAAGAACTGCCCGTATTTTACCAGCGATTTGCCGGTGAAGGTTTTGCAGACTTTGTTCAGGTATCCCGAGCTGTAGTGCAGGTCCTCCTCCAGCCCCTTCCGGCTGAAACGGCCGCAGTTTTCGATCAGGTAATCCGTCAGCATGTTGAATGCCTGCTCCGGGGTTTTGATATTGGAACTGTAGTATTCCTTCTGGTACAGGTTTTCGTCATCGAGCATGTACAGCAGCCGTAGGATCATCCCGTCGCACAGGTCGGAGTATCCGGGTTTCCGCTCCTCCATCTCCCTGCAGATCCGGTCCAGGATGTCCCGGACGGCTTCGGAACGGGACGGCAGCGAATCAACCGGCGAAAAAGTCAGCAGCATTCGGTCGGATGAAGGGGCGGACTCCGTGGAAAGGAAAAACTGATTCATTTCGGCAGAAAAGGGATACGCGGAGCAGCGGGCCTGGTCCCGCCGGATGATACGGGACAGCGCGTCCTCGGGAAGCTCCAGGTACATGATCGTAAAATCGTTCACAAATTCTTCTGTATGCACAATATTCCGGTTCAGGATAAAGCCCTGACCCGCGCGGTGGGTCAGGTGGCGCCCATCGACATTCTGGCAGACGATCCCGTCCAGTACCAGGCCGATTTCCGAAAAATTGTGCTTGTGGAGGGGCGCCTGGGTGAGAAAACTGAATTGGGGAACGGAGAAAACATCATGCTTTTCCTTTGTATAAGACGCAAAGGTAAAGACATTGTTCCGGATCGATTCGATGATCAGCCCGTATTCCCCGGCGACGTCAAAGATCAGGGGGGAACCGGCTTTCTCCGGATCTCCGGAAAATACCTTTATCATGGAGTTACCGGTACCGGCCAGTTGCAGGGTGTGCTGCCTTGGGTCACCGGAGCCCAGGGAAAAGACGTCTTTTTCTGTTCGGTCTGCCATGCACTCCTCCTGAAGTTCATTTAGGATACATGAATGCTTCCAGAATATTCAAACAGGTTATTGTGCAAAATCAATCAATAACTTACCATAAATTACAGGAAAGGTATATTTTCGATACATTGATTCTACCAGACGAATACAGACTTGTAAAGATTTCTGCGAGCAAGGAGGATGTACAGGTGGACAATGAGATCATTTTGTCGGCGCGCAGGGTGTGTAAAGCCTTCGGCCCCACCCGGGCCCTGGTAGACGTGGATGTGGAAGTCCGGAAAGGGGAGATCCGCGGCCTCATCGGAGAAAACGGCTCCGGGAAATCCACATTTTCATCCATCGTGGCAGGCGCGCTCGGGATGGACAGCGGCGAGCTGTTCCTGCGCGGGGAGAAATACACCCCGAAAAGCATGGTGGACGCCCAGAACCACGGTGTGGCCATGATCGTTCAGGAAGCGGCCACGCTGCCGGGGCTCGACGTGGCCTCCAATATTTTTACCGGGCGCCTGGAGCAGTTTACCAAAGCAGGGTTCCTGAACTGGAAGGAGATTTACGCGAAGGCGGACCGGATCCTGGCCGACATCGGCGCGCCTGAGATCAAAGGGCGGATGAACATCGAACAGCTGAATTTCGAGGACCGCAAAATTGTGGAAATCGCCCGCGCAATGGTGAACAATCCCGACCTGCTGATTGTTGACGAAACGACCACAGCCCTGGCCACCAAAGGCCGTACGCTGATCTATCGGCTGATTGAGAAAATGCATGAGGAGAACAAAGCCGTCCTTTTTATCAGCCACGACCTGGAGGAGCTGATGGAGGTCTGCAACACAATCACAGTGCTTCGGGACGGCGTGATCATTGATACACTGGACAAATCCAATATGTCCGTTGACCTGATGCGGTCCCTGATGATCGGCCGGGAGCTGGAGGGGGACTATTACCGGTCGGACTGGAATGGCCGGATGACGGATGACGTGCTCCTGGAGGCAAAACGGATCACGCTCCGCCCGTATTTCAAGAATATCAACATTACCCTGCACAGGGGAGAGATCCTGGGGCTGGGCGGGCTGTCCAACTGCGGTATGCACGAGATCGGCCGTGTGATCTTCGGCATCGAGAAGACGCTGACCGGTGAGGTCGTACTCCACAAGGACGGCAGGGACGTCCGGATCGACAACACGGTCACCGCGGTGAATAACGGCATGGCGTATGTTTCCAAGGACAGGGACAAGGAATCCATCATCCTGAATTCCACCATCCGGAGCAATATTGTCTCCCCGGCGCTGAAGATCCTGTCCAGGACCATCGGTTTTATCTCCCCCGCGTGGGAGAAACAGTTCTCAGACAGGCAGATCAAGGCGATGAGCATCAAATGCCGGAACGGAAAACAGATGGTCAAGGAGCTTTCCGGCGGCAATAAGCAGAAGGTCGTCTTTGCGAAATGGCTTGGGACGGACAGCGATGTGCTGGTGCTGGACTGCCCGACCCGCGGAATCGATGTCGGCGTGAAGGCCGACATGTACCGCCTGATCAACGAGCTGAAACATCAGGGAAAAGGTATCATCATGATATCCGAGGAACTCATGGAACTCATGGGCATGAGCGACCGCATGATGATCTTCAAAGACGGGAAACTGGCGAAGGAATTTGACCGGAGCCCGGACCTGACGGAACAGGACATCATTGAATACATCATCTGAAAAGGAGGGAAGGGGTTATGTCGACGGTTTCCAAAAACAGCGCGGAAAACCTGGAAATCCAGGCGCGGCTTGACAGGAAAGCTGCCAGGAAAAATGTGTTTGATATGGTCATCCCGTATGTAGGGCTTATTTTCTGCCTTGTCTTTTTCTCCATTGTGACGAACGGCCTTTTCCTCAGTTCAAAGAACCTGATGAATATGATCGAGCAGTGCTTCACGCTGGTGATCATTGCCGTCGGGGCAAGCTTTGTTTACGCACAGGGCAATATGGATTTCAGTATCGGATCAGCCTGCGGCGTTGCGCAGATGGTCGGGGGACTCCTGCTGCTGAAGCTGAATTTCCCGATTTACATCGTGATCCCGGTAATGATCCTGGTTCCCGTGGCCAGCTGCCTGCTGGTCTCCCTGATTTCGGCTGTATTCCATGTTCCGGTTTTTATCGGATCCATGTGCATCCGTTCCCTGCTGGCCGGTCTGCTGACGATCGGCGTCGCCAAGGCGGAGCTGATCATTCCGATCAGCGATTATCCGGTGCTGTCCAATGACGCAGTGAAAATCATCACGCTGATCGCTGTCATCGGGATCGGGATGTACTTCTTCCATTTCCACCGCGTCGGCAAATGGGCGAAACTGATCGGCGGCAACCAGGTGACGGCCGCACAGGCGGGCGTCCGGGTGAAGAACCAGATCTTCCTGGCTTACGCGATTCTCGGCGCGTGCGTCGGAATCACCGCTGTCTTCACGATGTTCCGCACGGGGACGGTCAGCGCGCAGTCGGGCTCTGGCATCGAGTTTTCCATGATGCTTGCCATCGTACTGGGCGGGTTCCCCATGTCCGGCGGGGAAAAATCCAGGATGGTTTCCGCCATCGTCGGTGCGGTAACGGTCACCATGCTGACAAACGGCCTCGCCCTCTGGGGCATCGATCCCAACATTATCGGCGGCATCAAAGGTGTCATCTTCGTCGTGATTATCGCCCTGACTTATGACAGAAGCGCCGGCAAGCTGGTCAGCTGACCGGGGAAAGGAGAAAGGTATGAAACAATTAGGCAAAAAGCTGTTTGGCATCCTGAAAACCATGCTGCTTCCGGTTGTGGTTTACCTGCTGTTCGGCCTGCTTTCCGGCGGGCGTACCTTCAACGAGCGTGCCGTGCTGACAGCGCTCCGAACGACTGTACAGCCCGCCATTATCTGCTATGCCCTCCTGCTTGGCATGAGCACCGGGGTCATGAATTTCTCCGCGGGCGCAGTGGTTTGCTGCGGCTCGATTATCGGAATCGGCCTGAGCAATATGCTGGGCTGGGGACTGCCAGGGTTCTGCTTCCTGGCCATTGCCGTCGCACTGCTGTGCAACACGCTCTTTGGGCTGCTGTACAACTGGCTGCGCGTGCCCGGTATGGTGCTGAGCCTCGGCATGCTGCTGTTCTTCGAGGCGCTGCCCAGGATGTTTTTCCCCGGCGGCGGCAAGATGACCCAGGCAGACACCTTCCTGAGCCGTTCACCCGCCTGCTTCTGGATCATGGGCATTACGGCCGCGGTGTTCTATGTACTGTACAACCTGACGCCCTTCGGACACAACCTGCGGGCAGTCGGATCCAACCAGTCCGTCGCGCTGGCCGCGGGGCTGAACCTGGACAAGATCAAGCTCCTCAATTCCGTGGTCGGCGGCCTCTTCCTAGGTATTGCCGCCATCCTGTACATGTCCTCGCAGGGCAGCCTGTTCTGCCCCTCCAGCATGAGTTCCATGATGGTTATGATGGATGCTTTTATGGGCGTTTTCCTCGGCATGCTGCTTTCCAGGTGGGCAGATCCCAGCATCGCGGTGTTCTGCGGCGTGCTGACCATGAAAGTCATGTCCGCCGGCTTCATTGCAGTGGGACTGCCGCAGAACTGGAAGGATGTCGTCACTGGATTCTTTATGCTGGTGGTTATGGCGGTTTCCGCGAACGCGACGCTGCCGGCGAAAATGAAAGCGGACAGGAAGTTCGCCGAGGAAGCGGAAAAGGAATACAGACGGGCGATTTCAGCGTAAGGCGGCAGAGCCGCAAAACAGAAAGGGAGGAATCATACCGATGAAAAAGATGTTGTTCAACGACAACTGGAGCTTTACGGAAGGATCCGGCAACGGTCTGTTCGCGGCCTTGGCGGGGACTGCCGCTGCGCCGAAAACAGTTCACCTGCCCCATGACGCTGTGATCGGCACGGAACAGGTGCAGGACAACAGCCTGGGCGCGGTCGCTTTCTACAAATCCCGGAACGTATGCTACACAAAGAAATTCACCGCGCCTGAGGAATGGGCCGGGAAATGCGTCGTGATCGAGTTTGAGGGAATTTACCAGAACGCCCAGGTCTATGTGAACAACGCTTACGCGGGGATCGCCCGTTACGGTTACGGCAACCACTTCTTCGATATCCGCCGGTTCCTGAAGATCGGGGAGGAAAACGAGATCAAGGTGGCCGTGAAAAACGGAACCGGAGCCGCCGGACGCTGGTATACCGGCGGGGGAATTTACCGGGACGTGAACCTGCATATCGGTTCACCGCTGCATATTGTATACACCGGCACCCGGGCTGCCACGGAGTTCGCGGAAGAGGACCAGGCGGTGGTGAAGCTGGAGACGCCCCTGGTATATGAAGGCTTCGAAACGGTGACCGGCCTGATCACAAATGAGATCCTTGATGCAGAGGGAAAGGTCGTCGCCTCGGAAACGCAGCCGATAACTTTCTTCGACCATGAGCCCAAAACGCTTTACCAGCGCCTGGCGGTCCCGAATCCCGTATGCTGGGATACGGAAACACCCTACCTGTATACGGTCCGGACGACGGTCAAAGCAAACGGGGAAACAGCCGATACCTTCGAGGATACCTTCGGCATCCGGACTATGCAGCTGGACGCAAAAAAAGGTTTGCGCATCAACGGGAAGTCCGTCAAGCTGCGCGGCGGCTGCATCCATCACGATAACGGCGTGCTGGGCGCCGCAACTTTCGAAAATTCTGAGGAGCGCCGCGTCCGCATTCTGAAGGAACTCGGCTACAACGCCATCCGGATGTCGCACCATCCGGTCAGCAAGGCGATGCTGCGGGCCTGCGACCGGGTAGGCATGTATATCATGGACGAGTTCTCCGACGTATGGTGTTCCACAAAAGCCGAATTTGACTACGGCATCAATATGGCGGACGAATACCGGGAAGACGTGGCGCAGTGGGTCTATAAGGATTACAACCATCCATCCGTAATCCTGTATTCCATCGGCAACGAAATCCCTGAAAACGGCAACAAATTCGACGTGGCATTCGGACGGAAGATTGCGGATATCATCCGTTCCATCGATCCGAACCGCTATGTCATGAATTCCATCAATATCATGCTGGCCGTGATAGACCATATAGGCGAGATCATGGCCTCAATGGGCATCAACCCCAGCGCGGGCGGCGAGATCAACGAAATGATGTCCTCCCTGGGGGATATCATGGGCATGCTGAACAGCCACCCGATTTCTTCCAAATACATTGAGGAGGCCTGCGGCCAGCTGGATATCGCCGGATACAATTATGCTGAGGACAGGTACGAGCCTGACGCGGCGCAATACCCGAACCGGATCCTGGTTGGATCAGAAACCTTCCCGTCCAAACTGGCGAAGAACTGGGCGCTGGTGGAGAAACTGCCCACGGTCCTGGGCGACTTTGTCTGGACGGCCTGGGACTATCTGGGAGAGTCCGGTATCGGCAAGAACAGCTATACGGACGAACCCGCCGGGTTCAATATGGGCAAATGGCCCATGCGCATCGCCATGTGCGGCACCGTTGACATCAACGGCATGCCCCAGCCGGTGGCCTACTGGCGGCAGATCGTATGGGGACTCCGGAAAGAGCCTTATATCAATGTATGCCCGCCGGAGGTGTTCGGCAGGCAGGTGCGCCTGGACGGAAACTGGAACTGGTCTGACGGACGCGGCACATGGACCTGGAAGGGTGACGAAGGGAAGCAGATGGACGTGGACGTCTACTCAGGCGCAGACACCGTGGAGCTGTTTATCAACGGAAAATCCCAGGGCGTGAAGAAAGTCGGCGAGGATTTCGCGTTCATGGCGAAATTCCAGGTGACTTACGAGCCAGGGGAAATCAGGGCTGTTGCGGTGAAGGGCGAAGAAAAAACGGAATTTGCGCTGCGTACCGCGGGCACCCCGGACCTTACAGTGGCGGTGGAGAATCCGGAAATCAAAGCTATGACCGAAGTCGGATACGTCGATATCTGCCTGCAGGATGAGAACGGCGTCGTGGATCCCACGGCGAAGGCCGAATTGACCGTTGAGGTGGAAGGCGGGGAACTGGCGGGCTTCGGCAGCGCGGATCCCGAATCCCACGAAAACTTTACCGGGAACGTATGCAGCACCTTCCGCGGCCGTGCGATGGCCGTTGTCCGGGCGGCAGAGCCGGGAACCGTCAAGGTAAAGGTATCCGCAGAAGGATACGGATCCCGCACGGTCACGCTGGCTGCGAAAGCATAAGGTTTCCTGAACCAATCCGTATTTGCGCGGGGGGAATCCCGCTCAGATAAAATAAATTATTTAAAGAAAGGGAGATCCATCCATGAAGAAAATCATTTCCATCCTTCTGTCCCTGATGATGCTGGCGATGGCCTTTATGGCTGCCGCGGAATCCGAGGGCACCTCCATCGGTTCGGACGGTTCCGTCGTTACCAACTATACTTCGATTGACGACGTGGATCCCGCGGTCAAAGAAAAGCTGCCCCACTTCGAAGTCCTGGTCACATACGCCCAGTTCACGGATAAACTCGGATCCCAGTACAAGTCGGCGATTGAGTTCATCTGCGAACAGCTCAACTGCACGCCCACCTTCGTGGAGAGCGGCAGCTCCTTTGGGGACGAAGGCATCTCGATCCTGCAGTCCGCCCTTGTCAAGCACTATGACTTCTGCCTCGCGCTCGTGGCGTCCGAAGGATACTTCAAGATTTTCGAAGAAGCGAAGGTTCCCTACATCGTAGTCGGCTCCGTCCTGTCCGATCCTGCCATCATTGAGACCGCGCGGAAATACGAGTATTTCATGGGCTGCGTCGGCGTTGACGACTACGGCGCCATGGTGGAAGGTGCGACGACCCTGTACAACCTGGGCTGCCGGAACGTGGTGTGGAACGGCCTGCCCCTCGGTATGTCCGGCCAGCATGACCAGCGCCTGCACGGCTTTGAAGACACGGCTGCCAAGCTGGGCATGAACCTGCTCACCGAGAACATGGACTATACCGCCTGGGCAGACGGCATCGCCAACGCGGCGGCGGCTTATCCGGAAATGGACGGCCTGGGCTGCACGGCGCTGAGTGAGAGTATCTACAACACCATCGTCAACGAAGGCCTGCAGGACTACATCAAGGTTTGCGGCATCGACATCACCGAAAGTACCGGCAAGGCGCTGGAGGACGGATACCTGGCCTATATCGCCGGAGGCAACTACCTGGCCATGCAGATCGGCTTTGTTGTCGGCTACAATTTCGCCCTGGACGGAACCCGCATCATTGCGGACAACGGCACCAACCTGCTGTGGAACAACGTCCATATCCACAACATTGAGGAATACAACAACTATATCAAGTACCTGGACAGCGGCATCCCCGGCTACACCGCGCAGGAAATCCTGAACATGACCCATTGGTACAACAATGACTTCACCCCCGATGACCTGGTTGCGGCCGGCAAAGCATTCTCCCTGGAGGATGTCATGACCCGCCATGCCCACCTCTTTAAATAACGAAATGTCCTGAAACAGGCGCAGGGATCGGTACAGTTGCACCGATCCCTGTTTCTCAGAAGAGGAGACGCGAAATGAAGCAAACGGATTTTAACAAAAACTGGATGGTGAAAGCCGGTATCGAAACCATCCTGGAATCTGTCCTCGGCGGCTCGGGGGAAAAACCGGCCGTTGTGGACCTGCCCCATGACGCCCTGATCTCCCGGCCCAGGTACGCCGAATGCAAATCGGGACCGGGCATGGCCTTTTTTGAAGGAACGGATCTTACCTATATAAAAAAGTTCCGCGTTGAGGAAGCGGAGCGCGATACAGTTCATTATATCAATTTTGACGGCATATATATGGACGCGACGGTCATCGTCAACAACCGGACTGCTTTTCGCCACGCGTACGGGTATTCCCCTTTCACGGTAAGGCTGGATGAATTCCTGGACTACGGTGCAGAAAACGAGATCCGGGTGCTCGTCCGCGGACAGGCAATGCCCAATGCCAGGTGGTATCCCGGTCTTGGCATTTACCGGAACGTGCGCTTCCTGACAGGGCCGCTGCTGCACCTGAAGCCGGACGGCATCCGCGTGACCACGCTGGACTGCGATGAGGCGCTCGGCTCGGTGCGCGTGGAGACGGAAGTATGCAACGCGTACCACCGGCCCTTCCGGGGAGAGGTGCGGTTTGTCCTGAAGGACGCCGCCGGGAAGGCGGTGGCGGAAGACCGGAACAGGTTCTATATCAGCGCCAATGAGACGGTTACCCTGTCCACGCGGCTGGATGTGGACCAGCCTGCCCTGTGGGACGCGGAGCATCCGAACCTGTATACGTGCGAAGTGAAGCTTGCGGACGGGGAAAACGCCGGGGACGAAGGCGAGGTCACCTTCGGCATCCGCACCGTCCGGGCGGACAGCCGCCGCGGCCTGCGGATCAACGGGAAGGAGACTAAGCTGCGCGGCGGATGCATCCACCATGACAACGCCCTGATCGGCGCGGTATCGGTGGCGGACGCGGAGATGCGGAAGATCGCGCTGCTGAAAAGCGGCGGCTTCAACGCGGTGCGCACCGCCCACAATCCGCCCTCGCGGGAGCTGCTGGACGCCTGCGACCGGCTGGGCATGTACGTGATGGATGAATTTACGGATATATGGACCGACAGCAAGGCGGCCTACGATTTCGGGAAATCCTTCGAGGCGGAATGGGAACAGGACGTGGAGGACGTCGTGCGCAGGGATTACAACCATCCCAGCGTCATCATGTGGTCCGTCGGCAACGAGATTCCGGAGACGGGCGACGTTGTGTCCGACCGCTGGGGCAGGAAACTGATTGAGAAATTCCGCTCCCTGGACCGGTCCAGGCTGGTGACCAACGGGATCAACGTCATGGTGTCCGTGATGGGAAACCTGGCCGAGCAGCTCGCGAAGATGGCGGGCGGAGGCACCGGCGGCGGCATCAACGACATGATGTTCGCCGGAAACGACAAGGAGGGCGGGGCGGATCTCGGAAGCTTCATGGCCCTCGGCACCAGCCCCTGGGTGATGGAACAGTCCCAGGAGGCGGCGGACATGCTGGACGTGGTGGGCTACAACTATACGGCGGATATGTATGAAATCCAGCACGGGATGCATCCGAGCCGCGTCTTCTTCGGCTCCGAGACCAACGCGCCCGCTATCGACCGCAACTGGGAGATCGTGACGCGGAATCCCTATGTGATCGGCGATTTCTGCTGGACGGGCTGGGATTACCTCGGCGAGGTCGGCGGGGGCCGCCTCTGCCTTCCGGAGGAGCATAACGGGAAATTCATGGCCGACTACCCCTGGATCTGCGCCTACCAGGCGCCGTTCAACCTGATCGGCGACCGGCGCCCCATGTCCTTCTGGCAGGAGACGGTGTGGACCGGCCGCGGGCACCAACCGTACATCAGCGTGCACAACCCGGCCCGCTACGGCAGGAAGTTTGTCAGCAATCCCTACGCCTGGACGGACAGCCTGCCCACCTGGAGCTGGGCCGGATGCGAAGGAATGGCGACGGCGGTGGAAATCTACGCGGACGCGGACGAGGTGGAGCTGATCGTGAACGGCGCTTCCCTGGGCAGGAAGCCCGTCGGCGATGATTTCCGTAAATTCTACTGCCGGTTCGAGACGCCTTACGCGCCCGGAACGCTGGAGGCCGTCACCTACGTGGACGGAAAGGAGGCGGGCCGCCAGTCGCTGGCCACCGCAGGCCCCGGAACCGTCCTGCGGCTGAGCGCGGACAAAACGGAGCTCCGCGCCGGTTCCAATGACCTGTGCCACATCCTGGTGACCCTTTGCGACGAAGCCGGCACGCCGGACCTGCTCAGCGGGAAAAAGGTGACCGCGAAGGCGGAAGGCGCCGTCCTGGCCGGCATGGGCTCCGGCGACCCGATGACGGAGGAATCCTATCAGGACAGCACCCACCGGTTCTTTGATGGCAAGGTCCTCGCCGTCATCAAAGCCGGGGACGTCCCGGGAGACGCCGCCGTAACCTTCTCCTGCGAGGGCTGCCCGGACGCCGTGGTGCGCCTCCGCGTCACCGGTTAAAAAAAGAACAAACAAAAACACAGGGGGCGGTTCTCTCATGACTCATTTGTGACTCATTATGAGAGAACCGTTTCTTCGTTCCGCTTTTTTCAGATTGTGGATCATTTCCACCAGCGCTTCCCTGTCATAGAAGGATTCTGCGTTGTTCAGCCGGACATGGGGCTCGACGCCCGCATCGACGCCGTAAAGGGAACCGTTGGCATAGGTTGTAATCTGCAGCGAGTCGGACATCGAGTAGATAGATCGTGTCGGAAGCCGTCGTGATGGGGAAAACCACATTGGAACCGCCGCCTGAGCGCTGGCCGATCAGGGTGATCCCGCCGACATGATTAAAGATGGCGGGCACCAGATTGGCGCAGGAGAAGGACGACGGAGAGATGAGGCAGTACAGGTTATACTGACCGTTAACCGTATCCCCGGATCGAACAATTCGGAGCTGCCTTCCGGATCGCTCAGCGCGATGCCGTTCAGGTTCAGGTCCGTGCGATAGCAGGCGATGGTTTCTGCACCCGTCATCGTGTCGAGAAGGGAGAATCTGGCCTCGCCCGTAAACTAGCTGGCCACGGCAATCGCCGCGTTCGATGCGCCGCCGCCGTTTGAGGAAAGATCGATCACGATATTTTTGATCGGGCTGCCTTCCCGGCGCACCATCCGGTTGGCGTAGATCATCAGCTCAATGGTATCCTGCGGATCGTCCGGATTCTCCAGCTCATAATACTCCTCCGGCTTCCGTTTGGCGGTAAAGGAATCAAAGGTGACGAAAGCGGTATCGCCGATTTCCTCATAGGCGGGAATCCCGTCCGGGTACGCGTTCGTTCTGGCTTTCGTCAGCCTGGTTCCTTCTTTGTTTCTTGTCACGGGGGAATATCCCATGTTCGCGAACATGCTGACCATTACCATCCCCTGGGGCTGTCCGCTGCGCCAGCTGTTTCTGAAGATGGCGGAATGCCCGTCGTCGAAAAACCGCATCAGGATCCCGGTCAGCGCGGCGTCGAACGCGATGGAATCCGTCCCGGACAGCTGCGCGAACACGCCTGCGTCCAGCGCCAGGAAATCGATGAAGCTGTCAATGCGGTGCTCCTTTTTCAGGCCGTAGAAATAATCCATGGCAAAGCAGAGCTCACGGAAGTTGAACATGCCATATTCCGGACTCATATAACCAACTTAACAAACCTTATGAGATGACAAACAGGTTTGGAAATAAGCAAAAAAAGCCGGGATTGTCTCCTAAATCTGTTAAAAATCTTCATGGAGTTCTTCATAAGGCATTCCAACAAGCAATACTTTGCCAGTATATAAAGACTAATCCGTGCGATGCATGTAAATTGCCGCGCAGAGAGAAGAAAGAGGTGAAAATAATGCAGGGCGAAGAGGTGTCTGATTTCCTTAAGGCTATTAAAGGAGATCGTTATCAGCATTTGTTTTTTGTGGATCTATTTACCGGAATGCGCCAGGGAGAGGTTCTGGGTCTGACTTGGGATTGTGTCGATTTCAGAAAAGGTGTTATTCGAATTGAAAAACAGTTCCGCAAAAACCATTCGGGTGAAAGCGAATATGGGTTTTCCAGCCTGAAGAACGGAAAAATCAGAATCATTACTCCGGCACCGATTGTATTTGATGTACTGAAGAAAGTGCGGGCAGATCAAAACCGATGGAAACTGCAAGCAGGAGAGGCTTTCAATAATGAGCTGAATCTTGTTTTTACCAATGAACTTGGGCATTATCTTTGCAGTATGACAGTTTATGAGCATCTGAAGAGGATCGTGGATAGTATAGGACTTGGTGATATTCGTTTTCATGATCTTCGGCACAGTTTTGCAACGATCAGCCTACAAAACGGGGATGACATAAAGACGGTATCTGAAAATCTGGGTCATGCCACTGTAGCGTTCACTCTGGACGTTTACGGACATGTGACGGATAAGATGCGGAAAGACTCCGCAGACAGGATGCAGGCTTACATCAACAGCCTGTGATTTTTTTATTTTTGGGGCTTTATTCCCGCCTGGGAATAGAGCCCCTTTTTTTCGTTTATTGGGAAATTATTGCCAAATTGGAAAACATAAAACCCCAGGAACGTTGATATTCCTGGGGTTTTTAAGCGGAGAAGCCGGGATTTGAAGCGTATATGAAGCGCTGCTGAGTTATCGCGGCTTCTTTGCGGAGGAAGACCTGTATGAGGTAAAACGCAAAGGCGATAAAGTGGATGGCTGATACTGTATTGTTATTGCATTCTGATAATCTGTGATTAAAATCATCCACAGATTCCAGATGATCATTTTCAATAATTTGGTCTGCAGCCTGCTTTCGGCCTTCTTGATCAAGAATTTTTGCAAAATCATGAATTCGCTGTGATCGCTGCTTTTGCCGGATTTTCTGTTTTTCTCCCTTTATAATCGATATCCCCAAAACGATATAAATAACGACACCAAGTACATTTACACAAATCCAGATACCAAAAAACAAATCTGGCACAATACCCATTTTTATACCTCCATTCAATAACTCGATTGATGAAATACATGGAAAATAATCCGATATATAATTAGTTTTTTCCCTAAATACGCCGAAAGCCGCTCAAAATGAGCGGCAATCGTGAAATGAGAACCTCAGAGTCGGCAGTGTTCTCGCTATATGCTTTACAAGGTTCAACTCAGTCGAAGAGAGGATATCTCTCCACCATTGACATTATACCAAAAAGGACGTGAAAAAGTCAACGAAAACTCTTATTTTCTCTTTTATTCTAAAATAATCGAAATAATTTTCAAAATTTTGATTCATAAAAGGCACTACAAAGCATAATAAAGGCTATTCGCATTTAGTGGGGGAATTATCCGGAAATATTCGGACATATGAAGTATTATGATCGGGAGCAAGCTAATAGCAAAAGCCTGCCGATTCGTCTGAATCAGCAGGCATGGTGGAACGTTTGCTTCCTTATATTCCGTCCCATTAACAATTTCGTAACTTCCGGTTTTCCGCACCACCAGTTTGTTTACAGCATGCTGATGCTTTGGAACACCGGGATGCTCATCATCAAATACATATGTCTTAAATTGCAGAACTTCCCAGTCTGAATACAAATCCTTTATTTCACCTTCATCTGCCAACCCGACCGCGAAAGGTGCGATGTCAGGAGAAGTGGGAACCGTATTTGTAAATGTATGAATAATGTGTATTCCATTCGGCTTTGTATGTTCTTTGGCATCTTCGATAAAGTGTTTCCACTTATCCTTTTCGACAAAGCAAAGTGTAGCGAATGTCATCACCAGATCATATGATTTGGCAAATTGAAACTTTGCAAGATCATCTGTAAAAGCATTAATTTGTAATCCTTCTCTCTCACAGATCCAGTGAAGCTTTGAGATTCCGGCCTCTGACAGATCAAAAGCATCTATATCAGAGTACCCCTTTTTAGCCAGATATCTGACATTCTGACCTTCTCCGCATCCGGCTTCAAGGATGACGGCATCTTTTCTCAGGAGATGTTCAAATTCCAGAATCGTTCCGTTCGGTTCTGCCGAAAAAGCATTTATGTCACGATTTCTGTATGTCTCTTCCCAAAATGGTATTTTATCCATCTTATCTTCATCTCCCTGGCAGTACTTACTTCCGGTTTTCCTGTTCAACCAACAGCCCCAATAAATTCAAAGATATTTTGGCAGGGCCATACTGGCTACCGACCCCAATTTTAACATATCCTCTGGATTTTTAGCAGACAATTTTTGCCGCTGGCATTCATCAACAGAAGAAAGCCAGCGGCATTCCGTCATGAAAACATGACGTCCAGCCTGCTGTCATTAACCCAACCTTCGCCTTGGGCTTGAACGTCATACTATATGTTGCATAGCCATCATAATTTATATACACGGTGGCATGGCTCAGTTGGTAGGACACCTTGGTAGGAACTTCAAACCGAAGCGTGGTGGCATGGCTCAGTCGGTAGAGCACATCGTTCACATCGATGGGGTCGTTGGTTCGAGTCCCCGTCCGGGGGTACTCATTTTCCGTACACAAAGTTCGGTGTGGGCAAGGTGGTGGTTCACCTAATATCCCAAACCTTCGATGTAAACGAAATCGCTGGTCGATGTAAACAAGGTGCCGGAAAATGGAAAAAGCGTCACCGAAGTGACGCTCCTGGTCGATTATTGATCATCCGTTACGCTGGCAACCGCTGCATCCGTGCGGATCAGGAAATCCATAGGAAGGAATTTCACTGGCACGTAATCAAGCATGGGCTTTTCGATCAATTCCCCTGTTTCGGCATTGATTAGAATCCCGATCTCCCGGGGTACTGACTGGTTTACTTTGCTGAAAGCCTGATCGAGTTCCTTATGATATCTGTCCATTGCGGCATCTGATTCATATTCTTTTTCAGTATACGAATGTGTCCTCAACCCGAAGAACCAGACAGGGTTATCATCCAATACATAATATGCCGACACCCAGATTTTGAACATTCCAGGCATATCATCTGTCCAACCTTCTGCCTCAGCAAGCTGTTTCAGGGCAGCCCGACGTGCTTCAGAATAGTTCAAAACAGTATCAGGCGGAACTCTGATCCCTAATTCGATTACTTTGAGATATCTTTCCCAGGTCCATTCATCGGATATTACAGGGTCATTAAGAGCAGAAAGTTTTTCTGCCCATTTTGCCGTTACATCCGCCAGCAAAAGATAGCTGTCCTCACAGTTAAAGCAGGCTTGTATGTCGCGTTCAAGCTGTGATTCCAGAAAAATCTTTGACGGGTAAGTCAAATTGATCAGTTTTCCTTCATTATCCATTTCGACGTAATATAGCCCATCCTCATCTTCCAGAGGATTTTTCAAAACGATAGTGACGTACCAGATATCGTCTCCATCGAGGATCTGGTTTTTCCTCAACTGATCCCGGGTATACCCCGTCTGTTCTTCAACTAAGGCAAATGCCTTCTCCCAAGCTTCATCCTCGGTGAGTTTGTTTGAATCCGATAATGCCATAGAGCACATGCATATCATGATGAGCGCGGTGAGAAGTAGCAACAATCTTTTCAAAATATCACCTCCCATACCAGTTCTTCGAAATCCGGGTTTTGAGCTTCGTCAGGGCCCTTGACATTGCTCATGTGCTTTCACCCCCTTCGTTCATACAGACTGATGAGCAGAAGAAAATATTTCATTTCCTGGAAAAACTCATAATTGTGCTTATTTGCAAGCTCCCGCAGGACAACAAGCCTTGCGGGAGTCTGCAATCAATAATATCTCAGATTACTTGTGCGGCTTTGACCGATCCGATTCCTGCAGCCAAACACGTTCTTCCGGTGTAAATGAATCCGGATTCTGGACATCCACCTGGAAAGATACTGTTTCTATCGGCACAGAAATACGGTATGCGCACAGGGTATAGATATCCGTAAAATTGCTTCTGCCGAGAGAGCCGGTCTGTCTGTAAAGACCTTTCTCCTCGTCGATACTATACCCGCTGAAATTACCCGTAATTCCTTTGGGAAGGGCCACAGGTTCATCGCCATCCTGCGTTGCTTTCACAAATCGGAATTCCGGCTGAAGCGTTACAGTATGATCCGCGTCAGGGTGATCATCAAAAATAGAATGATACAATGTCGCATCCGTCAGAGAATAATCAATTTGATATTGAATCTCCTGAGGAAGTACCACGAGCCGGACTTGATCCACCTGTACGCCAATGGATGAAAACAGAACAGGGGTTGTGTTTACCAGAATGACTTCTTCACCGGACGTGGCCGCATGAAAAGTTCTCTCCATGTGGACGTATTCCCCATGATCATAATCCAAGGACTCCTCGTCATGCATATCTTTTAGGGGCACCATCCACACGTTGAACCATAGTGTTCTCTCTTCCTTCAGACTACCTATTGAAATATCGAGCTGGCCGGTATAGATTCCTGTTTCTTCGTCTAATATGCCATTGCTTCTACTGCTCGTTTCCCCGATAGTATCCGTATCCGATCCCACATCGATATCCACTTGCCACCCGCTTGTATATCCACCTTCGTCCCACCGATCCAGAATGGTTCTGCCATCCTCCAGCATTTCTTCAATGTCAGCGTTCAGACGCGTCTGAGCATACCAGTATTCATCCAGAGGTTTGTCAAAGAGCAACAGTTCCTTGCTCCTCGGGATCACATCATAAACGATATGGCATGTTTTTCCGTCGTACAGCGCTTCCCGGAAACGAACGGTAAAATGTTCCGTTTCTTCCACAGCCAGGTCATGCTCGATATACTGCCCGGCATCCTCCGGAATCTCTACATTATCCCGGGTATCTTTCCAAAAATCCATGAGTCCAAAACCATTCGTGATGGCTGCTGCCAGTGCTGTCGCAGCAATCAGCAGCATCACAATTGCCAGTACAAGGCTGTATGTAAGCTTCCTTTTCACTTTTGTTCCTCCTGTCGCGTTTTCAAAGAATTGATCCCGCTGCCAGGAAGTCGTATTCAGCCCGGAAAGCTCTGCGTTCAGCGAATGCTGAATCCGCTGTTCCAATCTGTTATCCTTCATAAGTCACACCTCCCGTCAGCGATCCTTTCAGGAGATCGGCTGTTTCCTGCATCGTAAGCCCCTGAAAGAAATGGAGAAGAATGACCTGTTTGTATCTGTCCGGCAGATCCATCACCATTAACGCGAGGGTGCGATCCTCCGGTTCCACGGCAATCAACTGTGGCGGCAGTTCATCCAGAGCTTTGCTCCGATCCACATGCCGGAACCAGGCTGTACGCCTGTAATCCTTGCAGGTATTGATTGCTATGCGCAAAAGCCATGCCTTTTCATTGATAACGCCTTTCCGTTCAAAATCATCCATGTGTTTCCAGGCTTTGATCCACGTGTCCTGTGTCGCATCCTCAGCCTGGGTCTGATCGGACAGATAGAGAAAACAGGTCCGCAAAATCCAAAATCGAATCAGAGTAATCTTCGATCCATTGATTCAGTCTCTGTTCACGGATCATGCTGGGTACCGCAGCACGTTCCATCGCCGATCACCTCCCTTCACCATGAATGACGAGTAGGACACCAGGTTTTATTCACCCAAAACAATTTTTATTAAAAATTGGGGTTTTTCGTAAAGTACCATATCAGAAGGTTTATGTCCACAAAAAAAGCGGGGAAACTCAATCCCCGCTTGCTTTCCAGCCGCTCAGGCTGTCTGCCGGATGAACTGCTCCGCAGAAACTTT